>JAIUNL010000020.1 GCA_020161835.1 Bacteroidota bacterium | reverse complement strand
TTAAAACTCAATTTGTTTTCCATAAATCTGAAATCCGTCAGCTAAAGCAGACGAAATGAAAATATTTATCGGATTGGAATTATAATTAGTCAGGTAATTTGAGAATTGAGAATGATGAAAAAGACAAGACGTAAGTGCTTATTTTGTTATGATTTCGGCGGATTTTTTTTGCCGGGAAACGGTTTGAGAATTTTTACACAGAATTGCCAGTAATTACCCAATAATGCATTTAGTTTGAGAATTTTTTGATCTCTTCTTTTGTCTCATTTAAGTCTGATTTAAGCACACTTAACTCATCTTTTAAAACACCAAGTTGGGTAGCAAAGGCAGTGTTATCTATATTAACCATCTTAAGACGATGGTATTCAGACAGCGCACTTGCAAGTTCTGCCGTATAAGTGGTCTGCAGATCCATACTGGCACTGATTTTATACCGGACCCGCCAGATTTCTTTGATTCCGGGCAAAAGAAGCTCTATTGGCTTATAATTCTCTTTATCTGGGTTATCTGACTGACAAAGGATCTTTCCTACATCTCTGATAAGATTCGAAACCCGCTTTACTATTATACCCTGTTCGATGCAAATAACCACATAAACCTGCCGGGTTGGCATTTCCTGCCAGTTTTCGACAAACTCTGCTACTACATAATCTCCTGAAGTGAGGTTTGGCCACATTGACTCACCCGACACCTCAAACATTCTATATAACCCGCCATTAAGCATTGGAAGCCGGAATGAGGGTAGCCTGGTAAAGTAAACCGAATCTCCGTACCCGCTTAAATACCCTGCCGCTGCCTTTGCATCTACCAACACCACATTATCTCTACCAGCCTGGTCTACCGTTACAACGTAGGGGGTGACGGAATCCTGTACATGTTGAGAAACTTCGAATATGTGAGTCGGTTTCTGCTCAATTAAATTTCCCGTAACTAGCCATTCAACAGAAACTTCTAATATTTCAGCTAATGGAATGAGCAGTTTTGCAGGAATATCACGCTGACCTGTGGAGTAATTTAAATAGGTATTATAATGAATACCTAGTCGTTCGGATAGGTCTCCCTTCGAAAAACCCCGTTCAGAACGCATTAATTCAACACGATCGTGGATATTTATATTAATTTTCGCCATTTGTGTGTAAATATCTTGACAATCTATACAAGCGTGTGCATATTCGTATTAAATACACGAACAAATTAAGAACGGTACACACAAATGTCAATAACAACGGGGTCAGCTAGTTTTTACAGACGGGTAAAAATTGCATGTGCTGCCAATGATACCACCCCAAGTGGATTGGCTAGGTCTATTGGAATTTCCCAGGGCGCTTTTTTTAGAATTGTTACCGGTCGAGGAAAATCAAAGATTACATTCCCTAAGATTTTGAGATATGTTGAAGATTATGAATCAAAGATTCCTGCAAAAAAGGTTGGATAAACTGTAACCCAATACCATTGTTTGGGTTACAGTATTGGGTTACAAAAATATTATTGGGTTACACGTATTTATTTTATTAATGGTCAATGGTTTAATTATGCTTGATAAACAATCTGGTTTTCTAACTTACGAAGAATTGAGTTACATCACTGGGTGGTCATTGGCTAATATAAAGGTGAAAGTCTTTAGGAAGGAATTAGAGACTATAACCTATGTTAAATCTGGTCGTGGTGGCAATGGTGGAAAGCGTCCTTTAGTCCATATTTCTGACCCAAAAATACCGATTGAAGCGCGTGAAAAATACTTCAAATCACATCCGGATCTGGTACCAAAAAAGGCTAAGTCTGACATTGAGGCAGACATGAACCGCTATATAAAAACTCCAAATTTTAACCGTGCCGGCATCGATAAATATAAGCCGGTTTTGATTGCTTCAGAAGGTTATCATGGCCGTGAACTTGATCAGTTTTTAAAGAAATGGAACGCTGAGCATCCCGGTAAAAAGCCAATTAATCTTAAAACATTGTATAAAAAACGAGCAGCATTTGAGAAATATGGAAATGAGGCTCTTTATTATGAGCATGGGAAGAAAAAAGGACAAACAAAAATTCAAGAAGATGTCTATGATTTTTTTGCAAGACTTTGGCTCACCGGTGGGCAACCATCAGCGAAACAGTGTCACACAAAGGCCTTTGGATACTGGTTACTTATGCATAAACCTGAAAACCAGGAAGACTTCCCTTCAGAAAGTAGTTTTCTCCGCCTGATCGATAAAAGAGTAAGCCAGTCTGCACAGTGTCTTGCCCGTGAGGGTTATGAAGTCTGGCGCAGAAAATATCCGCTCTTTATAGACAGAAATTATGAGGATATGAGGGCAGGGGAAGTTTGGGTTGGTGATCACCGGCAGCTTGATGTTTTGGTTGTTCTTGATGAAAAGGGTGTTACCTGGGTTACAGATAATGAGGGTAAAAAAACGAAGATTCATGATCTTCAGATTTATACTCCCAAAAACTCTGAAATTAAAACGAAAATGAAACCATTCAGACCCTGGTTAACAGCCTGGATTGATATGCGTTCACAGAAAATGATGTCCTGTTTTCTTCATGAAGAAGCACCGAATGCAGACCACGTATTTCTTTCTTTTGCCTGGGGTGTAAAAGAGCACGGGTTACCAGATTATCTGTATATGGATAACGGCCGTGAATATAAATGTAATGATTTCGCCGGCCAGCCACAGAAGAAAAAATTCATTCAGGTAATTGAGAAGGAAGATGAGGTTAAGGCAACAACACTTTTAAGCATGATTAATGTACATCCTGTTTTTGCTATTCCAAAAAACAGCCAGGCTAAAGTGATTGAACAATATTTCAGAGGGACTATTCAAACCTTTGAAAAGTTTCTCAAAGGGTATACAGGTAAAAACCACTCAACCCGGCCAGATGAAACAAAAAAAATTGCATCTAAGTCGCCAGAAAACTTACTTCCTTTCAGCCAGTTTGAAACTCTTTTAATGCAAACCATTTCTCAGATTGATGATACCGTAAGGGCCTCAGGAAAGTTAGCAGGAAAAACACCAAATCAGGTATGGGCCGAAAATTTCAGTCAGAAACGCATGGTAAGTGAAGACTCAATGAGATTCCTTTATATGCGAACTACAAAGCCTGTTACAGTTCAACGAAATGGCGTTGAGGATGGGTTAACCGGTGCATTTTATTACAATGAAGAATTCATGGCCGGCATGAAACGGGATGAAAAAGTTTACCTGCGCCGCGACCCGAGAAACTGGCGAATTGCTTACGTTTTTGATGCCGAAACTGACACCTTTATTTGCGAGTCTTCACTTTTTAACGCCGCGCCGGGCATGGCGAAAGATGAAATTGGGCGCAAGGATATTGGAGATTACCAGAAAGCAAAAGCACGGGAACTCAAAGAGGTTCGCAGTGAAATACCCAAAGAACGGGTTGACCCTGAGGATCTGGTTAGATTTCATCAGGCTGCAATTGATGCCAGAAAACCGGTTTATGCTGAAGCAAACCCGAATGTAATCTATCAACAAACCGAATTTGACCGGATTTCAAGTGATGTTAGAAAACACAAAAAAACCGGAACTGATGACATCGGGGCGCTCATTAAAGAGCCACCGGTTAAACAGAAATTATATGGTTCACCCGAAGAAAAAGCAGACTACGAACGCATGATGGAACGAAAAAGAAACAGAGAATAAAACAACCAATAAGAGACAGCCAAATGGAAAACAAAAACAGAAAAGATGAAAACTCCAGATTAGCGATTGACCCGTCCGCAGTTGCAGTAGTTCTTCTTTATCAAGAAGATGGGCATAAAGACAAACAAGTTTCCGTAATGGAAATTGTTTTCAAAAATGAAGGAGTAAACGATTCTTCTAAAAAAATCCTACTGGTTGGTGATTATGAAAACTTAGAACCAATATTCAGTAAGTTGAGAATACATTTACTTAATGTTGGGTTTGTATCTGCGGGGACAATGGCTGTTGTTGATCCTAACGTTATTGTGGGTATAAGTGCATTCATTGGAGATGCTAAAAATAGAATTGATTTGGCACTTAGGGTAAATAATGGGATACAGATTTATCCACTTTTTGATTCTGAAATCGAGGATATAAATAACATTGATGAACTGATAAAGGCAAATGTAAAACTTTTGAATATTAGCATTTGATTCAATAAAAACCCCTCCCGGAGTCACTACCTCCGGAAGGGCAGATTAACCACAAACAAGCACAAGGAGACAACCTCATGAGCACAGACACCAACGTCGTGCAGCAACTGCTCGATTACATGGAAAAACACAAAGTAACCCAGGCAGCGGTTGCGCGTGGAATTGGCATCAGTCCTGCTGCAGTTAACCAGATTTTGCAGGGTAAATATGAAGCCGGTACTGCAAATATCGAACATAAAATTAAAAGTTACCTTCAGCGCGAACTCGACCGCAAAGATATTTCGCTGATTAAGGGTGATTTCATCCCGACTTATTTTTCCGGCCGCATTTTAGACACCTGCCGGTTCAGCCATCTTGAAGCTGAAGTAAGCATTGTAATTGGTGATGCCGGTCTGGGTAAAACTACGGCCGTAAAACAGTATGCCCTTCGCAATACAGATGTGATTCTGGTTGAAGCAGATCCCGGTTACAACGCCCGGGCAATTCTTGAAGATATTCTGAGTAAGCTGAACGGAGAAACCGGTCACGACCTTCACCGGATGATGACTGATGTGGTCTCAAAGCTGAAAGGATCCGGCCGGATGATCATTGTTGACGAAGCTGAAAACCTTCCTCATAAAGCCCTGGAAACCATCCGCAGAATCTACGACAAAGCTGAAATCGGGGTTGTTCTTTCCGGGATGCCTACCCTTCTTTCCAACCTCAGGGGCCGGCGCGGTGAATATGCTCAGCTCTATTCACGTGTGGGCAGACTCACCAATCTGAATCACATCAGGTCAGAAATGGCCGATGCCCTTGAAGAAGATTCTGCCCTCTATGTTGAAACCATGTTGCCCGGCGCAAACGGTCACTGGAAGGCACTGCATAACGCCTCGAAGGGCAACCCGCGGGTTTTGGTAAAACTCATCCGCCGGTCACAGAGAATCTGTGAAGTTAACCAGGTGAAATTAAGCCAGGAAGTGATTCAGAGTGCATCTGATATGCTCATGTTTGGGGGTAGATAATGATTTCAGAAACCCAATTGACCTATCTGCTTTTTGCCATGCTCTGCGGATCCATTCTCATGAATATCGGGCTCGGCATGTTTAATTTTTCCCTGAAGCAACAGCTGGAGGATGTCTATTTCCCGGTTGAGAATTACGACCTGTTTTATGAAGAATGTCTGGGTGGAGACAATTCACCATCTGCCCGGTTTAAAGCTTCAAACGAAACCCTTCAGCTGATCAAACGCCTGGCTGAAAAGGACAAGCAGGCCGAAATGAAATACCGGAAAATCCAGAATGATGCGGTCACCGAGATCCGGTCAAACCAGACGGCCCGGTACAATCCTGAATCAGGTTTACTCTCAGCTGGAGAACAAGAATGAGCGTTAATTACCTCAAACAAGTTGAAGTTGATGAAGCCCTGACAGCACGCTTTCAGAGAAGAACTTACCAGCTTAACCCTCCGGCAATGCCTGGTCCCGTTTGGGCTGTGGTTGAGGGCAAAGAGTTCATGGGTTTCGTCGATGGTGATAGTAACCCGATTACCTTTTTTGAACTCGAAGAGGCAAGACATGGGTAATGCAATTTATCTGTGCCGCCGGCCAGATCGCTCAGGGATTATTACCCTGTATGGAACCCGGTTTCAACTATCAGATTTCAAGCCTACGATTTATTCAGCGGTCTGGATCATTCTCGAAGTTGGACAAGAGATGGTGATCAGAGACGAAAAACAGAACCTCTTAGACTTTACACAAATAGGAAAAAAGGAAACGATAAATGGCCAGAATTAAACCCGCAAAACCCATCTTCTGGATTAATTCCTGGGATGAAGCTGATAAAACCCTGTCTGAAATTGCAACACTCAGAGCCCGCATCAACGAGACCGTGGCAAAGTACAATGCCAAAGAACAGGATACCCGGATGAAAGAGGTCACCCTACCGAATTCGCCACTGGAAGAACGCCTGAAAGTGCTTGAAAACAGCCTTGAAGCTTTCGCCTGTGATAACCGTGGTGACTTCGGTAAGCTGAAATCAAAAGAACTCAATCATGGTATTGTTTCCTTTCGGGTTGGCATGCCAAGAGTGGCCCAGATTGCCAAGTACACAGTGAATGCTACCATCCAGCTGATCAAGAACTCAATCTGGAAAAATGACCTCATCAGAACGAAAGAGGAAGTTGATAAAGACACCATTCTCGCACAGATCAAAAACCCGGAATCCGGTTTAAACGCTGATGTTCTCAGGGAATTTGGATTGGAAGTTAAACAGGATGAAACGTTTGGTTACGAACTAAAAAACGCTGCTGAAAAAGTAGAATAGGAGAGGATATGAAACTGAAACCGATCACAGAAAACCAATGGGCAAATGCGGTTCCGAGCCGGGCTTATGCAGGGAAATATGAGGAGTTGCGTGCCTGGATAAAAACGACCGATGACGGGCAGATCGAAATTGAGCTGGAGAATAAAAAAGCCCTGAATCTTGCTATTGTTGCTGCACAAAATGCCAGCAAAAGATACAAGAAAACCCTGAAGGTAAAATACTTGACGGATACCAAAGCGTATCTGTGCATTCTGCCGGTTTAACCGGTTACCCCTCCGGAAGCAGGTCGGCGGAAAATACGGGTTCGAGTCCCGTCCGGAGAGCAAACACGACTGAAAAAAGAAAGCCCCGGCCTTATTGCAAGACCGGGGCCGATCCCGAGTAATAGCCCAGCTGAGGAAAGCCGGGCAGGTATGTTATCAGGGACAAAAATAATAAAGCATCAGGAGACAGACAAGATGCCGTGCGTTTTCTGCCAAAGAATTTCTGACATGAACCGAACCTGCAAGCACTGCGGTTCTGAGGTTTGTGCCATGCACAGAACCCCCGATGAAGGCCACCTTTACGTCTGCGATTCCTGCAATACCCGGAAGGTGAAAACCATTCAACAGGGTCTGTTTCAAACCCTCGTTAATGACGATTTACCCCAGATTAAATTCACCACCAACTGGAATAATAAACTGGCCTGTAACTGCTTTACCACCATCCGGCCATGGAACCCAGATGTGTATAAAATCGGAACCACTTACCTGATCAGGCACACAGATAAAAACAAATCACGTGATTTGATGGATCCGTTTAAGGCAGAACTCATTGCCGGCAATTCGTTTCCCCTGGAAAAACTCCCTGAAATTAGTGCAGCACTTGATACCGGTTACGACCGGATGAAAACCATGGATATCATGCGGAAAATGTATGAAAATGCCGATTCGATTTTATTCGGAATCTATTTACTGAGGAAGGTAAACTGATGGGATCTCATGTTAGGCCAGACCGGCTCGTAAAGCTTGGCGATATTTTAACAATCATAGATGATCAGATTCAGTTTCAACTGGACCGCCTGAAAGAATTGGAACAAATCGATTCAAAAAATCAGGTAAAAGCAGTTGAAATCAGAAAAGAAGAACTTAAAAAGATCAAAATTTTAATTATGATGAAGGTTTGAGATGAAGGATTTACTTCGATTGATATTGTTTACTGAATGTAACCTGTCGTGCAGTTATTGCTGCAACGAAAACCCGGCAGTAAACTCAAAATTTGAGAAAAAGTTACTTCATGAAATCAATTTTTTAGAGTACAAAAACATTTGTCTGACAGGCGGCGAGCCCTTCCTGAATTTTGAAATCCTTCTGGAAGTGTTACTCGAAATCCCTAAAGGAATCCCGGTTTATATCTATACAAACGGGTTACTCATCAATGAAAATTATTGTGACATATTATCTGATTTCTGTAATATCGGTGCATTAAATGTCGGGCTTCATCATGTTAACCAGATAAAATCAATTAACCCGATAATCGATGAAGTTTTTAATGTTCGGTATTTAATTCAGGACATCCGTCGTGATGAATTTATTCGGGAAAATCCATCGAGATTGAATTCCATAAATACTAAAACATGGACGCTTGATGCCTGTGAAATGCCGAATGAAGACTGGGTTCTGCTTGATAATGGAGGCATAAAATGCTAGGCAAAGCCACCCGCACTCAGATCACACGGATCCACGTGGGAAAATCAGTACTGAAGCTGGAGGAAGTTCAATACCGCGGACTCCTTTCGGGTTATGGTGTTGACTCTTCAAAGGATCTCACTTACCAGGATGCCAATAAACTGATCAGACAGCTTAAAAATCTGGGCTGGCATGAAACCTATAAGCCCCGACGGATCAAAGAAGGCGAAGACAAGGGCTATGGTCGGGCAAAATATCATCATCTGAAGGATCGGGATCCTGAATTGGCCACCCCCAAACAACTCAGAATGATTGAAGGAATGTGGCGGCAGGTTTCCAGGGAAAAAGATGATCACAGCTTGACGGCCTTCATAAAGCGGATCACCGGTGTGGACAACATTGAGTGGATTTCGCACCATCATGTGGCTCAACTGCTGAAGGCCATTAAGGATATTGATAAACAGAATTTGAAAAAAGCCGGAGACAATGTGAATGGAAAACCTTAACTGGATGGATGAACTTGAACTCGAAAAGGTTCTGACCGGTGACGCGAAATTAGTTCTTGATAACTGCGGACCAGAGACTGTTAAACAACTCTGGTGGAAGCTTCAGGGCATCGCTATTTACCCGTCACAGACTGCAATTAATGATGCCATGCGCGCTTACATGCGGAAGAAATTTGATGGCACAAATTACAAAGAAATCGCCGTTACCCTGGGCGTTTCTGAACGGTTCGTGCGTGAAGTTCTGGCCAAAAATCCCAGGGGATTGAACGATACTTTTGATCTTTTTCAACAGGAACAGCAAAATGAGCAATCCGCAGGACTTTAGTTCCAGAGTAGAAGCCCGGAAACAGCAAATCAGGGAAGAAAATGCAAAGCTTTTTTCTGACCCGATTAAGGTTGACGCTGAAATAAACAAGCGGGCTAACCTGGAAATCATTCTGGAGAACGTACAGAAGCATGCTGAATTCTCGAAGTCCATCCCGCCGATCGATCTGGAATGGTGGCTCAGTGTTACCAATCCCTATCCGGTAATATTCATCCGTGAGCAATTGAACCTGATGCACACCTGGCTGATCAGTAACCCCGGCCGTGAGAAAACGAATTACCGTCGGTTCATTATGAGCTGGCTGAAACGTGAGTGGGATAAGAAAAACGAAAAGCCGAAAGGCCGGTTTTAACATGGATAAAAAGCTTCTTTCCAAAATCAAAAAGCTAATGGCACTGGGTAAAAGCCCGAACGCAAATGAAGCTGCAGCTGCAATGGATAAAGTGCGCCAGTTAATGGAAGAAAACAAAGTGAGTCAACAGGATGTTTTGCTTTCGGATGTTGGTGAAATAGAAAAGAAAACATTTTCAAAGGGAAACACACTTTCCAGATGGGAAAATGCTTTAATTAATTGTATCTGTCGTCAATTTGGGGTCGAGGTTGTGTTAACATCTACCTTTAATCCCAATACCTGGAAGTATGAATTACGGGTTTTATTCATTGGTGAAAACAACCGGGTTGAGGTTGGAAGCTATGCATTTGAAGTTATAATGAGAAACATCAAGTCTTCAAGAAACGAATATCTCTCATCCCTTAAACGGTTTAAAAAAACAAATAAAACAAAGCTCGCCGATCAGTTCTGTGAAGGGTTTGTCGTTGCTATCCAGAAAAAAGTTTCTACCCTTTCTATTCCTTTTCAGGAAAAAACACTAATTAAAACCTATATGGACGAAAAATATCCCAGTCTGGAAGAGGTAAAGCACCGAGAAAGCAGTCGAACCTGGACGGACAAGGATTATGATTCATTTTCTGCCGGTGTAAGAACCGGAAAAGACAGTCAACTTACTGCCGGAATGAATGGCTCAAAAACAAAATCACTAAAACAAGCGGAGCTATTTTAACATGGATAAACTTGCCTGGGATGAAGCAGAAAAAAACCTCTCTTTTTATTCTCCACTGAAACTCGTTTGCGATGGTTATAAAGTCACAATTGAAAAACAAATTTCAAAAGATAGAATTGTTTATATGGTTTTTGTGAACGGGAGTTTTGAAGGGAAATGGCTACTCACTGATTGCGAAGAACGCCGTCGGTTTACATTCAAAGCCAAGATGCAGCTGCATTCCCCAAAACAGGTAAAATTCTGGAAAAAACATTTCAAAAAGGACATTGAACAGTGGAGTTTCTATTACACTCCCTATTTCAATTCATTCAGAACGCTGAAGAGCCATTTGATTAAAAACAACAAGGAGATCTTGCTCGATGTTAACTAAAAAAACGCCTCGTGAATTGCTTGAAGACAGGAAGAATAACTTCAAGCGTTTTATACGGTTTTGTTTCAGGATGGTGGGCCTTTGTAGTTTAATCCTTTTCTCGAATCATTTGAATGGACAGGATGAGTTTTATTACTCCGGATTGATTATTTGTGTTGTGTTCTGGCTTATGACCTGGTTTTTAAACTGGGGTGTTCATCGGTACGTTTTTTTAAAAGAAAATGAAAATGTTATTGATAATGAAATTAAAACCGGGTTTGATAGAATCTTAAAACACAGAAGAAATTACAACCAATGACCAACTTCCCCATCATGCCGTTTCCTGCGCCAGAAAAGGCCGGACGTTGCCCTGAGTGTAATCAGGTGCAGTTTGCTCCCGAGGAAATTATTGATGGGGACACGTGCCAGATCCGGCCGTACATCCGGCACGGCTCTACCCTGGTTGAATGTTCGGGCTGTGCTTTTACTGCAGCTGAAGAATGGTGGTTCCAGTGGGATTACCTATGTCTGCAGGCCGGACTTGATGAGGATATTTTATGAAGGCAAAACTGCAGGATTTTATCCGCAGGATCCAGGCTGCTTGGCGGGTACTGACTGAGCTGAATTATTACGTTTATACCCGCAAAGCCGGGGAACGTGGATACACTTCTTCTTACCAGTGTTTTAAATATGACATGATCAGAATCACAAACGATTGCGAAGAAATTACTCCGGGATCGCTTCATGATGCAGTTAAAATGCACAATATAATTTACCAGGCCGAACAGATTTTGATTGATGCACAAAACGATGAAATGGATAATGAATGAATAATAACACTGCCTTGCCTAAACCACCTATAGGCCTTAAACCCAAGCGAATTTTTCTGGAGGAACGGCTTGAAGCCATTTGTGCAGCAATTCTGAGATATCAGGTTTCAGAATTAATGGTGCCGAAAGAATGGAGCGATGAATACGAAGAGATTATGCGGTATCTCGGAAATGAATTGCCAAAGAAGGAAAATTCCCCAAACACGCGAAGGGCTGAGTTCACCCTTATCGCTGAATTTGGCGAAACTGGCGAGAGCAATCATAATATCACTGTGTCTAAAGATGCCCGCGTTTCTGATGTTTTGCTTATGATTGACCTGTTTAACAAATCGATTCTCAGGCAGATAAAATCAATGGCAATCCCGTTCAGAAATGTAAATAAGGATGATGCCCGTAATTTTCTAGGAACGCTTACTTTTGGTGACCTGACAGATTTATCGGGCAATAACACTCAGGGGATTAAATCATGAACCGGTTTGGGCTCTTGACAACATTTTTAAAACGCCGTACCTTGGTACTGCCCAAAATTTACACAAGCGGGTTACCGCACCGTCATTGCGGATTTTTCATTTACAGCCGGTTTATGAGAAATCTGTGATATTCCATTTGCCGGTGCATCATCCGTAACCAACCGGATGGAGTCTCCTTGTGTGACTTTGGGCGTGCACCGGCGTTTTTTTTAGCCCAACTAAACACAAGGATCCACAATGAATACGCCTCAAGTATTTTCCTTCCAGAACAAATCACTTCATACCCATTTAGACGAAAACGGTAATCCGTGGTTTATTGCAAGGGATGTTTGTAGAATACTACACATATCAAAGCCTTCTCAAGCTGTATCAAGGCTTGACCCAGATGAAAAGCTGATGCCTATAATACAGGTATCAGGTCAGAATCGGTCTGTCTGGATTATCAATGAATCCGGATTATATAAGTTGATACTGGGCTCCCGAAAGCTAGAAGCCAAACAGTTTACCAAATGGGTTACGGCAGAGATGTTGCCGGCAATTAGAAAGACCGGGCATTACGAAGTGCCGGGCAAGGCACAGCCTCCTGAGCGTAAGCAGCTTCCCGAAAAAAGAAACCACAACCGGCTCGATAAAGACCGGCTGATCTCGATCCTGGCAGATGTTTGTCTGGTGAGAGAAACAGAGGTTCGGGAACGGTTGCTGGCTAAGCTCACCGGGGGCATCCATGGTAACCATTGAAGAACAGATGATTGTGGTTAGAATGAAAGGCGGCCAGGAAGATCTTAATGGTCTGATTCACAGTCTGCTGGCCGTTCTGGGTTCGCAGGATGAAAACACCATGCTGAATTCTACTGAAACATACCACATAACCAGTCTTATCAGGGAGTTGTTGCCCGATATCGCAGACCCGGCATTTAAACTGCCACCACCACGAAAGAAAAAAGACTACTGATCTGATTATCTTCTCTTTTTAGAGCCTGGGTTTCCAGGCTCTAACTGGAATTAAATCATGATTAAACCGATATTGAATGAGATCTCAAACCCAAAGGAAATTCCTAATGAATGACCAAATGAATCCTTTTGAAACTTATAAAAAGTATTATTTATCAACTGATGGTTATTACTTTGTTTACAGGCATGATAAATATCAAATCACAGCCTACAGAGTTGAATTATTTGATAAGTCTGAAAAGGTTGTCGATAGTATCAAACTATGTGTTGATGAAGTAAATGATAAAACTCATCATCAAATAATAGAAAAATTCGAAGCAAGAATTCTTATTAATGACCGTAACAATTAAACCCAAACCAAAGGAATAACCTAATGAAAACCATGCTTACCGTTTTACTGGTACTGGCAACCGGTACCCTTTCTGCCCAATCTTTCTCAGAACTGAAAAAAAACCACCCGGGTGCTTTCGGTAGCCAGGCTAAAAAAGACAATGTTACGGTTTATGAAAAAGCAGATGTGAATACACCAACACTCAGGGTTCTTGAATTAAATGAGTTTGTGCTCGTTTACGATTCAACCGATGTGTTTTACTACGTTGCCAAACAAAAGGATGGCGCTATCGGTCTTGTTCTAAAATCAGGAATTCTGAACCCTTCTGAAGTGACAAGAAAGCTGGCAGCGAACCGGGAAATAAAAGCACAAGCCCAAGGGGTGCCTGTTGTTGCCCCGCCCTCCCGTTATAAAGTAAACGGTGCCGGTATTGCTTTTGCCCTTGTCTCTGCCGGACTTGCCTGGGATTATGGCACTAAAGCAAGTGAATGGGGAAAAACGATTGATGACGAAAAGAAAAGAGGAGCAACAGATGAACAGCTTAAGGACTATAAAAAAACACAAGTTAGGGAAACCATTCTTGCAATCATTTGTGGTGCCGGTGCAGTTGCCGGGGTCATTCTTTCAATCGAATCGGTTTCTATTGAGCCGATCAATAAGGGCGTTGCCCTGAATTACACCATCAAGTTTTAACCCGGAAATGAGCCGTCTCTTGACAACATTTTCAAAACGCCGTACCTTGGTAACACAAAAGTCACTAGACGAGGTTAACCCCTCACCTTTTTCGTTACCCCTTGTTTTCACGTTTTTGTAACTGAAAAGGCGGAGTTATACCCCCGTGCTGCAGTCGTAATGGCTGTACGCAAGCGCCTCGTCGAGGACTTTTGTAGCGGGAAAGGTAACTCCGCCCCCTTTTTGCGGGACACCAAGTTTACCAGTCCGATACAAAAGGATTCGATAATGAAAACGACTTCTCAAACGCCTCAGATATTTTCCTTCCAAAAACATCCACTCCAAGCACATTTAGATGAACACGGTAATCCATGGTTTATAGCTATGGATGTTTGCCGTATTTTGGGAATCAGTGATGTCAGTGATGCTGTAAAGCGACTCGACCCAGATGAAAAGCTGTTCGGGATTCAACCCCGAACAGGTCAGCGCAGAATGGTGAACATGGTTAATGAATCGGGCTTATACAAATTGATTCTGGGATCCAGAAAACCGGAAGCCAAACAGTTTACCAAATGGGTTACTGCAGAAATGTTGCCGGCAATCAGAAAGACCGGGCATTATGAGGTTCCGGGTAAAGCCCTCCCGCCTGAGCGTAAGCAGCTTCCCGAAAAAAGAAACCATAACCGGCTCGATAAAGACCGGCTGATCTCGATTCTGGCAGATGTCTGTCTGGTAAGAGAAACGGAAGTTCGGGAACGGTTGCTGGCTAAACTCACCGGGGGGAACCATGGTCACTATTAATGAGCATACCATTACGATTCAGATGAAAGGTGGCCCAGATGAACTCGATGGTACCATCAGAAGTCTGCTTATGGCGGTAGCCTCGATGAATGAGGATACCATTCTGAATACAACCGAGTTGTTCCATATCATGAATCTGGTTTCTGCTATGATTCCTGATCTGGCTAACCCTAAACTAAAACTGCCCAAAGAAGAGGCGTAAACCTGCCTCTCTAATCCCTCCGTTCTAACGCCTACCCGGATTCTGTGCAATGCAGGGTCCGGGTTTTATTTATAGACGCTCCCTATTAAAACCAAAACACCATTGAAATTATCTTTCATAATTGTATTGACAAATAGCAATACAACGCCGTATCTTTGTTATAGAAACTAAGACAAACGGAGACAGCCATGACAACTACAACCAGCAAAATCGAAATTCTTTCCAGTGAAATTGGTAAAAAGGCAAATGGTTATAAATTTAATTATTTCACACTCAGATTAAATGACACTGAACTGAAGATTTACACTGGGTTTGTTTGTGGTGGGCATGGGGTGTGGTTACAGGGTGGCGGAATCTATATTAATTTTGCCGGAACCCCTCACGTTTCAAAAACGGTTGAAATGAAAAGTGTTGAAGTTGAATTGACTTCCGATGAAATCGAAATTCTTGAATACGCAAAGGCAAATTTATGAAATACTCACTCAAAAAAGACCGGGTTGATGAAATCCGGTCATATATCTGCCCGGGAACAAATATCTGGATTAACCTTTTTGTTGATGTTGTTTCAAAAAGGTACATGATTGAACACGGTATTTTCATGGAAAAAACAAATGGATTTCCGCTTGATGTTACCTACTCAATTATTACCGGTGAAAGAGATGGCTTTGTTGAAGGTCTACAAACTCCCGGACAGGTTGGTCAGTTTATTCTTGATGAACTCGACCGGCTAAACGAAATGCGGACAAACTGTGTTATTTCACCAGATTATTCAGATGATGGGGTGACGATGGAAACAATAGAGAATATGGTTATTGCCTGGACATATTTTCAGCAAAAATTTGTTAAGGCAAAGGAAAACGATCAGATTATTCCGATCGAACATGTTGTTACTGCTTATAGGGGGATGCAAAATTGAAAATTAACATCCTAAAAGCATCGATTCGGAGAAATCCGAATGCAGGAAAAACCTTAACTGTGGTACCCGGCAGACTGGAAATTAAATGTACCTACACCGGGAAAATACCTGACTATCTTAAAGATTTAATTCAAATAACAACTCAAAGAAGGTCTTTCGATAAAACTGAATCTGTTTTTTACTGGATAGGGGAGGTTCCACCTCAACTTTTGCAGGATAAAAATTGTCGAATAGAATATAAACAGGAGTACATTGAGCATCATCATTTGCCCGATCCTGATTATTTTTTTAAATACGAAAATCCACTGATTGAATGCTCTGAATGTAAAAAAAAATCAAGATTTGAAATAATAGAAAATGACTGGGTAACTGATGACTGCCAGGTTTATATCTGCCCAAATTGTGAGAGTACTGATGGGTATCCTGAATTTGAGTTCCAATCTATTGCCGAAGCGCTGAGTCAGAGAGAAGAAATGGGGGTGCAAAAATGAAACCAAAATATGATGATTCGAGATTAGCGAAACAGCGGTCGATCAGGTTTACGGATGCAGAGTGGATGGCACTGAGGGCTACTGCAGAAGAAAAAAATATGTCGGTGAGGGAGTTGGTACTTACGGTTGTACCACAATTCAGCAGGATGGATCACGGATCTGCTGGGGTTGTTTTAAAACCAGTAAATTATGAAGGTAGAAAAAAATAAAAAAAGCCCGGTCATGCCGGGCTTTTCTGTTAAGATGGATCCCGGATCCCCGAAAGCGTTCGGGGCAGGCTAAGTCCGGGATGACAACAGGGGAATTATTGAATCAGCCAATCCTTGATATTATTTTCCATCTGTCTGATGTTTTCCTGGTTGACCCCGATGTATTGCCGTTCCGGCATTTTCATGACATACGATGTCTGAGTCTTTGACTCTTTAAAGCGTTTGTGACTGCTTTTTGCAAAGACAGCCAGATTAGCGTTTGACTTCTGTCTCATCAGCTCACCGCTGGCCTTTGTTCTGAGCCGGGTTGTAATGGTTCGGTTTACCTGGATTTCGCCACCAAACTGATGAATTGCGGCATACGCCATATTGGTTGAAACGCTGGCCGTGTCGCTGGTGTGTGCGTTTTGAATGCTCTTTGCCAGAATCCCCTGATCCTGCAGTATAGGATGAGCGCTGCCCCTTTGTTTTATCCTGGCTTTTGAAAGTTCTTTCCAGGGTTTTCCCAGGGTTTTCCCTTCAGACCGGAAGTTATCTTCAGTGTAAGCAAGCAAGTCTTCAGAGATGGATGCCATGACCGGGGTCAGATTGCCCAGTTTTCCGGCAAGTTCCTGCAGTTTTTTCCCGGCCAGGTTCTTAACAATGGTCTGGCTGAACATCAGAAAATTTCTCCGGATGAAATAAACTCGAATTGCAGCTGCAGCACGAATAAAATCAGGCTGATTCTTGTTGTATTCGTTTCGAACTGAACCCCGCAACTTTCAGTGACTTCCAGTTCTGATTCAACCCGGATGGTAGGGATCAGGAACAGGTCGGTTTTTTGGGGTGAAACCGTAGCGATGATGGAAAAATTAAAGTCCAATTGAAGCCTCCTTTAATCAGGGTTTATGGGGGTTGCCGGTGGAAGGTCAACGGTCTGACCTTTGAGTTCATGCCAGCAGTCACCCAGAAACTGAATTCTTCCTTCCCGGATGAAGCAGTGGCAAACCTTTGTAATGGAATCAAACTTGCCTGTTCTATTTTTGTCTCTTAGCCCTGCATACCATTCATCATATTGTTTTCTGCCTAATTCAGAGAATTCAGTCCAGGTTACTAAAATTGATGGTGAGATAGTTGGTTTAACCAGATCCCCGTTGAATTGCCAGATCGTCTCATTAAAACCATGGAAGTCACCGCATCCCGGACAATCAAACAAATAAGTAAAGCCCCAGTACTGATCTGGAGGAACTTGTTTTAAAACTGGTTTCATGTTGATTTCCATAAGTTAAAAAATGATTTCCCCGTCGCGGATCCAGAAGTGGGCATTACATCCGCCGTTGAGTAAAATTGATGAGGATCCGGCAACCAGGGAAATATCCCGGAAGTTTGTTCCAACCAGATTCCACCTGCCGGGTTTCGGGTTTACTTCGGTGGAAACTTTAGGTGTCCAGCAAATAATAGAGTGAACTCCTTTTCCGGTCATTCCACCATCCATGTAACACTTCGGGCAAAGAAACCAGATACCGTCAGCATTGTTTATATCGGAAACAACGTGATGGTGATTTGCGGCGGCCGGGTTTTCACCAGGCAGAATATCCAATTTGAGAAATTGAGGACTAAGAGTTATCAGTCTCATGGTGCTTTTCCCATTTTTGATTTTGCTGCAGCATTCAAAATATCCTTCGAATAAACCTTTGTATTTGGAAACGCAGCTTGCCCCTTATCATATCCCCAACCTTTTCCGGTTCTGACTGCTTGTTTGCCACCCAGAAAGACAGCAATGTCCGCCTGCGGTCCGGTTGGATCTGATTCCTTCAGGGGAACCTTTTCAATCTTGATCAGTTTTTCAGCTGAAGCTGCAACCAACCCGCGGCTTTTAAGTTCATTCTCCCGGAAGGCACGAACCCGGCACCGGCATCCCCAGTCGATCGGCGGATAGAACTTTGACCAGAATGGGTCATCATGCGGATACACCTTCCCGGAAACGGTATAATCGAGCAACCGGTGAGAGAGCCGGGAGCGGTTATCCAGGAGAGACACCCATCCCCACATCGGCCGGGTTTCAGCATTTTCTTTCATTGCCTTCCACCGGCCAACTGAAAAGGCAACCTGCATATTGGTTTGGTAGATGGTACGCAGCCGGCGGACGGATCCGAGCTGAACTTCTTTATTCGGGTCAACCCCGGCCGGAAGTGCTGCATCTGAAGGAACGTCTTTTGCAGGAACCCTGCCCCACCATCCTTTTGCCTGAAGATCCGGGATAATCCGTTTCTTAAATTCGTGGAAAGTAATTCCGTCCTGGATGGCATCGGTTACCCCATCCCGGATGTCCTGCAGGATGTCCATTTTCATTACCTTGGCAACCGTAAACGTTTTGGAGTGAGCTTCCTGCCAGGTATCCGTCCAGTCCCAGGAGAACGAATACCCTTTGGCCTCGAAAGCTTTTACAATTGCTTCGGGTTCCAGGTCAAAAAAGGCAGAAAGATCGAGTGGTTTTGACATGGTTAATCTAACAGGTTATTGTGGGCATGTTCGGGCACATGACAGATGAAAATAAACTCCTCACTGAATTCACCATCCGGTTCCTTGGATGTGATGAAAAGTTCACCGGTAAATTTATGTTTCCAGATTTGGTGTCCCTTGCCGGTTAACCATGTCCCGTCGTGATTAACGCCCAGCCGGAAGGGATGTTTTTCACCGATCTCGATGTGGTTTGATGTCAAAATTTTGATCGTCACGGAAGGCCTCTAATTTCGATTTTAAGGCGTTTTCTTTTTATTCGTCCTGATAGACGGAAAAAAATGGTTAAATAAGCCCCGTAAAGTCTAAATGGTGTTTAAATGGGGTCTCATCAACTTACTCGCCCGCATTCAATCTTCCCCAGATTTCAGAAATGAAAATGGCTTTTCGTGCTGAAGCTTCGAGCTGGCTGTCATCCATGTCCGGGAAGGTTTTTGCCAGTCCGGAAAGGATGTCATCAAAGGAAGCTGAATTACCAATCAGATCCAGTACTGGCTGAAGAATCAGATCCATCATTTTTCCCTGAACATCAACCTGATCTTTTGAGTCAGATAAAAAGCTGATGAATAAATCAAGCGCATCCTGGTCAGGAAATGCTGAAGAATCCGCATTTCTGAATTTGAGCACGCCTTTGTTCTGATCTTCCATTACTGCAGCAGCTGGAGTTGCGGGATTTGCTGGCGGATTCGCCGGTTCTGGTTTTGAAACAATTGTGAAATACTTCGGATCAATGTTGTAGGCATCGGCGATATAATCCTGAGTGAATACAACTCCGAGTTTTTCCTGCAGTACCGCATCCCGATCGGCAAGGTTCTTATCAACATCCTCTTCTTCGTAGAATGAAAATTCGGGAGTTTCACCAGAACCGAAATTAAATTCACAATACCAGTCAATCAGGGTTTGGATAACTTCCTGCACAGTATCGGCATCGCCGGCATTCACCTGGTCAAGTTTGCCTGCCTGAGTTTGGCCAAGAGCGTTTGAGCCGTTTCCGCCGGTGTTATCCGTCGTCAGGGTTTGGGTAAGAATGGCCTTTGATATTTCGCGATCGCAATAATTGATCAGTTGCTCGTAAATTGCGGCATTTGCCGAAACCGATTTTGCATCGAGGATCTCAACAGACTGATCATTATAAATAACAGCAATGGCATCCTGAACCATATCGTCAAGTTTTGTGGCCAGATCATCCATAATAGTCTGATCGGTACCCCTGGGGACTTTCCCGACAGCAAAAGGCATCCCGTACTTTTCAGTGAATTGAACCCAGAATTTCAGGCCACCCCGTTTAAAGGTCACAGGCCAGAAGCAGCGGGAAAGTAGCTTTTCGCCGTAAGGATTCATGTAGGTTGCATTGTTTTGGGCAATCAGAAAAGATTTTTCAGGAACAAGTGTTCCTTTGTTCAATCCCTTCATACCATAATCAAGAATGAGTCTATTCTCACTGTCGAAAGAAAACCACTCCTGAGGCTTTGCTTCGATTGACTTTAAACTCCAGGGGATGGTTCGGATGTCCCATTCAATCTCAATGGGTTGAAATCCGAAAGGAAGACATTCCAGAACCTGATTAATCAGCCTTCTCATTTTGATTTTCTTTTTGAGAAGCTGATCGACACTTTTCGCTGTTTTGCTTTTTGTCTTTCCGCGGTCAAGTTCCCAATTCAGTGACAATACCCCGGCCTTCCGTTGCTGGACAGTCGAAAATACATGGGAGTCTGAAAGTAGTTCACGGTAAACTGAAATGTCTTTTCCTATTTTCTTCAGCACCGGGTCAGGATCTGGGAGATAACCCAGGAGTGAAAAGTCATAAGGGTTATTTTGCCGGGTTGCAAGCGCAGAGGTTGCTACACGGGTAGACTGATCTGAAAACTGTTTGAATTCGTGGTTATTTAACCAGATACCAGGTTTGTTCATTGAAGGATCCTGTTAATTTAAAACCCTGAGGTGATAGATTGTTTTCTTTTCCGGGTGACAATCAGCGGCGGCCCGGAATTGTAATCTCTGGCCGCATTCATGGCTAGTGTCCATGACCAAAACCGGTCACCGTGGCCATCGGTTTCATTTCGGTTTGCATCCAGCCGGATTGCACCGGTTGCCGTTGTACTGCGCTGAATGGAGTGAAAATCATCCCGGATTGATTGCTCTGCCGGCAGAACGGCTTTCCCGTCCTGAAGCTGATTCCGGCCGTACATTGCCAATTCTTCTTTCGTAGTATTGCTGAAAAGAACCGGCTCAACCCGAAACATACCAAAATCAGTCTGAGCCTCTTCAGCTAATTGCCGGCCGATACCGGATGAATCAATACAGGCCCGGCGCATATTTTTCAGAGAAAGCAAATCGTAAAGGATCTTCCTTTGATCAGGGAATGCCATTTTAGGCAGCTCGATTACCTTTCGTGCATAGGAAACGTCACCTAAAACTTCATTGATCCAGAAAACAGTAAGATCCTTTGTTCGGCCAATATCACCACCCAGATAAAGGTCACCGGTGCATTCTGAAAGCTCTTTCAAAACTGTTTCAGATTCGTGTGCCATGTACAATTCATAAGTGATGAAAGCCGTAGACTCATCAACGGCCACACACATATATTCTTCATTGAAAATGGTTTCATCCCGGCAATCCCGCTTGATATCGGCAATCCAGGCTTCCTGTTCTTCCTGGGTAGTTGGTCTGCCTTTGATCCGGTCGAGTAAACCCTGACTGACAGCATCCCGGATGGTTGTAGTATGAAGGGACCAATTTGTTTTTTTGTTTTTGGTATCTTCTACAAAGTGGTAATACAGGCAGTTTTTCCCGTGGTGAGTTGAGATGATCCGAATTGGAAAACCCCAGGTTGTGGCCGGTTTGGCAGCCTTCCAGAGTTGCCGGTCCTGTTCGTGAAAGGCAAATTCATCAAGAACGACCTTTCCACCTTTTGACCGGAATCCCTTGGGGTTTGAAGAAAGAGCTGTGATACGTTTGAGTTTGCCACCAATATTAAACTGAATGACATAGGTTTTGATGTCCTTTTTTTCATTGTCAAAAATGGTCTCATCAAAAACCTGGGCAGCAGCATTAAATATTTTTGCAAAGTCAGAGCAATAAAGAATGTATTCCCTGGCTGCGGAATCATCAGCTGAAGAAAACCAAACTGCAGGAACATTACCCTCAACGATATCCCGCACATCCTCAAATGCCTGGACAAACGTCCACCCGATCCGCCTTGATTTCTCAGCAATTTTTATGGGCGACCGGTCGTTAAGCCAGGCGATTTGGTAAGGCAGAAACATTTGTTCAAAGATTGGGTTTGACACCGAAGATATCCTCGAATAAAGCAGCTAATTGTTGTTTTTTCTGATTAATGCTGTCTTCAGCCTGGTCAGGTTTTTTATTCCCTTCCATAAAATTCAGGAAGGGTTCGTCAGTCATTTTTGCAATGCTATAAGCCTGTTTGAAGGCTAGAAGAGTCATTCTGCTTGGATTTGCAATTGCTTCAGTCATCGTTTTTCTTACCAGATTTCTGACGCCATCAGCAATTTCAATTTCAAACTCTTCATGTTTTTTCCGCTTGTTATCCCAATCTCCTTCAACCTTCCAGTTATAAAGGGTTTTCCGGGAAACCTTACCTTCCAGGATTCCGAGCACAGCATCCAGAGAAAGTCCCTGGGCGACATAAAGCCGTTCAGCTTCAGCCAGGTACATTGCGGTTTTAGCCATTGAGGTCTGACTCCATTTCTTTGATTTTGGATGCCAGTTCTTTGTATTCATCCTGGATGTTTTTCAGTTCCTGGACGGAGACCAGTACTGCATCCAGGTCGAGATCCTGAAGCTCGTTGTACGGGCTCATTTTTTGCTGAACAGAAACGAGATGTGCATCTGCCTTTAGGTCAAGATTTTTGAGGAGTTTCCGTGCATCGGCCAGCCGGGCTTTCAGAATATAAATTTGATCTCTCAGAATGGACATACTTTTCCTTTATGATTTTGCAAAGTCTTTAATTGTGCTCAAAAGCGTTGTTACAGAGGTTTCAAGCCGGATTGAAACTCCACTGTGCTGAAGGATGATCTCGTTGTTTTCCTTGATCGTGGCAATAAGATCCTTTTGGGTTTCCATCGCCTGGCGGTTTAACTCCATCAGCTTTTTATTCATCGATTCCACACTGGATTGATAGCGGGAATTCATCTCATCAAGTCGGGCCTGATGATTTTCGATGAGCGTATTGATCTGGCTCTGGTGAGATGCATTCAATTCAATGATGTGTGCCTTATTATCCTTGATGATTGCCTTGATTACCTTGATCAGGTACCCAGACGAAATCAGAAAAATAAAAAGCATAATCCCGGTCATGACGTAATCGGCTGTGATGGTTCTTGCAACCTCGCCGGCAGAAGTGATATCCATGAAAATCCCTTGTTTTCGGTTAAACTTGACCCGGTTGAATCCGGCTTTGGTAAATACAAAAATCCTCATTTCTTAATAGCCAAATTAGTGAATGGTTCAAAAGAATGGGTTTTAGATAATGGAGACCTTTGTACTTACGATGTCCGACAAACAAACCGAACAGGTGAAGGATTGAAAATGAACGGAAAATTTTTCCAGGTATTTAAGGCCGGAAACTACCCTCAGGGAAACTTCTCTGCAGAGGATGTTGCGGCAATTGTTGATCGGTATGATCCGACCTTTCTCGAGGCCGGAATCTCGATTGACCACGCAAAAACAGGCCCCTCATGGGGTTGGGTTGCAGGATTAAAAGATGAGTCAGGAATGCTTCTGGCTGAATTCAAAGACGTTGTTGCAGAATTTCAGGAAGCTGTCAATCAGAAGCAGTACAAGCGGGTTTCGGTTGAGATTTTCAAATCTATCGATATGCCAGGGAAAGGGCCTGGTCCGTACCTGAAGGCAGTTTCGTTCCTGGGTATTGCAGCTCCTGCAGTGAAGGGTCTTGAGCCTGTTGCATTTGCTGCCGGCGATGATATTGAACTTGTAACCGTTGAGTTCGCAGAGGATCCGCAAACGATGGTAATGGTTTCAGAAACGGAATTCAAGTCCTTTTCTGACCTGGCTGCCAGGGTTGAATCTCTTTCTGCAGATCTGCAAAAAGCCCAGGGTGAAATTGCTTCTTTTGCAGATATGAAAGCTGAAGTTGCTACGGCAGGTTCGGCTAAAGAAGTTGCAGAACAACGCCTCCGCGATCAGTATCTGATCAGCAGAAAAAATGATATGATTACCTGGATCAATGAGCGGATCGCTTACGGATCTGTAACACCGGCACAGCAGGAGGATCTTTTAAAGGTTCTTGCTGCCCTGGATAATGTGGTCTCGTTTTCTGAAGACGGAAAGGTTACTGAAGAGCCCACTGGTGTGGTTGCGTTTAAATCCTTTATCGGCAGTCTTCCAAAGCTTGTAAGCACAGAAACGATTGCAAAGAAGCCAGGTGAAACTGCCGCAGATGATGCCGGTCTGGCATCCTTTGGTGATGCAACTCTGGATCCCGAACGTACTGAATTGCATCGGAGAGTGTTAAAAATTCAGTCTGAGAAAAACATACCTTATGATCAGGCCCTTAGCCTGGCTGTAAAACAATAACAAAAACGGAGTAAACCAAATGCTAAAAAAAGACCGGATCGTCGATCCAGTTTTGACCGAGCTGGCCAGAGGGTACACAAATGCCCAAATGATTGCCACTTCTTTATTCCCGGTTGTTGCGCTTGACAAGGAAGCTGGAAAAGTCCCCTCGTTTGGGAAAGAAGCTTTCAAAATCTACAGCACCGAACGGGCTATCCGGGCAAAATCCAACAGGATCCTGCCTGAAGATCTGAGTTCTATCGATGTGATCACCGAAGAGCATGACCTGGAGTATCCGGTTGATTACCGGGAAGAAAATGAATCCATGCTCGGAAAAGAAAAACATGCAACCCGTGTTGTTTCTGAAGGTATTGCACTCCGTCTGGAGAAAAAGGCTGCTGACCTGGCACAAACTGCAGGAAATTATCCTTCCGGAAACAAGAAGGCGCTGACTTCTACCGGTTGCTGGAGTGATACTGCAAATTCCGTTCCTCTCGTTGATATTGAGGCAGGAAAAGAAGCCATCCGCGGAAAAATCGGGCATTACCCGAATACTGTAATCATGGGACCGGCAACCTTTTCTGCGTTAAAAGTCCACCCTCAGGTTATGGATCGTATTAAATACTCCATGAAGGGTGTTCTGACTGTTGATCTTCTGAAGGAAATCATCGGTGTTGATAATGTGGTTGTTGGTAATGGTATCTATGCTTCTGATGCCGGCGTTTTCGCTGATATCTGGGGTGATAATTTCATCCTGGCTTATGTGAATAACCAGGCAAATCCAACTGAATATGATCCTTCTTTTGGGTACACGTACAAAAAATCCGGGTATCCTCAGGTTGATAAATATGCCGAAAATGGCGGAAAAGTAGCTATCGTCCGGTCAACTGATTTCTTCGTTCCGAAGATTGCAGGATCTGATGCCGGTTACCTTATCTCCAATACTGTAGCCTGATTTTAATTAGCCAGGCTGATTGCGGTCTGGCTAATTGCTCGATTTAACCGGAGAAAATCAAATGGCAAAAACTACCGCCCGGAAATACCGGGTGATCGATGGACCGATCAAGTCTCATGATACTGAGTATGAAGTCGGCGACACTATTGAATTGACAGATAAGGAAGCTAAGGGATTGTCCCAGTTTGTGGATCTGATCAAGGAAACAAAATCTGCTGATTCCGGAAAATCCGGATCAGAAAAATAAGTAAGAGGATTGAATGAAAACGACTAATCCTGGTCTCATTGTTACGCTTCTGGCTGCCGCCGCTTTGGTGAAAAACAGATTTATTGGTTTTGACGGCAATTACCCTTCAGCTGATGGTAAATCCTTCGGTGTCGTTAACGACGATACTGATTCAGGATACTATGCAACGGTTGTGATTGATGGTATTGTCCTGGTCGAAGCCAGTGCTGCAATTACTGCCGGCGTGGCTGTAACCACAACCAACGTTGGAAAAGCAAAGGCAGTAGCCTCGACTGAGAAAGTAAACGGATATGCACTCGATGCAGCTTCTGCAGATGGTGACTTAATCCGTGTTCAACTGAAATAATCCACCGCCCAGTGATTTTAAGGGCATAAAGGCTCGCTCCGGCAACGAAATCCGGGGCATTAAAATCCGGAGGGTGAAAGCTCTCCGGATTTGATCTAAAAGGAAGAAAATGGCATACACCACTCAAACCGACATCGAAGTTCTGATTCCACCGGATAAACTCCTGGAACTGGCTGATGATGATAATGACGGTGATGTTGATGCCGGAATTCTGAATCCGATTATTGCTGATGTGGATGGCTTGATTGATGGATTTTGCCAGGCAAAATATACAGTTCCTTTTATTACGGTTCCTGCAATTATCAAGTCTATTTCGAAGGATCTGACATGCTTCAGATTGTACCAGAGAAAGGTACTTGTTGAAACCCCTGAGGCTGTTCTTTCCCTTCAGAAAAATGCCATGAAACTTCTCGAAAAAATTGCTTCAGGTGAATTGGCTCTGGGAGTCACAGTTCCCGATACCGGGGTGATCAGAACTAATAAAACCTCTGATGACCGCACGTTTCCAAAATCAGTTCTGGATCAATACTAATGGGACTGCTGACTGGTATCCGGGATGAGATGATTGTTTTTCTGAATACACAGAAAGTTGCTCTGGGTGCTAGTCTTATTGGCCGGTACTCAGGGGAGATTTCAAGAATTAATCAGCTGACAATTAATACACCGGCAGTTCTGGTTTATATCCCTGAGGGAGCTGGTAAGGCTTCCGATTTTACCGGCCGGAATGTAAATCATAATCCTTCAATTGGCATTTACTTCATCGTTAAAAACCTGAAGGGTGAAGGCCTCCATGTTGATATAGTGACTGACATGATTGATTTACTTATAAGTGAATTACCTGGGAAAACAATAGATATCAATGGCCGGAAAATTTACATCGGTCTCGACTATTCTTATGCCATCGATCCTGATGGATTTGGATCTGCAGGTGTCGCTGTCGGAAGTATGATTTTACAATTATCGGATGTAATGAATTAATGAAACGATACCTATTTCTTTTGATTTGTCTGCTGGCTGTCTCCGGCTGCTCAACCACTGGCTCGGGTCCCGCACGCGTAGAAACTACGGTCCGGGTTCCGGTCAGTCCGGTTGCAGAATTTGACTTGCCGGCAACTGAATTTCGCACGATTCTGGAAATTGACGGTGATGTGTTTGTTCCTGCAGATTCCGGTAGGATGGTTGAAATTCAATCAACTACCGGAAATGATCGGTTGGAGCAGGCTTCTATTGTCTCCCCGGTGAATACATTGAAACCCCGGAAAACTATCCGGGCCCGGGTTTTTACCTCTGCAGTATTTGACAGCTCATTCAGTGTATTTAAACGGTTGCGGATTGAGTTTTCATCCGATCCGGCTCCACACTTTAATTTGGTTGAAGTCAGGCTTGATACATCGATTATTCTGCAAAGCTTTTATCCGGATGACCCGATAACAGAGTCACCCCCAATCTGGCAGAATTATATCTTCTGGATTTGCCTGGTTTCAACTCTATTTGCCGGCATCTTTTTAGGATTCAAATTACGTTAGGAGACAGTTATGCGGTTCTTATTATTCTCTTTTGTTTTCTTCATTCTGGCCCTGCTTGGATTCAACTGGACCATTGCTCATGCCTTGGAATTCTCTTCGTTTTCGGCAGCACTTTTAAAGGTCTCTATTTTTCTCTTGATCGTTGCCTTGCTTGACTATATCGTGTTGTGGGAGTTCGAAACGTTCACAGAAATCATTCAAAATAGGAATATATCTTATGCGCTTTTCATTCTTGGCCTTTTTATTGTTTGTGCTGCTGCTGTCCTCAGCGTTTAGTTTTGCAAGTTCTCCGCCTGAAAAAAGCAAGCCGCCAATTGTTCTCCTTGCAGCTCAGTATGTTGGTGTCCAGGAAGTGACCCCAAACTCCAGTCCGGTTATTGATTCAATGCTGACAGTTGTTGGTCTTCAGCCTGGTTCACCCTGGTGCGCTGCAGATGTTTCTTTCTTACTCGTGAAAACCGGAGCTGTATTCCCGAAACCCTCACCAACTGCGTTGGGATTCAGGGATAGGCGATCGTCAATTTCTGCAGTAGATGTTTATTCAGGGTTTAAATATGTCTCGGACGGATCCATTTTTATTATGCAAAAAGGGGTTACGTGGCAGGGTCATTGCGGAATTGTTAATGAATTTACTTCAAAACTAAATTTCAAAACTTACGAAGGAAATACTTCAAAACAACCGGGCACAATCCGAGCGGAAAGTGATGGTGATGGCCATTGGGCCAGATCCAGAACGGTTGAACCCTGGAATTACTTCGCAGTAAAATGGTTTACGCCAGTCAAATACCGATCGGATTTTGGTCCACTAAAAGCCAGGTTAAAAGAACTTAGGGGAGAAAGTAAAGGTGACGGACTTGTGTCCAGTATTAGCACAGAAGGCCGGTGGAATTATTTCGCTTCTCCCCATTTATATCAGGCGAAATTCAATTTCTTAAAGGCGGGTTAAACTACCCTTCAATCGAGATTTAAACAGCCCTGGAAACAGGGCTTTCGTTCAAAACTAAAACGGGAAAATTGAAAAATGGCACAGCCAAAATCAAAACGGGTAATTAAACTCGAAATCAGAAATGTTATTGCCGGTGCAATTGGTGCCGCTGCCTTTGGCACCGCCAACCTTGAAATCGGCGCCGGGTCAATTCTGAAAGATTCAAAGGGAATCACTTTTAAGGAAGGCACCTTTGATCTAAGTTCCGGTGAAAAGCAATGGAAGAACGGCCAGGGAAATGTTGACTTCAAATTCACTGAATGCCAGCTTTCTGCCGGTGCTACTGAGGCAAATATTCTGACCGATATGAATAACGGTGTTCGCTGTCAGATCAAGGCCACCTATGATGATGCTTCAACTGATGTTTGGGGTGGTACTGCAGGAACTCTTATCCGCCTAACCTGGGAACCGAAGGATGGCGCAAAGGTTTACACCTTATCAGCTGATAAGGATGCCCCAACACGTGCCGCTCTGATCACTGAGGCATAACCCATGGTAACCCAATCGAAATACGATCTGGTCTGTGTTGTTGCCGAATCGGACCAGTATTGTGCAACTCCAATCTGGATTGACCTTGTTTTAAAGGATTCGAAGGGTTACACTAAAAGTAATCCTTCGAAGGATCTTCTTAATGGTGAAAAGGCGATTGTTTCCACAATGCATGAATTAGAATTGAAATTCATGGATGCTTCTGGGATGGCACAACTCCGTACCTGGTATGAAGCTGGAACCAAGGTGAAAGTCTTCTGCTTTGGCTATAATGGTTCATTGATTTGGAATGTAGGCTCGACGTTTATAATGTCAAGTGAGCCAGATTCAGGTGACGGCAGTCCACTGGTGTACTCACTAAAAATGAGTGAGGCTGGGATAAGGGATATACGTAACGGTATAAATCTGTTATCTCCATCTCTTTCCAGGGGCACTTCTACATCATGGTTTGGTACACCAACAAACGGTACATTTTCCTCAACTTCAAAAAACGTTGGTTTTAGTTTGGGCAATGAACCGATTTTTAAACTGACACAGGCGACGCCGGCACTTGCTGCAGTATTTACAAGATCCTCTTCGGGTGGTTTCAAAATTCCGGTAAAAACGGGAATGAAATTTTCAGTTTTGGGAAATACTTACCTATATAACCAGGCAAGTTCTTTTAACCGCAAAATTGGGTTAAAGGTTTTTGACTCAGTTCCGACTCAAACGGAATTACTGGTTATTTCCGATTCGAACGCTGGAGAAAGAACTCTATCTGGCACAATTACCATTTCAAATGATCTAAGCCGGCATGCAGCTCTTCATCTTGAAGTCAATAACACTGGCGGAACTGCAACTGGTGAATTTGATGACTTGATGCTGGTTTACGGCGAAATTGTACCAACATCTTTTAATGAAGGTTGATATGGCTAAAACTCAAAAACCAAAATATTCCGTCCTCCGTGACTTCATTTACACTGAAGTGGATAATAGTAACCAGCAAACAAAAACAATCGACGTTTCAGCCGGGGAGCAATATCAGGAAGGCGAATACTTTGAAAAAGGAAAGTATCTGCCGGCAGATGTAATTCCACAATTTGTAAACGATGAAATTTTAACTACGGTAACGGAGTAAATGATGTCCCACATCGATATGAATTGGACTGAAGCCACAAAGCAAAATATTTCAACATTTGCTGAGGGAATACTTCTCGTGCCAGTAAATACGGGATATGTTGTACTTGACTCAGATTGTGAAATCAATATTGCCTTTGATGATCAGGATTCTGACGGTACCGATTTCACAAACTCAATTCGCATTCAGCCGAAATCAATTGACCCAATCCGGATACCCAACCGACTAGCTCAGGCAAATAATGGAGTCCTGTATCTTCATATTAAGCAAACTGTTTCTGCTGCAGCCCAGTACTGCCGTGTTCTCTGGTTATGAGACAACGGTTAATCCCTTCAGTCAATCGGCCGTGGAGTTACAGACAAAGGCAAACGGTCTCTTGGGATCCGGATGCCCTTGTTTTTATTTCCGCCGCCGGAATTCCGGCCGATACCACAATCCTGTATTCAGGTGCTGCTCAGGAGATCACCGGCCTTGAAATCTGTAATGCTTTAAATCAACTGGTTTTAGATTTAAAAACAAATAGTTTATGGACTGCATTCTATGCTTTACATCCAATTATTGGAGGTAATTCAACTGCCCATTCTAAGAATCTTATCAACCCGGCTTTACAGACAATGTCATTTGTCGGATCGCCAACCCATAACGGAACAGGGGTACTGTTTAATGGAACAACACAAAGTTCTGCTGTAACGCACGTACACCCAGACAATCAAAATGTTTGCTTTGGTGTGTACACGAGAAATGCTCCGATTGGGTACTACATCGATGGTGACAACGGGCGCATGTGGCTTACTGATGCTTACATTAAGCTATACGGAACAGCAAACGCACCTCTTTCTGGGTGGTTTAATACTGGTTTGGTGTCAATATTCCGCAATAACAACACTCAATCAAATTTTAAACGCAATAGTGGAACTATTCAAGTTAAGACTGATAGTTTGAACAATTTACCAATAACCTACGATTATAGACATTCAAACAGATCAACAAGAGCACCGTTTAATATGTCATTAAGTTATAAATCGAGAGCATTGACAAATGCAGAATTCAACACATTCTACACTATTGTACAAACGTTTCAAACCTCATTAAAAAGACAAGTGTGAACTTTTATTTTATTCTCACACAACTGTTTATCGATCAATATCAAGGGTTTATAATTGGCGTAAACCAATTTAACGCCGTCCAGGATATTCATGGACGGTGGGTTTGCTCCGTGAACTCCGTTACCGAATTCCCCGAATTATTTGTCGGAAATGCCTTTCCGGTTGTTGCCCTATCTGAATCTGATTTTCCAGTATATGATGAGCTTGGGACTATTGTTACCCCTGATTCGAATAATGATGGTCAAATTACTGAACCCGAAAAACAATCGTTCTGGGATAAATTTAAAATCTGGTGGAACTCTTAAATGCTCCTTACCGGCACCGAATATATCTGCATTGTCGCCGCCTCAGATACGAGCTTTGCCTCACCGGTCTGGCTGGAAGAAATACTAACTGAGGGAGAATACTCAAAGCCAACTGACGGGCCACAGCTATGGGATGACCAGTACTTCAACACTGTAAAAAAACACTCTTTAAAAGTTGTCGTTGGTGATACCGATCAATTTCTACAATTAGAAACCTGGGACTTAGCTAATACTCCTTTATTTATCTATCTCTTTGGAATTGACGGATCTGTTATTTGGGAAGACTCCGCAACTATTCGCACATCCCGGAAGCGGGTATTTAAGTTTGGGAATGTGGATGGGCTCGAAATCCAGGCAAAGAAAACCGGGGCAAATCTTAATATTATCACCCGGAAAAATCTCCTATCCACGGAAATAGCCAATGGTGCAACCTTAACCGGAATCACAATTGAATCTGGCCTCACCTTTACTTCTACTTCAAAAAATGGTTCCTTCACCCTTGGTTCAAGCCCCGTTTATAAAATCACTAAAACGGCAACAGATGGTTTAATATACCACAAAGCTGAGGTTAATAAACGGTTTCCAATTAAAGCTGGAATGGTAGTTCAGGTTGCCTTTGATACTTATGCCGGTGCGAATAATTCTGATGGTAACCCCGGAATAAGATTAACCGGATACAATGGGTCTGATGTATCAACTGAAACCTTTTTAGTTGGAAATGGTGCATTTATAATGGGCCGTTTAACCGGCACTTACATGTTTACAAGCGCCTCAACCCGGTATTTCAAACTCTCAATTGTTGCAGATGAAACCAATTCAGTCAATGAGTTTGATAATATTGTTTTAGCCTATGGGTGGGCTGGCCTTCCAAAATTTATTGATTTTTAAGGATTTAAAATGAGCCAAAAAATATACAAGTTCGACGGTGTTGAATATAAGTTACGGCCATGCTCAGCTAAGCGTGCCGCCGATTTTCAGAAGGAATATGAGATTGTTGATAACCAGGCAATGAAAGGTGATTATGCACCCATGGCTATCCTCGCAAAAACAATTGTCGAGCGTGTCAATCCGAAATCAACAACGGAAGAGCCAGACTGGGTTTTAGATATTGATATGAAGGAAATCCGGGGAATCCTGCTGGATTTTTTTTTATCGTTCAATCCGAAATTAGCCAGTGCATTGATTTTATTAAACGAATTGAGTCAAGACGAGATCCGGACAGCAGTGTCCACCCCGAACCCTGGTCAATTGAGTGGAGACAAGAACAAGGCCTAACTGACCTGATTTATACGGTTGCCGGTGACGATCCGGTACGGGTCCGGGATATAGAAGAAACCTGTACCTGGTCACAAATTGGCCGGGCTTATGTATCGAAGGTTTCACGAACAGCTTATTACGTTGACAAAGTAGACTCCAAATGAAAAAGTTTGAAATTGAAATGAAGGTTGCTGATCTGACGATGGGAATCACCGTTGATACTGATTCCAGAACAGTTACAAAAACTGCAAACGGACAGGTTGTTGAGCTTCTTCAGGTTACCGATCCGGCTGAATGGGATGCCTTTATTTCAGTAATTGAAAAGCTTGCTGTGGCTGTTGAAATTAAGCCGATCGGACAGGAGTAACCATGGCCGGAAACGTTGTAGAAATCAAAATTCTGGTTGATGGAAAAGAAGGTCGTGCAGAAATTCAGCTCACTGATGAACAGCTGAAGAAACTTGGCGGATCTGCAAAAAAAGCCGGTGAAGACGGAGACGAAGGTCTTCAGAAAATGGTTAATCCGCTCACCGAAATTAACCAGGGTCTGGAGCTGGCTAAAAAGGTTTTTTCGATCTTCTCACAACCTATTCAAACCGCGGCTGATCTCGAACAAGCCAAGACATCTTTTGAAGTTATGCTCGGTTCCGTTGAAGCTGCTGACCAGGCTATTCAAACCCTCAAACAAAAAGCCAATTCCACTCCCTTTGAATTTACCGATTTACAATCAGCCACTCAATTACTTCTGAACTTTGGAATCACGATCGAGGATGCTTACCCGATCATTGATCAGTTGGGTGATATCTCTGGTGGGAATGCTCAGAAGCTTCAGCAACTTGCCCTGGTCATGGGTCAGGTTTCATCTGCCGGCAAGCTTCAGGGACAGGATTTGCTTCAGCTGATCAATGCCGGATTTAATCCACTTCAGGAGATTTCCCGAACCACAGGCCAGTCAATGGCTGACTTGAAAAAACAGATGGAATCCGGAGCTATCTCTTACGACATGGTCAAGGCTTCAATGGTTTCAGCAACCTCTGAAGGCGGCAGATTTTTCGGGATGATGGAAAAACAGTCCCAAACTTTAGCAGGACAGATGTCAACAGTTTCTGATGCCATTGGGCAGATTTCGGCTACTATCGGTCAGTCCATGATGCCTGTTGTCAGCGGATTTGTCACCGTAGCCGGCGATGTCACCTCCGGGCTGAATGCAATGAATCCGGCACTTGTTGGAGTACTTGGGACTGTTGGTTTATTAACCGCTGCCTTCGTAACTATGAGAGTCACCGGTCTTTCTGCTATGATCACCGAAGGCAATGCCTGGATAATGACAACCGGAAGAATGGCCATTGCAAACGCCGCCACTGCCGTCAGTACTGGCGGCCTTACCGCCGCAATCCGGCTTGCAACCTCTGCCGTCACCGGCTTTTTCGCTTCACTTGGTCCAATAGGTTGGGCTGTAATAGGAATTACAGCAATCGCCACAGTTTGGGGTATATTAAGATCAAACACTGATGAGGCAACGGAAGCAGTAAAACGGCATGTATCAGAGGTAAAAACACTTCGCGCTGAAAAGCTCCAGAGTGAACTTAATGATGTTAATGCCAGTCTTTCGGTTAATAGAGCCGCTATTCTTAGTGGAAAAGGCAATGAACTTGACCTTCAGCGCGAACAGAATAAAATTCTTGCTGAAAAAGAAAAAATCATATTAAGGATAAAACTTGCACACCTGGCAGTCAAAGATGAAGTAATTGTTGAGGCTGAGGCTGAGAAAAAATCTACTGAAGAAAAGTTCAATTACTTTAAAGCTCTTTCCCTTGAAACCCAGAAAGAGAAAGAAGTTAATCAGGCAATTCTCGACGGGGATAATGCCCGGTTAAAGGTTGCAAAAGAGGAACTTACAGTCCTTCAGGATAAAATTAAGGCATACCAGGCACTGAATGGTCTAAAATCAAAGCCTACGGTGCAAACTTCCTCACCTGACCTACCATCAACTATATCCACCCCACAAGTTGATGACCTTGCCGCCTCCGGGATTTCGACAAAATCAAGTCAAAACGTCGATTACCGGAGTGATGACCAGCGCTTTGCCAAAAATATTGCTCTTGCCAAATCTCAGGCAGATGCTCAAATTTCATTCGAGCAACTTACTACTGATCAGAAAATCAAACAAACTGAAGACCGGCTCAGAATCGCTAAATCCGGTTCTGACGAAGAAAAGCAACTTGCCAGTGATTTAACTAATTTTCACCTAACAAAATATTATGAGGAATTAGCTTCAAGGGAACAAACCATTCAAGAAATGCAAGGCCTCTGGATGAATTTTAGCCAGGATATTTTAGATACCTCGGTGACCGGAAAAGAGCGAATGAACCGCATCTGGCAGGGTATGAAATTGGAATTTATCCAGGAAACCGGGAAAATGGTTATAGCTCATGTTTTGGGTGAAAAAACAAAAACAGCGGCAGCAACTGAAGGCGCAATTGCACGGGTTGCTATTACCTCATGGGAAGTAGCCATTATAATCGCCAAAAAAATGGCTGCTATGGTTGCTTCAATTTGGACATGGTATATTACTTCATTTGGTCCATTATTAGGACCAGTTTTGGCAGCTGCTTCAAGTGTTGCTATAGTTGCTTTGGCAAAGGCCAGTATTAAGGCTGTCGGATTTGCAGAAGGCGGAATTGTTGACCGGCCTACTTATGCACTAATTGGAGAGGGTGAACAGAGGGAAGTGATTTCACCCGAACAAACCTATGTTGATGTAGCAAAAAATATTCTAATCCCAAGGGTAATAAGTGAAATAGATTTTTCCCAAATTAACCGTCAAATCTCCCCTATTTTAGAAGCTCAACAAATGCATAGTTATATACAGCAGGCTCCAGTTATTGATTACGACCGATTTTCAGAGGTGATGGGTAGAGTAACACTTAAACCCGTTATTGATGTAGATGCCAGAAAACTTGCGGATGCCAATGATCTTGGAATAGCTAAACGTGATGTTTTGAGGTCATAATGTCATTTGGTGGAAAATATATTCGTGTAGTTGCCTCCCTAAATAATAATTATTGGGAACTGACAGTATTTCAGTTTATTACTGCGGTTGGGGCTGATGTTTTAGACGAGCCTTTGGGAACTATTGATTATAATCCGATCCTGACGAGTGAGCTTGATCCGTTCGAGTTTGGTCTCAGACCAGAGACCGTAGAAGTCTCAATTACCCAGCCAATTCTTTCTTCCTTTTCCCTCTATAACATGGTTCAGAATAATGATTATGGAACATCGTATACTTCACATACGAAGGCTGGTTTTTTTCTTGAAGTTAAGGAAATTTCTTCCGGTACAACCTGGTATTATAAGCATAGAGCCGATCAAATTAGTCGGACAATAAATAATAATGGCACACAGCAGGTTAAGTTTACATTTTATAACGGGATTACTGAAGCTGAAAACTTAAAACAATGGAATTCAGCCGGAACATCCAGAAATTCAGCCTGGACAACTATATTTCAGACTGGTGTTTATAAAACAGTCCGGCAATATGTTGAGGCGATATGTTCTGGTAGTGTTGATTCTGATTTCGGATCAGTTAGTTTTTCTAAACGACACTGGATGGCATTCGTTTGTTCAAATTCTGCCACTGTCCACGGAATTGATAATATTTACCTTCCTGGTGATATTTTTTTAAATGGCACAAGTTCATCTAACGCGCTGCATAAAACCGGTGCCGATGTTTTGAAAGATTTACAAATCGGTTTCGGAATGAATATACAGTGGAACGGACTTAACCGACTTGCATTTTATCAAGCTTATGTTGGTTACGCAACTGAGGAAGTTTATGTTGCTCGGGCTGGGGAATCGATCAACGAAGATCCGTTACACTTTAATTCACAGGGGGTTGTGGTCAGTTTAAAAGACCAGTCAGCGACACCTAAATTTGTGCACAATTCGTTCGGGACTGTTTACTACGATAATAATGCACCAGTTGATACGAAAAATACCAAGCAGATGATCACCCGAATTTACAACGATTTAACAGGGAGCTCGTTTAGTCCTGCAATCGGAATGTTTGCCGACGATCCTATTGGTGGCGCAATCAATTTGTACAAGATTGTGACTGTTAATGGATATAGTACAAATGGTGAAGCACTTTTGAATTTGCTCTATGCTTATGACCCAACAGTAATGGCATTTCGGCAACGGAAAACAATGGGTTTGAAAACGCCAACCTTTGCAAATTCTCCCAAAGTAAATTTTGCAGGGAAAATCTGGTTTGATTTGAATCCTGGTGGTACAGCTGAATATCTGACTGGGAAAATATATAGTCTAAAAAGAAACTTTGGAACTCTATTAGACGAGTTTGATATGTACACTTATACTGCGTCTGCTTAACCTAAAAATATTAGCTAATTTAACCCCGATTTAACTATCTTTGAACCACTATTAAAAAGCTTCAAATTCAGCGGTTTTGAATGGTGCAAAAATTCTCAAACTAAATGCATTAAATTCTCAAACTAAATGCGTCGTTATAATTTCTTTGCGTCTTATGGTCTTTGCGCCTTTTGTCTTAAATTTTAAAATGAAGTTGTATTTCTCTGCGTTCCCCGCGCCTCAGCGGTCGAATTAAATTTGTCTTTCTTAGCGTCTTTGGGTCTTTGCGGTTTCTTCGCCTTTTGTCTTAAACTTTAAAATGAAATTTGTATTTCTCTGCGTTCCCCGCGCCTCAGCGGTCGAATTAAAACTGTATTTCTTTGCGTCTTTGTGTCTTTGCGGTCTCCCCGCATTTAAGTATTTAATCAAAAAGGAGTTATTATGAAAATCGGTATAATCGGATCAGGTGTCGTGGGTCAGCAACTCGGAATCGGGTTTGCCAAGCTCGGACACGACGTCAAAATCGGAACCCGGGACACCTCAAAACTGGCAGACTGGATTAAAACAGCCGGCGGAAAAGCTTCAGCCGGATCAGTTCTGGAAGCAACTCAGTTTGGCGAAATTCTCGTTCTCGCCACCAAATGGCAGGGAACTGAAATTGTTCTTCAATCTCTTCCTGTTGAATCTTACAATGGTAAAATTGTCATCGATGTGACGAATCCGCTCGACTCTTCACAAGGCGGTGTTCCCCGTTTGGACGCAACCGAAGATCTTCCTGGCGGACTAAAAGTCCAGAATTATCTGCCGGAAGCAAAAGTGGTCAAAGCATTTAACACCATTTCTGCCTATATCATGATCAATGCACCCCGTGAAGAAGGTGTTCCTGATCTTTTCATCGCTGGAAATGATGCGGATGCAAAAAAGGTGGTTGCCGGATTTGCAGCTCAATGGGGTTGGGGAAGTGTGATTGACCTCGGCGATATCAAATCGTCCTTCTGGCTGGAAACCTTTGCTATGCTGTGGATCCAGTTCGGATTCCGCAACAACAACTGGACCCACGCCTTCAAATTGCTGAGAAAATAAAAATGAGTAAACTTGCTGTTGTAACCGGTGCCAATAAAGGCATCGGTTATGAAATCGTACGTCAGTTGTCAGAAAGAGGATTCACAGTCATTCTCACTGCCCGTCACGCCGGAAAAGGTGAGGAAGCAGCGAAAACTTTCGGGGAAAACGTTCACTTCTTTCAGCTGGATGTCACCAACTCAGACGGACCTGCAGAACTTGCCGGATATATTGAATCGAAGTTTGGCAAACTGGATGTTCTGATCAACAATGCGGGCATTATCAGTTCAAACCGTGGATTTGAAACATCTTCGATTCTTGAAACTGAACTGGTTATTAAAACGAACTTGTTTGGTCCGCTTAAAGTTAGTCAGGCTTTGCTTCCTTTGCTGAAAAAAAGTGACGATGCCAGAATTGTAAACATTTCAAGCGGAATGGGATCTCTCGAAGATCAGAAAATTGGCGGATATACCGGTTACCGGCTGTCCAAATGGAGCCTGAACGGTCTTACAATGCTCATGGCTGCTGATTTGAAATCTGCCGGAATCAAAGTTTTTTCGATGTGTCCGGGTTGGGTCAAAACTGACATGGGCGGTACCGGAGCAAACCGTTCGGTTGAACAGGGCGCTGATACGGCCGTCTGGCTGGCAACCTCCCCTGAAGCCAAATCCGGTTTCTTCTATCGTGACCGGAAGGTCATTCAGTGGTAGAATAGGAGTAAGGCGTAAGGTTTAAGGCATAAGCTTAAAAACTAAGAAACTATTACAGGTTTGTTAACCAGCTAAGACCTGTTTTTTCTAATTCTATTCCTACAGTTCTGGCTTAAACCTTACACCTTAAACCTTACACCTACTTAATTACTTCCGGCAATGGCTTTCCTTCTGCGATGAACTTCATCGAAATGGAATTCACACAATGCCGGGTGTTTTTTGAGGTGAATCTTTCGCCAAGAAAGACGTGACCCAAATGTCCGCCACAATTTTTGCAGACGATTTCCGTCCGGTAACCATCTTTGTCGGTGTGACGTTCAACGGCGCCTTTGATTTCATCATCAAAACTTGGCCATCCACAATCCGAGTTGAATTTATCCTTCGACAGATATAAAGGTGCATTGCACTGACGGCAGATGTACGTTCCGGGCTGCTTGTTATCGGTGTATTCACCCGTATAGGCACGTTCGGTTCCCTTGTTGATAATAACTCTTGCTTCCTCAGAGTTCAGCGGATTGTATTTGGGTGTTTGCAATGGCATTTTATTTTCCTGTTTCATTGATTGGGAAGTGGATTGGGTTTGAAGTCCGTCTGCAGGTTGTGAAACCGGAGTCGGGTTTGAACAGGAGACCAGCATCAGCAGAACTCCCGGGAAAATGTGATTCATATAAATATTCTTTTCTTTTTTGATACAACATCCAAACCGGGTGATAAAAATCCCGTTTCCATTTTTGTCGGTATTTCAGATGAAACCTTACAAATAACGAGTGACGGGGGACGGGATAAAATGGTCACAAATCACGGGTCACGAGTCACAAAAGACAAAATGAAAATCACCCTGCCAAACTGAAAATTAAATTTTGCATGTTAATTGTAACACCGACCTCCGGTCGGTTATTGTAAAACAACGAATGCCGACCAGAGGTCGGCGCTACAATTAATAATCAGAATCCCCTCCCTCCCCTGCATTTCAGATGATTCTCACCAAAATATCCGGTATTTTTATCCACATGAAAAAGAAACCAAATTCAGACAAACCGGAATCTTACAAACCCGACTGGGCACCTGAAGAAAACAACGAAGCGTTTGCAGTTAAGGTGGTAACCGGCATTGAAAGCAGTCATGACGGACTCCCCGGCCATGCAAAACCTGCACTCCATCATCCGTCTAAAAAACGGGCCGAACTATCAGTAGAAGATCATGTTTCGGGTGTGCTCGCGAATGACCGTACTGTTCTGGCCAGAACGATTACTTTAATCGAAAGCAATGCTTCTGCCCACGTTGAAAAGGCTCAAGCGGTTTTAAATCAGTTGCTTCCCCATTCAGGTAAATCGCTCCGGATCGGAATTTCCGGCGTTCCGGGCGCAGGGAAAAGTACATTTATCGAAGCTTTCGGGCTTTTTCTGGTCAAACAGGGACACAAAGTGGCCGTTCTGGCGGTTGATCCCAGCAGTTCTGTTACTAGAGGCAGTATTCTTGGCGATAAAACCAGGATGGAATTTCTCAGTCGTGAGCCCAACGCTTTCATCCGGCCATCACCTTCATCAGGAACCCTCGGCGGCGTTACCCGGAAAAGCCGTGAAACTATTTTAGCCTGTGAAGCTGCCGGTTATGATATCATTCTTGTGGAAACGGTCGGGGTCGGTCAAAGTGAAATCACCGTCAGGTCGATGGTTGATTTTTTTCTTCTGGTGATGATTGCCGGTGCCGGCGATGAACTTCAGGGAATTAAAAAGGGAATTATTGAAATCGCTGATGCGCTGATTGTGAACAAAGCGGATGGCGACAATGAAATGAAAGCAAATATCGCCCGTGCCGAATATTCCCGGGTTTTGCATTTTCTAACTCCGGCAACCCGTGGCTGGCATACCGATGCGTACACCTGTTCGGCTTTGACCGGTGCCGGAATTCCGGAGATTTGGGAAGTTATTTCAAAATTCAGGGAAGTTGCCACTGAAAACGGAATTTTCAACGAACGGAGGAAAGAACAATCTTTTTCCTGGGCGATGCAAATGATTGAAGAAACGCTGAAAGACCGGTTTTACCACCACCCGGAAGTTAAGCGGATTCTTCATTCGATATCAGAGTCCATCCTGCATGATAAAATGCTGCCAACTGCAGCTGCAGAAAAATTATTAAGGGTTTTCGATGGGGAAAAAGGATAAGGGCAGGTAAATACATTCAATTTGAATTGACTGATTGTAACACCGACCTCCCGGTCGGTTCCCTGAATGTAAAAGCAATTTAGAAATTTCAACCGACCGGGAGGTCGGTGTTACATTATACAAGATCAAAGTCATCCCCCCCAAAAACCATCCCCCTTCTCAGCGGCTCTGCGGTCTCCTTTGACTATTTTCCTCCCGTAACACATCCCGAAGACTGAAATCCAGTTTTTCAACCTGATTTCCCTGTTTGTTGGGAAACCAGGCTTTCTTTTGAACTTCACAGCCTTTCCTGCCGGGATCGCACAACCCATGTAATTTCAGGCAGTCTTTCCCTGACAGATCAAGATGAGGACAGGTAAACGTCATCGCTTACTTTTTCTTCGTCTTTGGAGCAGCAGCCTTTGGTTTTACCTCAGCTTTTTTCGCGGTTGTGGTTTTAGCCTTCACCGTAATTTTCACTTCCTTTTTAGCTGAAGGTTTTGCAGGTTTGGTTTCCTTCTTTGCCGGCTTTTTAGCCTTTCCGCCAATGTTTACGGTTTTGACAACCTTTTTGGGTGCTGAAAGTGCATCAAGATCCTGAACCAGTACCTGATACCGGTAACCCGATTTTCCAACCAGAGCAAGGGTGGAATGAACTTCTTTCTCAAAGGATTCAACCAGACTGGCCGTGATCAGATCAACCGGCAATTTTTCAGCTTCCTGAAGCAAGCTGATCACTTCAAGCCACATCACCAGTTCTTCAACACTTTCTTTGTTAAACCAGAGTACATCATTGTGCATGTTGATCTGCATCAGCGGACGGGCTGATTCAATGGTAAGTGCTGCAGCCAGACTTTCAAACCGGGAAATGGTTGGTTTATTCACCAGCCGGTGACTGTAGGCAGAAAGTGTTTTCACAAGCAAAGTTGATTTCCAGACGTCATGATCACCATAACCTGATTCACGCAGACTTCTGGCAAAAACTTTATCGAGATGGAAAGCTTCAAAAGCGGGTTTTCCATCTGATTCTTTCAGTCCGAGCTGATCGAGTTCATGACTGTACAACCAGGAAATAATAACCTGCCAGAACAGTGAAGGTTCCTTGTCACGTTTCAACTGAGCAGTCACAAAGGCCGCCAGAATTTTGTTGGCTCCGCCGATGCGGATGTGTGAAAGATCGATCACCTTCCGGTACAAACTGGCCAGCGATTCAAAAAATCCGGCTGGAAGTGTTTTTTGTCCGAAAAGATAGTTGACGCCATCCACAATATGGGTTGATTTTTCTCTGAAAGCAGCGACAATTGCAGACGAGGGTTCCATGGTGGCGGCACCCTGTGCCAGATAAGCAACACTTCCCGGATTGATGGCTTGCCAGTAAGATTCGAAAATGGGCTTCAGTTTCATTTCAACGAGGGCATCCTCGATGGAATAAACACCTTTCCCGGCCAGGTAAGTGCAGATTTCACGGTAAGGCAGCTCAGGTGAATCGGTAACATTTCTGAATTCCCAGAAAACGTGGTATTCATAGGCACCAAGTTCAAAGTACATGCCCCGTTCCCAGATTTCACGGGTAGACCTGATGAATTCGAGCCCGGTCATCTGATCTTTGAAAATGGTAAAACTGTCATCAGCACCGATGGGCAGAGCAAGACCTTGTCCCAGAACACGCTGGGTCATGTTGCCATGATTATCGAGAAAAGCTGATGATGTTCTGATCCACCCGTTGACTGAACCATATTTATTATGGAAAATCACGAGACCTTTTTCGTAACCAAACTGATTGCTGAATGCGAACACATCCTCACAAACATTTCCGTGCGTTGAGAAAAAGTCATATAAAAGGAAGTTTTCAACTTCGGCAAATAAATACCGCTTTTTCAGGATGGGTACGATTTCACGGTAATGCCGGTCAATCAGCCACTGATCTGGACTTTCATCCTTGTAGGCTTTCCGGTATTCCATGCCGTACTTCTCAGCAAAGCCTTCAAATTGGCCGTGACCAAACATCGGGAGCCCGGGCAGCGTCGACATCATCAGTGCAACGCCAAAGTATTTATCGCCTTTTCCGAACTGATTTACAGCTGTTTCTTCATCAGGGTTATTCATGAAATTCACATACCGTTTCAGAATCTGCGGATTGAATTCCAGGGTGTTTTTGATGAGGTACCGGTAATTCTGATTGTCTTCTTTCTTGAACATGTGCATAAAGGCCGAATTGTAAACCCGGTGCATGCCAAGCGTACGAACGAAATAACCTTCCATCATCCAGAACGCTTCAGCAAGAAGCAACGTATTCGGGACTTCAACAGCAACCCGGTCAACCACTTCACGCCAGAATTCAATCGGGAAAACCCGGTCAAATTCTTCTTTGCTCATGGCATGTTCAGAACGGGATGGAATGTCACCGCCGGTTCCGGGCAACGGAAACCACAACCGCTGATAGTGGCGTTTTGCCAGTGTCATGGCTGCATCAAAGCGAATCACAGGGAACATTCTCGCAACATGAAGAATGGTCTGTATAACCTGCTCACGGACCTCAGGAAGCAAATAATTCAACTGAGCCGTATCATTCCACGGAAAGCTGGTTCCGTCATTTCCGTGATAAATGTAGCGAACGTCACCGGTCCACCTGTCAACCCGTTTAAAGCAAACGGCTGCATCAGAACGATCCCAATAGCCATCTTCAACATAAAGTCCGATTCTGGGGTCATTGCTCAGATCGGTTCCGTTGAACCGGTAATTCGGATATGGCGGATAAGGAAGGGAAACAAACCATTCCGGATGGTTGATCACCCAGGAAGAGTCAATTCCCATGTGATTTGGCACCATGTCACTGGCCAGACGGACGCCACGGGCAGCACACCGGTTTCTCAGGTTTTCGTAAGCACCATATCCGCCCAGATCCCAGGCAATTTCGTAATCATAAAGAGAATAAGCTGAGGCAACCGCTTCGGGGTTTCCGTTGATCTGTTTGATTCTGGCGGAAGCAATCGAACGCTGCCAGAGTCCGATCAGCCAAAGTGTGGTAATTCCTTTTGAAGCAAGTGAATCGAGTTCTTCATCCGGAATATCTGCGAGTGAATTATGCGGATGTCCATATTTTTTGGTAAGCTGATCGAGCCAGACGAAAGCTGATTTTGCGATCATGACCACACGGGGCATCCAGTCTTTATCAGGCGAAAAAGCTTCTGCTTCGTGTTCGTACAATTCACCTGAAAACTGAGGTGCAGAAACTTCAATATCCTTGCTGACGTTCCATCCGCCCTGTTTAAAGAGATACCATTTACCTTCTTCTTTGATATAATCCATACTCACAAGAAGACGGGTCCAGAAAGGTGATCTGGCGAGAATACTTCCCCAAAATTGCTTGATAAATTCAAGCTGATCCATCAGGGAATTGGGTGAACGCAGAATCGGCTCGTATAAAAGATCAATCAGATTTTGATTTTTCGGACCAAATTTCGGCTGACCTTCGAAAAATTCCTTCATCGAATCGATGACGGTCAAGTAAGAAGTGTTTGCTTTCAGTTCGGTGTCATGAATCAGTTCATTGATGGGCTGATAACCCGGATTTGCATTATTCAGCCAGATCAGAATAATTTCTTCAATGATCCACTGACGGTTAGAAATCCCCTCAGATTTTCCGGTAAGGAATTTTTCTTTGGTAATTTTTCCGTGAAAAACTGCAGGCGGTGGAAAATGATCGAGAAAAACCTTCAACAATTTGTTGGTTTCATCTTCACCGTGTTTCCCGTCAAGAAACTCCAGAAGTCCTTTGAAGGAACCAGGTGCAAGATCCTTCCGGTAAGTATCCATCACAAAGTGCAGAATCTCGTGAATGAGACCCATTGCATTCAGTTCTGACGGATTGACGAAAGTTGCTCCCGGTCGTTTGGTATTGATCGCTTCTGCAAGCCGGCGTGACTGCTGGAAGTTGAGAAAAACCACGTCACCGCGCACGGAGAACAATTCTTCTTCGATTTCGAATTTTTTACGGGATTCCTTCCTGACATGGAAGTAGTAGGTTGGTTGAAGCTGATGATCCATAAAATGGCTCCGGTTTGGTTCCGAGAGTGAAAAATATCAGCTAAAGATAACTATGTGAAGTGCTTTCTTCAACAGAAAAAATAAAAGACCTGTCAATCTTCAAAATTTGGTAAAGTTTCACCAACTTCACGGTCATTTTCCCAATCGTACAAACAGGCTTTTGACAGGGCAGCAATACTTAGCTGGTAATCCATCCGGGCCGATAAAAAATTGATTTTTGAGTCGGTTAACCGGCGTTGTGCCTGTGCAAGTTCTTCTGAAGATAATGAGCCTGAGCGGAATTTCTGGTAAGAGATATCGTAGGATTTCTGGGCAAGTTCAACAGTTTTTTCCAGAATCGTCAACCGGCCTTGTGCCTGAAGGTAAGATTCCGTTAGCTGGTTGATTTCGTTGGTGAGCAACCGGGAAGCCTCTTCCTGGTCAATTTTCTGACTGTTCAATGAGGCAATCTGACTTTCAGTCGCAGCTGAGTTTTGACCCCAATCCCAAATGGGAATAGTTAAGGAAAGTGAAACCTGTTGTGCCCGGTTTGGGTCATTCCAAACCTGAGCCAGTTTCGGATCCTGACGGGTAAGACCAAACTCCAGACTTAAATCAGCACGGATTTCCCGTTGGGCATCGGTTTGTTCAACTGACATTTCCTGCATTCTCACCTGCCGGGCAGCATTTTCAAGTTCTGGTCGGTTTTTAAAGGCAACAGGCAGAATTTTTTCTTTCGGGATGGAAACAAACTTGGTTTCAAATCCGTCTGGCAGTAAAACTCTTTCATCCAGCGGAATTCCAAGCAAAAGTTTGACCTGGTTTTCTGCACGAAGTGCATTGGTTTTCTGCTGAAGGACATTATTCTGTGAGGTTGCATAATCCACTTCAAGTTTCAATTTGTCCACTTCAGCAATAATTCCAGATTCATATTTCCTGTTGGCAAGTTCCCACGATTGCCGGGTTTGCTCCAGTTCCGATTCTGCAATAGAAACCGTTTGAGTTGCCCGGTACCAGTTGAACCAGGCTTCTTTAACCCGATAAAGCACATCCTGCTGGGTGGTCAGGTATTGCTTTTTCGACATTTCAAGCTCAAGTTCAGCCCGTTCAAGACCGAATGCCCGCCGGTTATAAGTAAAAAGAGGTTGCGTTAATCTGAGCCTGAGATCACTCAGATAATTGGTTTCGCTGGTTTGATTGCTGGTTGTTCCGCTTTGCTTATACTGGCTGAGTCCGCCAACGAGTGAAAGGTTGGCATCCGTCCAGATAATGGGCTGATTCAGAGTGAGTTCGGTGTTGTATGAAATGTAATTTTGCTCAACAAAATTGATTTTTCCCGTGTTTGGGTCTGAAACCTGAGTAATATCTTTTCTTAGATTTGGCGTTGTGGCCCTCAGGTCAAGAGTACTCCAGAATTGCAGTCTGGCACTTTCCTGGGCAAACCAGGTTTGCTTCAGCTGAAGTTCAGCTTTTTTCATGGAAGGTGATGATTTTTTCGCCCGTTCAACCGATTCCTCCAGCGTCAGAATGGTCTGGGCAGAAAGTACCGCCGGAAAAAGAAGACAAAGCAAAAATTTGATCATGGATGTAAGCCTTTTTCCCCGTAACCCGTAATCTGTGACCCGTAATTTATTCATATCGCAGACTCTCTACCGGATCTTTTTCTGCTGCCATTTTCGCCGGATACCAGCCAAAAACCACTCCGGTCAAACAGGCAACCGAGAAGGATATAAAAATTGAAATCATGGTCACATCTGTTTCAATACCGGCATAAACCGAAATCAGAATGGCAATCAGGTAACCAAACAGGATTCCCATAATGCCGCCGACCAGACACAAAACCAAGGCTTCGATAAGAAACTGTTCCACAATATTTTTCCGGGTTGCCCCGATTGCCCGGCGGATCCCGATTTCCTTGGTTCTTTCAGTTACCGAAGCCAGCATGATATTCATAATCCCGATTCCGCCAACCAAAAGAGAAATTCCGCCGATTGCCCCAAGAACAATATTGAAAATCTGTTTTGTTTTTTGTTGCTGGTTGATGAGTTCAAGCGGAACAATAATTTCAAAATCTGCCTGTTTATAATGCAACCGTTTCATTATCCGTTCAACCAGATCTCTGACTGGTTTCAGCATATCTGCGGATTTAACCTGAATCGTAATTTTACTCAGCTGGGTTTCCGCCATTTCTGTTCTGACTTCAGTAACACCACGATTGCGGCGCTGGGAACTTTCGGTTTTTATAGCTGGATTCTTAAACCGGAGCAGAAAAGAAGTTACAGGGGTGTACACATCAAGTGTGGCATTTCTAACCCCCAGATTCTGAGACTCTTCTCCTTTTTTCTCAACTGCGGCCGGAGCAACAACGCCAATAACTTCAAGCCAGACTTCACCAACTTTTAATTTTTTTCCAATCGGATTTTCGGTTTTGAATAATTTTTTCCTGACATCTTCACCAATCACGGCAACCGGAGCCGAATTTTTGATATGCTCCTGACTGAAAAATCGCCCGTTTGTCAATCTCAGATTAAACATGGCTGCGTAATCTGGTCCGGTTCCAACCAGCTTTACCCGACCATGGCTTAGCCTGTAAATAGCCTCATAATCTGATTCAATTTCGGGTGTGACACGTGTAATACCGGGAATGAGTTTTCTGAGGGTTTCCATGTCATCAAGAGTCAAACCAGCCGAAAAATTAGCCGTTTTGTTTTTTTCATCACCTTCAGCCGGTTGTTCAACTTTGTTTCTGATGATGATATTATTCACCCCTGTCAGAGCAAGCTGTTTCATGATTTCCTGCTGGGCACCTTCACCAATGGCCAGCATGGCAATCACAGCCCCAACACCAAATACAATTCCCAGAATCGTAAGCATTGATCTGAGTGCATTGGCTGAAAGAGCATCAACCCCAACTTGTAAACTTTCCTGAATATGCATATCAGTTAGGCAAGCTTACAGACAATTCCGGATTGCTCAATGCCACTTCATCCCCTTCTGAAAGTCCGTCAGTAATCACAATAAAATTGTCATTTTTTGACCCTGTTTTTACTTCAGTTTTACTGAACCCAAAAGCCGTTTTCAGGAAGGCATAAAATTTACCGTCTTCTTCAAAAACAGATTCAATCGGGACAAATTTTACTGTCTTCAATGTTTCGATAATAATTTCGTTTGATGTGGTCATCCCAGGCTTCATAACCGAATCCTGTTTTGCAATGCTGATGACTACATCAAAAACCTTAGCACTTGAATTATTTCCTTTTGACTTCCCAACCGAAGCCACATCAACCACATCACCGTTGTAAGAAAATTGCGGAAACGCATCAAGTTTGATGATAACTTTCTGGCCTTTTTTTATTCTCGAGATATCAACTTCATTGATTTGTGTGGTTGACTGCATAGAACTCAGATCGGGCAATTGCATAATGGGTTGATTCGGCCAAAGCTGACTTCCCTTTTCAATTTTCCGGTCAGTTGACCAGTTTTGTTCATAGACAACCAATCCGGGAATCGGGGCCTTGATCGTTAGTTTTTCAAGTTCCTTGGTTGAACTGGTTAAGGCATTCTGGGCCTGTTCAATTTTCAATTTGATCTGTGAAAGATCAGACTGGCCCACAATTTGTTTTGATTTCAAACTTTGCCTGGCCCGTGAAAGTGAAATGGAATCCTGCTGATACTTCAATCCGGCAGAACGTCTTTCCATTTCGGCATCAAACTTCGACCTTTCAAGCTGCAGTTTCGAAAGTTCAAAAGCCAGAATCTGACTTTCAAGATTGGCCTGAGCATCTTCCCGGTTTGATTGATCCTGAGCAATTGCCTTTTCCATGTCAGCTTTTAAAATATTCAGCTGACTTTCATTATCCTGTTGGCGTTTCAGAGTTTCGCCGGGTTCAAAAATGGCAACCACGTCACCTTCATTAACCGTTGTGCCTTCTGGTACGAGATAGGTGAGTGTCATTGCTCCCCATCCAACCCGTGGCGTTAAAACCGTATTTGCGTTCGCTGCTCTGATTTCTCCCGGTTCAGTTACTGAAACCCGAAATTCACCTTCCTGTACGGATGCAGTCAGAATTACAGTCTCATCGGTTGTAAAAAATGGCCATGAAAGCAGTAAAATCAGTGCAGAACCAATTCCGATGATATACCATTTTTTTACCGGATGATTCCACCAGGCCATAAAACCCGGCTTCACCGTTGCCAGGAAAGATGAGAATAAAACTTTCAGTGCGTTCATTTTGTCTCCGGACGGGTAATTTCAAACAAATCGGTAACCCGGCAATAAAAATTCCCTGCAAGCCGGCCAAGCGGACTTATTTTTTTCAGGTCGATGCGGAAGTTTTCAATCACTTCATCCCGGATGTGCATCATCACAACTTCTCCGATTATAATGTTTCCGCCGCCGGGTCCGTCAGTTCCAGCCGGAACAATTGCCTTCAGTTTACATTCGAATGAAACCGGAGACTCGAGAACACGGTTGGGTTTGACCAATTTAGATTCTGCAGGTGTTAATCCGGAAATTTCAAATTCATCTGTTTCCGGCGGAAAGTCTGCGGATGTCGAATTCATGGCTTCTGCAAAGTCTTCACTCACAATATTGACTACATACTCACCGGTTTTTTCAATATTGTTCAGCGTATCCTTTCTTTCTCCCTTTGGTCCCCGTCTCAGCGGACAGAAAACCAACGTTGGCGGAACAGTAGCTGCAATTGTAAAAAAAGAAAATGGAGCCAGATTTGATGCCCCATTCTCATCCATACTTGAAACAAATGCAATCGGTCTGGGCAAAATGCTGCCGGTCAGAATTTTATAATTTTCCTGCTGAGAAAGTAATTTGGGGTCAAGAATCATGGTTTTTTGTAGGTTATTGCGATTAATTTGGGTAAACTTAGAAAGTCAGGCATTAAATATCAATATCAGACCATTCTGTACTTAGTTATTCGTAACTTTACAGACATTCTGAAACTTAATTTTACATTGAACGTTACTTAACCACGAGCGAACAACAGTCAAAATTATCATATTTAAAGGATTCGAAAATGAAACGTGTACTTTTTTCTCTGCTTTTTGCCGGAATGCTGAGCTCAGCTTCTAACGGTCAGGTTCTCAAACTGCTCGCAACCGATACTTTTTATGGTGCTGGTCTGGGCGGACTTCTCTGGACGGGAAGTGCAGCTATTGCCGGTACAGATAATTTATCAGGTCTGGGCGGTAGTATCGGCGCCGGAATTTTAGTTGGTGCTGGTATGGGAGGTTATGATTCTTACCTTTATCTGCACAATGGTAATCCTTACCGTAACGGGTCTATCACATCATCCGGGACCTCAATGCAGATTGTGACCATGGATGCATTATACGGTGGTGCAATCGGGGCTATGCTTGGTGCAGCAGTTGGCCTGATCAGTTCAGATGCAGGTTTTCTGAAAAGTATGGGCTATGGCTACGGATATGGCGTTTGGACGGGAATGCTTTTTGGAGTTGTTGATGCAGTTGTGCTGGCTCAGCCAGGAAAAAACAATTCTGCAATGATTCAGTATCAGGGCGATGGATTCACTCTGAGCAGTTTTTCACCTGACATCAGAATGTCAATGACTCAATCTCCAGCCGGACCTGTTGTTGAAACGGTTCCGATGGTTAATCTGGTTTCTGTAAGCTTTTAAATAAGGCAGACGGAAGTGCACCTGTAAGCCGAATTTTGTTCACCCTGCCGGTTGTTTGCCACCGGCCGGCAGGTTCGGTAATCATTGATCTGTTCACGGTATTGCTACCGGATTCAAGCGGCCTACCCGAAGACACGGACGAGCAGCCCTATTGTCTTCCTACATGGCCTTGCTCCTGCTGGGGTTTACCAAGCTGAATGTGTTACCACACTCACTGGTGGTCTCTTACACCGCCGTTTCACCCTTACCCCGATTTTCATCGTGGCGGTCTGTTCTCTGTGGCACTTTCCATGGCGTCACCGCCTCCCGGACGTTATCCGGGCAGCATGCTCTGCGAAGTTCGGACTTTCCTCCCCCCCATTTTACCGGGAGAGCGATTACCCGGCGCACTTCCGGTTGCAAAAATACACTTTCTTACCTGTAATAACAGTAAATTCGCCGCCAAGCCTCACCATCCAACCCGTTATGCTGATACTGAAATCACAGTTTTATTATTTTACAGCAGCTGCGCCTGCCATTATTTCGTCAAAATAAATTTCTGAAACGATTATCCGGCCACAATGCTCACAATGGAAAACGCGGACGCCCTTTTTAATCTCTGCCTGACGTTGCAGCGGTATAACTTTAAAACAACCTCCGCAGGCACCACGTTGAATTTTAACAACCACTTTTCCGTCACGGGCTGAACGAATCCGCTCGTACTGATCAATCATTTTTTTGTCAGTCTTTTCAGTCAGTTTCTTGCGGTCAGAAAGTAAAATCCGTTCTTCATCAAGAGTATCACGTGTAATGTCTTCAAGCTGAGCCTTGCGGTCTTTCAGCTCTTGTTCAAGATGCTTGATTTTGGGGTCAGCAACCAGATTCACTTTTGCTGACTCTTCCTTCTGTGCCTTTATGGACTCAATTTTCTTTTCTAATTCTTCTGCATGTTTGGCCATGGAATCCATTTCCTTGGTCAATGCATCATATTCTCTGTTGTTTCTCACTTCAAACTGCTGAGCTTTATATTTGGCAGTTTTTTCTTTGGATGCTTCAATCTCAATACGAATCACATCAATTTGACCATCAGCTTCTTTCAGAAATTTTTCTGCACTAACAACAGTGCTTTTAATTCCTTCAAGTTCAGCTTCAATGTCTTCAATCTGGTCAGGTAAATCGCCTCTCAGAAAATTGAGTTCGTCAAGCTGCTGATCGAGCCTTTGCAGAAGTACCAGGGTTTTCAGGTTTTCCACGTAATTGTCTCCCCTTTATTTATTATGATATTGAATCGGATTTGTAATAATCTTTGTTTTTTCGACCGGAATTCCGGGGAATTCAAGGTTGATTTTTGCTTTAACGGCATCCAGAACCACAACTTCAGTTTCAAAATGACCGGCATCTACAATTGAAAAATTGGGTGTTGAATAAAAAAACTGATGGTAACGAATATCTGCAGTGACAAGACAATCAACCGGGAGTTTCGCCGCCTTCGAAATCAGATCAGCTCCTGCACCACCGCAAACCGCAACTTTGCTGACAGTTTGTTCAGGATCACCCGAATATCTGATTCCCTGTGATCCGAGAAGGTTGCTTATTGAGGTTATAAAATCTTTGAGCCGGATTGGTGACTCCAGCGTTCCCCACGCCCCCGCACCATACTGACTTGACGAATTAGCCAGCGTAATCAGGTTAAAGGCAATTTCTTCATACGGGTGAGACTTTTTAAGTGCAGAAAGTACCTGTTTTTCTTTCCATTTCGGAAAAACCATTTCCAGTTTTATTTCTTCAACTTTTTCAAACTGCCCTGCTGTACCCGTAACCGGGTGACTCGACTCATTTCCAAGAAATGAACCTTCGCCCCTGCTTCTGAAAGAACAGTGTGTATAATTTCCAATTTCACCGGCCCCTGCATCAGAAAGAGCATGAAAAACCACATCGGCCGAATCTGCAGGAACAAAAACTTCAAGCTTGCGTGTATGTCCGTACTGTTCATCCAGGATAGAAACCGAGGTAAGCCCGATCCGTTCTGCCAAAACTGTACTTACACCTCCGAAAATGAAATCAAGGTTGGTGTGGGCTGAGTAAATTGTGATGTTATTCTGGATCGCGGTGAAAACGAGGTGACCGGTGGGGTCTGAGGGGTTTATTGATTTTAATGGATTAAATAGAAGCGGATGGTGTGAAATGATCAGGTTGGCTCCTGAGGTTATTGCTTCGGCAAGTACCTTAGGCGTGAGATCCAGACAAAGCAGAATTTTTCTGACTTCCTGTCCGGTATCCCCAAGTTGAAATCCGGTATTATCTCGGTCCCACCCGATATCTGCCGGAATCCAACTATCCAATATTTTAATTACATCCCTGATTTTTGTCATCTATTAAGAAAAAAAATGCACGGTTAAGGCGTGCATTTAGTGTGCGCGGCTTTACAGCCTGTTGTGCCCAAGAAGGGATTCGAACCCTTACACCGGAACCGGCACTAGACCCTGAATCTAGCGTGTCTACCAATTTCACCACCTGGGCAGATATTGAGAATATAAAGTTACTCTAAAATGCGATTTTAGTCAAGTTTAACCCGAACAAAATCCTTATTAATTATTATCCCGTTTTTTATGAAAATCAGTATAGGGTCTCGTTTGGTTGGATTTCAAATCTGAAGTTATCGGGACTTCCTGAGATTTTTCACTTTAAAACTAATTTTAGCCTGGAAATAACAAAACCAATGCCAGATATAAAAAAAACACATTTCCGGAAAAAAGGTAATGCGCTCAGCGCTGAATTATTACGTTTTTACCCAACTTTAATGAAATGCTTTTCATAACAGGAAAACTAACCTTTATGCAACCTTCTCCTGTAAAGAAGGCACCACCTTTATCAATCTTTAAACTCATAATAATCAATGACTTGCAGTATGTTGTCCATATTTTTTCTTTCTATATGAACATTCTAATCAATAATAGTTGATTTTTTGGCACGTACATTGTTACCTTTGTAATGCTAGCAGCTGGTAATCTACATACAGCAGCTATCACACCTAAAAAAGCCTCGTTCTAAAACCTACCTTATACTCGGGATCAAAGCCGGGCTGTGCAACGCAGTCCGGCTTTTTATTTTTATACCTTTTTTGAACGCATTTTTACAATTTTATGTTGTCATCAGTTGTTCATTGTTCTTATTTGTGAAAAAAAGTCAGTCTGAACTTTCTTTTTGTTCAGTTTTTCATGATTTTAATATTTTAAATACTAATCGCAATTACCTGTTAACATTTTGATTCGAGGATTCTACCCTTATGCCTGATACCGCAAAGCTTATTCTGGGCGAAAAATCTTACGACCTGCCGGTTATAACCGGAACCGAAAATGAAAAAGCAATTGATATAACCTCACTACGCAATTCAACAGGTTATATTACTATGGATTCTGGTTTTATGAATACCGGAGCCGCAGTTTCGAACATTACCTATCTGGATGGCGAACTTGGCATTCTCAGATACCGCGGGATCCCGATTGAACAACTGGCCGAACAATCAACTTTTGTTGAAACTGCTTACCTGCTCATCTATGGTACACTTCCCAATAAAGAAGAACTTGGAAAATGGTCGCAGGCTCTTACCGAAAACAGCTACATTCATGAGGATATGAAGCACTTTTTTGACGGATACCCGTCAACAGCGCATCCAATGGCTATTCTTTCATCAATGGTCAGTACCCTTTCTATTCACAACTCCTGGGCATTAAAACCCAACCTGAACGAAGCAGAAAAGTACCGGATGTTTGTGCTGTTATTAGCAAAAATGCGTACCATCGCCGCCTATTCTTATAAAAAATCAATTGGCGAACCTTACATTTACCCAACTGATAATTTCAGTTATTGTGCAAATTTCATGAATATGATGTTTGCTCACCCGAGCAGACATTACGAAGTTAATGAAACCCTTGTTAAGGCCTTGAATCTGATCTTCGTCCTTCACGCAGATCATGAGCAAAATTGTTCAACATCAACCGTTCGCCTCGTTGGCAGTTCAAAGTCAAATCTCTTTGCCACCATTTCTGCAGGTATTGGTGCTTTGTGGGGTCCGCTTCATGGCGGTGCAAACCAGGAAGTCATTGAAATGCTTGAGCAAATCAGAGATGATGGGGGAAATGTAAAAAAGTGGGTTGAAAAGGCAAAAGACAAAGACTCTGGTTTCAGATTGTACGGTTTCGGACACCGGGTTTACAAAAATTTTGATCCGCGTGCCAATATTATCAAAAAATCTGCAAACGAAGTTCTTGATGCTCTGGGTATTGAAGATCCCTTGCTTGAAATAGCTAAGAAACTCGAAGAAGCTGCACTCAGCGATCAATATTTTATTGACAAGAAGTTGTATCCGAACGTTGATTTTTACTCAGGAATTATTCTTAAAGCAATGGGTATTCCCGTAAATATGTTCACGGTCATGTTTGCTATCGGCCGTCTGCCGGGCTGGCTGGCTCACTGGAAGGAAATGGTTGAAGCCCCTGACTTCAAGATTAACCGTCCACGTCAGATTTATCACGGACCAGCAATCAACAACTATATTCCGCTCGATCTTCGGAAGTAAAACAAAAACGCCGGTTCAATGACCGGCGTTTTTGTTTATGGCAATTTCAGGATTTTAAATAATTGATTAAATACCAGACGATTCATTTGATTACGTTCATTGCCTAACAAACCCCTTTGCCTTTGGCATCTCACCTTTGCAAAAGGCAAATGTTATTGCATCCCGATGTTCCGTAAAGCGTACCCCGTATCACCCAACTTCTCACTTACCACTTATAACTTGTCACCCCGAAGCTAGTTCGGGATCTTCGCTGCTCTCGACTTATAACTATTCATATCTGAGTGCTGCAATCGGATCAAGATTGGCCGCTTTGTAGGCCGGATATGACCCGAATACAATACCAACCAGGCTGCAAATCACAACACCAATAATGGCCCAGAGATAAGGGAAATAAGCGGGAACATCCATAAGAAGTGAAACCAGATTACCGGCAACTGCACCGAGAATAATACCGGCAAGTCCACCAATCTGACAAATAATGATGGCTTCAGAAACAAACTGAAACATGATATTGGGCCGGGTAGCGCCTACTGCTTTTCTGATACCGATTTCACGGGTACGTTCGGTAACCGAAACAAGCATGATATTCATAATTCCAATTCCGGCTGCTAATAAAGCAATGAAGGATATGGCCGCTGCAGCAAGCTTAAACGCCCCTGTAAACTCATTAAAGTTTTCAACCATGGAGTCGTTGCTAAAAACAGCAAAATCATTTTCTTCACCAGGTTCCAGACCCCTTGCTGTACGCAAAAGGCCAAAACATTCATCCATGGTGGCCTCCATCAATTCGGCGGAAGCTGCCATAACTGTAATGTGAAGATCGGGTACATTACTTCCATGAATTTTAAAAAATGCTGTCAGAGGTATGACTATAAGATTATCCTGACTTTGCCCAAAATTTGAACCCCGGGCCTCCATGACACCTGAAACGGTAAACTTTTGACCTTTGTATACAATAGTTTCACCCAAAGGATCAGAATTTGGAAACAGCTTTTTAGCCACATCTTTTCCTAACACAACTATTTGGCGTTCCAGTCTGACATCTTCATCATTTATTGACCGGCCGAATTCAATATTGTAGCTGTTATTTGGAAAAAAAGCATAATCACCACCGGCAATCTGCACATCCTGGCGGGTTTCTTCATACCGGGATTTTAACTTGTCGCCAAACGACCAGGCTTCAAGACCAATAAAACGTGCCAGTGTCGATTTTTCTGCTACAACTCTTCCCTGATCGTAGGTAATATCACGGCGTTTTACCCGGTCACGATCATTATTATTAATGCCACCATCATATTTCTGAATCTGGAAAGTATTCGCACCTAGTTGATTAAGTCCGCTTTCAATGGATTGCTGAAGAACCCCGATTGCAGTCATCACTGCAATAATTGAAAATACACCAATTGCAATTCCTGTGAGGGTGAGTATACTTCTCAGTTTATTGACTTTAACACTGTCAATGGAAACAGAAAGGAGCTCTTTTGCCGCGTTAAGTTTATTCTCGAGTTTTTCATTCATATCGTAATGCCTCAATCGGATCCTGTTTTGCTGCTGTATTGGCTGGCAGAATACCGGCAATAAGCCCAACAACCAATGACACAACGATAGAAATCATGATCACACCCAGTGGCATTTCGGCAACAAAATAATGGTCAATAACAAATTTGAGACCTGCTGAAATGGAAAGTCCTATCAGCCCGCCAATGAGACTTATCGTCATGGCTTCGATCAGGAACTGGATAAGTAAAATCTTTCGGGTGGCGCCTAAAGCCTTTCTGATTCCGATTTCGCGTGTTCGCTCTTTAACCGAAACGAACATAATATTCATGACGCCAATCATCCCGACAATCAAAGAAAGTGAGGTGATAAAAATGCCTACTCCGTAAATACCGGCACTGATTCCGTCTAATTGCTGCTTAAAGGCTTCCTGCTGGTTTATAGCAAAATTTTCTTCCTGAGTAGCACTCAAACGCCGTAATTTTCGCATGATCAGCGTAAGTTCACCTTTTGCTTCCTCAATTTTTTTCTCGTCTTTGATTTTCACAGCAATGGTAATCCCGCGACGGATACCAAAATACTTTTTAAATGTACCGAACGGGATCATGACCTGATTATCACGGCTGAAAAGTCCGAGAAATTTCCCCTGTTTTGAAAGTACACCGATCACACTGTAAGGATGCCCGTTCAACACCACTTTTTTTCCGATGGGATCACTCTCATCAAAAAGAGATTTGGCCACTTCTGAACCGAGAACGATCACACTTCGACCGGCGGAATTTTCAAGTTCAGTAAAAAACCTTCCGTCAGAAAGATCCGACCCGGAAACCCTTAATTCATCATCAACCACGCCGTTTACGAAAACACCGTTTACACTGTTTTCCGAAAATTTTACATCTCCGCCTGCACCAGCCCTCGGAACAACGTACAGCGCATTTTGCGATTGCTCCCTGATAATCGGCAAGTAAGATTCCTGCAATTCCGGACGGTTTCTGAAAGACCACCAATCATCACGGTTCATAAACCAGGGAAACTTCTGAATATAAAGAACGTCATTTCCGATCATGGTTAAAGATGACTTAAAGGCATTGTCTATTCCGCTCATCATCATGTTCATTGAGGTTACAGAAACAATACCAATCACGATACCCAACGTCGTGAGAAGTGACCGCATTTTATTTGCCCTGATCGACGAAAGTGCAATCAGGACACTTTCCTTAAGCTGTAACAGGAATAAATTCATGCGTGACTTGCCTGAAGATGACCAACTCTGGATTCATCAGTTTCAATATGTCCGTCTTTTAACCGGATTACCCGCCGGGCATGTTTGGCGATATCTTCTTCGTGAGTTACGACAATAATTGTGTTTCCGGCTTTATACAAATCCTCAAATAAAAGCATAATTTCTTCCCCGGTTTTTGAATCAAGCGCACCGGTTGGCTCATCTGCCAGAATGATTGAGGGTTTTGTGACCAATGCACGGGCAATAGCAACACGTTGGCGCTGACCACCCGAAAGTTCATTGGGTTTATGATGTACACGGTCGCCAAGACCTACATTGGTTAGGGCATCCATGGCTCTTTCACGGCGATCATGGGCAGAAACACCGGCGTAAATCAGGGGTAATTCAACATTGTGCAGGGCATTTGATCGGGGCAGCAGATTAAACGACTGAAATACAAAACCGATTTCCTTGTTCCGGATGCGGGCCAGTTCATTATCTGTCATGATAGAAACGTCATGCCCTTTGAACTGATAAACTCCTGATGTTGGTGTATCAAGACAACCGAACATATTCATCAGTGTAGATTTACCAGACCCAGACGGACCCATTACCGCGACATACTCATTTTCAGAAATATCAAGGCTGACTCCCCGAAGTGCATGAACTTCCTGGGTTCCCATGATATAAACTTTGGTCATATTTTCAATGTGAATCAGATTCTCTTTCATTTCACTCGCCCTGCTGATTATTCTTTAACTTCAGTTGCAGATTTTTTCTTATTCGGATCTTCAACCTGAATTTTGCTTTGATCGTTCAGCTCCCGTGAAATTGCACGGTAAGAACCTGTAATAACCTGTTCCGTCCCTTTGAGTCCGGACTTGATTTCAATGAAGCGGTCGTCGCTGATACCGGTGGTAACTTCAACTGTTTTTGCCACACCGTTTTCTGCAATAAATACAATTTTTGCAGGTTCCTTAAGTGCTTTTGCAGGCTTAGCTTCCGGTTTTTCCTGATTGTCTTCTTTGTTTTCGCCTTCGTTTTCAGCCTTCTTTACTTCACGGCGGATGGTTACTGACTGGATTGGAACACTCAGAACATCATTCACCATATCTGTTTCAATATCAGCGGTTGCAGAAAGACCTGATCTGAATTCTTTATCCGGATTTACAATTTTTATTTTCACTGGAAAGTTGGTTACCTCTTCCTGTGAACCCAATCCTTTGGTGACCGGTGTGTGTGCAATTTCGGTAACGAGACCGACGAAAACTTTTGTTTTCATGGCATCAACTGTGATTCTGGCCGTGTCACCAATACTGACATTGACCACATCATTTTCATTCACATCAACCCTGACTTCCATTTTACTGAAATCTGCAATGCGCATAATTTCAGTTCCTGCAAACTGTGACGTACCGACTACCCGTTCACCTTTTTCGATAAGCAGACTTGAAATAATACCATCAATCGGAGAAAAAATACTGGTCTTGTTCAGACTTTCCTGTGCCTGATCAACTGTGGCTTTTGACCTTTTGATATCAGCTTGCGAAGCATTTAAAGTTTGCTGGGCGACCTGAAAATTTGTTTTTGCAGTTTCAAGCTCAGAAGCAGAAATCAGATTTTTATTAGCCATTTCCTGAACACGCTTCAGTTCCTTTTCAGCTTTCTCGAACTGAGCCTGAGCAGAGTTCGACTGAGATTGTGCTGAAGTTAATCCTGCGGCACTTTGTTCCATCTGGAATTTATAGAAATCGGGTTTGATCCGGGCAAGGAATTGTCCTTTTTTTACGACCTGACCTTCAACAACGGCCAGTTCAATTACTTCACCTGAAACATCAGGAGAAATTTTAACTTCAATTTCCGGGTAAATTTTCCCTGAAGCTGTTACAATCTGGGTGATATCCCTTTTTGAAACCTGTTCAGCATTAACCAATATTCCTTTGTCCTTTTTACCAAAGACAGCAAACAGAATACTTGCAAGTACCACCACCAAAAGAATACTGATGATGATTATTTTTTTCTTTTTGGATCCGTTTGGCTGAGCCATAATCAGAATTTTCCTTTTTCTCTTTTAGCGGATGTTAACATAATCTTCAGGGTTCAGACTACCGATGTAGAATTCAAGCACTTTTTTCTGAAATTCAAACTGGTATTTGCTTGTGGTCAGATTACTGGCAGCAGTCACAAAATCTTTTGTTGCATTTGCCAGTTCCAGATAACTTCCGGCACCAACATTATATCTTTCCTGAGCCGTTTCCTTTAGCAGGCTTGCAGCCTTGAATTGAGCTTCAGAAGCATCGTATGCTTTTTTGTAGGATTTATAATCCAGCCAGGCTTGTTTCACGCCAATCTGAATTGTTTTTTCCATTTTTTCGAGATCATACTGTGAGTTTTGAAGATTCACCGTAGCTTGTTCAACCATGTAATTGGTCTGGAAACGATCAAAAATAGGAACAGAGAGAGTTAAGCTGACAGAATATGCTCTCTGATCGGAAAGTTGTGTAGGAACGTTAATTCCTGTAGAGGAAGGTGATGCCGCGTTGGCCCCCCAGTTCCATGAAAGATCGAGGGAAGGTCCGTAATTTGCCCAGGCTTGCCAGACGGCATTTTCTCTTGATTTCAGTCCGATTTTGGCTGCCTGATAGTCAGGTCTCTGATTGAGGGCTGATGACAGAAGGGGCACAAGAGAAGAAAACTGTTCATCTGTTTTAATCCCTTCAAGAACCGGTGCTTCTATGTCATATTCTGAGGTTGGATCAAGTGATAACAGAGCCACAAGATCACTTTTTGCAATTTCAAAATTCTTTTGTGCATTGATCAGATTCAGTTCAGCATTTGCTTTTGCATATTGCTGATTGTAGAGATCAACCATCGGGCGGGAACCTAAACGGGTCATTTCAGTAATTTTTTTCAACTGTTCTTCCTGATAGGAAAGATCTTCTGCTGCAATCTTAAGCAGTTCCTGGCGCTGAAGTGCCAAAAGAAAGTTACTGGTAACATCGAGAACAGTAGTCTGAACTGAACGCCCAAACTGAAGTTTTGCTGTTTCCAGGTTATACTCTGAAGAAGTAAAACCTTTCAGATCGCTGAGACTGTTAAATAGATTCATATTTGCATTAAAACCCCAGCGGTAACTTCTGTTTTCAGAGTTTTTAACTGGAAGAGTTGGGGCAATATACTGAGAGCCATTCGAATAGGTTGCACCCAGACTTGCTCCGGCCGATGGCAGAAATGCCCCGATAGCCCGCAGGTAATCGGCTTTGGCCAGATTTACGTTCTGACGGATTTTCTGCAAGTCAGGATTTTTATCTACGGCCAGCTGAACGGCTTGCTGCAAATTAAGTTTGGTTGGTGAAGATTGTGCCAGAGCAGATCCGGCACTGAGTAAAAGAATAGCAAATAAAGCGGTTGATTTCATGGATTCTGATTCCGTTACAAGGTTTTGACAAAAATCACAAGTTGGTTAAACGGCTTTCGGTAGCCAAAGTTTCAATATGGAAATAGAAAAAGTGAAAATGAACTTCAATTCCATAAACTTTAACATAAGATCCGGCAGATACGTTTGCTGAAACACATAGCATTCCATTAAAAATTGATGAAAAACCGCTTCCAATTTTCTTTTTTTTTATTAAATTAATATTTTCGAACTTTCACTATCCCGGGAAAACAAAATGAATACAAAAAATTACATCCTTTTTCTGACACTGCTTTCTTTGTTCTTTCTGACCGGATGCGGATCAGCCAATTTCGCCAATATCAAAGAACTGGAAAGTCAGTATCAAAATTCTGAAAAGCTTATTCCTGAAAATTATCCTGAAAATGATGCAGTCATTATTTTAAGGCATCAACGGGTAGACGTTTCAATTCATGCCGGTTCGGAGTATTATGAAATCAATTCAGAAGAAACCATTCACTCAGTAACCAAACTTTTCAGAAATATTGAAGAATACGCTTCGTATAAAATTTACCTGCACGAAGGTGACAACTTAAAAGACATCAGTGCCAGAACAGTGAAAGAGGATGGTACTGAGATCGTTTTGGAAAGCAAAGATTTTTACCACACTACCGGGTCATCAGGCGGGTCAACTGTCTTTTCAGATCAGAGGGCTGTAACCTTTACCTTCCCTCAGGTTTCCAAAAATTGCATTATTGAACTTCAATACACCATTTCAAAACAAAATCCGTTTGTTCATGATCAATGGATGATGCAATCCTACCTTCCGATCAAAAAAAATATTTTCGAACTGGTTGCACCAAGAATTCTTGTAATTGACAAGGTTGATGGCGGTTTCGGCTGGACCTGGCGCTATAAAGCATACAATTTTCCGAATATGCCTGACCCTGTCCAGAAAAACCTGATCAACCCGTCAGGCTCAACACTCGATGCAAAGTTTATGAATTCATGGGTACTTGAAGATATTCCGGCATTTGAGCCTGAACCCCAAATGCCCGATCATGACCTTTTTAAAGGGTATATGAAGTTTACAAAAGGTGAGTTTGAAACCTGGAACAATGTGGCTGACTGGTACTGGAGAAATTATTATACTGATATGACAAACGTGAGTGATGATATCAGAAAAAAAGCGAATGAACTTGTTTCGGGACTTTCAAAGGAAGAAGAAAAAATTCAGGCCCTTTATAACTTTGCCCAAGGCATACGCTATGTTTCAATTTATCTGGGAAATGGTGGATTACGTCCGCATGAACCCAAAACGGTGATTTCAAATTCATGGGGTGATTGCAAGGATAAGGCTACACTTCTGCTCGTACTCTTAAAAGCAATCAACATTGAATCATTCCCGGTTCTTGCCCTGACCAAAGACGATGGTCGTATAGACCCAAGTTTTCCGAGTTATAGCTTCAATCACATGATACTGAAAGTAAAAGCCCCTTCCGGGAAAATTTACTGGCTAGACCCAACCCTTCAATTCGCACCCATTGATGAAGTCCCATCTTCAGTTGAAGGTATGAATGTTTTGGTCATCTCGAATGAAAAAACAGGTACTATCGAAAAGATACCGGCTTCTACTCCAAAAGATAACCTGGTTGAGATTAATCAGGAAGTAAGTTTTATTGACGGAGATTCAACACAATTCAAAGTTGAACTGACCTTCCATGGTGATGACAATTACGAATACAGGTCATTCTTTAAAGATAAAACTCCCAAACAAACTGACGACTATATTAAATCTTTGGTAATTGGTGATATGGGGAATATCCGGGTAAAATCCTGGTCACATTCAAGCCTTGATTCAATCAAAACCCCGTTCAGATTCAGCTTTGCATTTACTTCATCGGGGGCAGCAGTCAGACAGGGTGATTTGCTTTTACTGCATGCAGATCCGCTTCAGTTAATGAACAAGTTTAACTGGCTGAAAAAGGAAACCAGAAAATATTCGGTTGAATTTTCGCAACCTTACCGGATTGAGAAGAAAACGGTTATTTTACCCTTCCGGAAATTTTCTACCCGTAACCTTCCGGATCCAATCTCATTGGATAGCCCAAATTTCCTTTTCAAAAAATCTTTTTCAAGTGGGTCAAACAATCAAATTCTCGTTTCTGAAGAATATGAAGTAAAAACACCCTGGGTAACACCCGGTACTTACCCTCAAACCAAACAGTTTTTTGACAAAGTAAAAGCCAAACTGAATGAAAGAGTGATTTTTACAAGAAATTAAATTTTGTTCCGCTTTTTCACACAAACAAAAAAGTCAGCTTTATGGGCTGACTTTTTTGTTTAAACTTATTCCTGACTGCTTTCGAGGATGCCTTTGGGTGGCTCTTCTTCAATTTTATACTTTTCTTTCCCTGTCAGGCGTCCGAACCATGCACCGAAATCATCAAGAAGTGAATAGACAACAGGTACAACCAATAAAGTCAGCATTGTTGAGGTAATCAATCCGCCAATGATAGCCTGACCCAGTGGTGCCCGGCCTTCAGAACCTTCACTGACCGCGAGTGCGACCGGCAACATACCAAAGATCATGGCAAGAGTGGTCATCAGAATGGGCCGTAATCTGATCGGACCGGCTTTCAGCAGAGCCTCATATCTTGAATAACCTTCAAGACGAAGCTGGTTGGTGAAGTCAATCAACAGAATCGCATTTTTGGTTACCAAACCGAACAACATAATAATCCCGATCATCGACATGATTGAAATTGTACTGTTAAAGGCCAGAAGACCCAGAAAAGCACCAATCAGCGAAAGCGGAAGGGAGATCATAATAGAAATTGGCTGAATGAAACTTTCAAATTGCGAAGCAAGAATCAGGTAAACGAAAACAATGGCGAGAATGAGAGACACAAACATGTACCCAAAACTTTCCTTCATCATTTCAGCCATACCGATTGAACCAACGAAATAACCGGGAGGAACTTCACCTGCGGCTTTCATACTGTCAATCTTAGTTTTCAGAAAACCGTCTGCAGTTCCAAGCAAGGTTCCGGCAAGGTTACCTGAAATCAGAATCTGCCGCTGACGGTCATACCTGGTAATTTTTGAAGGTCCGTAACCTTCAGTAATATCTGCAACGGTTGACAGCGGAATATACAAATCCTTCCCGGCAGCATCCTTATTTCTTGACTTGATCATGATCTGAGATAATTCAGTATATTTTTTCCGGTCTTCCGGCCGAAGCTGAAGACGGACTTCATACTGCTGATCACCTTCCTGAAAGTCAGAAACCTTAACACCGTCAATCATCTGCTGAACCGTTTGGGCGACAAGCCCTACATCAACACCTGCATTCGATGCTGCATCACGTTTCAGCCTGATCTGGACTTCAGGTTTATTTTCTTCATAAGAGGTTTCAAGATCAACGAGCCCCGGCGTCTCCCTGAACATACCCATGACCTTATCTGCAAGTTTTTTTGAAACTTCAATATCTGGACCCTGGATGGAAATCTGCATCATTTTTTGTGGTGGACCCACATTTGATGGCAGCCCGAACCACAACGCAACCCCGGTTACATCTTTGATTTCATTCCGCAGCTTATAAAGCATATTGAAGACATCGATATTCCGTTCTGCTTTTGGTTTTAAAAGAACAAGAATGGAACCTACATTAACAGGCTGGCTTTGAGAACCGATGGTAGTAAACATATTTACAACTTCCGGGTAGGTTCTAAGTTTTTCTTCAACCTGACGGATTTTTGAAATTGTTTCTTCAATACTTGTTCCCGGAGGGGCTTTCACGGTAACCGTAAATTTACCCTGATCCTGATTGGGCATAAACTCAACACCAAGAAAAAGCGCAGATCCGATCCCGCCAATAAAGGCAACGGTTGCGACAAGCATGGTAAGAATTTTATGGTTTAGAGCCCACTTCAATGTACCGTGATATTTCACATTCAACCAGTCAAAAACTGCATTGAAATAATAGAATGGTTTCCAGTACCAGGCAGAATCTTTGGTAAGGTGCACTTCTTTCCCCAGCAGTCTTGAAGACAACATTGGGGTAAGGGTAAAAGCAACAAAAAGCGAAACGAGAACGGCTACTGAAACCGTGATTCCGAACGGAAAGAAAATCCGGCCTACGATTCCCTGCATGGTTGCCACCGGGAAGAACACGGCAACAAGTGAGAATGTTGTGGCCATGACGGCAAGAGCAATTTCCTTTGACGCGCTGATGGCAGCCTTCACACGGCCTTCACCATGATCAAGGTGACGGTAAATATTTTCAATAACCACAATGGCATCATCAATCAGAATTCCGACCGCCAGGGAAAGTGCCAGCAAGGTCATAAAATTCAGAGTAAAGCCAAAAAGGTGCATGAAACCAAATGTTGCCACAATTGAGGTTGGAATGGCCAAAGCAGAAATCAGGGTTGAAGCCCCATTTGCCAGAAAGAAAAAGATAATGATAACGGCAAGCAAACCACCGATTACGATATCTTCTTCAACAGCGTGAACTGAATTTTTGATATAAATTGAAGAGTCATCCACCAGATCAATTTTAACCCCATCCCGTTCAAGGGCTGGTTTTATTTCTGCGAGGATTTTATTCACTTCAGTTGCAGCTTCTACAGTATTTGCGTCAGACTGCTTAATCACATTAATCCCGATAGCCGGTTGCCCGTTGTAAGAAGAAAAGGTTCTTTGCTCAACTACACCGTCTTCAACTGAAGCCACATCACTTAACCTGACCAGTTTTGTTCCAACATTTTTAATGACCAGTTTGCCCATTTCTTCGGCAGATTTGAACCGGCCTGCAGTTCTTACCAGTAATTCCCTTTTACCTTCATTGATACGTCCACCAGGAAATTCAAGGTTCCCACCCTGAATTTTGGCAGCAAGATCAGGCATTGAAATTCCAAAAGAATTCAGCTTTGCTAGATCAACTTTCACATTAAACTGACGGGCGCTTCCGCCAAGCAAATCGACCTGACCAACCCCATTTGCCGTTTCAAACCGGGGTTTAACCTGACGTTTTACATATTCGGTAAGGGTTTGCTGATCCATCTTATCTGATGAAACAACCATACTCATAATCGGGGCGGCTCCCTGATCAACACGAAGAACGATAGGGTCTTCGACATCTTTCGGAAGTTTATTTTTTATCAGAGCAACTTTTTCTCTCACATCCTGGGATGCGGTAACCGATTGAACTTCAAGTTCAAACTGAACCACGATCTGTGAAAACCCTTCCTGTGAGGTTGATGTAATATGGCGAATCCCGGAAATTGAGTTAACTGACTCTTCAATAATCGCGGTAACCTGAGTTTCAACCTGCTCTGGCCCGGCACCCGGGTAGACAGTATTGATCACAACAATCGGGAAATCAACCTTCGGGAATAATTCCATTTTCATCCGGGAAAGTCCCAGAAAGCCCATTACAATCAGGGCAACCGTAACCATCGTAATGAAGACGGGTCGTTTAATTGATAGTTCTGCTAAATTCATTTTGAATCCACTTTGCTAAATTTGAGTTCAGTTTTTAACAACCGGTTTTATTTTATCGCCATCTTTTAAAAGAAGAGTTCCAGATGTCACGATCAGATCCTGCTCAGTTATACCAGACAGAATTGTAACATTTTCATTGTTCCGGTAACCGGTTGTGATAAAAACTGAACTCACTACTGAATCGGGTCTCATGACGAAAAGTGCAGTTTTACCCAGTTTAGCGGCAAGAGCTGTTACAGGGACCAAAAGTGCCTGCTGGGTAGTTTTATTCAGAATTTCGACATTCACATAGAGTCCGCTGTTGAACCCCTGAGTAGATGACAACCTGATTTTTGCTTCAAAAGTACGGGTTGCAGGATCTGCAGACTTTGCAATTTCAGTGATTCTTCCTTCTGTTTTAACAGACGGGTTATCAGTAAGAGTGATTAAAACAGGGCTTCCCACTTTTACCTTCACAAGGTCAGACGAATTTAATGAAACAGAGGTTTTGAGCGAAGAGATTTTCGAAACGGTAACAACAGGTGATCCGGCAGAAACAAAATCTCCGGCGCTGACATTCAGGTTTGTTACTGTACCGTCAATGGGTGACTCAATCTGAACCATATTTCTTACATTTTCATAATTGGCAAGGGCTACATCAAGCTGTGTTTTTGTCTGATCGAGCAGTTGCTGAGAAATGGCACCGGCCTTCAGCAAATTCAAATTTCTCTCGTAGGTTTTTTCAGCTAGTTCATAATTTGAACGGGCCTGAGCATATTGCACAGAAGCTGTTGTCAGATCAAATTTAACCAGAATAGTTCCCTTTTTAACCTGCTGGCCAATACTTACAACTACTTCACTTATGGTTTCGGAAACCTTCGACCGAAGCACTGATTCTTCTTCACCTGAAAGTGAACCTGAATACGTTAAAACTTCAGTTAATGAACCTGATTCTGGCTTCTGAACATCAACAGTCAGTTCAGTGTTTTTATTTGGAACTATGGTTTCAGATTGACTTCCTTTTCCGCAACCGGATATCAGAACCGAACCGGTTAAAAGAAGAACGATGCTTAACAGGAATGCTTGTTTCATAATTTTCTCTTTCTTGTCTAAAATAGGTTATTCCATACCGGTGAGTTGCTGCCAGTCGGCCTTGGCAACCAGATAATCATAAGTAGCCTGAGCCTGATTATTTAAAGCCTGATTCAGGGCAAGCTGTGCATCCAGAATTTCCAGTTGCATGCCTACGCCGTTTTTAAACCTGATTTCTGCAATTGCCAGAGCTTTTTCTGCCTGACCTACAGCCTTACCCTGTGCTTCGACACGTTCTTTGGCTTCTCTGAGCTTAAAAGTTGCACTTTGAACGGCAAGCTGAAGATTGCTTTGAAGATCATTGATCATGTAATCCAATTTTTTTACTTCAAGTTCTGCCTGCTGAATCTGGGAAACCGTTTGAAATCCGCTAAAAATGGGGATGGAAAGGTTTAACCCTACACTGGTTGATCTGATCCAGTCATAATTCTGAAATTTGAAATTATCTGCCTGAGACTGCCATGCCAAGTTACCAAATGCGTACAAACTGGGCCACAAACCTGATTCCTTAATTTCCACATTTTTTTCAAGCAGATTTTTCTGAATGGAAAGCTGACGGAGGTTTGAGTTCTGTTCGGTCACTTTTTGGGAACCCAACGAAATCTGATCTTCTGGCAGCAGTTCAAGTCTGAACTCATCAACCGCAACCGGCTCCTTTTCAATACCAAGCTGATTTTTTAAATTCAGTACAGCAATCTGGTAGGTATTCTGAGCCTGCAGAACCTGAGGCCTGACGTTGGCAAGCTGCACACTCATTCTGAGTTCATCGTATTCGCTTGCAACACCTTCTTTGTACATTGCCTGAACGTTTTTATAATTCGACTCAGTCAGTTCAAGCATTTTCTGTGAAACGTCTTTGTACCGCTTTGCAAGGAGAACGCCATAATAGGCTTTTTTAACATCCAGAATAGTTTTTAAACGTGATGAGTTAACCCCGGCCAGGCTATAATCTTTATATATTTCTGCAACTTCGAGGGCTGTTCCAACCGTTTTTGAGTACAGAGGTTGCTGAAGGGTAAACGCAAGCTGATAGGCATTATCTGCCCCGATCTTGAGCTTTTGGACTCCTTCTGGGGTGGTGATAAAAAATACTGCCGGCTTCAGATTCCGGGTGTATTGTGCCGATCCGCTAAGGGTTGGCATAGCCAGTCCGTAGGCTTCATTTATCTGCAGATCAGATTTTTCAAGATCCTGCTCAGCAACCAGGTAAGACCTGTTATTTTTTAATGCTGTTTCTATGGCAGCGGTCAGGGTAAAGTCTTGTTTCCCCTGATTTTGGGCAGAAACAACCCCGGCATATAACAAAACGGAAAAAATTCCGCTGGCCAGGATTCTGAGGTGATTCATAGGTAAGAACTCCTATTGTTTTTTGTTTTGAATAATACCGGTTAACATAATATCTGTAAAAAAATGGCTATTGGTTTCTGCCACATCAAGATCTGGCTTCGTAAAACCATCGATGCAGCTCTGGCGATAAACCGAATACTGCATTCCCCAAAAATAGGTCATCATCATGGCAGAGAGTTTCAAGGGGTCAACCTGCCGGAACTCACCGGTTGTCATTCCACTGACAAAAATTGAAGCAATAATCTCGGCTTCTTTTTGTCCGAACCGCATCATCACGTGATGATACTGATCACCAAGCTCTTTCCAGAGATTTAATGTTGATTCCATTTGGTGGTACCGGTTTCTGATTCTTGAAAATTTGGTTTTCAGAAAGGTGTGAAGTTTTTCTTCGGCAGATTTAACCTTTTTCAATTCTGCCAGCATTTCAGCTTCCATCTCCTCAATTTCAACAGTCAGGATCTCATTGAACAGTTCTTCCTTACTTGAAAAGTAATGGTAGATTGAGGCTTTACCCATTCCGGCAACTTTAGCAGCATCTTCCATTGAAGTTGAAGCAAATCCCACTGAAAGAAATAAATCACGGGCGGCCAATACAATATGCTTTTTCTTATCGTCCATTTTTCGACTGTTTTTATATTTTATTCGAGCGTTTTACGTTTAATCTTTAATCAAGTTGCAAAGTTACGACTCATTTTAGTGCTCAACACTCAAGAAAGTGCAATTAGTTTCCATACAATGTCAATATTTGTTTTGATAAATCAAATATATAGTTCGACCGAATAATAGTTTCAGTCGAAACGATCACAAAAAAACCGTAACGAATCAAAGAGATTTATAAATGGAAGGGGATTTAATAGACAGGGGATCGGGAAATATGAAGGCGACTATCTTTTTTCAGAAAGCCAGGCAATCAGGTTTTTATTGCAGGTCTCCAGAAGTTGATGCACCAGATGAAATCCATCCGTTCCACCATAGTACGGATCGGGAACGTCCTGGGCGTGATCACGATCTTCGGGGTTTGAACCTTTTTCCCATTGGCGCATGAGAAAAATTTTTGATTTCTCTTCAGGGGTAACCGCTTCACGGCGAACATTTGCCAGGTTGCTGTGATCCATACAAATGATCATATCATACCGGTTAAAATCTTCACGACTGAACTGGCGGCCATGATGGTCTAAGACAATGCCATATGAACGGGCAACAGAAGTAGAGGTAGAATGTGGTCGTTCCCCGATGTGATAACCAGCAGTACCGGCACTGTCTGCTGAAAACTGATGATTCAGATTGCCCAACTTGACCTGATGCAGAAAAATACCCTCTGCAACCGGTGACCGGCAAATATTTCCGAGGCAAACGAACAGAATTTTTTTCATTTGTCCGAAATCGAAAAGTTAGGAGTTATTTTCAGAACCTGCTTTTTGAAGTTCCTGAACTTTCTGAAGAAAATGATCCATCATTTCAGGCTCTTCCTCCATCAGCATCCGGTAAACCTTAATGGCTTTATCATATTTTCCCTGCTGTGCAAAAATATTGGCCATGGTTTCGCTGGCAATCAGAATTTCATCATCCTGTTCATGATCGGGTTCATAATCAACAGTACCTCCATCTTCAAACCCCGTAAGCTCATCACCTTCCTGCTGAAAACCCGATCCGATTAAGGAGGACGGCAGGTTGTCATCATCAGAAAGAAAACCTTCCGTTGAAAAGGGTTCTGGCTCTGCAAACAACTCTGACTCTGGAATTTCAGCGTTCAGAACGTCTGATTCAGGGCCTGGCCCATCATCAGAAACAGCCTCAAAAGCAGGCAGGATTTCAGGTTCTGCGCTTCTGTTATCAGCCAGATCTGATAATTCTGCAGTAATAGTTTCCTGCAATTCAGTGGCTGGCTCTGCTAATTCATGAACGGCAAATGGCTCTGGCGCAACAATGGGTTCATCATCTGCAAGTGAATGCGGATCAAACATGGTTGACGGGGTTTCAGGTTCTTCTTCATAGGGAACCTGATCAGGGAACATGTGGTCAATACTTACACCAATGTCACTTTCATCGGTCAGAACAGGAAGTTCTTCAGTAACCTGAGGTTCTGCTGCGGCCGTGTGGAAAGCCGGCTCTGATTCACCTGAAACAGGCAGAACAATTTCAATATTTCGTGTCCCTATTTTCTCATACCAGTCTGGAACCAGATCGCCCGGAAAATAGGTCAACTGGTGATAATGACGGGTTAGTTCAAGAATTTTGAGATACAACGGGTTTTCAGAATCAACTTCAGGCATCAGTCGGATGTACATAAACATTGGGGTCTGATAATCAGGAAATGAATCCAAAAAATCCTGCATGATGGCTTGAGCATCATCATACTGTTGATCCCGGAAGCACGTCTGAAGTTCATTGATTTTTGAATGGACCTGTGAAACGTTCATGGTTCGACCTGTTCAGTTAAGTAAGCCGGTTCTGGTTTCCGGTTGTTCCGGAATAAATTGCGTGTCTGAAAGTTATATAAAGTTGTTACACAAATCTGGAAATTACCAGTTTGAAACAATTTTTGAGAAAATATCATCTGTCAACTTGATGGTAGCCTCTTTAAGAGCTTCTTGTTCGGCAGATTGGTCACCAATAGAATATTCAGCCCAGTTCTCAAAATTCTGCTCCCAAATCGTTTCTTTTTTAATAAGATCCCGGTAAACCACACTTACCCTGACGGTTATCCGGTTTGTTCCGGTTGCCTGTCCCTGTGAAATAATGTAGGGCTGGTTGGTATACATGACAACAGAACCTTCAAGCCGGCAATCAGCCTGTTGCTGGGTTCCGAGTTCAAAAGACGACTGGGTAATGATTTTGGTTGTTAATAATTCTGTAAGATCTTCTTTCAGATTGAGAATACCTGATGAACTTTTATCCTGAAAATTGGGGATATGAATCCGCTTCAGGTGAGGGGGAATTGATGCACCCGTAAAAGAATAAATTCCGCACCCGGTCATGGCCAGAATGCAGAGGCTAAAAAGAAGTGTTGAGGCTAACTTTATTTTCATCTTTCAAAAATAATCATAAATGAACTGATTTTCTTCCTTCTGATGTAAATAAAGAATTTGCAGGCATCATCTGATACCAAGTTCAGGCCAGATTTTGTCAATTCTGGATTTAACTTCCTGTGGCATCGTTACTTTCCAGGGCCATTCACGTGTAAACTGCTCATCTTTTCGTTTTGAAGTAGAATCCCACCCCATTCGGCTTTCCACTGCAGAATATCCCGGAACCTGATAGGCCTTATCTGCAGAAGGAAAAGAAACCCGAACGACATCCCTGAGCGGATCGAGATGATTCAGGGCAATCCACCAGCATTCAAACGGATTTTTGATATTCTCAACATCATCTACAACAATAACCAGCTTATTCCATCCGCCAAGATCACGGTTCAACAATTTTGCAGCCAGCTCTTTTCCATCACCGGGCTCAGACTTGGTCATGGCCACAAATAAGGGTGAATAAATGCCATCATCGCCATCACGATAATAAGGGGTTGACCACGATTTTATTTCAGGGAAACCAAGAAGTTCACTTTTTAATTTTTCAAGGCCCGCCTTTATTTTTTCTGGCAGTTGCGAAACCGGCCTTCCCTTTTCACGACCTTCACCATCCCATTTTGTTGAAGCATCAATGGCCAGTTTTCCAGCATAGGTGAAAAATTGGGAAGCGTGATCAAGAGCATCGATCGGACCCCTGGTTTCAGCGACATCCAAATGAAAATCTGCATTCTTCATTACCCGCCGCCAGCAATCAGGAATATTTTCGACTTCAGCATCCTCATCCAAAACCACAATGACTTTTGAAAGCATCATGAGTCCGAGCCCCAAAGATCCGTGCAGAATTTTCCAGCCATGACCCGGATAGGATTTTTTTGCGGAAATAAATACCAGATTGTGAAAAACTCCTTCTGGTGGAAGGTGATAGTCAACGACTTCCGGAAGGACAACCTGCATCAGCGGCAGAAAAGCTCTTTCTGTAATTTTTCCCAGCCAGACATCTTCAACTGGCGGAATTCCCACAATAGTTGTGGGGTAAATGGCATCCTTCCTCATGGTAATTGCTGTAACATGAAATGCCGGATATAAATCAGCCAGGGAATAAAAACCTGTATGATCGCCAAACGGACCTTCAACTCTCAACGGTTCATTCAGATCAACATATCCTTCAAGCACAATTTCTGCATGAGCCGGAACTTCAAGGTCAACCGTTTTGCACTTCACAATTTCTACTGCTTTCCCACGAAGAAATCCTGAAAAAAACCATTCATCAATATTAGGTGGCAGGGGAGCTGATGCAGAATAAATTGTTGCCGGATCACCACCAAGAACAACAGCAACCTCCATCCGGCCACCGGTCTTTTTAAACTTTTCGTGATGAGCTGCCCCACCTTTATGCCGCTGCCAGTGAAGTCCTGCTGTGTTTTTATCAAACACCTGAACCCGGTACATGCCAATATTTCTTGAGTTTGTATCTGGGTCTTTTGAAACCACTGCAGTAAGGGTAATAAATTTACCACCATCATCAGGCCAGCATTTTAAGACAGGAATTTTACCCAGATCAACCTGGTCTCCGGTCAGAATAATTTCATGAACCGGGGCTTTCTTCACCAGTTTAGGGGCAAATTTCCTTAATCCTGCAAACTGAAGTGCTTTTTTAATTTTTTCCGGTAAAGTTTTTGGCGGAACCATACTTGTAAAGGTTCTGATCCGGTCAGCGATTTCATCCAGATTATTTACGCCCAAAGCAAACGCAGTTCTTTTCTCAGTACCGAACAGGTTGATTACCACCGGAATGGAGTGCCCCGGCAAATTCTTAAACAGCAAAGTTGGTGACGTTTCAGAGTGTTTGAAGCTCCGGTCGGCGATTTCGGTGACGTCGAGATCAACACTGAACGGCTGTTTTATTTCAACCAGTTCATTTCTGTTATTTAAGGCAGACAAATAATCACGAAGATCAGTAAAGGGCATGGCAGGCATCCTGAATAATGGAGTAAAAATACGAACAAACCGGTTGTTGATGCCAACAGGAAAACCAAAACACAAGTTCGCAAACAAAAAGGAAATAACCATTCATTTCATAAAATTGACTTTACAGTAGAGTCTTTTTCAGAAAAAATAAATAAGAAACGAAGCCAGATTAGTCTAAGATTAGAGATTAAATACTCCATTATCTCTAATTGTTCGTTTATTAACGGTTTTTCAGTACTTTTTGACACTTTCTTAAAGCCAGATTAGACAATAGACCAAAATAGCCATAATAAGACAAAAGAGTATTTTATCATATTACATGTTGCAACATATATCTAATGACCAATTAACCCACGGGCATCAATTTTTGCCTCATCTTTGTTCTGTCAAAGGAAAAAAAAGGAGACAACCATGTTATTAAACCTCGTACTACTACTCGTCATTGGCAGCGGAAATGCTGTTGAATCCAAACTTGATTTCGTTGCAAAACCAACCAGCGTTATGATCATTAAGGGAACATCAACCCTTCATGACTGGGAAATGAAATCAACCAGTGTAAATGCAGACGCCACTATTTCTATTGATGGTGATCTGGTAACCAACATTTCAAGATTTAGCGGAAGTCTCCCGGTTGAATCATTGAAAAGCGGAAAAATGGGCATGGATGGAAATGCTTATGATGCACTAAAAAGTGACAAATTCCCACGGATTGATTTTTCAATGAAACAAATTGATAAAATTGACCCGGTTACTAAAACCATAACGGCTCTTTTTAAGGTTACCATCGCCGGCGTAACTAAAGAACTTATTGTTAAAGGTGTTCTTACCGAAATCTCAGACAATCTTCTCAGAGTAAAAGGCGAACAACCTTTACAAATGACTGACTTTAAAGTAGACCCCCCATCTTTTGCCTTCGGAACAATTAACACCGGTGACAAAATTGTTCTTGCATTCGATCTTGTACTAGCAAAAAAATAATTAAAACAAACAGAAAACGGCCGGAATTCAACACTCCGGCCATCGCAAACAACAAACAAGGAAGGTACCAAATGAAACGTTCACAACTAACAGCACTCGCCTTTGTGGCCATGCTTAGCATCCCGGTTATGGCTTCTGCTCAGGGCCAGCCAAAAATTGATAACATGAGAGCCTATGATAAATCAGGCATCAATGTTTTTGAATCACCAAAATCATCCTCTGAATTCAACGGACTCAAATTCAGAATGGGTTTCAGTTTTGTTCAGCCATTTCAAATGCTGAGCCATGAAAGCGGAGCAAATCAAACTGTTCCTGCAACTACCTTAAAAGAAATTGGTGCTGATTTTAACACTGCCGTTGCTAACTGGAACGTTGATGTACAATTAGAAAAAGGTGTTCGTCTTTCAGTAATTACCTATCTTTCTGCCCGTCACCACCAGGAGACTTGGGTAAAGGGTGGTTTTATTCAATTTGATGAACTTCCTTTTATGCCATTTTCTTTTGTAGAGGACATCATGGATTATACAACAATCCGTGTTGGTCACATGCAAATCAATTATGGTGATGCTCAATTCCGCAGAACAGACAATGGAAATGCTACATATAATCCATTTGTTGAAAACTATCTGATGGATGCCTTTGCAACTGAAATCGGTGGCGAAGTTCTTGTTAATCATTCTGGTTTCCTTGGTTTGGTTGGAATTACCAACGGTGAAATCAAGGGTGATGTTACCACACCTGATTACAAGGCTCCTTCCTTTTATTTCAAGGGTGGTTATGACAGCCAACTCAACGATGATTTACGCGTGAGATTAACTGGTTCTCTTTATATGTCAGAAAAAGCTGCAAATGGTACCCTTTATGATGGTGACCGTGGTGGATCCCATTACTATTATGTTGTTGAAAATGCCGCAGCTTCATCTACAGCACAATTTTCATCAGGTCGTATTAACCCAAATCTTGACAGCAAGCTTACCGCCTGGGTTATCAATCCGTTTGTTAAATTTCAAGGATTTGAAATTTTTGGAAACTATGAAGTTGCATCCGGAACCTCAAAATCAGACAAATCAGCTCAGCTCGTAGTAGCCGGTTCAGCAACTGAAATAGCTGACGCCGCTAAACGTGCGCAACAACTTCAAGAACGCGAATGGACTCAAATGGCAGTTGACGTGCTTTACCGTTTCGGATCCAACGAAAACTTCTGGGTTGGTGGTCGTTACAATACTGTAACCGGCCGTCCTTTGGGTTATGCTGCTGATGTTGAAGTTACCCGTATGGCTGGTAGCATCGGTTGGTTTATGACTGATGCCATTATGGCCAAACTTGAATACGTAACGCAAGATTACGGTGACAAGTGGGCACTTACCGACACCAGATACAAAGGCAAATTTGATGGTATCGTTCTCGAAGCAGTGGTTGGGTTCTAACCTCCTTTGACAATTGGTTTTACCCAAACAAAAAAGTCCGCCCCGAAAGGCGGACTTTTTTGTTTTATACCCATTCCTTACCCCGCCAAAACTGGTTCAGTTTGCCATTCTGAGTAAAACTTTCGTATATTTATATAGATTTTTTATGAAGGTAACAATCAGGGGAAAATTGACATCGGGCCCGGACTTCCAGTAAACCATCAGGCAGTTATCTGCCAGAATCCAAAATTCCAGACAAATCCGATTCAAGTCTGAACACATGAGATCAATTTCCCAACAAACGGCCACTATGCCATGACCGGTTTGGTTCCCCTACACTTGTGGGCCTTCAACCCTGGCTGCAACAGATTGACAGGTTATGTTAAACAGCGATATGCTTTGATACTTTTGAATTTTTCATCCGGCTTTAAAATCGGGTGCCCATTACTATTTATTTCGCACTGATTTTGCATACTACCATCAAAACAACATATCTGCCCTCCTGCCTGCTGCCAACCCCTGTCCTGAAGAAGATGGTTTTCATCTTTTGACGGAAATTCGCCTGGTTTCTGCCTGTGATCCGGCATTGTGATCCTATCAGAACCGCCAGATGTTTTGAACCCTCTTCTATCCATGAATTTATTTTTGGATATCAGATATCAAAACGGCCGCGAACCAACCGGCATAGCCGGATCATCAAAACATTAAACCGGGATCGGTCTTCCGACCCGAACGTTAGCAGGAGCTCAGCACGTGTATCAGAATCAAAACAAACCCTATCCCAATCAAAACCCAAACCGATTTAAAGTAAAAAAAGAGATTTTCATTAACGTTAATGAAAATGAAATGCGCATTGCCATCACCGAAGATGACCAGATGGCTGAACTTTATGTAGAAACACCCGATAAAGTTAGAACTGTTGGTGATATTTATCTGGGTAAAGTACAAAAGGTCATGCCCGGTATCCGTGCAGCTTTTGTCAATATTGGTCAGCCCATAGACGGATTTCTTCACTTCTCTGACATCGCCAATAACACCGATGAATTTTCTGCCCTGATCGGTGATGAAGATGGTGATTATGACACCTCAGATTCAGAAGAAGGTGATGAAAATGCCCCGGCCAGCCGACCTGAAAAGTCAAAGGAAGGTCGCCAGAGAGATAATCCCGATTTTGTACCCAATCTGGAACGTGATCAGGAAATTTTAGTTCAGATTGTTAAAGAACCAATCGCAAAAAAAGGATCAAGAATTACCACCGACATTACCCTTGCCGGTCGGTTCGTGGTTTTGATGCCGTTTTCTAAAACCATCGGCGTTTCCAAGAAAATTTACAATTACAAAGAAAAACGTCGTCTTCGTAAGATCGTTTCAGATCTGCTGACAGCTAATCTGGGTGCTATCATCCGCACCAATGCAGAAAATGTTGATGAAGAAATCATCAAAAAAGACATCATGATTCTGCTTGATAAATGGAAAATCATTCAGGATGCACTTAAGGAAGCTACGGCTCCCCAATTGGTTTATAAAGATGCCACCATGGTTTCTTCGGTGATGCGTGATTTGCTCAATGATCAGGTTGACCGGATTGTCATCGACGATAAAAAAACCTACAAACAAATCAAGACTTTTGTTAACTGGGCTGCACCCCATCTTGAAGAATGTGTTTATTACTATAAGGGCCGGGAGCCTATTTTTGATGCAGTAGGAATTGAGAAGGATGTTGAAAGTGCCTTCTCAAGAAAGGTCTGGCTGAAATCTGGTGGTTACATCATCATCGAACAAACCGAAGCAATGGTTGTTATTGATGTAAACTCAGGCCGTTATGCAGCCAAAAAAGAACAGGAAATGAATTCCCTGAAAACCAATCTTGAAGCTGCCCGTGAACTTTGCCATCAGCTGAGACTCAGGGATATCGGCGGAATTATCGTTGTGGATTTCATCGACCTTCAGGATGAGAAGAATAAAAAGAAAATCTACGACGAACTGAAAAAAGAATTTAAAAAAGACCGGGCTAAATCAAATCTGGTTCCAATGACAGAATTCGGACTGATTCAGATCACCCGTCAACGGATTCGTCCGTCTGTTCTGGCAACTATTTCTGAGGCCTGCCCAATGTGTGCCGGTACCGGATTGGTACAAGCGAAATCAAACACCATCACCTCGATTGAAAGATGGATTCAGCGGTTTCTCAGTGCAACCCGGGAACGCAGCCTTGAAATCAGAGTTCACCCAACCATGTCTGGGATTCTGAATGCAGGCTTTATCTTTTCAACCCGTTACAAATGGATGTTCCGTTACCGGATGAAAATTGTTATTTCCCCCGATCCAACCATTCACCTGAATGACTTTAAAGCTTTTTCGATTTCAAGAGGAATTGAAGTGACCGGTGAATTTATGACTGAATCAGGTGACGATCAGCCGGCGGAATGAGGAACAGTTATAAAATGTCGGGCACTTCGACTCCGCTCAGTGACCGACATTTAGTGGTAAGTTATAAGTGATAAGTTTTTGAATTAAACAAAAAAGTCCGGCAGTTGCCGGACTTTTTTGTTTTGAATCATTTTACGGGATATTTCGGCAGAGGCGGAATGGTCTTTTCCTGAGTTTTAAGATCTTCAAGAATAACTTCAATGGCTTTGTTCAGCTGTTCATCAATTCCGGCAAATTCCTTTGCAGGATCGTTATCAACAATGATATCCGGATCAACGCCGTAACCTTCCATAATCCACTCTTTTCCTTCAACATCATAACGGGAGAATTCTGGACGATTCAAAACGCCGCCATCTGTAAAAGGTAAGGTTCCTCTGATTCCAACAACACCGCCCCAGGTTCTTTTCCCGATAACTTTACCGAGTTTGTAATGTTTAAACCGGTAAGTAAAAATATCACCATCCGAAGCAGAGAATTCGTCACATAAAGCCACTTTGGGTCCCCAGATCATTTCTTCCGGATTTGTATTCGGGACGCCATTTCTGGCAACGTTGATCATAGCGATTTCTCTTCTCAGCCGTTCGATCAGCATAGGTGACACATTTCCGCCGCCATTTCCACGAACGTCAATGATCAAAGCTTTTTTGCTGAGCTGCGGGTAGAAATGCTTTACGAATTCATTTAATCCGGCCGGACCCATATCAGGAACATGCAAATAGCCAACTTTGCCATTTGTGGCTTTGTTAACTTTTTCAATATTGGTCTGAACCATCGCATAATAATTCAGATCCTGTTCGTCAGCAATCGGGATAACTACAACTTCACGGCTGCCGGCAAGGTCTGGCTTGCTGTTCACAGTCAGGTTAACCTGAAGCCCGACAGTACCAATCAGAGACTCGTATATATTGGTCATGTCTTTGGTTGATTTTCCGTTCACAGCAAGAATAAAATCACCGGCCTTAACATTCACACCAATTTCTGTCAGAGGTGAACGAAGGGTTTTATTCCAGTTTTCACCATCCAGAACTTTCACAATTTTATAGAAACCTGATCCATCTCGTTTGAGTTCAGCGCCTAACTGTCCGGTTTTTACCCGGTTGGGTTTTGGAACGTCTCCACCGCCAACATAGGCATGTCCGATATTCAGTTCAGCAACCATTTCACCCAGAATATAAGTGAGATCGAGTCTGTTGTTTACATACGGGAGCAATTGAGCATATTTATCGTGAACACCTTTCCAGTCAACACCGTGCATATTGGGTGCAAAGAGGAAATCACGCATCTGACGCCAGTTTTCATTAAAAATCTGTTTCCATTCAGCCCGGCGATCCAGATTAACTTTCATTTTCGAAAGATCAAGCGGTTCGGTAAAATCTGTTTTTCCGGAAGGAAGAGCTGCCAGGTAATAATTGCCATTATTTCCAACCAGAATTTTGGATTTATCGGCAGAAATTTCAAATCCGCCAACTTCAGCAATCTGAGTTTCTTTCTGTCCCGCAAGGTCAAACATCAATAAAACGGGTTTTGCATCTTTACTTCCCTGACGGATGTAATACACCTTTTCACCGGCACTTTGAATATTCCGGTAATTTGAAGCCTGAATAGGAAGGGCAAGAACCCGATTCATAATTCCATCCAGATCAACCTTGACTTCAACAGTTTTTGTCTCTTTTTTCGGTTCATCCTTTTTGGGTTCCGGCTTCACGGCAGGGGCAATTGCAACTTCATCACTTTTAGGTTTGAACGGTGAATCAGTTGACGCAGAAAGGGTTAGCAAATACACTTTGCTCATATCCTGATAGGCATGATTCCATTCTGTTTCTGAATAGATCGGATTAAAATCACGGTTTGAAGTAAAGTACAGATACTTACCGTCTGAACTGAAAACAGGTGCACCGGCTGAGTACCATCCATCGGTGACCGGGGTTGATTTTCCGGAATCAAGCGAATACAGGTAAACACGGCTCATACTCTCCTGCTCCTGCTGACCGAAAGCTATCCATTTACTGTCTGGTGACCAGTCAAACTCAGTTATTTCCCAAACCGGCGAACTGGCAACTTCCTTAATCGATTTCGATTCAACATCCACAAACCTGAGGCGCTGCATTCTGTCTGACCAGAGAATTTTTTTGCTGTCTGGTGACCAGCGAAGTTCATATTTATAATTTTCTGAATTCTTTGTGAGTTGAACAGCTGCACCTTTTCCATCCTGAGAAACCATATAAATTTCATCTTCACCGGTTGCATCAGACACATAAGCAATCCACTTACCGTCTGGTGACCATTTCGAGTTCCGCTCATGAACGCCGGAAGTTTGAGTCAGGTTACGTGTAACTCCATATTTTGCCGGAACGGTAAAAACATCGCCGCGGGCACCCAAAAGTGCACGGTTTCCATCCGGTGAAATTTCAAAATTCGTCACATTTTTGCTGACATCAACAATACCGTTCCGCTGAATATCAAGATCATCCTGAATTTTAACGGTCAGCTTTTTCAGTGATTCCGTTGCAAAATCAACCGTGTAGAGATAACCGCCATTTTCGAAAATAACCGATTGGTTTCCGGCTGAAGGAAATTTGATATCGAAATCTTTGAAATTGGTAAGTTTCCGGGTTTCTTTCGTTTTTACATCATAGGCAAAAAGATTATACCGTTTGTTTTCATCCCGGTCAGAGATGTAATAGATTTTGTCACCTCTCCACATCGGGAAAATATCCTGTGAAGGGTTATCGGTTATGTTAATGGTTTCTTTGGTTTTGAAGTCATAGATCCAGACATCATCAGCCATGCCGCCACGATACCGTTTCCAGGTTCTGAATTCTCTGAAGATGCGGTTATAGGCAAGTTTTTGATTGTCGGGCGAAAAGGTACCAAATCCGCCACGGGGTAACGGGAGTTGCTCAACAACTTCACCGGAAAGGTTTGCAAGAAAGAGCTGACCTTTAAAATCATTCGGCTCACTCATCCGGGAACGGAACAGAATAGACTTGTTGTCTGACTTCCAGTCCATAACGATATTATTGGGACCCATCCGGTCACCCAGATCATCCCGATCCAAGGTTGCAGTGATGGTAATTCTTTTTGGAATTCCGCCTTCAGCAGGAATTACATAAACTTCAGTGTTGCCATCATACTGTCCGGTAAAAGCAATCAACTTTCCGTCTGGTGAAAAACGGGCAAACAGTTCGACACCGGAATCCGTGGTGAGTTTACGGGCCGTTCCGCCTTCAGATGAAACCGTATACAGGTCACCTGCATAGGTAAAAACGACCTGATTGCCGTGTATGGCCGGAAACCTGAGCAACCGGGTTTCTTCCTGGGCTGCTGCCAGAACCGGGAAGGATAAAATAAAAACAGCTAAATAACGTAGCATGAAATCCTCATGGTTGAGTTTTGACGATTGTGTTAACTTATTTTGGTGTGATTGCGAATTTTATTTACAAATGCAAAAAGATGTCATAAAAATCTTTAGGCATTGAATTAAACTTTTTTTCTACGGATGTTTACATAAAAAGTTATGGACCTGATGTCGATTTTTTCTTTAATTCTCATTAATCCGGACTGGGTTACCGAATTAATTGCAAATTACGGCTGGATTGGATTGTTAACCGGAAGTTTTTTAAGTGCAACCCTGTTGCCGTTTTCTTCTGAGCTCATGCTCCAGCTCTGGATCTACACAGGTCAGGCACTTTGGACCGGTTTTTTCGCAGCATCGGTTGGTAATTGTCTTGGGGTTTCAGCCAATTATGTTGTTGGAAAATGGGCCAGAAATCTTACAACCCATTCTGAAACAGTTCGTTCTGCTGTAAACAAATCGGAGCCCTGGTTTGCCAAATATGGAACGTGGACATTATTTCTTTCTGTCTTGCCGGTTATAGGTGACCCGGTTACCCTTGCCGCCGGTTACTTTCAGATCAGGATTCAAACTTTTATCCTGATTGTATTTGGACTCCGGATTTTCAGATATCTGGTTATCATTTGGTTAAACGGTTGGTTTTTTACCTGATTTTGTAATCTGTGTCAATTTTCCTTCCCTTTTATTGTTGTAATTTTGTTTTGCTATTGCCCCCTCGGAGGTTTTTATGAACACTTCACTTTCCGCCGGGTTCCTCCTGGCCACTTTTTTCACCCTTTCTTCCTGCTCAACCATCCCTCTCACAAAACAAGAAAGCGCTTCCAGTGGTTCATTGAAAACACTGGTCATTTCGCAGCACAAGTATAATTTTGGTGAACCTGATCCGGGTGGAAAGATTCTCGAAAAGCAGGAATTTGATGTGCACGGCAATCTGGTTTCACAACGTATTTTTGATGACTATGGAAATATGAAATCTCATACTTCCTTTATTTATGACTATCTGCACAGATTGCTTGAGACCCGTTTTTACAACTCTGAAAAACGCCTTGAAAGCCGGATCGTTCTGAAGTATGACGAAAAAGGGCGTCACATCAAGGATACTGAGTACGATGCCCTCGGAAATGTTAAAAATGCCGAAATGGTCAGATATAACGCTGATGGAAAAGTCGGGGAGACGGTTTACTTTGGCGGTGATGGTATTGTTCTCTGGAAAACCACTTATGACTATACTGAAGGTGGTCAGCGGATGGAAAAGAAAACCATTGAAGCAGACGGACAGTTAACTGAACGTGAAGTTCTCAAGTTCAACAAAGCCGGTAAGGTAACTGAAAAGTTCGAATATTTCACCGGCGGCAGCATCCGGCAAATTATTGCCTGGCAGTATAATGAACTGGGCAAGAAAACCATTGAAGAGTGTTATAACCCCAATGGAGAGTTGAATTATCAGGTCAGATTCCGTTATGATAAAGCAGGCAACCTGATGAGCACCAGCCGTGAACTCCCTGATGGAAAAGTTGAAACCCAGGCCGTTAATTTTTACAACGGCAACGGACTTGTCACCCGGAAAGACATGCTTGGCAGAGGCACTGCCTATGACAAAGAAACCTTTACCTATGATAACAAAGGTAACAAAACCCAATGGGTTAAGTTTGATCCCGTTCTGAACGAGCCCACTGAAATGGTGACTTATTCATATGAGTACTATTGAGACTAGTGTTAAGTCGAGAGCAGCGAAGATCCCGAACTAGCTTCGGGGTGATAAGTTACAAGTGGTAAGTGGATAAGGGGTACGATTTAGGTTTTACGGGCACGGAATAAACAAATGTCAGCCTGAGTGAAAAATTTGCAAGGCAAATTTTTGGGAATGTTCCAATAACTGTGTCAGAGTCATAAATTGAGTTTTACCCGATCACTAAAAATAATGGATAATTGAGCTAAAATCTGATTCCAGTTGTGAATAGGTTTGTTCCATTTAGCAACAATACTA
>JAIUNL010000019.1 GCA_020161835.1 Bacteroidota bacterium | reverse complement strand
GATTTCTTCTATAGTCCATGGGGATCTTACACCAAGGGCAAGGGCAAATAGTTCTGTTTCTGTCAACTTATTCAAACCCTTTCTTTTTCCCTAAATTAATCCTACCCACTCATTTTCACAAAGAGCCATTTGTATTTCAATAAATAACTGTCTTTTCCCTTTTCTCTGTGGTTAATGGATTTTGCCTTTCAATAAAAAAAACTGCCTTTTACATTTTTTCGTGTGTTTCGTCCTTTTCGTGGTTAAAAAATGAAACTTTATGCCAAAACTTGAATTCACCTCTGAACTTTTCATTTCAACCATGACTTTCCATTATGTGGTTTGTCCGGATGAACAAGTTAAACTTATCGGGAAAAAAGGCCATATTCCTGTTACCGGCACAGTGAACGGATTTTCCTTTTCAGGTACTTTGTCCCCCGTTGGAAATAAGCAACACGGCATTATCCTCAGAAAAGACTACATTAAACCACTCGGATTCAAAGCAGGAGACATTCTTAATCTCATATTGGAAGAAGATCTCTCTGACCGTACGCCACCTGTTCCTGCAGAACTTGAAGAAACGTTTTATTTTCTCCCTGATGCAAAAATTCAGTACGAAACCCTGAGTTTGTTTTACAAAAAATACTGGGTTGAACACATCAATCAGGGCAAATCTGAAGAAACCCGGGCAAAACGGATTGAAAAACTCGTCGATTTCCTGCTGAACGACTGGGCAAAAAGAAAACGGGGCAGGAAAAACACCTAACCACAAAATACTTTTACCACAAACACAAAATACGGTTAACCACGAAACACACGAAACTCACGAAAGGGAACAATTTCTTTTAGTTAAATGCAAAATGCTATAAAAAATGGTTTTTAGGTGATTTGTCCTTCAATAATAAACTGTCTCATGCCTTTTCTCTGTGGTTAATGATTTTTGTATTCTAATAAAAAATCGTTTTTGTATTTTTTCGTGTATTTCGTGCTTTTCGTGGTTAAAGAATTGAATTTAAAAAGGAATTTTTATGAAAAAGTGGATTCTCATCTCCGCCGGAACGCTCATCACTCTTTTTCTCATCATCTGGTTTGGTGGCCGGTGGTATCTTTCCTGTTCAGTTGCCGACTATTCAGGGGAATTTAAACTCAGCGGCCTGGATTCTTCAGTAACCGTAACTTTTGACGAAAAAGGTATCCCCCAAATCTGGGGAAAATCCACCCGTGACGTTTTTCGCACAGCCGGTTATCTTCACGCTTCCGAACGGTTGTTTCAGATGGAACTCATCCGCCGTCTGGTTGAAGGGAAACTCTCTGAAGTTTTTGGTGACATCGCCATCGACATGGATAAACAAAACCGTACGATCGGATTTTACCGGAAAGGCATTCTCGATTCCGCAAATCTTGATGCGGAAAGTCTGAATCTGATTTCTGCTTACTGCGACGGAATCAATTCGTGGAAAAATTCCCGGTCACCGCTTCCTCCTGAGTTCGTCCTTCTCGGATTCACCCCTGCCGACTGGAAACCGGAAGACTGTCTCTCCATCCTCATTTATCAAACCTGGTTTTCTCATAGCCTGATGGATGACGACCAGCCTTACTTTCGCATGCAGAAGGCTTTGGGTGATTCTGTGCTGAAGTACATGACTGAATTCAAATCCTGGTCGCCGGCAACGGTTTCCTCCGGACTTCTATCTTCGGTTTTTGACGGCAATTCATGGCCGGGCAGAATGTCGAATGCCTCCAATTCCTGGGTGGTTTCGCCTGGGAAATCAGCATCCGTTTCAGCACTTCATGCCTCCGATCCACACCTTCAGCTGAATCAGATTCCGGGTTTTTGGTATCTCATGGGAATGCGGTCTGCAGACGGACTCAATGCGGTTGGGGTGACGACGCCCGGAATTCCGTTTATCGCCATGGGACACAACGATTCCATTGCCTGGGCCTTCACCGTCGCCAGTGTGGATGTGATTGATTATTATCGGTTTACGACAAATCCTGATAATTCTCTTCAGGTCAAAGGAATTCACGGATATGAAAATTTTTCTCTTATAAAGGATTCTGTTCTGGTGAAAGGTAAAGATCAGCCGGTTTATTTTAACATCAGAGAAACGCCGGTTGGTCCTGTTGTGGATGCTGACTCAGTTTCGGTTCTGGCAATCAAATGGGCGGGTTATGATTTTGATGCTGCAAAAATGCTGAAATCCGGTTTTCTGATGAATACGGCAACCAATTTCCCATCCTTCAGAAAAGCTGTAAACGGGCTTGGTGCTCTTGATGTGAACTGGACCTATTCAGACCGGAAGGGAAATATTGGCTATCAGCTTGGCGTTCCGGTTCCGGTGAGATCTTTTTCAAATACGTTTACAGAACTGAACGGTGCTGATTCAACACTCCGATGGAAGGGTTACCTTGCAGATGACGAAAAACCCTTCTCCTTCAATCCACAAAAAGGCTGGATTGCCACCTGCAACAATCAGATTACAGACTCTTCCTTTAAATTTCCGTTGCCGGGATTTTATGATCCGTACCGGATTGTGAGAATTTCTGAATTGCTTCAATCAAAACCCACATTTTCGGTAACCGATATGCAGACTTTTCAGATGGATTCAGTTTCAATCCGGGCAAGACGCTGGAAATCTCTTTTAGCAGACGGACTTGAACGTGCAGGAAAAACTGAACTTGCCGGAAATGTCAGAGCCTGGGACGGATCAATGGGATTTTCATCCACCGAAGCAACCCTGTTTAACCGGTGGTGGCGTGAACTTCCCAAAGCTTTATTTGAAGATGAATTGGGTGAAAACTGGCCGGATGGACGGAAAATTGTTGAAGCTTTTCTGTTGAATCCGATGCCGTCGATCACCGATAACATCAAAACATCCGATAAAAAAGAAGATTTAACTGATATTTCGGCAATTATTTGCACAGGAATTTTATCGGATGGAAAACTGAAATCCTGGGGAGAAACCAGTCATCTCACGTTTTCACATCCGCTTTCAATGGTCAAAATTCTGGATGTTTGGCTCAACTTAAACCGGGGTCCGGTTCCTGCTTCGGGTGACTGGGCATCCTTAAATGCCAATTTCAACCGGTGGAATAAAGAGACAAAAGAATTTGAAACCGAGGCGGGACCCAGTATGCGCTTTGTTCTTGATTGGACTGATGTTGACGGATTTACCATCAACGGAAATTTAGGCCAATCAGGAAATCCGTTCAGCAAACATTATGATGATTTTCTTGAAAACTGGCAGACCGGAAGCCGCTGGAATGTACCGTTCGCCAGAAAAAAGGTGGAGGAAAAAGCAGTTTCGGTGATGGTGTTAAAACCGTGATTTACACCCGTTGAGGAAGGAGAAAAGTAAACTCAGACCCTTTTCCAATTTCTGATTTTACAGAAAGGGTGCCGTTGTTTTTTTCGACAAATTCTTTCACCATAACTAAACCAAGGCCCAATCCGCGTTCGTTTTCGGTGCCGGGCATTGAGGTTTGTTCATTCATCTGAAAAAGTTTGTTTAACTGGCTATCAGACATTCCAATCCCAGAATCCGAAATAGTGATTTTTGCAAAACCCGGTTCCATTGACGAATCAAGAGATATCATTTCACCAGACCGGGTAAACTTCACCGCATTTGAAACCAGATTTCTAATGACCAGATTGATCATATTCCTGTCAGCTATGACATGAAGTGGTTTTTCGTAAAGAACAAATTTAAAGTGAATTCCTTTTCGTTTTGCAGCCAGACTGAATAACACAAAGTTTTCTTCAAGCAATTCGTTAATGTTAAATTCAGCAGGCTGAACCGTTAATCCTTTCATCTGACCGGCCGACCAATAGAGCAGGTTATTGAGTAAATCAGAAGTTGACTGAACCTGAACACTCAGATCAGTGATGACAGACGCCTGTTCTTCAGGGTTAAACGACTTGTCAATCATCAGAGAAAGTGAACTTTGCAAGGTAGAAACCGGACCTCTGAGATCGTGTGAAATTATGGAGAATAATTTGTCTTTTATCCGGTTGGATTCATCCAATAAAAGAGCCTTTTTCTTACTTTCTTCATTGGTTTCTGCAATTTCAACATTCAGCAAAAACATCAGTTCATTATAATGCTCAATTTCCTCTTTTTGTTTTTTCAGAATAATACCAGCTTTTGATTTTGCCCGATAAGCTACAATAAGAACGATAAATAAAATACCACCCAGAACCAAAACAACAGTTACCGAAATCTGAAAAGCACGCTGACCTTCAACTTCTGACTTTAGTACTTTATTTTCTGCTTCCTTTTTTTCCGACTCAAACTTTTCTCTCAATTCGGATACTTTGGTCATGGTATTTTCGTCAAGCATCGTTTCATGAATTTTATTCCGAAGTTGCAGATAGGAATAAGCATCACGAAAATTACCGGCTTTTTCGTTGAGTTCAACAAGATTCTTAACAGCAATTAACTGGTAAACTTTTATCCCGGAAGATACTGACAATTCATAGCTTCTTTTTGCAGTTTCAATGGCCTCTTTCAGTTTGCCTTGATTCATATAAGTTGCAGTGATATTATTCAAAATATTTGGAATGTCATCAGTCCGGCCTGTCTCCCGGTAAAGAGCCTCTGCCTGCAGCAAATAATCAAGAGCGATATCATACCTGTTCAGGTTATTATAAATCGCCCCCAGAAGCATTAAATTCTGACCAAGTGCACTACGGTCATTCATTTCTTCAATTAATGAATTTGCCTTTAAGCCATAAAAAAGTGCACTATCAAGTCCGTACCCGTGGTTAGCAGTGAATTCTTCAAAATGAATACTGCAAATCAGGTTTAAAAGTTTTGAGGTAAGAAAGTTTTGTCCGGATTGAATGGATTTCGGAAGGTTTTCTCTGATGAACTGGAGTGCCTCGGGTCTTTTCCCGGTTGCCCGGAAAACATCTGCCACCCAATAAGCATTGGTCAAAGAATATTGAGTTTCACCGAGGGAATCTGATTTGGTTTTACCGAGAAGGAAATATTTCAATGCCAGTTCATAGTTGGCACCCCGGTTGGCAGAGTGACCGAGGGTGATCAGACTGTCAAGAAAATGGTTTTGTGCCCAACCCCAAACCGGAAGGAAAAAGCAAAAAACAAGCACCGGCAGAATTCGTTTTAAACCGAAGAAGGAATTCATAGAAGCTAAAATACAGCCTAAAAGCGATTTTAGTTCCGTTTTAATTTTTTTATTTTAATTTGCTGGAAAAATCAAGGGGGCTTCAAACCAAAAAGCAGGGTCGGTGTTGTTGAAGGGGGTATTCGTTTTAGATTCCGTTCCCCCAACTTACAACCGACCACTAACCACTTATCACCATTCACTGGTTTTCACCAGCTCATAAATCCGCCGGTCATGTTTTTAACTTTAAATCCTTGTTTCAGAAGAATTTGTGAAGCAGATGAACTGCGGTTTCCTGAGCGGCAATAAACAATGATGTCACGGTTTTTATGTTTTTCAAGTTCGGAAATCCGGCCGGAGAGTTCCTGCAGCGGAATATGAAGGGCACCGTTTACATGTCCTTCATTCCATTCACCCGGAGTTCTTACATCCAGAAAAAGAGCTGATTTTGCCTTCAGGATTTCCTTTGCTTCTTTTACAGAAATCGAAGGAAGATTCCTCCCCTGAAAGTATTTGTAAATGATAAAAACAAGAATAAGTGCGATTACGATATAAGCAAAAGACATAGAAACTCCATTTTAAATTTGATAAACTGATTTGGTTAAGAGGAAAAACACGATGGGCTAAAAGGTCAGTTTCCCGCCATGAGCATTCCCATGAGGGCAAAATAGCCTGCACTGATTTTTGGATTGCAGAGAATTGGGCATGAGCCGCCCGGCATTGCTTTGGTGACCAAACGTGAAACCAGAAGACCAAGCCCGGCACCCACAATTCCGTAAAGCAAGACGATCAGAATGGTCATGATGCACAACCACACATTCCGCCGGCACAACCGTGGCCACCACTGCTTTTATCTGAAAACGATGAAATTGGCGAAGGTGATGAAGTTGATCCAAGTGAAGATCCGCCCATTGAAACACCGGCGAGTGAGAATTTTCTGACTACGTTTTTGCTTCCGCAATGCTCACAGATCTGTGATTCCTGACCGGCACTGATTGATTTGAAAAAGACTTCGGATTCGGTTCCGCACTCTTCACATTTGAATTCATAAATTGGCATTTTTAAGTCCTTTTTTAAATACTAAGAAACCCCAAAGACGCTAAGTCGCAAAGTTTTTGAAATTTGGTGATTTAGATTTCCAAAGAGATTTCTACCTTCCAAAACAATCAAAAAATATTAAACGCTTTCTATTGCTGCCTGTAATTTTTTCCCAACTTCAGAAGCCAGATCGGTTAACCCGGAATCACCAATTGCAGCCAGCATAGCTACCGGATTCACGGCTGAAACGGTAACTGACAAATCAGCATTTTCTCTGACGGTCACATTGCAGGGAATAAATAACCCAACATCAGTTGTTCTTTGCATGGCTTGATCAGCAAAAGCGGGATTACAAGCTCCTAAAATCTGATAGTTCAGATAGGATTTCCCAAGTTTTTCTTTCATCGTTTTTTGAAAATCGATGTTGGTTAAAACACCGAAACCATTCAACTTTAAAGCTTCTGTGGTTTTTTCAATAACTTCTGAAAAGGGAATGTTCAGCGTTTTTTCAAATTTGATTGACTGGGTCATGATTTTCCTGGTTTTATACTGTTTAATGGTTATAAACTGGCAGTTTTCAGCCGGGTTTCCAGATCAGATTCGTCTTTGAGTCCGATCATGACCTCCAGAATCTGATTATTTTTCACAATCAGAGTTGTGGGCGTACTCATAATCCCCATTTTCATGATTTTGGGTCCGATATCTTCAATGGCAACCGACCTGACCGAAAAACCCTTCAATTCCAGATTTTTGATCCTGGGTGCCATCGTCCGGCAGGGTGCACAGTTCTTTCCATAAAAATACAAAATCCCTGGATTTAATGACTTCGTATCCAGTTCAGATGCAAGATCACCGGGAATTTGCTTTCCTTTTTGTCTTTTTGCCTGAACCCAGGGGTAGACAAAAAAGACTACAACACCTGCAATCAGCAGAATTCCCCACCAGGTCATCAGGCAACTGCCGAGGTTTTGTGTTTTTCGAGTTTTTCAGCGAGGGATTTTGCATCCTGAACGCCAACCATGTACTCCACAACAGTGCTTTTCTTGATAATCATCAGGGTCGGAATGCTTCTGATCTGAAGGTGACCTGAGATGGCCGGATTTTCATCCACATTACATTTTGCCACGATCACATCATCACCCGCTTTTGCTGCAAGATCTTCAATGATCGGACCCTGCATCCGGCAAGGGCCACACCAGGGTGCCCAGAAATCAACCAGAATGGGTTTTTCAGGATTTGCATTGATTATATCAGCTACATTTTCATCGGTAAAAATCAGAACTTTTGAGTCGGTCATTGAGGTCTCCGTTATTTATTTTTTTCGGAGATTGGATGATGGGGCTGGCAGAAAGTGTCAGAGGAGGGAAGGAATGATGTTCTGTAGAGAAAGGGCAATGCCCAGTCTCTACATTTTAACAACAACCTTGCCTTTGTTTTTATTTTCTTCAAGATAAAGATGAGCTTCCTTAATCTGATCGAAAGAAAAAACTTTGTCAATATGAACTTTAATCCGCCCAGAGGTAATTTCGGGGAGAACATGTGTTTTCAATGAATCGGTCAGCCGTGATCTGACATCAATCGGTTGTGAACGAAGAGTCGAGCCAATTAATTGAATCCGTTTAACGAGAAGATGTCCCAGGTTCAGTTTTCCTTCCGATCCGCCCAATAAACCAATCATGATAATTTTTCCGTCCTGACGGCAGCAGGAAATATTTCCTTCCAGATAGGAAGCTCCGATGCAATCCAGAATCACATCAACACCTTTCCCGGAAGTATATTGCTTGACAACAGCCTTGAAGTCAGGTTCTGTTTTGTAGTTTATTACCACATCAGCACCCAAACTCCGGCAAAAATCTGCTTTTTCTGCAGAGCCGACGGTTGTAAAAACTTTGCAGCCGTAATGTTTGGCCAGCTGAATGGAAGCAGAGCCGACGCCGCTTGCCCCGGCATGAATCAGCACGGAACCATGATCACGGATGTTGCCTACATCCATCAGATTCAGCCACGCTGTCATCATCATTTCAGGAATAGCTGCAGCCGTTTCATGCGACATTTCTTTTGGTTTTTTGATGGCCATCCGTTCATCGAGGCAAACCAGTTCTGCGTAAGCACCACCGCTGACCAACCCGAAAACTTCGTCACCCGCTTTGAAGCGTTTAACCTGCTCACCAACTTTAACCACTACTCCCGAAAGCTCTAAACCCAGAACCGGAGTTATACCTGCAGGAGCCGGATATTTGCCTTCCCGTTGCTGGATGTCGGCACGGTTGAGTCCAAAAGCCTTCACAGAAACAAGAAGTTCGCCAGCTGCAGGAACCGGATCGGGTGTTTCGCCGATGTGTAAAGTGTCAGCAGAACCGGAAGTTGTTTGAAGAATTGCTCGCATGACATTTATCTCCGGGAAAATGGTCTAAATAATCTGAAAAACAAGTTCACGATTTATCCACCCGTTTCAAAGTCAGCTTTGTAAATTTTAACCGACTTTTTAACCTTTCAGAAAGTATTTAATGGAAATTGCCGGATATTTTGCTGCGGTTCTGATCGGACTCACCCTTGGACTGATGGGTGCCGGCGGTTCTATTTTAACTGTGCCTGTTTTGGTTTATCTGTTTGGTTTTAACCCTGTAACTGCAACTTCCTATTCGCTTTTTATTGTTGGTGTTACAGCCTTTACCGGCTCAATTTCCTATTTCAGACAGGGTGAAATTAAATTTCGCACCACTTTGCTTTTTGTTCTTCCTTCTTTGCTTTCGGTTTACCTCACCCGTTCTTTTTTAATTCCGGCTTTGCCAGAAGTTATTTTATCATCAGACCTTTTTACTCTTACCAAAGGTGGATTGATTCTGATCTTCTTTTCGGTCCTCATGATTTTTTCCTCTCTTTCCATGATCCGGTCCGGAAAAAATGAAAAAGAAAGTCCGGTAAAGGAAGCCCAGTTTCATGGCGCACTTATTTTACTGATCGGATTCGGAACCGGGATTGTAACCGGATTTGCCGGTGCCGGTGGCGGATTTATCATCATCCCGGTTTTGGTTCTCCTGGCCGGACTCCCCATTCGCTCTGCAATCGGGACTTCACTGGTCATCATCACAATGAATTCTCTCATGGGTTTTTCGGGTGACTTATTGCATTCGACTCCAGACTGGACATTTTTGATTCCGTTCAGCCTGATTCCTGTGGCAGCCATTTTCCCTGGTACGTTACTCTCCCGAAAAATTGACCCAGCTAAACTTAAACTCTACTTCGGATGGTTTGTTCTGATTATCGGGATTGTTATGCTGGTAAAGGAACTGATGGCTTGAAGTATTAACTTGCTTCCAACCTTACATTTTCTGAACTTTCAGTTTTTGCAAGGAATCTTAAAGCATGTCAAATTATCTGGTCACCGGTTGTGCCGGATTCATCGGTTCACATCTCACAGAAAAACTTCTGGCGTCTGGCCACACCGTTTATGGTGTCGATAACTTTGATCCGTTCTACCCGAGAAATATTAAAGAACGCAATATTGCTGCCGTTAGAAACCATCCGCAATTCCAGTTTTTTGAAATCAGTTTATCCGATTACCAAATGGTCCGCCGGGTTCCCCTCGATGAAGTCGATGTGGTGATTCACCTTGCCGGTAAAGCCGGAGTTCGTCCATCCATTCAGGATCCGAACGGATATATTGATGCCAACATTGTGGCTACCCAGAATATTCTGAACCGGATGCGGGATGCCGGAAAGAAAAAACTGGTTTTCGCTTCTTCCTCTTCAGTTTATGGAAATATGCCGGAAACTCCTTACCGGGAAGATATGGATGTTTCAAACCCGATTTCACCCTACGCCTTTACGAAAAAAGCCTGTGAACTGATCAATTATACTTTCCATCATTTGTATGGAATGGATATTCTCAATCTCCGGTTTTTCACGGTTTACGGACCCCGGCAACGACCCGATCTTGCCATCCACAAATTCATCCACCTCATGAAATCCGGCCGTCCGATTCCCGTTTTTGGTGACGGATCAACTTCACGTGATTATACCTTTGTTGCAGATACAGTTGACGGCATTGTTCGTGCCATCCGGTATGTTGAAGATAATTCCGGCATTTATGATATCATGAATCTGGGAAACAACACGCCCATTTCACTGAACGATCTGATTGGAACCATCGCAAAAGTATCCGGAATCACCCCAACTATTGACCGGAAACCCATGCAGCCGGGTGATGTAAATATTACCTTTGCCGACATTTCACGGGCACAGAACCTGTTGGGTTACCAGCCAAAAACAAAACTCGAAGACGGAATCCGTTCCTTCATGACGTGGTTCGATCAGCAATATCCTTCGGTTTAATTGAAATTTAACCGGATATCCGCCTGTGGATTTCCGGTAAATTCCTGAAATCCTTTCCATTCTCGTTTCAACTCCTTATTTTTATCAGTCTTTTTTCCAAAATATGTTTTTTCATACTCTGAAAATGAAAAGGATTCACCATGTTTAAGCAGCATCCGGTTGGCTTACGGCTTCTGTTCTTCACTGAAATGTGGGAACGGTTCAGTTATTATGGGATGAGAGCACTTCTGTCTCTCTTTATGATTAATGCCCTTCTTTATGATAAGGCTGCTGCCTCTGAAATTTATGGCTACTACACGGCTCTGGTTTATCTGACTCCCCTTCTGGGCGGATATATTGCTGACCGGTACTGGGGAAACCGCCGTTCGATCGTTGTAGGCGGAACTCTGATGGCCATTGGTCAGTTTGCACTTTTTGCATCCGGTTCGTTTTACGACGTCCCCGAGCTGGGGCGACCACTGTTTTTCATGGCTCTGGTTTTTCTGATTTTCGGGAACGGATTTTTCAAACCGAATATTTCAACGATGGTCGGTTCACTTTATCCTGCCGGTGACCGCCGTAAAGATTCAGCTTACACGATTTTTTACATGGGCGTAAATCTTGGCGCCTTGCTTTCTCCCCTTGTTTGCGGTTATCTGGGCGATACCGGAAACCCTGCTGATTTTAAATGGGGATTTTTCTCTGCAGGTGTTGGAATGGTTCTCGGCATTATCACGTTTGTTTCCCTGCGGAATAAATATCTGGTGACCCCTGATGGTCAGCAAATCGGAATGGCTCCTTCGGGCAGAACCCAGGCGCATCTGGATGAAATCAACCGGAAGCTGACCAAACAGGATTATGAAAGAATTGCCGTTATTTTCATTCTTGCCGTTTTCGTGATCGCTTTTTGGACAGCGTTTGAACAGGCCGGTATTTCATTGACGTTTTTTGCTGAAGAACAAACCGACCGGTCTCTGCTCGGCTGGACGATTCCTGCCAGTTATTTCCAGTCTATCAATCCGGTTATGATTATGATTCTGGCTCCGTTCTTTGCCTGGCTCTGGCTGAAATTGGGTGATCGTGGTTGGGAGCCTTCATCACCAACCAAAATGGCAATGGGTATTTTGCTAGTTTCTTTAGGTTACGTGTTTATTCTGGGCGGCGTTCAGGGGGCTGATTCCGGTGCAAAAGTAAGTCCGATGTGGCTGCTCGGGTTGTACACGATTCATACTATGGGCGAACTCTGTTTGTCTCCGATCGGACTTTCAATGGTGAACAAACTGGCTCCGATCAAATTTGCTTCGCTGATGATGGGTGTTTGGTATCTTGCGAACGTGGTTGCCAATTTTACCGCCGGTCAGCTCAGTGCGTTGTATCCAGATCCGGCACTGGCGGTTAAACCCCAGATTTTTGGATTTGTAATCAACAATTTATCTGACTTCTTTACCATTTTCGTAATTTTTGCTGCCGTCGCTGCCGGAATTCTCTTCCTGCTTTCAAAACGCCTGCAAAAAATGATGCATGGGGTGAATTAAAAAGCCTTAGGCTTTTTAAAGGTTACGAGTCACAGATTACTGCCTGCCCCGAAAGCTTTCGGGGGGTTACGGGAAAAACAATTTCCGGTGACGAGGGACTTGGGACAAGGGACGGAAATACTTGGGTTACGGGTCACAGATTACGGGTCACGGGAAAAAATTCTGTGACTTGGGACAAGTTGCCAAAACGGGGCACTTCGACTCCGCTCAGTGACCCGTTTTCATATTCTTTTTTCTCCTGACTTCTGACTTCTGTTTTCTGACTACAGTCTTTTCTACTATCTACTAACTACTGTCTACTACCTACTAAACAAATACGGAGCTCGAATGTTCAAAGGACACCCAAAAGGACTCTACGTTCTGTTCTTCACAGAAATGTGGGAACGGTTCGGTTTTTACACCATGGTTGCCATTTTCGTTTTTTATCTCGGTGCTGCTTTCGGCTGGGACGATCAGGAAATGACCAACGTCTGGGGTATTTTCATGGCCGCTGTTTACTTCACCCCGATTATTGGTGGTTACATTGCCGATAATTATCTGGGTTACAGTCGTACAATTATTCTGGGTGCCATAACCCTGGCAATCGGATATACGTTAATGGCCATCCCAACCTCTGACGTGACTCAGCTTTACATTGCTCTGGCTGTTGTTGCCATTGGTAACGGGCTGTTTAAAGCCAACATTTCGGTGATGGTGGGTAATCTTTACGCCCATAAGGACGGCTCTCTGAAGGATGCCGGATTCAACATCTTCTACATGGGAATTAACATTGGTGCCTTCTATGCGCCTCAGGCTGCTGCCGGAATCCGGAATTATTTCCAGAATGAACTGGGAACTAGCCTTGCCACAGCTTACAATGCCGGGTTCGGAATTGCAGCAATCGGAATGGTGATTTCACTTCTGATTTTTGTGATTTTCCGTAAATATTATGCTGATGCAGATTTTCAATCTAAAAACCAGGTCAATTCTGAAAAGGATATTGTACTTACTCCGAAGCAGGAAAAGGATCGGATAATTGCTCTTGTTACCATTTTCACCATCGTGATTTTTTTCTGGATGGCGTTTCACCAAAATGGAGCAGCTTTATCCCTCTATGCAAAAAATTATACAGATCCGTTTGTCAGTCCACTTACCTCAGTTTTGTTTAACTTATTAGGACTACATGCGGTTATTGGATTTTTTGTAGGACTCGGGTTACTTTTCAGTACAGGGTCTTCAACAACCGCACGTGGAATTGGCGGTGCATTGACTGCAAGTGGTCTGGGAGTAATTATTTACCAGGCGTTGAACAATGAACCCCTAACCAAAATTTCGCCTGAGCAGTTTATCTCATTTAATGCTATGTTTATTGTTCTTATGACACCAGTTATCGTTGCGACGTTCAGGTGGTTAAATTCAAAGGGGTTGGAGCCATCGTCACCGGCAAAAATTGGTTTGGGAATGTTGGTAACTGGAATCGGGTTTCTGGTCATGATGGTGGCGTCTTTCAGCCTTCCTCCTGTGTATTCCCTTAATGGAAGCATGTCACCTGTAACCGTAACTCCCTATTTTTTAATCTCAACCTACTTCGTTCTGACGATTGCTGAACTCTTCCTCTCACCGATGGGACTTTCCTTCGTTTCAAAAGTGGCACCGCCAAGAATGAAAGGACTCATGATGGGCGGATGGTTTATGGCCACTGCAATCGGAAATTATCTCTCCGGATTTGTCGGACGTTTTTACCAGAACTGGGAATTGTGGGAATTCTTCCTCCTTCTTGTGATCTGTTCACTTCTCAGTGCAGGAATGGTTTTGGTTCTGCTGAAGAAACTGAAAGCTGCAACAGAGTAAGGTTAGTTACTGGTTACAGGTTACGAACTCAATAAAAGCCACTCAAAAATGTCATCCCGGACTTAGCCTGCCCCGACCACTGTCGGGGATCCGTTTACGAAGTTCTGCGAAGCTCATCCATTATATGCATTCAAAGGCGGGGACTGTTCAAAAAACTTTTTTTTGGACAGTCCCTTTTTTTTAAATCCACGGCATCTCCAATCATATAAAAGAAAACAAAATGTTTAAAATAAGTGATGAAAAAACTACAATTGAAAATTATATATCAAATAAGAAAGAAAATGCTTTTTTTATTAATGTAAATAATAATATGTACAGGAATTATGTTGCAATCAAATTAGAAGATGACTTAATTTTAAAACCCATTGAAAACAACATGACATGGAATTTTCTTACTTTTTTAATTTATTTCGGATCAGTTCTGGTTGTGCTTTCCCTTTTAATGGCAATTGGTCGAAACGATATAGTTGGAATTATTCTTTTACTCTTATTTTGGGGAGCAGTAAATGTTTTTATAAAATATTTAAAATATATTGAACGGAGAGATATTTTGAATTATATGAAAACCGGAAAATTTAAACAAAACTTAAAATGAAAGTTTGACGGTACTTTTAAAAACCTCTATTGCTATCTCATAATGAATGAGCTTTGCATAATTGTTTAATCCAATCCAAACCTAAAGAAAGGGTTAAAACAAGTTTCCAATTTTCACCGGATCCGCGGTTTTTGTTCGAATCTTGGAGAAAATAACAACTTGAAGGTTTTAGAGGTGACCCAAGAACGTAAATTGTGGTAGATTGTGAAAAGGAAGGTAATATTGAACTTCAAACTCAAAGGGAAAATATTTTTACTTTTTCTGATACTATTCGGCTGCAAATTGGAACCCACTTTGGAAAATAATATTAAATATTCCTGGGGTGAAAAATTTGTCGATTCATTAGAAACTGAGTGTGCTAAAAAAATGGTTAAACAAATTATTGGAGTGTATAATCAAAATGCGCCTGGTTTATGACAAACGATTATTGGCTGGTATAAGTAAAATAACATTATTAATTTCTATTCTATTTTTTTATGATTCTATTTATGCACAGGAGAGTGGTAATTTATATAAGTTAAAAATTGAAAATAATACCTGCAATATTGAGAAATTTAACTTATTGAAAGAAGTATTTGAGAATTATGGATATCTGATCTTTGGAAGTGATAGTACTTATTTCAGTGATAAACCATTGGATATAGTTCAGGATAGCAAAAATAAAAGTATCCATTTTGAGTCTATTCAAAATATAGTGTGTTTTACTGTTGGGGAAGATGACAGATATTTTGTGGTCTTAGACGAAAAAAAATGTATAAAATCAAATGATATTTTTAAAGTAACTGATTCTGTGCTATTCTATTATAAAAATAAATTATTTTATTTAGAAAACTATCCAGGGACTTTCCCTGATACAGATTCTTATACTTTATGCCAATATAATCTTGGGAATAAAAAGCATGATAGATTAATAACTGCAAAATCCTATTATAAATTATTACCTTTTTATGAACATTTATTACTTTATAGTTACGAAGGATGGATGATTGATCTAAGTAGTGAGAATTTCCAGAAATTAGATAAATACCCCGAATTAAATCCTGTTATAACTATAAACCCTAAATATCATTGTTTTGAAATAATTCAAAAAATAAATAATGATAGAAAAGAAGTGGTAATTGCGCCCTGGACAATCAATTCAAATTATAAAATAATTAATGAAATAGTAAATCAGGATGAATGCAATATTACTCTGACCATTGATGATAAAGTTGTTGATTCAAATAAAGTTACCACGCTTAACAGTTGGTTCGCAACATATTTAGTTGAAGGAAATTGTTATGCAAGAATATATGGTAGTTTATCTCCACAATATAATTCATACGATTTTAAAATCACAAGAAGAAAGTTCTTTATAAATTTTAACATCTACACAGATAATTCTGGGGATAATTCATATTATTTGGAAAGATATTATTAAAATTTACACTGTTAATCACCAAATATTTCCGAATCCGATGACGAGACCCTTCGTTTTAAATTTCATTGTGGAATTTATTCCAAATTGAGCTAAAATGTTTTATCAATTAAATGTAGTTGTCTTAAGTTCTCTCTTTCCGTTTTCTTATTAACTTTCCCTGGCTTTTAAATCCTTCCAAAAAATTAAATTGTTCAGGGATTTTAAGAATATTTTACAACTAATGAAATTCATAGGTGGATCCATACCAACCGAAGCCACCAAAGAAAAAACCTCCTCAAAAACGCCTCTCCTCTTGCCTCAACAGCCCGCTTAGATGAAATCTGGCTGGTAGAATCCTCAGACCGGATTCTTGCAGAACAGACACAAGCTATGCGAAGTGAGATCTGGTCACTCAGCTCGTCGAATGGCCACAATGAGACAATCCACGAGTTCGGTTTCTACTGAAAAGGTGAGTAAATTTAAATATCTGGGTATGATTGTAATAGCATTGGAACCAATAATTAAGGTGCAAACCCAAGTGAACTATTAATTATGGCAAAGTCCCTTTGAAATAATAACACAACTAAGTGTCTATACTTTTTCGAAAGAGCAGTTAAAATCATGAGCGGTATAAAATTATTGAAAGTAAAGAAATACGACCAGTTTGGAATGCAACAGAAGCGCAATGGTATTTTTCTGTTGTAGATGTTGTTGGTATTTTATCAGATTCTGTGAACCCCACAGATTACTTGATGAAAATGAGAAAACGGGACGACTTTCTTTCAAAAGGGTGGGGACAACTTGTCCCCTGGTAGAAATGCTTATCAAAAGAGAGAAAGTGAATATTTTATAAGTTGGGGGTTTCCTTAAAATTAATCCCAATCCCGGGAGCCATTTTGATGATCTCAGTTGTTATTGCACTATCAATACAAACGGAGATTCTCTATGAAATCGATTTTTACTTTTTTCCTCCTTGCCGGTTTTGCTTCAACCGGATTTTCACAATCTCATTCCTGCTGTACGGCTTCGGCAACAGGACCTTCCGATCCAACCGTACAATTTGCTTCCTTTTCAACCCAGGAGACTTTTAAAATGAGTCACGATGAACCTCAACCTTTTGAAGGTGAAAAACCTGCTGCCGGGTCTGTCATTACCTACCCAACCCCTGACGGAAAAACAGCCTCTGCCTATTTTATCAAATCAGAAAAGCCATCCGCAACCACTCTTTTCGTTATTCACGAATGGTGGGGACTGAACGATTACATCAAACAGGAAGCAGAACGGTTTTCATCCGAACTGAAAAATGTAAATGTCATGGCACTCGATTTATATGACGGAAAGGTTGCCACAACCCGTGATTCTGCCGGTGCTTACATGGGTGCTGTTAAAACAGAACGTGCACAGTCAATCATCAAAGGAGCAATTGCTTTTTCGGGTGAAAAATCAACAATTCTGACCATTGGCTGGTGTTTTGGCGGCGGATGGTCATTACAGTCTTCTCTTCTGGCAGGCAAACAGGCCGGTGGTTGTGTGTTGTATTATGGTCAGCCGGAATCAGATCCGGAAAAACTGAAATCACTGAACGCCGATGTTTTGGGAATTTATGCAACCAAAGATCAATGGATCAATAAAGAAATGATTGCAAGTTTTGAAGCTGCCATGAAAAAGGCCGGGAAAAACGCAACGTCTTTCTGGTATGAAGCTGATCATGCTTTCGCCAATCCGAGCAACCCCAAACACAACAAAGAATTTGCGGAAGATGCCCATAAAAAGGCATTGGACTTCTTGGCTAAACGTGTAAAGTAATCTATTTCATTTTCATCCCGGTCACCTGGCCGGGATGAAAACCCCGAAAAACCACCAATCTTAATTCCCCTTAAGGGTATTTTGCTTCCCCCTCCGTATCATTTTAAGGAACCCTGACCAGGTTCTGATGTAGAATGAACAATAATCCCACACACACATCGGAGGTTCCATGAAAACGATCCTGTCTTTACTTACAACGATTCTCTTTTCTTTCTCTGTTTTTGCAGGAACTGGTAATCTGAAAGGCAAAATCACAGATTCAAATTCAGGCGATCCTCTCGAGCTTGCCAATGTGGTGTTAATCGGAACCAAATTTGGTGCGGCAACTGATTATAACGGTAACTACCTGATTAAAAACATTCCTGAAGGGGTTTATTCTGTCAAGGTTGCTTACCTGGGTTATACCAGCACTGTTTTTAAAAATGTGAAAATTAGTTCGGGTCAGGATAATGTTCTGGATGTTACGCTTTCAGCATCATCAATTGAAATCTCAGAAATTGTTGTTGAGACCGGCAGACCTTCTGTCACGAAAGACAAAACATACTCAGTTCAATCAGGTGTTGTATATGATTCCCGTAGCGGGAGATCAGCAGAGGTAGCCTATATGATAAACGGGGTTCCTGCAGGGGAAGATTTTGAGCCGGGCAATACTGAAAAATATGCGGCCATCAATGAAAACCGGATGCTTTCTGCAAAAGATAATAATTTCTCTACCTTCAGTGCAGATGTTGACCGGGCTGCTTATTCTACCATCCGCCGGTTTATTAACCAGAACCTGATTCCAGACGTGGGTGCAGTCCGGATTGAAGAAATGATCAATTACTTCCCCTATCCGTATCCATCCCCAAAAAATGAAACTCCGTTTTCAATCACAACAGAATATGCCTCCAATCCGTGGAATGCAGACCATAATCTGGTTCTGATCGGAATTCAGGGAAGAAAAATTACAGAGGTAAAACCCAACAATCTGGTTTTTCTGATTGATGTTTCAGGATCAATGGGTTTTCCAGATAAACTTCCGCTGGTTCAAATGTCAATGAATATGCTGCTTGATAATCTTGCCCCTACAGACAGAATAGCCATTGTGGTTTATGCCGGTGCGGCTGGTCTTGTACTTCCGTCAACACCTGTAAATGAAAAGGAAACAATCAGAAATGCAATTAACCGACTGCAAGCCGGTGGTTCAACCGCTGGCGGTGAAGGCGTAAAACTTGCTTACGAAGTTGCAGAGAAAAACTTCCTTAAAAATGGAAATAACCGCATTATTCTGGCCACAGATGGAGATTTCAATGTTGGAATTTCAAGCACATCTGAACTTACCACTTTCATAGAATCCAAACGTAAATCCGGAATTTTCTTAACTGCCCTGGGTTTTGGTCAGGGCAATTACCGGGATGAACTGTTGCAGGAGTTAGCGGATAAAGGAAACGGAAATCACGGTTACATCGACAATATTCTGGAAGCAAAAAAGATTCTGATTGATGAAATGCAATCGACGCTGGTGACGATTGCCAAGGACGTCAAGCTTCAGGTTGAATTCAATCCGGCCAAAGTGGATTCCTTTCGGCTTATTGGCTACGAAAACCGAATGCTCAACAAGGAAGATTTCAAGGATGATAAAAAAGATGCAGGTGAAGTCGGTTCTGGTCATGCGGTCACCGCCATTTATGAAATCTATCCGGTGAAGGGAAAGCAGGTTCAGCCCACCGAAAGTAAATACGTTCAAACTGAAATTAAAAAATCAGCATTCAGCACAGATGAACTTTTAACCGTAAAAATCAGGTACAAAAATCCGGAAGATTCAGTCAGTCAGGAAATCACTTCTGTTTTAAAAGATGATCTGGCTGAGATGGAAAAAGCTTCTGAAACCTTTCGTTTTGTATCCTCGGTTGCTGAATTCGGTTTGATTTTACGGAATTCTGCAAACAAAGGAAATGCCAATTTGAGTTCTGTTTATTCCCGGGGTACACTGGCTTCCGGTTCAGACAAGAATGGGTACAGAAAAGAATTTCTGACTTTGGTCGAAAAATATAAACTAATTAAAAACTCCCGGCTTGAAGGAAGAAGGTAAACCAGGTTTTGGCTGATCGGAAAAATCAAATTTCTGTCATCCCGCCTTAAGAGCCGGGATGACAGCTCCTCTTGTTTTGCTTTAACCTTAATCCTTATGCCTTATGCCTTATGCCAAACACCTATTCCTTCCACCTTATTCCTTATACCAAAACCCTGTTTTTTCCTAAATCCTTTTTTCCGATTTGATTTTTTCCCGATCAAACCCGAATATTCTGCAAGTTTAACTTAAATAACAGCAGAATCACCTTAATCCCTAACCAAAAATCGGAAGCATGTCCATGTCTGCACCTTATAAAATCCTCCTGACAGAAAATGAAATTCCCCGTAACTGGTATAATATTCAGGCAGATATGCCAAATCCAACTCTTCCGCCTCTGCATCCGGGAACCAAGCAACCGGTTGGTCCGCAGGATCTGGCTCCGCTTTTCCCGATGGAACTGATCAAGCAGGAAGTTTCGAAAGAACGGTTTATTGAAATCCCTGATGAAGTACGTGAAATTTATAAACTCTGGCGCCCGACACCCATGTTCCGTGCTCACCGGCTGGAAAAATTGCTGGACACAACGGCCAAAATTTATTACAAGTATGAAGGTGTGAGTCCGAGCGGATCGCACAAAACCAATACCGCCGTTGCCCAGGCTTACTACAACAAAATGGAAGGCGTGAAAAAAATAACCACTGAAACCGGCGCCGGTCAGTGGGGAACAGCACTTTCTTTTGCTTGCAACATGTTCGGGATGGAATGTGATGTGTACATGGTCAGAATCAGTTACGACCAAAAGCCTTATCGTAAAGCCATCATGAATTCGTATGGCGCCAATGTCTATGCTTCACCTTCAGATCGTACACAAGCCGGCCGGAATATTCTGGCTTCAGATCCGACCACTTCCGGAAGTCTGGGAATTGCCATTTCTGAAGCCATTGAAATGGCGGTTCAAAATGATCACACCAAATATGCCCTTGGTTCAGTTCTGAATCACGTTCTGCTTCACCAAACCATTATCGGTGAAGAATGTTTGCTTCAGATGGAAAAGGCCGGTGATTTCCCGGACGTTGTGATTGCACCACTGGGTGGCGGTTCAAACTTTGCCGGAATTTCTTTTCCGTTTCTTCGCCAGAATTTGCTTCACGGGAAAAAAGTCAGAGCCGTTGCTGTTGAACCGGCTTCCTGCCCAAAACTGACACAAGGTGAATTCCGTTATGACTTTGGCGATTCAGCGGGTTACACACCGTTGCTTCCCATGTACACACTCGGTCATAACTTCTTTCCTGCTGCAATTCATGCCGGCGGACTCCGTTACCATGGTGCCAGTGTTCTCTGCAGCCAGCTCTTGCGTGATAATCTGATCGAAGCCGTTGCCATCCAGCAATTGGAATGTTTTGAAGCTGGTGTTGCTTTCGCCAAGGCAGAAGGCATTATTCCTGCTCCAGAAGCTACCCACGGAATTGCTCAGGTTTTCCGTGAAGTCCAAAAAGCAAAAGAGGAAGGAACCTCACCGACCATTCTTTTCAATCTGTGCGGACACGGTTTCCTTGATATGCAGGCTTATCAGGATTATTTCGATGGCAAACTGCATGATCACGTGTTAACTCAGGAAGATTTGAAATCCGGAATTAAAGATTTGGCTGATTATCCGAAAATTTGATTTGGAATCCTGAACAAAACCCCTCTGCCTTCGGCATCTCCCCTTTAAAAAAGGGGAGATCCATATTCTCCAAATTGATTTTCGGGAAAACCGAAACAATCTGGTTCCTTTGGTGCGCAGAAATTCCTCTCTGCGGCACCCGGCGCCTCGGCGGTAACCGAATTATTCCGTATCTTCACTACCATGAAACAACGACTGATTTTAGCTCTTGGCGGCGGCGGCGCCCGTGGTTTTGCGCACATTGGCGTTCTTAAAGCCCTTGAAGAAATGGGAATACGCCCTACTCATATTACCGGTACCAGTATGGGAGCCTTTGTTGGCGGCGTTTATGCAAAAACCGGATCCGCTGAAAAAACAGAAGCTGCTTTCCGTGAACTTTTTCGTTGGGATGGATTCCGGGAAAACGCCTTTATTTCTACGTTTGGAAAGCATGATGAATCCTTTTGGACGAATCTGAAATCATCTGTAAAAGTTCTGATGATGAAAGGAAATTTTCTCACCAAACCCTTTTACTACGATGGGAAAGGCTTTGAAGAACTTATCCGGTTCTTCTTCCCCGAAAACTCAAATTTTGAAGATCTCAAAATTCCGTTTGCCGCAATGACCACCGATCTGATTACCGGAAACTCTGTTACAATTACGGCCGGAAAGGTTGTGCCTGCAATCGTTGCCAGTGCATCCATTACCGGAATGATGCCACCGGTTCTTCATAAAAAGTACCTTCTTGTCGATGGTGAGGTCACCGACCTGATCCCGGTCAGACCCTTTTGTCATCATGGGATGAATGTGATCATCGGTGTTGATGTTTCAAAAGTTCCGGCACCTCTTCCCAAACATCCCGAAACCGGACTTGAAATCCTGATCAGAAAAGATGACATCCTTCAATCCAATTACCGGACGGTACTTCTCAAGGATTCTGATCTTGTCATCCGGCCCGCAGTTCAGGATGTCGACTGGACAGATTATACCGAGTTTGACAACCTTATCCGGGTTGGATATATGGAAACGATGCGCCAAAAAATTGCAATTCTGGCTGCAATCAAGAAGAAACGTTCATTTATAAATCACCTGAAATCACTCTGGAAACCAGAAACCCATTCCTGGATTCATGAAGATGAAACTGAAATTCTCCGGTGGGAATGAAAATAGTGACAGGTGACAGGTGACAAGTGACAAGTTTGGAATACCGTTTTGCGTTGTACGTTTTACTGTGTACGGAAAATTACTATACAGCTTAGTTTGCCAGATTCCCCTCCTTTTTCAAAGGAGGGGTGGTCCCGAAAGCTTTCGGGACGGGGTGGTTTCGTATTGCATTTTAAATATATCATTACTTTTTCTAAAATTTGAGGGCATTTTAGTCCCTTGTCCCCCGTCACCTGTCCCCGGCAATTCCCATGAGTGAAATCCTAACCACACCTGCAATTGTTCTCCGGTCAATTCCCTATTCTGACACATCAAAAATCGCCACTTTACTCACCCGTGATGCCGGGAAGATTTCGATTATTGCCAAAGGTGCAAAATCCCAAAATTCAAGATACGGGCATCTCATCCAGCCTTTAAATGAACTTGAAGTTGTGGTTTACCTTAAATCAGGTCGTGAGATCCAGAATCTCACCCAGGCCAGTTTCATTGCAAAACGGAATTTGCTGCTTACAGATTATGACCGGATGATGGCCGGTTTCAGAATTCTTGACTGGAGCCTTAAAATCCAGATTCCACACAACGACTCAGCCTCCCATTATAATCTGATCTCACGGGTTTTAACAACAATTGATTCTTCAGAATCTATTCATCAGGGACTTTTCGGTAAATTCTTTGTCAGACTCTCGCAGTTAAACGGGTATGAACCCAATACGTTCGAATGTGGCAATTGCGGGAAACCTTTTCGTGATTTTGACCGTTCTGTCACTGTTGGATTTAATGCATCAGTCGGCCAGATTTTTTGTGAAGCCTGCCAGCGGAACCAAAAAACTGATATCGCCGTCGAAACCCCTGTAATTGAACTGATCAGCCATTGGTTGTACCCCACCCAGCAGGAAATGCCTGCTACCCGGCTGACCACTCAACAGTATTCAACTCTTGAACACATGATGGAAAACCACCTCAGGTACCATCTCGATTTATAAACGGAGACAAAAAATGAAATCATCCTTTTTCCGCAATGTTAGTTTGGTTGCGGTTGGAATTTTAATCGGTTCAGTATTTATGATGCGGATGGATTGGATTCCAACCGGAATTGCCGCAATGGGCGATGACCGCAAAAATATAACCCTTGGGAATAAAAACTTTGATCTGACCCAGTTCGATAAAATCCCTGATCCAAGTCCGAGATTCCGTGCAGTTTCGAAAGAAATGCTGCCCACCGTCGTTTACATTCAGGTTACCGGCTCATCAAAAGGTTCTGATAACCGGTTCAGAAACGAAGACTTTTTCAGAAAATTTTTCCCTGACTTTCCGCAGGATGCACAACCCAACGGTGGCCGTCAGAAAATTCAGGGATCTGGCAGTGGTGTCATCGTTTCTGATGATGGTTACATCCTTACAAACAATCACGTGGTTGAAGCTGCTGATGAAGACGGAATAAGAGTAATTCTTTTCGATAAACGTGAATTTAAAGCCAAACTGATCGGCCGTGATCCGCAAACTGATCTTGCTGTTATTCAAATTGAAGCTAAAGATTTGCCGGTTGCCCCCATTGGAGATTCAGACAAACTCGAAGTCGGTGACTGGGTTATTGCTATTGGAACGCCCCTGTCACAAAACCTGAGTTCAACCGTTACTGCCGGAATTGTTTCTGCTCTTGGCCGGAATATTGGCATTATCGGTGATGTGTATGGCATCGAAAACTTCATCCAGACTGATGCTGCAATTAATCCCGGGAATTCAGGCGGACCTCTCATTGCCATGAATGGTGCCGTTGTCGGAATCAATTCTGCCATTGCATCCAGCACAGGGGGTTATCAGGGTTATGGCTTTGCAATCCCAATTAATCTTGCAAACAAAGTGGCAACTGATCTTATCCGTGACGGAAAAGTTCTGCGTGGTTTTGTTGGCGTCAGCATGAAGGAAATGGATGGCACTTTAAGCAAAGCTCTTGGCCTTCCGTCAGGTAAAGGTGTTCTGGTTCAGGATATTGTTGCAGGCGGACCGGCAGAAAAGGCTGGAATCAAGCAGGGTGATGCAATCCTTAAAGTCGAAACGGCTGAAGTTTCATCTGCCAGTCAGGTTCAGGCCATTGTTGCTTCCAAACGACCTGGTGACAAAGTAAAAATGATTGTTTGGCGTGACGGAAAAGAATTAAACTTCCAGCTGACTCTGGTTGAAAAGAATTCTCTTGGCAGCCTGGCTTCATCTGATGAAAACATGGGTCTTGACTCTCAGGATGAAGCTGAAGCCCAGAAGGCATCAATAAATAAACTGGGTGTTGACCTTCGTCCGCTAACAAAATCAGAAATGACCAAGTACAAAACTGATGTGGGGCTGATGGTAAATAAAATCAGGGAAACCGGATTTAATGATCTTGCTGTCGGACTTGTCATCGTTGAAATTGACCGGAAGGAAGTTAAAACTGTTGGTGATCTGAATAAAGTTTTAGCCCAAAAAGAGAAAGGTGATGCGGTTCTGCTTAAAATTAAAACACCTGACGGGCAAGCTCAGTACATTGGTGTTACCATACTTTGATTTTTTTATTGGTAAATAAGTTAGGTTGAAAAATAAAAAAAACGGGGCGATTGTCCCGTTTTTTTTTATTTTTTTTTGCATGTGAAGCCAAACTTAAACTAAAGTTGGAGGATTCTTTTTTTCAACAACATGAGCCGGTTTGTTCAACATAGCTGAATAAAACTTCTGCACAAGTTTGTTCGGATACAGAATAATCAGCATTGCAGTGAGCGAAATACTGATGAGAACAACCATATAAGTCGTATCTCTGATCAGTTCCCCTCCAACCACGCCATATTGCATTGGTAAAGTTGCAAGTACAGCGGCTGCAAGTCCTTTTGGCGCCAGCATCGTTGTAATTGCAGTATCCCGAAGTGTAAATTCAGGACTTTTATAAATAAACCGGGTGAGGATGATCCGCATCAGAAAAACAAGAATCATCATTCCGCTTGCAACAGCAAACAAAACCGGTGAAGAAAAGTGAATTGAAATTCCGAGATAGACGAAAAAATAGGTTTTTAATAAAAAAACCGCCTCACTGTAAAATGCCAGATCAAAAGTGGTAAGTGAGACAATATTCTTATTGAGGAAATTAAACCGGCCCAATCCCATTTCTTTAAAATTTGAAATGGTTATGCCCAGTGAAAGTGAAGCAATGGCCCCTGAAAAACCCAAGAACTCGCAAACCCCATAAATTATAAATGCATAAGCAAGTGTGGATGAAATAGTGTTGGGAAAATCCCTTACTTTACCAAGTACGAATAACCAGCCGATTCCGCCAAGAAACCCAATTGCAGCAGCAAATATCAAAGCAGCTAAAACACCGCCAATCAATTTTCCAGCATCAACATCACCCTGAGTAATCACCTGAAGCAAGGCAAAAACCCCAACAATACAGAGAACATCAGTCAGTGCAGATTCCAATACAAGTACGGTCGCTGGTTTTTCTGCCAGTTTCAATGAACTCACCATCGGAATGACCACTGCTGATGACGTTCCGGCCAGGATGACACCCAGTAATAAGGCCGGGAGCAGATTTAATTCAAGAAAAAGGATTGCCAGCCAGGTGACAATGCCTGCTGTCAGAATAAAACACCCAATTGCAATTTTGCTGGTGATATTAAGTGCTCTGCCCATCACCTCCAGGTTAATTGACGTTCCGCTTTCGAAAAGGATAACAACAAGTGCAATTGTTGCAATTACTGATCCTGCTTTTCCAAAATCATCAGGGGATATCCATCCCATAACCGGACCCAATGTAAGTCCGATTGCCATCAGAACCAGAACATCAGGGATATTGGTCTTCTTAAACTGAAGGGATAAAAAGTGGGAGAAAAACACCATCAACCCAATAGAGAGAATAATAACGGCCATGTCTTTACTTTCGGTTCAAATAAAAAAAAAGGAACAAATCTGGGATACGATCAGGATAATAACCATTTCAATTCAGGAATTCAATCAAAAGGCAAATCACAATTTGAATGGTATCTTTTAACGATCTTAATTTTAGTCGTCTCTGTCACACCCGAATTTATGAGATGGATCAACAGATCAGAAAAAATCTTCGCCTATCTTTGTTTTAGATCGCAAGTATAAGGTAGCCCGTTTCATTTTTCAGTTCAGCTAAAACCCTGCTTTTTTCATTTCTGAATTTTCTCTCCGGTTTATTTCAAAATCGAAATTACTTAACTTGAATTTAATTTCACACAGGACTTGAAAATGGCTTCCATTCAAAAATCTTATAAAAAACTCGAAAAACGAATCAAAACCTGGAAGGAAGCTCTTCCCGCCTATTCTGATGAAGAGTTTGCACGACAGCCTGAACCGGGAAAATGGTCGATCGGTCAGCTTTATGCTCACCTTACGTTGGGAACTGAAAACTTCCACATCAATCACATTCAGCGTTGTCTGAACGGAATCAAAGCAGAAAAAGGCGGCGAAAAAACATTCCCCGGGAAAATATCTTTTTTCTTCGGCGGATTTCCACCCAAAAGAATTTCAGTTCCACCTTCAGATTCATACACACCCAAGCAACCCGACAAGGCTCAAATGTTTGCTGCTTTGGACCGGCTTGCAGTTTCTATGGAAAAGCTTGCAGAAATCGTGATTCATTCTGATGAAAAATTGAAAACCCAGCATCCGGCATTGGGATATTTAAATGCAAAAGAATGGTATCTGCTGATTGTTATGCATTTTGCTCATCATGAGGCTCAGCGAAAAAGATTGAATAAATTTCTGGGGAAAAAATGACTTTAAACCGGTGCGGATGGAATGGGGATGACCCGCTGATGATTCAATATCACGATGAAGAGTGGGGGGTGCCGATCCACGATGACCGGCATTGGTTTGAAAAAATTGTGCTTGATGGTGCTCAGGCCGGACTTAGCTGGAAAACGATTTTATACAAACGTGAAGGTTATCGCCGGGCTTTTGAGAATTTTGATCCCGTTAAAGTGGCACAGTTCGATGAAGGAAAAATTGCCGATCTGCTTCTGGATCCGGGAATTGTGCGAAACCGGTTAAAGGTTGCCTCTGCTGTTAAAAACGCAAAAGCGTTTCTTGAAATCCAAAAGGAATTTGGTTCATTTGATGCCTGGATCTGGAAGTTTGTTGACGGAAAACCCATTGTGAATCAGTTTACAGAGCTGAAACAACTTCCGGCCAGAACTGAACTTTCTGATCAGATCAGCAAAGAACTTAAAAAACGGGGATTCAACTTTGTTGGATCAACCATTGTCTATGCTTTTTTACAGGCCGGTGGTGTAATTGATGATCACCTGGTTACCTGCTTCAGAAGAACTGAAACCTGATTTCAGTTCTCTTCAAAAGCTTCAGCCTGAGCCAATTCTGCCTCTTCTTCAATTTCTTCGGGAACAGGCGGACCATCAACCAGATCTTTTAGCAGAAAATTGCCGTCAGTGGCTTCCATCAGTGATTTGAAGCCGATCAGGGTCATGTTAAGCTGGTCAACTGCCACTGAGAATTTTGGTTTGATATGATCAGAACCAATATTGTCCAGGCGGTTCAGCACAAAAATGACCGTCATTTTATTGATATCCATTGCCGGATGAAATGACCGTTCAGATTTTTCATCCGGTTTAATTTCAACCACCAGCCCGCAGGTAATCAGTTCACTCACCACTTTTCTGATCAGCCGGAACGGCAGGCCCAGCCGGGCTGACAGCATTTTCGTTGTGAGTGGTCTCCGGCCATTTTCGAAATTTTTCACGAGAGAATGCATGATCAGAAGGGAAACAAACCTTTTATGTTCATGGCTGATCGTCGAAATATCTTTTTCATATTCAAAGTTTTCAACATTCTGATTGGCGTAAGCCATTTCAGCCCCGATTAAAACCACCAGCCAGGAAAGCTGAAGCCAGATCATAAACAACGGAAGTGCTGCAAACGAACCGTAAATGGCATTATATTTCGATACGCCGACCTGAAAATAAATATATCCCCACTGAATACCCGTAAAAACCGTTCCGGCAATCACACCGGCAATCAAAGCCGACTTGAATTGAACCCGGGTGTTGGGCATGATCAGGTAAATAAGCGTAAACAAACTCCAGATCAGCACAAACGGTAGCAGGTTGATAATAAAATTGAAAAGCGGGGCAAGTGTACCTAATGCCGCATACTGTGCCTGAACGGATGTTAAAACGGTTGCAACGTAAACGCTTACACTGCTTGCCAGAACAAGAAAAATTGGGGCAATGAGCATCAGAGAAAAATAATCACTGAATTTTCTCAGGTAAGTCCGACCTTTTTTTACATCGAAAATGGCGTTGAATGAATCTTCAATACTGCTGAAAATACTGACCACCGTCCAAAGCAGCATAGCAATTCCGATTCCTGCCATCAGTTCACCCTTGGTAGATTCGAGCAGTGTGTTTGAAAAGGCGATTACTTTTTCAACCACATCTTCCTGTCCGGTCAGGTTGTTTCTGATCTCATTTTCCAGAACTTTATCGAAACCAAACCCCTTGGCAATTCCAAAAATCATGGCTGCAATCGGAACCACTGAAAGCAAGGTATAAAAAGTTAACGAGGCAGCCCGAAGCTGAAGTTTGTCTTCTTCATACCCTCTGATCGCAATCATGATGATACGAACTTGCCTGATAAAAAAATGGGGGGCTCCTGAGATGTTATTGACAGGAATTCGCCAGATATCATACTGAAGAAATTTGAGGATTCTGGAAAGCGTTAGCCTGTATTTGTTGATTGCCATTAGTTTGACCTGAGAAAATGATTAAAATTCCGGAAAGTTAACTTAAAATCAAAGCGGATTTTGAAGAATACACTTTAGATGGATTCAAATTTCAATTTGGCTCAATATATTAATTTCTCCGAAGATTGATTTACTTTCACAAAACTATTTCTTAGTTTTGCCTAATCAACCCCGAGAAAATATGAGGATACTATGAAATCAATTGTCTTAACTCTGATCGCCCTCTTTTCATTCACCCTTTTTCTTTCCTGTGAAAAAATCAGTACAGAACCTGAAGATTCACCTGAAAAGTCAAAGGGTTCACTTTCCTTTCAATTTCAAAAACCAGCGAACATTCAAAATGTTCAATTTCTGGCATATTATTTAAGCCGTGAAGGATATAGTACGATTTCTGATACAATTGATGTGAGTTCAGGAACACCTCAAACTGTAGAAGTAAATAATGTTCCGACCGGTAACTGGACTTTCAAACTTAATGCATTGGATGAAAGTAAAATCCCAACCTATACAGGTTCTGTTGCCGTTCAGATTCTTGCAGGAGAAATTACTTCCGCCAAAGTAACCATGCAACCTGTTTCTGGCAACCTGGTTATCACTATTAATTGGGCTGGAAATGCAGGAAATGCCATTTATCTGGATGGTGATGGTGACTATGTTTCTGTTCCAAACACAGAAAAACTCCAGAATCTGGGCAATGACTTTACTTTGGAAGCATGGGTCCTGCCCATTTCCCAAACCTATAATACCATATTGGCAAAGGGAATCAATACATTTATGATTGAAATGGTACCTGGTGATTTTGTTGGGTACTATACAAAGGGCTTAAACGTAGATTTATCAAATTCATGGGAAAGCTACGGAAGATTAATGCTTGAAAATCAACTTTCTACCAAAAATTGGAATCATATCGCTTATACTTACTCAGCTCAATCAGGTTTAATAAAACTATACTATAATGGTAATTTTGTTCATTCTGCTCCAGCTACCGGAAGTATGATATCGGATACTGAATCTATTCGAATTGGCTCAAGACCCTACCCAAATGACGAATATAAACTGTTCTTTAAAGGAAGTATTGATGAAGTCAGAATTTGGAATGTTGCGAGAACTGAAACCCAAATTAAAAGTTCTTTCCAAAAAGAATTGACTGGATCAGAAACAGGTCTTGTTTCCTACTACTCCTTTGATGAGTTAGTGAATGGTAAATTCCCAGATAAAAGTGGAAATCAAAACCCAGGTACCATTGTTGGAGATGTTAAAATGGTAAAATCTTATGCTTTTTAACGCCTTTCACTGTCCTTCAAAACTCTGAGAAAATTCTTATAACAAATTTTCTCAATTGTCTTTTCTGAAAATCCCCGTTGCTGCAAAGCTTCGGGGATTTTTTTTAAATCCAAAACCGAATCGAGTTCTTTGGGTGCTGATTCAATTCCATCGAAATCAGAACCTAACCCCACGTGATCTTCACCAATCAGATTGACTGCATAGACAATGTGGTCAATCAGCAATTCAAATTCCGGCCGGACTTCGTTTACCCAACTTCCCACAAGTCTGTCTTCTGCGGTGAACCAGGCTTCGTAATTCGTGAAATGATCTTCTGTAAATTTGTCTTTTTCCGACTTCTTTTCAAGCAGGATTTTATTTCTTGCCGGAAAGTAACCCGGGTCAATAAATCCGGAAAAAAAGTTAATACAGACGAGTCCGCCAGATTTGGCGATGGCTCTCAGTTGATCATCTTTTAAATTTCTCGGGTGCGGACACAAATGATAAACGGATGAATGGGACGCAATAACCGGTTTCTGGCTGGCAGTTATCATATCCCAGAAGGTTTGTTCACCAACATGGCTAACGTCGGGCATCATACCCAGATCATTCATTCTCCAGATGACCTTACGGCCGAAAGCTGTCAACCCCTTTTGTCCGGAAAAAGCCGGTGATTCTTCATCCCGGGCACTTGAGGCCCAGTCGTTGCTGTTGTTCCAGGTTGGGCTCATGTACCTGACGCCACGAGTGTAAAATTCCTCAAGCTTTTCAAGAGAATTTTCAATTGGGTGACCACCCTCCATTCCCATCATCAACGCCAATTTTCCAGTTTTTTCTGCTGATTTCACATCTGTGATAGTTCCGGCCTTTACCACTTCACCACCGGAAGCGAGAATGGCCTGATCAAAAGCATTAATTTGGCGGATGGCCTGGGAGTAAGATTGGTTTTGGCTGGCGTAACGAACTGGAACCCAAACGGAGAGAACCTGAAGGACAACTCCGGCCAGTTTCATCCTTACAAAATCGGAATGTCCGTCATGTAATCTTTGATGAATGAGGTCACCGGCAAGGGCACGCTGAAGCAAGTCATTGTGGGAATCAGCAAATTTCATGTGGCACCCCGTTCATCGGGTTATTCACTGATTCGCATAGAAATAAACTTCCGGACCGAAATAACCGAACCGACAAGTCCGAGAAAACTGCCGATTCCAATCAGAGTCAGATAAAATCCCGGGTTAATGACAATATATTTACTGATGGGGAAAACATTTAAATCAATCAAATAAAAAATACCAAAAAGTGCAAGGTCGGCGAGAACACCACCCAAAACCCCTTGCAGAAAACCTTCAATAAGAAAAGGTGATCTGATAAAAGTAGTTGTGGCACCCACCAGTTTCATCGTCTGAATCAAAAACCGTTTTGCATAAATCGTAAGTCTGATGGTATTGCTCACCAGAAAAATGGAAGCAAGACCCACAATAAACCCGACACCCGTCGAAATCAGCCAGAGAATTTTAGCATTTTTATCAATGGTCGTAATGTATTGCCGGTTGTATTCAATATCTGTAACAGACTCCACTTTTTTAAGCTGGGGAATGATTTTATCCAGAGAATCAAGACTTCCGAATTCAGCGTACACATTGATTTTAAAACTTGGAGGAAAGGGATTGCTGTCCAGAATTTCAAAAACATTTTCGCCAAATTCTTTCTGGAAAATATCAGCGGCCTGATCTCTTGAAATAAAAGTAACCTTGCTCACACCGGCAATTTTTAAGAAGTGATCCTGAATTGCTTTTACCTCTTCGGGAGAAATTGTTTTGTCAAGAAATACATCAAGTTCAAGTCTTGACCTGAGCTCGGTAACCAAACGTTGAGCATTAATCGAAAGCAGAAGAAACGTTCCAAACAGAACCAGACTCAGCATAATGGTCGAAACGCTTACAAAACTTGAAAGCCGTGTCCGCCGGAATCCTGAAAGGCTTTCTTTTAAAATATAAGTCAGACTCATAGGGTAAATCCATGACCTTGCTCAGTCCGGTCTTCCGGGTAAGAACCCAAAACACGAAGGCTGTCGGTATGTGGTTTCAACGCATCAAGAGCGTATTGAATTGAGAGATCTGCAACTGACCCTCTTACATCCACATAAAAAAGGTGTTTCCAGGGTTTCCCCCAAACCGGGCGGCTTTCAATTTTAAGCAGATTTATTTTCCGTGAAGCAAAACATCCGAGACAGTGGTATAGACTGCCGGGTTCATCTTTTGCCTCAAACCAGATCGAAGTTTTATTTGCATCAGGATGGGTAAATTCCTGTTTGCCAACAAGCAGAAACCGGGTGAAATTGTGTGAAAACGATTCAATATTTTTCTGAAGAATCTGCAGATTGTAAACCCGGGCGGCTTCTTCAGAAGCAATTGCGGCAACGGTAAGGTCACCTTGTTTTTCTGAAATGGTTTTGGCAGAACCGGCAGTATCATACCATTGAACCGGTTTTAACTGTGGGTTTTCTTTAAAAAAAGATTCACACTGGCCCAAGGCCTGCGGATGTGAATAAACGTCTTTGATGGTGGATAAACCCGCTCCTTCATTAGCCAGAAGGCAATGTTCGATACGAAGTTTAAATTCACCCTGAATAAAAAATGAATGACTCTGAAGCAGGTCAAAAACCGGGTGAACAGACCCATAAATTGAGTTTTCAATCGGGAATACGCCTACAACCGGTGATTTTTCTTTTCTTAAAGCATCAAATGCCTCTGAAAACTGAAGGAATCCGCGGCGGGGAATGCCTGGCACCATAATTGAAGCAGCCAGGTCACTGTAAGCACCTGGTTCTCCCTGATAAAAAACGATTGACGGCTGGGTTTGCTGCATTTCTCAAAAATAGCCCAAAAAGACTGAAAATGCTATTTAGGTATGACTCTGGATAAAGAAAATCAATAAATCAGGGGATTTTATCCCCTATGAAAAAATCATGAGGAAGGTGTGCCCTTTTTTTATTTCAGAAAAAAACTCAGTCAGTTACTACCGGTGAAAAATAAGAAAAGAAATGGCATAAAAGTTAACCATTGCTTATCTTTAACTTTTTAACCGACCCGGGTCTTTTATGATTCAAAAAAAATTGGTCTTCATTTTCGTTTTTCTCACCGGATTTTATTTCCTTTTTTCATCTTGTTCTTCCCCCGGGTTTCTTGAAGACAACCAATTGAAAAGCCTTTCTGCCCCAAAAGAAGCCCCGGCCGTTATTCTTGCTGAACGGATATTTAAAATCGAATCACGAACAAAGGTGATTGAAAAAAATCATATAATCATGGTTATGGGATCTGCTGCTGCATCAAACCGGTGGATCATTCAGCAGAGTAACCCGATGGTTCAGCTAACCGAGTTCGACATCCGGCTCATCAGAAACGGCGAAGTAATCAAAAAGGAAACAAAAAAAGATCTTTATTCCTTTGCTGAAAGTGGTTACAGAAGTATTTCTGAGCAACGGTACCTTATACCCTCACTGGTAAATGATATTCAGCCCGGAGATTGGGTTGAACTCATCAGTGAATCTGAAAATGACCTGATTGGACTCGGTCTCACCTTTGGTCCTGATGAATTTCCGGAAGTCAGCCAAAATCTGTCAGTCGAATTTATTTCACCAGATTATCTTTCTTTTTCCGTTTTTGTTAAAAATGATACTACCCGGGTTCAAACGGAAAAAAAAGACGGACTAACCTATAAAAAATTGTTCTGGGCCAAAAAGAAACCTGAAACTCCGGGGAAACTTGAGGCAAAAAGCATGCAGCCACAAGTTTTCGCAACACCCGGTCTCACAAATGAAACCTGGAATGGTTTCGCCTCATTTTACAGAAATCTGATAAAAGACCGCACCCGGGAATATCCGACAGTAAAAAAACTTGCAGATTCTCTCACAGCCGGTCTGACTGACCCCATCGAAAAAATGAAGGTCCTTTTCAATTACTGCCAGACCGGATTCCGGTATGAACAGGTTTATCTGACCCGGGGAGAATTTATCCCCAACTCATTATCTGATATTCTCAACCATAAATATGCAGACTGCAAAGATTATTCACTTCTGATCTGGAGCCTTGCCAGATCGGTTGGCATCGAAACCCGTTTGGCTCTGGTCATGAGAGAACGTGGTGTTCCCTTTTTTGAAGATGTGCCAGCCAGTCAGTTCAATCATCTGATTGTAGAATGGACGTTTAACGGATCTACTTTTTGGTATGACGGAACAAACCGGATTTCTATTCCCGGGCTTCCCGGTGATGATCTGATCAATCAGAAAGCATTGGTCATGGGAGATAAAACGGCTGAAATCAAACTCATACGGGAATCAGGAACCAACAGAGTTGATATTTCGGGTAACCTGGTTCAGGATTCTAAGAATCTGAAGGGAACTCTTGAATTTTCAATGAAAGGTGAATTCGCACTTACTGCAAATTACCTTGGTATTTTTTTGAATGAACTCGATTTCAGAAAATTCCTTCAGAACTGGTTATCAGACCAAACCAGTCAGGAAGTTACTTTTTCAGATATTTCATGGGTATTAAAGCCAGAAATGGCAAAAGTAAACTGCAAAATCCAGATCCCCAATTCAGTTACACTTCTTAACGGAAAAAAGATTACATCTCTAAACCGGATTTTTACCGGTCTTTTCCCCTACAAACAAGCTGATCTTAAACCAGAAGCCGTTTTTTATTATCCGGCATTTAACCGTGGTCGAATTGATTTACAATTCCTTTCTTCTGACGGCAATAAAACCCGGCAATCGGTTGACTTTGAATTGCCAGCCGGTCCTTTTTACACTGAAGAAGAAAAAACAGCTTTTATTTCCACAGCCGGTGAGCATTTAAGAAAATTAACCCAGTCAATAACTTTATGAGACAACAATGAAAACCAAAACTTCCTTCTTTTTATTGATTTTTCTTTCATTTTTACTTCAGACTGTCTCTGCACAGGAATTCCTCAGGAACCTTCCCGGTGAAAAGTTAATCAATTCAATCACTTCTGAGTCATTTAAATATCAGGATGCCGTTATTATTCTTAAAGAACAGAGTTATAAAGTTGATGAAGAAACCAAGTTTATAAAGGGAAATGAATATTCGGGTGTTACCAGTACAACAACCTCTGTTATTATTGCAAAAATTCTCAATGAAAAAGCAATCCTTCGGTATGGCTCTTTCTCATACTCTTATGCGGATGTTGCAGGTGACGATTGGCCGGGAACCGTTTCAATTTCAGTCAGAGTCAGAAAACCGGATGGAACTGTAAATGTAATGGGTGAAACTGAAATTCAACGGATTAACGAGGGGAAGGAAAGGGATGAATATCTGCGAAAAGTTATGTTCAAAGTCCCTGATCTTGCCGTTAATGATGTCATCCAAATCGAGTTTTCACATAATAACCCCTTGTTAAAAACCGTAAGCCGGATTTTTTATTTTTCTGATGAAGATTATGTTCTGTACTCAAATTTGTACATCACTTTACGGTTGGAAGATGAAGCAAATTATTATTCTTTTCCTGAAGATGAAATCGGTAAACCCCAAATTGAGCAAATCAGTGATAATTTTGGTGCCGGAAGAACCTATTTCTGGAGTGCAAAAAATATCAGACCCGTAAAAAAGGAAAACTTTAGTCTGCCTTTCAGTGATCAGGCTCTGATTACTGTTTTTACACCTAAAAAACGGGGCATCAAAAGTGTGGAAACCTGGCCTGAAATTTCTGCCTATTATTTTGACACCTACACAGGCCGTCTCTCAGTTAGTAATTCCCGTATTAAAATGCTTGGTTTTGAGCCCAATCAGGAAAAGGTAGGGCAACCTCTGATTGATTCATTATACAAAACAATCAAAACTAAAATCAAACTGCTTCCCAAACCTTCAATCTACCCTTATCGTGATTTAGATGAAATTTTTGAAAAAAATGAAGGTGATATTGCCGATCTGGCCGGCCTATTTTATCAAATTCTGACCCAATGGAAAGTGCCGGCTAAAATGATTCTGGTAAGAGACAGCCGGGCAGGTAATATCGAATTATCGGCACCTACACTTTCCTGGTTTTCCCGGGCAGCTGTTAAGGTAGAATTTAACGGAAAGGTTGACTATTATGATTTTGACCCGTCTGTTTCTGCAATCCATGAATTCCCCTGGCATCTTTATGGCATGCAGGCCCTTTTGATTGACGAAGAAATGGGCGGAATCGAACAATTTCCGGCACAACCCAGAACTGCTGACCATACCATTTCTGAATTCCATAAAATAAAATTGACTGATGATCTGAAAGCAAATGAAAATATCAAGGTTTCATTTACCGGATCATGTGCTCAGAATGTAAGGACTGAAGTCAGTAACCTGACAGAAACTGACATCAAACAATTTATTTCAAAACATGACCTTATCCAAAGCATCCAAAAACCAGATACTGTGATTTTCAATGAGATTTTTAAAAACCGGAAAATTGTCTGGACAATTGGAGGTCCACTGAAAAATCAACCTGAACAGATTGATAATTCACTTTTACTGCGCCCTTCTGCAAATGTTCTTTCCTGGTTTAAAAAAGAGCTTTTTAATCCTGTCCGGTACGGCTATATCAAGTTTGATACCCCTTTTATTTACTCTATTGAGACACAGATTGAAATTCCCAAAGGAATGACAGTAAATGATCTGCCTTCAGGTGCCACTTTAACCGGACCCAAAAGTGCAAAAAGTTCAGTCACTTTTTCCCGAACTGACCAGACCATCAGTATTCTGACTGTGCTTGAAATTCCCGTTACGATGTTTCCGTCAGTTGAATATTCTGTTTTGACAAAATTTATTGATAAAACGCTTGAGGCGGCAACTCAGGAAATTGCCCTTTCCATTAAAAAGTAAACAGCTGGCCGGTTTTGTGAGCAATACCTGATTTAAAAGATCTTTGATTTTTCCAATCAAACTTTACTTTTTAAGGTCAGAATATTTTACTATCTTTTAATCCGGATTTACAACACCGGATGAAGGAGAAACGAACCATGACCACAGTAAAAACAGGTGCAGAAATCGCCCGGGAAATAACCCCGGAACTGATTTCAAAAATTGCAACCCAACTTGGGTTTACAGAATCTGACCTTATCCCCTTTGGTCATCACATTGCAAAAATTGAAATGAGTTCGGTTCAATCCCGTATTAAAAATCCCATTAAAACGGGTAAACTGATTCTGGTTTCCGCCATTACACCTACCCCAGCCGGTGAGGGAAAAACAACCATTTCTGTCGGACTTACCCAGGCGTTTCATGAATTGAATCTATCTGTAGCAGCGGCTCTCAGAGAACCGTCTCTCGGTCCGTGTTTGGGTGTAAAAGGTGGGGCAACCGGAGGTGGGTATGCACAAGTGTTACCTATGGAAGCCATCAACCTTCATTTTACCGGTGATATTCATGCCGTCACTACAGCCCACAATTTAATTTCTGCCTCCATAGATCACCACCTTTTTTACGGAAATGAATTCAAACTTGACCCCAACCAGATTACCTGGAACCGGGTTATGGATATGAATGACCGTTCCCTTCGGGATATCGTTGTAGGACTTGGAGGAAGTAAAAACGGAATCCCCCGTCAAACCGGATTTGATATTACTGCTGCTTCAGAAATCATGGCCATTCTTTGCCTTGCATCCGATTACAAAGACTTAAAATTGAGAATTTCCAAAATTGTAATCGGGTATTCCTATGAAGGAAAACCGGTGACAGTTAAGGATCTGAAGGTAACCGGAACGGTTGCAGCTCTTCTTCGTGATGCCCTTCAGCCCAATCTGGTTCAGGCCATCGGTGGTGCCCCGGTCTTTATTCATGGCGGACCGTTTGCCAATATTGCGCAGGGAGCCAACAGTTTGCTTGCAACCCGTCTGGCTCTTTCTTCGGCTGATTATGTTGTCACAGAAGCCGGATTTGGCTTTGATCTCGGCGGCGAAAAATTCTTTGATATTGTAAGCCGTTATGGCGGATTTTATCCTGCATCGGTTGTTTTGGTTGCAACAGTCAGAGCACTTAAAATGCACGGTGGCGTCACCAAAGATAATCTGAGCCTTCCGAACGCTGAAGCGGTTCTCAGAGGTCGTGAAAATCTCGAAAAACACATTGAAAACGTTCGCCATTTCGGTATCGAACCGGTTGTTGCTATCAACAGATTTCATAGTGATTCAGAAGAAGAAATTTCTGCCATTCTTTCAATCTGCAACTCACAGGATGTAACCGGGGTTCCCGTTAATTTCTGGGCTGAAGGCGGTAAGGGAGGGTTGGATCTTGCCAGAATTCTGGTTTCAAAAACTGCAGGAAACCACCGGAAAGAAATCCGCCTTTATGAGTCTGAAGTAAAAGTTGAAGAAAAAATTGAACGGATTTCGAGAATGATTTACGGGGCAGGCCAGGTTGATTTTCAGCCAAAAGCAAAAACTGCTCTCAAATCAATTTATACCAACGGATTTGGCAATCTGCCTGTTTGTCTTTCAAAAACACAGAATTCCTTATCTGACAATCCGAAGTTGTTGGGCAGACCCCGTGATTTCACACTTTCAATCCGGGATATTCTGGTTTCAGCGGGTGCTGGATTTCTGGTTGTATTAACGGGTGAACTGATGCGGATGCCGGGCCTTCCGGCAAAACCGGCCTCACAGCTTATTGATCTTGAAGATGATGGAACGATAACAGGATTGTTCTGAAGGAACAAGTAGTAAGTGATAGGTGGTAAGTGTTAAGTGATGCATTCACTTTATTCAACTTATCACCTGCCACTTACCACATACCACACAAAGTCCCTATCTCCCTCCGCATTCCTATTGATTTTCTTTATAGGCAAGTGATTCTTACCTTTACGAAAAACCCGGAGATTTGCAATGAGTACCCTTCCGAATATCTCACTTACCCAACTTGAATATGCTGTCGCACTTGATAGCTACCGGAATTTTAATCAGGCAGCACGGAGTTGTCTGGTCACCCAGCCAACACTCAGTATGCAGGTACAAAAACTTGAAGATACTCTGGGCGTTATCATTTTTGATCGCAGCAGGTCGCCGGTTGTACCTACCCCGATCGGTGAAAAAATTATTGAACAGGCGAGACTGGTACTCAGGGAAAGTCTTTTAATTAAGGATATTGCAGAAAGTGATCAGTCTGAGGTTTCCGGTGATATTAAACTTGGTATTTTACCTACCATTGCACCCTATCTGGTTCCTCTGTTTCTGAAAGAATTCATGGCTTCTTACCCGAAGGTAAATCTGTCAATCAATGAACTTCAGACCGATCAGATTCTCGACATGGTTTCCCGGGATCAGATTGATGCTGGAATTCTGGCAACACCACTCAGCCGCCAGGGAATCAACGAACTTCCGCTTTATTATGAACCCTTCGTTGCTTATTTGCCAGCCGATCATCCGCTGCAGGCATTTGATAAACTGCCGATGGGAGAAATCCCTTTTGAAGAGTTGCTTTTGCTCGAAGAAGGACATTGCTTCAGAAACCAGGCGCTTCAGATCTGTGCCCATGATGTGGTCCACAGCAGGCATCAGGCCTCCTTCGTAAGCGGAAGCCTTGAAATGCTGCTGAAACTTGCCGAACAGGGATTCGGCATTACCCTGCTACCGGAACTTATGCTGCTGGGCTGGGAAAAACGACTCGACAAAGTAAAATCTTTTGCTGAACCGGTTCCAACCCGTGAAATTTCACTTGTTTACAGCCGCACCTATCTGAAACGGTCAATCATGGATGCGGTAACCGATTCCATCAGAAAATCAGTTCCAAAATCCATGCTGAAAAAATCTGGAAGTGTACTCAAACCGATCTGACTCAATTCAGGATTTCAGACCATTTCGGGTATTTTGGAAATCAGATCAACTTTAACCCGTGTTGCCAGAGGCTGATCTGGTATCCAAAGAACAACAGATTTTAAGATACCCGATTCCTGTCTGAATTTTCTGAGCATTTCGACCAGGTTTTCAGTAAAATCAGTTTCTGAAAGACCAGTTGAAATGAAATCTGGAACGGAAATCACGACTGATGCAAATTGGTTGGCTTCAGCTACCAGAAGTGAATAGTAAATCGCCTTCCTGAATACGGAAGGTTTAACCAAAGAAACCGTTGATCCGAGGCTGGCAAGAACCAGAAAGGGAAAAGCAGTCAGATCAGACTGAAATGCAGCTGCCATTCCAGCCGGCAGGCGACTGTCGGTATCCGGAATTAAAAGACCAGTTTTTCCTGAAGGAAACAGACTAAGAACAGCCGGTGCAAAAATTGAAAACTGTTCATCAGCCGGACAGATTAACGTGTCGGCAGACAGTTCATCAAGTTTTCCTGTTTTAATTTCTATTGAATACAAAATTTTCCCCATAATTATTTGATCATAAAAATACAAAACATTCCTTTGACTTGTAACTTTAATAATTGCGCCTTAGTTTAAGGGTAAATTTCAATGAAAGTCTTGATATAAATCACGAAATTTCTTTTATTTGTACATATTTACTTAGGTGACCTATGAAAATTCTTGTTGTTGATGACGAAAAACCATTAGCCGACTTCCTGAAAAAAGGACTTGCAGAAGAAGGCCATCTGGTTGAAATTGCCACTGATGGCATTGACGGCTACACAAAAGCGTCAAAAGAAAACTTTGACCTGGTTATTCTGGACTGGATGATGCCCGGAATGGAAGGAATCGAAGTTTGCCAGAAGCTTCGGGCTGAACAATCTGATATTCTGATTATTCTATTGACTGTTCATACCCAGGATGAATATGTCATCCGCGGATTTAATGCAGGGGCAAATGACTACATCAGAAAACCATTCAGCATACAGGAACTCATCGTCCGTATCAATGCTCTTTCACGGCTGAAAAACTCTTCAAAACCGTTTAAACTTTCTGCTGGTGCACTTGAACTCGATCTGATCACTAAAAAAGTGCTCCGTGAAGACAAATCAATTTATCTTAGCAACAAAGAATTTGCCCTCCTTGAAATCCTCGTTCGTAATAAAACAAGAGTCGTTTCAAAAGCTGAAATTCTGAAAGCAGTTTGGGATATTGACTTTGATCCGCAAAGCAATATTGTTGAAGTTTTTATCAATGCACTCAGGAAAAAAATTGATGAAAGTTTCCCTGTAAAAATTATTCAGACTGTCAGAGGAATCGGCTACCAGATTGAAGAGGCGTAACCGCATTGCGGTTACCCGGATTCTTTTCAACGCTTCGCGGCAAAATCACAACCTGGTTCATCGTTTCTATTGCCGCCTTTATGATCATTTTCTCGGGAATGATGCTGTTTTCTGTCAGGTTGTGGATGGTTCAGACAATTGACACAGATATATTGGATCATTCTGAAATCATCTGGCGCAAAATCCAGCGAAGTCAGGTACCGTTCGATAGTCTGGGTCTAAAAAGAGATATTCAGTACATTCTCAATTCTGAATCAAACAAAAAACGTTTTCTTACCTGGATTATCAATCCCGAATCTACAGTTGTTGGTCTTTCTATCAATATTTATCAGATAGAAAATGCCCTTACCCGAAAACTTTCTGTAAAAGTTCTTTCAGACCGACCCCAATTTACTGAAATTCCATCTTTGGGATTTCCGCACCGCTGTATATCATTCCCGATAATTAAAACTCCCGACAGCACCTCTGCCCTTTCTTTTGAAAACAATACCTACCCTATTGTCGGGTGGGTTGTTACAGCTTCATCTTCTGTTCCCGTTAATGATTTCCTAAACAGTCTGACCCGTGTTCTGATCGGGATGATTATCATTTGCATCATTATTGCAAGTGCTTTTGCTCTGGTGCTATCTGAACTTGCCCTCAGACCACTCAGCGAAATTGTAGCAACTGCACAAAGTATTACGGTAAATCAACTCAGCACCCGAATCAAGTCAACTGATGAACAGGATGAAGTTGGCCAGCTTGTCACCACTCTGAATCACTTATTTGACCGGCTGGAATCCAGCTTTGAACAGGTCAGACAATTTTCGGCAGATGCCAGTCATGAATTGTTAACCCCGCTTACCATTATCAAAGGTGAACTCGAACTGGCACTCAGCCGTGACAGAGAAACTGATTATTATAAATTGTCACTTGGAAATGCCCTGATTCAGGCAAATCAGTTAATTCTGATCACCCAAACGTTGTTAAAACTCAGCCGGGAGGAAAAAACGACTGAGAAACTTGATTTTGAAATTCTTGACATCCGCATCCTGATTAACCGGTTATTCAAACAGCTTGGGTTTCTTGCAGACCAGAAACATATTACCCTTGTCGAGTCACTTGAAGAATCGATACCCCTTATCAATACGAATGAGAACCTGCTTCACACGCTTATGTTTAACCTGATTGAAAATGCAATCAAGTATAGCCCACCCAGAACCAAAGTTATCATCAGAAGCAGAAAACATCCTGAATCGGGCCGTTTCACTCTGGATGTAATTGACAATGGACTGGGAATACCCGCAGAAGAAAAGAAAAATATTTTCCTCAGGTTTTACCGGATCGAAAAAAGCCGGGCAAAAGTAACGGGTGGCAGCGGACTTGGTTTATCTCTGGTGAGCAAAATCAGGGAATTGCTGAATCTCGAGATTGAAGTGAAGGATAATAAACCGATGGGAACCATTTTTTCCGTAAGTTTCCCTGATGATTCGGTATTTTATTAAAAGGACTAAGGGGTAAGGATTAAGGCGTAAGCAGGAAAGAAAACTCTTTTTATATGCAATCCGTTATTCTTTATTTTTTTGCTATAAATAAAAAATCCGGCCATCAGCCGGATTTTTTATTGGTTATCAGAAATTTTCCTGATTAATCTTCTGAGCACGACGAATAGCTTTAAGCTGTTCAGTACGAGCCTCGACAGAGGGCTTTGTGAAGAAGGTCCGGCGTTTGTATTCTTTCAGAACACCACTGCGCTCGTATTTCTTCTTGAACCTGCGAAGTGCACGGTCAATATTTTCGCCTTCTTGTAGTATGATTCCTACCATTGGGTTGTCACCCACTTTCTTTTTAGCGTTAGAGAAACAAATTTAGGTACAGGATCAATGAAATGCAAAAAGAAATCCGATTCATCCCAATACATTTCTATTCAAAAATGCGGAGACCCCCCAATCAAAATTACGGAGACGCGATAAATCACGTCTTTACGCAATTACAATAAAAAACCCTCCCTCCGCTCGGCGACCTTTGCGTCTCGGCGGTCTTTCCCCCAAGCTTTAGGGCAAATTAACCCTAAATGATCTTAAATCTTTGTACATTGAGTCAACCCAACTTCCCTTCAGAAAGGAAAAAACAATGAAATTCTTCGATTTTCACACCCATCTTTTCAGCTACGATTATTTTCAGGGCCTATTTCGGATAAGTCCGTTTGCACAGGATCCTGAACAACTTCATAAACGGTTTCTGGAAGCCGGAATTGAACTTCCTCCGCAAAAGGCTCAGGATCAGATCAACCGGCTTTATACTGAAATGGAAGCAAACAACGTTGACCGGATGGTTTTATTTGCCAGTTCAGCAGATGAAATCCCAACTCTTGCAGCCCTGCTTCCTACCAACCCAAGAATAACCGGCTTTGCCATTTTTAATCCGCTTGCAGAAAATGCTCTGGCGGTTTTAGATCAGCTTAAGGAAAAAAACTTTAAAGGACTTGTTCTCTTCCCGGTCATGCACCGGTATTTCCCGCAGGATCCGGAACTGAGTCCGGTTTGGGATAAAATTGAGAAACTCGGTTTTATTGTAACAATACATTTCGGCATTCTGAAGATTAAACTCCGTGATCTTGCCGGACTCCCACGAACTTTTGGCGGGCAATATTCAAATCCCATCAATCTGATTGAAATTGCAGACCGTCATCCCGGAATCAATTTTATCATCCCGCATTTTGGTGGCGGATATTTCAGGGAAACGCTGATGCTCGGGGCAAATTCGCAAAATATTTATGTGGATACGAGCAGTTCAAACAACTGGATTGAATATCAGGCTGCTGAACTGACACTTGCGGATGTTTTCAAGAAAACCCGACACGTATTTGGTGCAAAACGAATTTTATTCGGGACCGATACGGGCACACTTCCACGCGGATATCGAGCTGATGTTCTTGAAGCCCAGCTTAAAGCCATGGCTGATGCAAGGTTTACACGTGATGAAATTCATGCGGTGGTCTATCATAATGCACTTGAACTGACCGGAGTTGTTGAACCGGTTATCATGTAGGCTCAGATATCAAACCGGCTTGCGGTGAACCAGCATGTTGGATGACTGATCAACCGGCATCATGATAATTTCATTGATATTAACGTGTGCCGGTCGTGTAACCGCCCAAAAAATAGCATCCGCGATATCTTCTGCAACCAGTGGTGTCATTCCGGCATAAACTGAATCAGCTTTTGATTTATCACCCCTGAACCGGATGGTACTGAAATCTGTGTTCACCATTCCCGGATCTACCGAGGTTACCCGGATGTTGTCGCCCAGCGTATCCATTTTCATGCCTTGATTCAGAGCATTGACCGCAAATTTGGTTGCGTTATAAATACTGCCGCCGGGATAAACCTCGTGTCCGGCAGTTGATCCAAGATTCACAACGTGACCCGATTTCCGTTCCGTCATTCCCTTCAGTACCGCTTTGGTCACGTAAACAAGACCCAGAATATTCGTTTCAACCATTTGCTTCACTTCATCAAGATTATAATCCTGAAGTTTGTCTTTGCCCATGGCCAAACCCGCATTATTCACCAGAATATCAATGGACGTCCATTCTGCCGGAAGGGAAGAAAATGCACTTTCTACTTGCTCCTGACTTCTCACATCCAGCTCAATCGTCAGTATTTTGACATCTGATTTTTTTCGGATTTCTTCTGCCACGTCATCAAGCAATGCTTTTCTTCTTGCAGTCAGGATAAGACTGGCACCGGCTTCTGCAAAAACCTGTGCGGTTGCTTTCCCGATTCCTGAACTGGCACCGGTGATGCAGGCAATTTTTCCTTTGAGTGAGAATGACATGATTTTATTCCTTGATTGGTTACTGGTCACGAATCACAACCTGACCCTCTGCTTCGGGAGGTGACAAATGAATAAAGTTATGAAATTGAAATTAAGCTCCCCTCCTTTTGTAAAGGAGGGGAATATACTTGTAACTTACCACTTATAACCCCGAAGCTAGTTCGGGATCTTCGCTGTACTCGACTTGTAACTTATAACTTGTAACTTAAAGAATGTACCGGCTCAAATCCCGGTTTTTCACCAGATCTGACAATTTGGAATCCACCATTTCGGCGGTTACAACCACTTTTCCTACTGATAAATCATCCGGAATTCTGAACATAATGTCTTCAAATAAAGTGCTTAAAATGGTATGCAGCCGTCTTGCCCCGATATTTTCAACTTCAAGATTCACTTCGGTTGCAATTTTGGCAATTTCCCTGATTCCGCCGTCGGTAAAGGAAAGTTCAACGCCTTCAGTTGCCAGTAAGGCTTCATATTGGCGGGTAAGGGCATTAGTTGGAACCGTGAGAATTGAAACAAAATCTTCTTCTGTTAAGGATTTTAATTCAACACGAATCGGGAAACGACCCTGGAGCTCAGGAATTAGATCTGAGGGTTTGGCGATATGAAACGCACCAGAAGCAATAAACAGAACGTGATCGGTTCTCACGACACCATATTTGGTTGAAACGGTTGAACCTTCCACAATCGGAAGTAAATCACGCTGCACACCCGAACGGGAAACATCAGGTCCTGAACCTTGCCCGGATGAAACCGCAATTTTATCAATTTCATCAATGAAAATGATGCCATTATTTTCAGCAAGCTCAATAGCTTCTTTCTTGATGGCATCCATATCAATCAGCTTGGCAGCTTCTTCCTGGGTGAGATAAACGAGCGCATCTTTTACTTTCAGCTTCCGTTTTTTTCCTTTTTTCTGCCCCATCGAGTCGAACATATCCTGAATCTGACGGTTCAGATCTTCAATTCCGGAGGCACCCATCACCTGCATCATGGGCGGATTCTCGCCTTTGATATCAATTTCAATTTCCCGCTCATCCAGACTTCCGTCTTTAATTTTATCACGGAATTTGGTACGGGTTTTTTCATTGAGTTCAGATTCTGCGGTGGGTTTAGTATCTGATTCAGCCTGATTATCTGTGTTTAAAGCAAACTGTGAACCCCAGGAATCTGGCCTGGATTGGGTTATTGGCGGAATCAGAATATCCAGAACTTGTTCAATTGCCAGTTCTTTTGCTTTTTCAGCGTGACGGGCCATGTAAATTTGTTTGACCAGATTGACCGAAATTTCAGCCAGATCACGAACCATACTTTCAACATCTTTGCCCACATACCCGATTTCGGTGAACTTGGTTGCTTCTACCTTCACAAACGGTGCCTGGGTTAATTTGGCCAGGCGGCGTGCAATTTCAGTTTTTCCAACGCCGGTAGGTCCGATCAGAATGATATTGTTGGGCATGATTTCTTCACGCATATCGGCGGGAACCTGCTGGCGCCTCCACCGGTTTCTGAGTGCAATCGCAACAGCTTTCTTGGCCTGATCCTGACCGATAATGTATTTATTCAGTTCATCAACAACTTGTTTGGGCGTAAAAAAATCACTCATGGATTCAGCTCGAGTAAGGTCAGATTGGTATTGGTGTAAATGCAGATATCGCCGGCAATGGTGAGTGCTTCTTTGGCGATTTCGGCTGCTGAAAGGGATGTATTTCTGGCAAGAGCCACGGCTGCTGCCTGAGCGTATGGTCCGCCGGAACCGATAGCAGCAATCTGGTTTTCAGGTTCGATGACATCTCCCGTTCCGCTGACAATAAAAACCTGATCCCGGTTCATGACAACCAGCAGGGCCTCGAGGCGGCGAAGATAGCGGTCAGTCCGCCAGTCTTTGGCAAGTTCAACGGCGGCACGGCCGAGAAGTCCGTTATATTGTTCAAGTTTGGCTTCAAACCGTTCAAACAGAGTAAAAGCATCACCCGCTGATCCGGCAAATCCAGCAAGGATTTTACCATTCATCATGGTTCTGACTTTTTTTGCATTGGATTTTGCAACCGTATTGCCCATGGTCACCTGACCGTCTGATGCAATTGCTGCTTTTCCGTCACGGATAATTCCGATAACGGTTGTGGAATGTATAACAGGATTCATTTTATTTTTCTGGTGTGTTTAAAAAGGTGTTAAGATCGTTTTATTCCTGGTCAGTTGATCGGAACCGTCGTCCTTCGATACAATCCTGCATGCAGGATTACTCAGGATGACGGTCAATTGCCCAGTCAACCTGTTCGGTGTAAAGCGGTTTTCCACTGGTCACATGTCACTTGTCACCCGTCACTCGAATTAAATTTGTCTTCTCAGCCTCGCCACCGGAATGTTCAGCGCTTCACGGTATTTGGTAACGGTTCTACGGGCAATATTAAATCCTTTGTCGTTCAGGATTTCGGCAATTTTATCGTCACTTAATGGTTTTTGTCCGTCTTCGTTTTCAAGAATTTCACGGATCTTCTCTTTGACTTCACGGGTTGAAGCTTCTTCGCCACTGTCAGTTTCAATACCTTCACTGAAGAAATGCTTCAGCGAGAAAACCCCAAACTCAGTCTGAACGTATTTGCTGTTCACCACCCGGCTGATGGTCGAAATATCCATGAAAATACGGTCGGCCACATCCTTCAGAATCATGGGTCTGAGTCCGGCACCCGTTTCAAAAAAGGTACGCTGAATTTCAACGATTGAAGTCATGACCTTCATCATGGTTTCCCTGCGCTGAATAATGGACTGACGGAAAAACTTGGCATCCTCGACCTTTTTCCGGATAAACTGACGGGTTGAGTCGTCAATTTTACTCACCTTTGAGACGGCCATGGCCACATATTTCCGATTGATCCGAAGGGAAGGAATTCCACGGTCATTCAGGACGATAGAGAGCTCACCGTTATCATTTTCAACGAAAAAATCGGGCGTAATATAATTGGAATTTGGATTATGATCACCTTCACCCGGCTTGGGGTTCAGGTGTCTGATCAGTTCAAAGGCATCTTTCAGTTCATCTGGCTGAAGCTGAAGAACTTTCATGATCTGATCAAAGTGGCGGCGGGTAAATTCATCGTAACAATGCGTGAGAATTTCAATTGCATTCTCAGAAGTTTCGGTCACTTCCATATTGACCAACTGAAAGAGCAGGCATTCCTGCAAAGTCCGGCTTAAATAACCCGGTGGTTCAAGATTGGCAATGGCTTTGCGAACCCGTTCAACTTCCTGCTCAGTAACCGGCATCCCAAAATTGAAAATAAAATCATCAATGAACCGGGCTGGTTCAACTCTCAGATAACCATCAGGATCAACACTCCCCAGCAAATGTTCACTGATTAAAACCTGTTTTTCGTTAAAATTCAGCAGACGGATCTGATCACGGATTTTTTCTGTAAAGTTACTAACATGAACGGGGGTGAAATCTGGCCGGTCATCATCATCAGAATAATTGGAATAATAATCCTCGGTTTTATAGCCGTATAAATCTTCGGTGCTGATGTAATCTTCCCAGGAGAATTCGTCATCATTCGAAGTTTTAGCCGTACCTGCATCATCAAGAAGCCATGAATCATCAGTTTCAGGTTTTTCTTCTTTTTCAGCGGTTTCTTTGGGCGGATCGGCCTGAGCTTCTACATCAGCCTGTTCACCTTCTTCAGAAGTATCAATATCATCTTCACCTCCCTCTTCAAGAGCCGGATTCACCTCAAGTTCTGCTTTTATTGCCTGTTCAAGCGCAAGCTGCGGCAATTGCAGAAGTCTGATGTACTGAATCTGCTGAGGAGAAAGTTTGAGCTGTAATTTTTGCTGCTGGGAAAGTTGAAGCACGTTATAAGTATCTTATTTAGTTGAAGATGATCGTTTTTTTGACTTCAATGCCCGCCGTTTCGAAATTTCGTCGTCGAGACCTTCATAAAACTCTTTGCCGAAACGCCTTATAATGGCTTCCTTTAAAAACTGATGAACCGGAATGTCTTCACGGCGGCCCTGAAGGAAAGCCGGCCGGCAATCATCACTTTCAACCACATTTAACGCTTTTTGTCCGAAAAAATCTCTCACACGAATCGGGAAAAGATGGCAACTTACCGGTTTTTTGAAATCAGTAAGACCCTGATAAAAGGCCTTTTCGATTCCGCAAAAGGCAATGCCATCATCAAATACTACAAAAACACATTCTTTTTCGTTGACACAGGTCAGAACATCGGTTCCTTCCCATTTTTCAGAAACACCTTTTTCTTCAATAATTGCAATGCCTTCAGGGCGGAGCAGGTGTTTGATTTTCGGATAAAGCTCCTTGATCACTTCAATTTCGTCTGCAGAAACAGGCGGACCGGCCAACCCTTCCACACAACAGGCACCTTTGCATTTTTTTAGATCACAGGCAAATTTACTTGTCATGACCGAGTCAGAAATCAAATATTCGTTAATTCCAATCATCTCTTTTCACTATAATTCTTTGAAAAATAAGACGCAGGGGCGGCACTAGCAAATTTTGAGCCAAAAAGATGAACAAGGAAAGGAAAGTTTCATCTGCCTTTAATCTGCAGAGAAATATCGGGGGAATTCTACATGGAAGGTTGAACCAGATCCTGAATGAGATTCTGCCCAGACTTTTCCATCGTGCATATCAGTCAGTTTTTTAACGATAGAAAGTCCAAGCCCGGTAGAAAGTTCTCCGCCGGTAGGTTTTGCACTCAGTTTTCTGAATTTTTTGAACAGATGTTCCAGGTCATCTTCACTTAAACCCGGGCCCTGATCAGTAATTGAAAGTCTGACTTTTTCATTCATCGGTGAAATTTTTACCCGGATGACCGAACCGCCAGAAGAATATTTGATGGCATTGTTCAGAATGTTGTCAATGATTTCCCTCAGTGCATTTTCATCAGCTTTGATCAGACAGGAATGATCAGGTGGATCGAAGAAAACGGTCTGATTCTTTTTCTCAGCCTGAGGGTAGTTCTGAAGAATTACAGACTGAACGATGTCGGCCATATTAATTGTAGAAAACGAAAGTCTGAGATTTCCCGTTTCAAGTACCTGGGAATCAACCAAACTGTTTACCAGCTTAAGCATTCGCTGAGCAGATTGATGAATCCGGTTGATGCTTTCTTTGTCCTTTTCAGAACCCATCTTTGTTTCTAATAATTCAGCATAACCTAAAATGGATTGCAACGGATTTCTGAGTTCGTGTGATGCCATCCCGATCAATTCGGCTTTAATCTGGTTGGCTTCGGTCAATTCATCCAATGACTGGTGAAGTTCCTTTTCTTTTTCTTTCAATTGATGAAAAGCTTCATCCGTTTTATTTTTTTCTTCCCGCAGCTCTGAAGTCCGTTCAGAAACAAGGGCCTGCAACTCCTTTTGGTTTTGTTCAAGTTTCCGGGTACGGAATCTTGTAATACTTGAAATTGAAATCCAGAAAAGAAAAATACCAGCCAGAACATAACTTATTTTTGCCGGAAGGGAATAATAAAACGGCGCCACAATATCGAGCTGATAGGTTCTGATGTCACTCCAGGTCGCACCTGCCTTTTGTGCCCTGAATTCAATCTGCCAGGCATCTGCTTCAAGACCGGAAAGATGAATCTGGTTTTGTCTGCCCAGGTTAATCCAATCCTGATGAACCCCGATAATTCTGTATTGGTAGTTAACAGGTTCAGCCGGGAAAACCGGTGATTGAAAACTGATCTCGATGGCACTTCCCGAATAAATGCGTTCAGGATCATCGGCACCATTAACGGTTAGGGAAAGAATGATGGGCGGAAAGGTTTTTTTCGATAGTGACGGAAACCGGTAAGACAGAATTTGCCGGGTTGTTGCAATAAATATTTTGGTGGTGTCTGCAAAGACAAGTCCATGGTTGATCAGAGGTGCATTTGAGGTTCCCTTCACACCAGAAAGATCGAGCCATTCTTTTCCGGTAAAAACAAGCAGCCCCCGTTCTGTTCCCGACCAAACCCAGCCTGCTTTATTTTTCACCAGGGTTCTTACCACTAACTGCTGCTCAGGATTTTCAGGATACTCCTTCTTTGCAACCCTGTTATTTACTCTGTAAATACCATCATTGGTGCCCAGCAGTAAATTTCCATTTTTATCTTTTTCAATATCATAAATTTCAAGAACCCCTTTGAATTGGGTTTTAATTTCAGGGGAAATATTATCAAAAGCACCCAAAACCCTGTTCCATTTAAACAAACAGGTTTTATTTCCGTTTCCGGTCAAGTACAAAGTTGAATCATCAAGTGCTCTGATCGAATTTATTGCTGAAGCAATTCCTTCCGGAACGCCAAATATTTTTATTTCACCGGTAGGATCTACCCGGAAAATGGTTCTTGACTGTTCTTCCCGACCCCAGAGATTTTGAAAATGATCGAGGGTTAACAAACTGTTTCGTTTGGAATCCATCCCGTGAATAATGGTTTCAGTTTTGTTTCCGCTTATTTTTTTGAGTTCACCATTCCGGTAAGAAACCCAAATGGTTTTCCCGTCAGAAATTGCATCAACCAAATCAATTTCACTGTTCCTGATTATAAACAGGGGTTCTATTGAAGAATCATAAATATCAAGAAGGATGAGATTTTTAAAATCGGTTACCAGAAGACTGCGGTCACCTGCCTTTGAGGCCGCTTTAAGAATTCTCGGTTCAGTAGCCCCAAGTCTGATCTCAGAATATTGGGTATAAAACAGGTGAACACCCTCATCTGAAGTAACCCAGGCTCTTTTTTCATTATCAAGAAAAAAACTGGTTATGGTTTTAAGACCCAGCTCACCAATTTGCTCTGATTCAATTCCCGATTCACTCATTTTTAACCGGAAAAGTCCGGAATTCAGAGTTCCGGCCCAAACTGAGTTTCCACCTTCCCATACAAACGCATTTGCACCCGGAATATCAGAAACTTTACGGGCTGTTGACTGATTAGGATCAGAAGGTGTTGAAAGTTCATAAATCCCAAATTTGGTTCCCAACCAGAACCGGTTGGTACCAATCTGAGATACGGCATAAAACCTGTGAACCGGTTCATCAATTCCAAGCGGAATCTCAACAAAATTAGTTTGTGCTGAATCAAGGTGGAATAAAACGCCACCCCATGATGCAGCATAAAAATCTCCGTACTCATTTTCAAAAAATGCGAAGGATCTTGAAAAACTGTCGGTGTGATATTTGGGATCAAGAGTAAACCGGGTTAACTTTTTTCCGTCCCATGAAACAATCGCATCAGATTCACCCAACCACAATTTACCGTTCCGGTCATGATACAAGGTTTTTGCAAAATGAAGTGTTGAATCAGTCACCTCATCAGACCCTGGAATGATAGTAAGAGTCTTCCAACTGAAGCCTGAGCGTGAAATCAGACACAATCCCCGGTCAGTAAGAACGTAAACACCTTTTCCGGGTACATATAAAACTGACTTTACCAGAAGAGAAGGAAGATCCCGGGTGTAGGTTACCATTTGTTCACCGTCAAACCTGACGAGCCCGCCATCGGTGGCAATCCAAATGAGACCATCCTGGTCCTGAGTCAGCGATTTTGTAAAATTACTCGGCAGATTTTCATTAACGGAATAGGTTACGTGGCCCAATGGCTGGGCAAATCCAGTTAGCGGAAAAAGGCAAATGAAGATAAAAAGTGATAACCGCATATCTCAGGTAAAATGAATTCACCTAAGGTAAATAAAAGCAATGCCTTGCGCAAGAAAGGAAATGAATGAAGTGGATTCTTACCGCTTTCCATAGGTGGGAATTTCTGAAAGCTTGTGGAAAATGATTTTTCCTTTTTTCTGTCCGGCCTTTATCATTTCGTCAGCTCCGGCAGAAGGTCCGCCGATCCGCATAACGGCATCACAGTGATCAATCAGCTGAACAGCAACCGGGTGAAAGATTTCGTTGAAAATCTGATCACCTGTTTCTTTTGATCCGGCAGCCTCAATTAAGGGAAGAGCAAACCACTCTCCCAAAACCGGCAAATGCCCAAGTTTATATAATTCGAGAGCCATATCGGTCATGGCTTTTACATTTGCAGCGATGAGTTCAGGTTGATCGTTTGTTCCAGACCGGTAAGGCCCTGCAACCAGAATCATGAGCGATTTATTTGTTTTCAATTTGGAACTTTTTTATTAAAATGCTGGATCCCGGATCAAGTCCGGGATGACAGCAGATAGAGTTGTGACCCGTAATTTGTCCCCTGTAACCATCGTTATCCTTCAATCAGAAGCTTCAGCGGCTGTTCAAGTGCTTCAACAACCCAGCGTAAAAACCGGGCAGCATCAGCACCATCAATAATCCGGTGATCGTAGGAAAGTGACAGCGGAAGCATGAGTTTTGGTTCAAAGGCAGTTCCGTTCCAGACGGGTTCCATTGACCCACGAGAAACGCCAAGAATGGCAACTTCAGGTGAATTTACAATCGGTGTGAAACTCGTTCCGCCGATTCCGCCCAGATTGGTGATCGACATACATCCGCCCTGAAGATCATCCGGTGTAATTTTCCGGTTTCTTGCACGGGTGGCAATATCATTCAGATCTAAAGCGATCTTGGTGATATTTTTCTTGTCTGCATCCCGGATGACAGGAACCATAAGTCCGGCTTCGGTATCAACAGCTACACCGATATGGAAATAATTTTTGTAAATCACTTCCTTGGTGGTCATATCCACCGCTGAATTGAAATTCGGATATTTTTTCAAAGCTGATGCCAGAACTTTGACCAGAATTGCGGTCATAGTCAGTTTTGCGCCTTGTTTTTCAAGAGCGGGAGAAAACTGTTTTCTGAGCACTTCAAGCGACGTAATATCCGCCTTATCAAATTGCGTAACATGCGGAATGGTCTGCCAGGCGTAACTGAGATGCTCAGCGGTTTTATACCGGATGGTGGACATCGGCTTGCGCTCAATTGAACCGTATTTCGCAAAATCGGGAAGTGGTTTTTGTGCAATTCCGGCAGTTTGTCCGCCAGAAACAACTGAACTTCCTTTTTGCTGATGCAGTTTTTTCGACCAGGATTTCACATCTTCCTGTGTTAAGCGGCCGCCGGAACCCGTTCCGGGAATTTCATCAACATTCACTCCAATTTCACGGGCCAGCCTACGAACTGAAGGAGCAGCAGGAGCCGCATTTTTCTTTGTTGCCGGCTGAACATCAGAAGAAACCGGAGCTGCTTTTGGCGATTCAGGTTTTGCAGGAACCGGAGCCGAGACAACCGGGGCGACCGGTTCTGTTTTTGCAACTGAAACCGGTACAGGAGCAGAAACTGAAGATTTAATTTTCAGAACAACCTGTCCGATTGTGGCCTTATCGCCTTCCTTAACAAATAATTCGGTTACCACACCAGAAACGGGAGACGGAATTTCAATTGTGGCTTTATCAGAACCCACTTCCAGAATTCCCTGATCAACCGAAACGGTATCACCAACTTTTACCGTAACCTTCAGAATGTCAGCACTTTTTATTCCGTCACCCAGATCAGGTAAAGTCACTTCAACTACTGATTCCACTGAAGGTGCAGAGACAACCGCAACAGGAACTTCTGCAACTTTGGTAGCAGGTGTTTCAACGACTGGTGCAACCGGAGCCGGAGCAACGGCAGCAGCTTCACCTGTTTCAACGAGTAAAAGAACCATTCCATGAGTGGCTTCTTCGCCTTCTTTGATCCGGACTTCTTTCACAACCCCGGTAACTGTAGACGGCACTTCAATGGTGGCTTTGTCAGATTCAATTTCAATAACCGGCGCATCTTCTTCGATCTTGTCACCGGGTTTTACAAAAACCTTCAGAACAACGGCTTTTTTAATTCCGTCACCTAAATCAGGAAGAGTAAATTCTTTAAGCATTTTAGTTCTTCCTTCCTTAAGAAATCATCGGGTTTAATTTATCCGGATTGATGTCAAGCGCTTTGATGGCTTTCGACACGTCCGTCATTTTCAGTTTGCCGTCTTTGGCAAGGGCATAAAGAGTTGCAACGGCGATATAACGGGCATCCACTTCGAAGAAACTGCGAAGTTCTTCACGGGTTTCACTCCGTCCGAATCCGTCTGTGCCTAACGTTGTGAGGGTTTTGGGCATCCATTTGGCAATCATGTCTGGCATGAGTTTCAGATAATCTGAAGCAGCCACATAAACGGCATCTTCTTTTCCGTCGAAAACGGTCTGGATGTAAGGCGTTTTTTGTTTATCGGATGGATGAAGCAGGTTGTGCCGTTCTGCAGTAAGTGCATCATTGCGCAGTTCCTTGTAACTGGTCACCGACCAAACATCAACTGAAACGCCATATTTACTCTCAAGTAAATCCTGAGCTTTGAGAACTTCATTCAGAATCGTTCCGGAACCGAGCAGATTGGCTTTAAGCTTGTTCCCGGGTTTTGCAGACGGTTTTAGTTTGTAAATCCCCTTGAGAATGCCTTCTTCTGCACCTTCAGGCATAGCCGGATGGGCATAATTCTCATTCATTATGGTGAGATAGTAGAAAATATTTTCCTGTTCTTCGTACATTCTTCTGATGCCATCACGAATGATGACTGCCAGTTCAAATGAGAAAGTCGGATCATAGGTTTTCAGGTTCGGAACCGGATAGGCAAGCACATGACTGTGACCATCCTGATGCTGAAGTCCTTCTCCGTTCAGGGTTGTCCGGCCGGCAGTTCCGCCAACTAGAAATCCTTTGACCTGAAGATCGGCAGCAGCCCAGATCAGATCACCGATCCGCTGGAATCCGAACATGGAATAATAAATGAAAAACGGAATCATGTTCAGGCCATGATTGGCATAAGACGTTCCGGCAGCAATAAAACTCGACATTCCGCCAGCTTCAGTAATTCCTTCTTCAAGAATCTGTCCGTCTTTGGCTTCTTTGTAATAGAGAAGCTGATCACGGTCAACCGGTTCGTAAACCTGACCAACGTGGGAATAAATTCCGATTTGTCTGAAGAGTGCTTCCATACCAAACGTTCTTGCTTCATCAGGAACGATGGGAACGATGAGTTTCCCGATTTCCTTGTCTTTGAGAAGTTTGGTTAAAATGCGCACAAAAATCATGGTTGAAGACGCTTCACGTCCGTCACTGCTGGCGTAGAATTCTTTAAACACATCAACAGGCGGTGTTTTGATCGGACGAAGATCCACAACACGTCTTGGAAGGAATCCACCCAGTTTTGCCCGGCGATCCATGAGATATTTCATTTCGTTCGAATCGGCGGCAGGTTTGTAAAACGGTGCTTTTGCCACTTCATCATCGGAAATGGGGATTCCGAAACGAGAACGGAATTCCCTGAGTTCGTCTTCGTTTAATTTTTTCTGCTGATGGGAAATATTTTTTCCTTCACCCGATTCACCCATGCCGTATCCTTTGATGGTGTGGGCAAGAATGACCGTTGGCTGACCGGTATGTGTGGTTGCAGCATGGTACGCGGCATAGACTTTTTCCATATCGTGACCGCCACGGCCCAGTTTTCTGAGCTGTTCATCAGAAAGATGGCTTACCATGTCGAGCAATTCAGGGTCAACACCAAAAAATTCTTTTCTGAAGTATGCGCCGGATTCAACCGAAAATTTCTGCCACTGACCATCAACCACTTCACCCATTCTCTTGACGAGTTTTCCTTTGGTATCCTTGGTCAGAATGGCATCCCAGTCACTTCCCCAGATTACTTTGATTACATTCCAGCCTGCGCCACGGAAAGCAGCTTCAAGTTCCTGAATGATTTTTCCGTTGCCGCGAACTGGTCCGTCGAGACGCTGAAGGTTACAGTTAATTAAAAAGATGAGGTTATCGAGCTTTTCACGGGAAGCCAGATTGATGGCACCCAATGTTTCAGGTTCGTCAGTTTCACCATCACCAAGGAACGCCCAGACTTTGGCGTCTGATTTTGGTTTTGCACCACGATCTTCGAGATACCGGTTAAACCGGGCCTGATAAATGGCCATGATCGGACCTAAGCCCATTGAAACGGTCGGGAATTGCCAGAACGTCGGCATCAGCCAGGGGTGCGGGTAAGAGGAAAGTCCGCCGGTCGGTGCAAGTTCCCTGCGGAAGTTCAGCAAATGTTCCTCGGTTAACCGTCCTTCAAGAAAAGCACGGGAATACACGCCGGGAGACATGTGACCCTGAAAGAAAATCTGATCGCCTTCGAAAGTATCGGTTTTTGCACGGAAAAAGTGGTTGAAGCCGATTTCATATAAAGTTGCTGCTGAGGCATAGGTTGAAATATGTCCGCCAATGCCATCTTCAACCCGGTTTGCCTTCACAACCATCGACATGGCATTCCAGCGAAGAATGGAGCTGATGCGGTTTTCAATTTCAATATCACCCGGGAAAGGAGGCTGTTTTTCTCTGGGGATGGAATTGATGTAAGGTGTATTTGCTGTGAACGGAACTTCAACCCCGGCTTTTTTTGCCCGGATGTTTAAGAGGCGAAGAATTTCAATTACCCGTTGCGGACCCCCGTGCTGAAGCACATAATCGAGGGATTCCATCCATTCCTGGTTTTCAATTTCACTGATTTCAGGGTTTACCGGCGTCTGATCAGACATTCAATCTTTCCTTATTTACTTGCTATTCTAACTGAAAACTAACGATTTTTCTTTGGAAATAATTTCCGAATTTAGAAATTATTTAACTCAGAATCACTTTTGGTGACGGAAAATAGCTGTTAGCTATTAGCTTATAGCTGTTAGGTTTTAGAACTGGTTGCTGACTGTGGCATTCTGAGTACCCCGAACGTTTTAAATCTGGTATTCAAAGTATGTCGAAGGACGGCCTTTGATAGGCTTTCGGGATGTATCGATGAACGAAGTGGTTGTCGAAAGGTGAAAGTCAGAATCTTAAAACGAAGTTTTTATAAATCCCACAGGGATTCAACATGAATAGCCCCGGGTGAATAAAATGAACCCGGGTAAAATAATCCAACAGAGAAACAACCCCAACAGGGGTTGAATACGTTCATTGTTGCAGGGGGATCAATAACTGATAAAACGATCCTTCTTCTTCGTGTTCTTAGAATTCCCTTCGTGCCCTTTGTGGTGGTCAACTTTTTCCCGTTTCAAAATTGAAATCGATCCCCTGAAAAACCACTTTTGTAAAAATAAATAAGAATACCAGGGATGGATTCCCGTCTTTCCGTCGGTTGACGGATTTACAACACGGGAATGACAGCCTGATTAAAAAGCAAGGATTTATATGAAAACTGTTGTAAAAGATCTGATGTACGGTGAAAAAGCCGTTACTGAATTTGAACTTGAAATCTGGGAAAATAAATTTCAGGACCGTGATTACCTGATTGAAATTGACTATCCAGAATTTACCTGCCTGTGTCCGCGTTCCGGCTACCCTGACTTTGCCCGGGTTTACGTGAATTACATTCCAGACAAACTGATTGTTGAACTCAAGGCATTCAAACTGTGGCTGAACAATTACCGGGATCGCCACATCAGCCATGAAGGCGTGACCAATGAGATTTATGACATTCTGAAGGAAAAACTCAATCCGCGTTTTCTTGAAGTCATAGGCGATTTCAATGCCCGCGGAAACGTAACAACTGTCATCCGCCTGCGTTCTGATGCCAAATACGAAACCACGGATATTAAAAACCGGGTTCGTTGAGGGGCTTACACCCATACAAAACAAATGCTATCTTCCAGGGCTTGAACCGGGACGATAGCATTTTCCCCATCTCCCCAATTCCCAAACAACTCACATCCTAAAAAAAATATTTTTCATCCGGGAACTCTTCAAATGTATTGCATGTTGCAACATTTAACGTTACAACGTATATTTGCGTCATCAAAACAAAAAAAGGAAAACTCAATGAAATCACTCGTTCTCTCCCTGCTTCTCGCTGCTGGTTTTACAACCGCAAATGCTCAAACCACCTGGAATATGGATGCCAGCCATACCAATGTCGGATTTACCGTAACTCACCTGGTTATTGCTGAAGTTGATGGCCGTTTTGGCAAAGTTGACGGAAAACTGGTTTCTAAAAATGACGATTTTTCTGACAGCTATGTTGAAGCGACCGTGCAGATTGCTTCCATCAATACCGACAATGAAAAACGTGACGGTCACTTGAAGAGTGATGATTTTTTCAATGCTGAAAAATACCCCACCATGACTTTTAAGAGCAAGTCGTTTAAAAAGGTTGGAGATAAGAAATACAAGGTTGTTGGCGATCTGACCATTCGTGACGTAACCAAAGAAGTCACCCTTGATGTCAAACTTGGCGGAACCATTACTGATCCATGGGGAAATCTGAAAGTTGCTTTTAAAGGCACAACTGAGATCAACCGTTTTGATTATAATCTGAAATGGAATGCAGCGGTTGAATCTGGTGGTCTCGTTGTTGGTGAAATGGTCTCCATTAAATTGAATGCTGAATTCAACAAGGAAAAGAAATAAACCGGGAGTTCTTGATTTCTGATAGAATTCTGCCAGTAACTAGTGTAAAAGTCCGGAATTTGTGACAATTCCGGACTTTTTAGCCCCTTAAAACATCCCCAAAAGAAAAATAATTTATCGTGTCGTATCTTTATCCTCAGTCCGGCTTTGAGCCGAAACCATATCAGGAAGAGTCAATGAAGATCGAAGATGAAATCCAGCAAAAGAAATTTGCAAGTGCCCACCAAAAGGCTGCCGTTAACCTGATTTATACGTTTAGCTGGCTTACTAACCGGCAAAATGAATTTATGAAAGAGTTTGATCTTTCAATGCAGCAGTTCAATATTCTTCGTATCCTTAGAGGAAGAAAATCTGAACCGGCTTCTATTTTAACAATAAAAGAAAGAATGCTGGATAAAAATTCTGATGTTTCAAGAATTATTGACAGAATGGTTAAAAAGGAGCTGGTAGACAGACAGATTTGCCCCAATGACAGACGTCAGATGGATGTTACCATAACTGCCAAAGGGTTGACAATTCTCGCTGAAATAGACAAACGGGATGCCGAATTCCATTCAGTCATGAGCGGATTGTCTGAACATGAGGCAGAACAACTCAGTTCACTTCTTGATAAATTGCGGTCAGCAGAATGAACCGTCTTCCGGTTTTATTTATTGGGCATGGTTCCCCAATGAATGCAATAGAAACCAATGCCTATACCCGGCGGCTCGGGCAGCTTGGAAAAGAACTACCCCGCCCGAAATCTATCCTTATGGTTTCTGCACACTGGTACACAAAAGGAACCCTTGTTTCAGTAAGTGAAAAACCTGAAACAATTTATGACTTTTATGGATTTCCACCAGAATTATACCAGGTCAAATATCCTGCACCCGGTGCACCCGAAACCGGTTATCTCGTCACCCTAACTGTCAAATCATGTCCGGTTTTTGTGGATACTGAAATGGGATTTGATCACGGCGCCTGGTCTGTTCTGAGACATTTATACCCTGAAGCAGATATTCCGGTTACCCAATTGAGCATCGATTATTCCAAAAGTCCGGCAGAACATTATGCCCTTGCACAGGAACTTGCCATTCTGCGGGATCACGGGGTTTTAATTATCGCTTCGGGAAATATTGTTCATAATCTTCGGGCAGCCAATTTTGGAAACAAAAATGCGCCGCCATTTGATTGGAACGTTCGGTTCGACAAAGAAATTGCACAAGCACTTGAAAAGGTTGATCACAACCGGATTTTGGGTTTCGAAGACCTGGGTCAGGATGCCAAACTTTCAGTTCCGACTCCAGACCATTTCATCCCTTTGTTTTACACGATTGGGGCAAGTCAGCTCGGAGACGCCGTTTCTACAATCTGGGAAGGTTACGAACACGGCAGCATCAGTATGCGGTCAGTGATGATTGGATGAGGGTTGGGAACAGTAGTTTTGTAGACAGTAGGTAGTAGATAGTAGAAAATTCAAATACTTATTTGAACAACTTGTCACCCAAATTATTTTTTTCCTGCTACTTCCCTTGTATCTCCGACCTCCCGGTCGGAGAATTGTAATTCGAATTCCCGACCGGAGGTCGGGGTTACAAGAAAATTCAATTTTATCAAATACTCTGCATTTTACGTGTTGTCAGCTCCCTATGGTTGCTGAGCCTGTCGAAGCACTACCTACTCACTACCCATCCACTATTTCAGAAGCAGCATTCGTCCAGTTTTAACCTGAGTTCCGAACTTCACCTGATAGAAATAAACGCCGGCTGAAAGTCCTGCTCCGGAAAACGGAATAGAATGGATTCCCTCCGTTAATCTTGCCGAAACCACCTCAGCGATTTCACGGCCAAGGACATCCATAACTTTTACAGTGACTTCACCTGCATCCGGTAAAGAAAAGCGGATTTGTGTTTCAGGATTGAATGGATTCGGGTAGTTCCCTGCAACTTCAAAATCAGCTACACCTTCAATAAAAAGACCCTGAATGCCAACGATTGATTCTTTTCCGTTCAGATCAACCTGGCGTAGCCGGTAAACCCATAATCCGGAATTGGCACGATCAGAAACCTGATAGTTTTTTCCCTCAGTAGATGTACCCTGTCCATTTTCAAACCCAATAGAAATCCAATTTGACTGTGATGTAAAACTAGCCGGATCTGCACAGCAGGAATTGATATCCTCTACGGATGAGGATTTAATTTCGGCTTTTTCAATAAAAAAACCAGCGTTGTCAGTTTCTGAAACTGTTTTCCAATTGATAGTAACGGAAAGGCCAGTATGGCTGGCAGAAAAAGAAGCCAGTTCTACAGGAAGTGTATTCTCAAGTCCGTTTGAAGCAATCCCGAATTGGGAAAAAGAAGTCAGCCCGGAAACCCGTAAAATTCCTGCAGAAGGCCTGCTCATGGTGACGGTTGTTCCATTCACGGGACTCGTCCAGGGGTCAATTTCACTTTCCCGTTTCACAATGACGAGAGAGGAGTCATCCTGAATTCCTGGAATCCCGGAAATATCAAGATCGACAGAATATGTAAAATCGGTCAGACCGGTTGCTGTAAACGTCCAGGAAACAGGAGCAATCGCATTTAACAACACTTCACCACGAAGAGATAAACCGAATTCCGGCAGATCAAGACCGTTATTGGGTGTGGATTCCACGTATTCAGCAGAAAGGGAACCTGAAGTTGTACCTGTTGATGAAAAAGTTACTGCTGCCTGACTTCCTGTTAAAACAAGGGTTCCTGATGCAGATGGCTCAACAGTAACTGGCTGGTTCTCAACAACAGGTAAAGTTGCGACCATCAGTTCAGTTGCAGTGGCAGAATAAACAGCAGTAGATGACAAATGATTGGCTTTGCCGTAAACCTTAAAATAATAAGTTGTCCCGGAAATTAGGCCGGAAAGGATTGCGGAACTGGCAGTGCCGTCATAAAGCAGAGTACCACTTGTTGCTGACGCAGGAAATGAGGTTGTGCTGTAAACCACTCTTACTTTTTCTGTTGGAGTTGACCAGGAAAGTGCAATTGAGATTGGAGTAATTCCACCCTCATCTGCTGAAAAGGAAGCGGGCGGATTTAGCGGTAAAGTGGTAAAACTCTGAGTTGTGGAACGGGTATATCCGCCAGTACTTACTGCACCAATTGCATAGTAATACGTTGTGTTTGGAAGCAATGGTGTTGTAGCTCCACCGGTTGCGGTTGGGAGTTCACGAATAACCGTAATGGGTGAATTCCCCGTCAGTTTTGTTGAACTGCTGCCCGGTTCAGTTCCGGCTGAATCTGAAAAGGAAGTGGGGGAAGTGCTCCATAAAACCCGAACCGTTGTTGATGAACCATTTGGGTTCACAGAAGCTGAAAAAGTCGCAGATGTTGATTTGACTCCTGTAACCGTTACAGTTGAAACTGAAGGTGGTGCGGCCACAAAAGCAAAACCAGTTAAAGTTGTACCGGCAAGAAGAAGGGAAGCCAAAAACAATCTTTTCATATTTTCTCCAAAAAAAAAGGGGGGAACCAATTCCCCCCTAAGTTAACTGATATTTTTATTTTTTACTTCAGAAGTGTGAGTTTTTTAATTGCAGCTTTCCCTGCAGATTCCAGACGAACGAAGTAAACTCCGCTCGACAGTTTTGCTCCGTCAAACTGAACCGTGTAAAATCCAGCCTCACGCTTTTCATTCAGCAGGGTTGCAACTTCACGACCCAAAATATCAAACACTTTCATTGAAACCTGACCGGCAACCGGTATTGAAATTGGAATATTCGTAACCGGGTTGAACGGATTCGGATAGTTTTGTTCCATGGCAAAAACTGTTGGCAACTGAGGTTCAACAATCAGAATCTGAGAGTAAGAATCCTTTCCGTCGAGATCCAATTGTCTCAGACGGAAGCTGACAGCCGTTTTTCCGATTTTTTCAGAAAACTGATATGATTGGGTTTCATTTGTCGTTCCCGAGCCTTTAACGAAACCAACCGTTTTCCATTCTTTGGTCCCTGAGCCTGTCGAAGGGCTGACTTCTGACTTCTGTATTTCAAACCCATAATTATTGGTTTCAGAACGGGTTGACCAGAACAGATTAACCACATCCGCTTTTTGAGAGGATCTGAATTCAGCAAGTTCAACAGGAACCGTGTTGGTTACCGAGAAAGGAGTTCCGGCAATCCACACAGAACCATTTAATTCATTATTAATGGTTTGAACATACCACTCATAATCACCATCAGGGAGGTTATTGATTGTGAATCCCAGATTTGAACCGGCATTTCCGGCTGCAGCCATCAAACGGTCACCAGTCTCATTATCTGAAAGTGTTGAAACAAATTCTTTTTCGAGAATTGAGTTGAAAAGTCTCACATTGTAGGTTAGACCTGCAACTGGTGTGTTTTCATCAGAACCTGCTGACCATGAAAGCGTTGCAGAATTGTTTACCAAATCAACACCAGAGGCACTAACCGGGGCTGTTGGGTCTGTAAACTCACCGGAAGACTGATTGAAATGAATTTGGAATCTTGTTCCCTGATCATAGGTAAGAGCCTCACCACCTCCACCACCGAAATAGTCACGTTGGCCAAGTGTTACGATATCCAGATCTTTGTCTCCGTCCATATCAGTAAGAATGATGCCTCCAAAGGTCATCCCCTCAAAATATTCTGGAACCTGGGAAAATCCTTCTCCGGCATTATTAAACCATACTTCCATAGTTCTCGAGTCACCGTTGTCAAGACTTCCTGAAACCCCGGCAATAACCAGGTCAGGATATCCGTCCTTATTCAGATCACCCCAAACTGCTGAACTAGCAGCAAGCCCAGTGAAAGATGTGGTAACTTCTGTAAAGGTGGAATCTTGTTTATTCTCATAGAGATGGACTTCACGCCCTCCGCTGCCAATAGATCCGATTGAAATAAAATCAGGATATCCATCAACATTGAAATCACCCCAGCTTCCCTGTCCTTTAAAACTGCCCGAAAATTCCTGGGATTGAACTGTCCACGCAGAATCAGGTCCGTTGTTGACATAAATCGCATTTAACCGGGTTTCCCAATCTGAGCCATCACTTGCAAATCCGGTAATCAGAATATCCTGGTCGCCGTCACGGTCAAAATCTGCAACATCCAGTGAACCTTCTGTTGTACCCGGAACTTGAATGCTTTCATACTCAAAAGGAACTTCAGAAGCTGAATCGTTCAGCATATTATGCAGAATGAAGACATAACCGGAATCATTTCTTGAAACAACCAGATCCTGGTCACCATCATTATTGACATCGGCCCAAACCAATGACAAATTATTGGGTAAAACAGAATAGGAATAAGTTTCATTAAAAATGATACCAACTTCTCCAGGCCCTTCATTACTGTAAAAACTGATGCCATTTTCATTTGCAACAGCAACATCCAGTCGACCATCATTATTAAAGTCAGCAGCCTCAACGGAACCATTATAAGATTCAGGATATCCTACCGAATTTCCTTCATCAAATATCAGATCTCCGGTTTCTGCATCAACACCCTGATTGAGGTACAGATTTAAACTTGGATTATCGTCATAATTTAAAAGGTCATTAAGTCCGTCGCCGTTAAAATCGCCTATTGCAAAGTTATTCCTGTAAGAATAACCAAACTGGTAAATACTTTGAGTAGCAAAGAGTTTCAATCCGGCAAGAATGCCAACTGAAAACTCACTTTCAAGTTCATCAGAGGAGACTGCGGTAACAAATAATGTCACATACTCACCCTGAACAAGACCGTGAACCACGAAACTGGTTTCATCTGCAATGGTTTCACCAACCAATACGGTATCAACCTCACTGGCGCTGAAAACACGGTAGTGATCAATGTTTGGCTCACTGTTTGGATTCCATGAAAGGGTTAGAGAATCGCCAGCGGTTGTGAAGGTGAGCCCGGTTGGTGCCAATGGGGCAAGCGGAGTCACAACTTCAAAGGTTTGTTCTGTTGAAAAATCAGATAGATTATAAGAATTATCTACCGATTGGGCTGACCAGTAATAGGTTCCCGGAGCAAGGCGATTCAATTTTGCAAACTGGTTTTGTCCAGCATTTCCAGCTTCGGGAAGCAGAGAATAGAAATAGGATGGGCCATTTGCCTGTGCTTTTGCAGCGGCAAACTCCTCCATAAATTGTTCACCAATGGCTGGTTTGAGAATTTCAGATCCACCCGATGTTGTTCCAACCCTGAGGTTATAGGTTAAGGCTGAACCGGGTGTTTCGTTATCAGCACCAATTCCCCATTCAAGAAGAACACTATTCTCAGTGACGGTGGATGAAAAACCCGAAATTGGCTCACCCGGAGAATTGTTTGAACCGGTGGAATTGTTATGTAACACATAAAATTCATTGGATTCATTATCGTAATCTTCCCCACCCAGCAACAGGTCCAGATTTCCGTCACCGTTCAAATCGCCCCATGCAACTGTTGAACTGTGCAATTGAGGTAATCCTGCATCAACTTCAGTAAAATTACCTTCTCCATCGTTTAGTGCCAAGTAAGTTAAGCCCTCTGAAGAACCGGGTCTGCCAGAGAAAACCAGATCAAGATCACCATCATTATCATAATCGGCTGCATCTAAAGATGCACGTGCGAGAGGTGTCAGTTCAGTTGAAACCTGAATAAATCCACCTTCGCCATCAGCCTGAAAATAGCCGGTTTCACGACCACCCTCACCGGTAGCACCGGTATAAATAAAATCAGGGTAGCCATCCCCATTAAAATCACCGATTGCACCTTCGCCACGGTAAGCTTGTGGCATTGCTAGGTCTACCTGATTAAACTGTGTAGTTCCGTTTCCGAAGAAAACACCAGAAAAACGTCCTTCATAATAACTCGAAGTACTGCCAGTAAGGAGAAGGTCTGGATATCCATCCTGATTCAAATCACCAAAATTGACTGAAGGATCATTTAAAAGCGGTAAATTGGATGTCACTTCAGTGAAATTGCCAAGGCCATCATTCCGTAAAAACCAGGCTTGGGTTGGGGTTGAAGTTGCAGCCATCTTTTTTCTTGGTCCGCCACCAACTTCACCAGTAACAAAGAGATCAAGATCCCCATCCAGATCATAGTCAACCCACACAGCTTCAGGTGAGGAAAGTGGCAATTCAAAATAAGCATTCTCGGTAAAACTCCACCCTTCTTCATTTACCGCTTTGTAAATTGTCAGCACTCCATCTGCTGCAAATGCAAGGTCAAGATATCCATCATTATCATAGTCACCCCAGGCTACCTTGGGGTTACTTGAATAAAATTCATCAAATATTGTAATTTTGCTAAAGCCTTCGCCATTGTTATAAAACACATAAAGAAAACCGTTTCCTGCTTCAGCAAAATCCATTCTGCCGTCTGCATTGAAATCGCCCCAGGCTGCATCATCCCATGATAAACCTCCGACACCCCCAGGTGTTACATCTGAAAACGGAGTCTCCAGGGTTTCAAAACTACCGGAAACCGTTGACGATATGTTATAATTTTCAGAGGAATTCGAACCGTAATAATCAAAAATCGTAACATAATAAGTTGATGTAGATATAAGATTAAAAACTTCAATCGAGTCAAGATCACCGTTGTAAACCAGATAACCGCCACCTGAAAGACTTGGAGAGCTGCCATAATAATCACTCCAGGATCCATAGGAAACGCCATCTTCCGGAGTCCATGTGGTTGGGAAATCTTTTGAGACAACAACCAGGTGGTGGGCACTTGGGTCAGAGTTTGACCAGTCGAGTATAACAGTTGTAGTATTAACAGAATCAATCATAAGTCCAGATGAAGCAAGTTCTGGTTCAATGGCCAAAGTTCTGAATGAAAGTTCATTTCCGGCAAAATACCCACTGTCACTAAACGAAGTTACTTTAAAGTAATATTGGGTTTCAGCGGAAAGACCGGATAGATTTGCTGAAACAGCATGATAAACGGTATCCATGTTAAGTTCGTTTTGATCAGCAAAAAGTGAGTCGGTGTAATTTCCTGAAGAAGTTCCGTAAAGAAACCGTACAACTGAAGTATCAACTGGCAGGACACTACCGTTCAAAGTAGCGGAAGTAGTAGATCTTAATGTGGCAGGTTGGGTTAAAGTATTTCCTGGAGATGAAACATTTAAATTTCTAAGTTCGAAAATATCATGCAGTCCACCAACGGCTCCCGTTAAGGCAATTTTAATATTTGAAAGATCTGCAGGAAAATCTGCACTCATATCAAAATCCTGAATCAGAATGGAGGGTACATTTCCGGCTCCAAACTGAACAGAAACGGTTAATTTACGGTCGGTAGAAAGGTTTACAATCAATTTGCGGAAATCACTTCCATCCTGCAAGGGTCGGGTACCATAATTGGTAAAATGAAGGGATTGACCGGGAGAAGATGTAACCCTGTGAGGAAGCCCATTTGCCTGACTTCCTCTGATTGCAACCGAGTTAGAATAACCGGTAGAAAAATTGGTTGCATAGACAGAAATTCCAACGCCTGCATAAAGATTGACTGTTGAATTTACATAACCCAAATCTCCACCACCGCCGCCGGGTGAAAAAGCTTCATTCCCGTCAAAGAATATAAGGGCCATTCCATCAGCACCATTTCCACCCCAAATAGCAAAATCAAAACTGACCGTGGTTCCGTTTGAAAGATTAAGTGGCGAAGATGTTGAAACGTACCCAACTTGACTGGCGCCTGGGTAGACTAATCTAAGCCAGCCATCACCATCAGGGTCGTTAATGTTTGAGGTTAGAAAAGCCGGTCCCCCAAAACCCCAGGAATTTGTTGTTGAAGAATTATTAAATCCTTCAGTTAAAAGGGGTTGAGAAAATCCGGATAAGTAAAAGATGGATAAAAAGATAGTCGTTAACAGTTGCTTCATGGTTGAATCCTTATCAGTTTTTCGTAAATATAATCTTATTTTACTCTATTGTGACATAATTTTCTAATGTTACTCTAATAATTTAAATTTTTTAAAGAGAGAAAAAGGTCGGTTTAATAATTTTTTCTAACATATCCTCACTCACGAATAATTTTTTGCGTTTTTAAAATCATTACCTATATCTTTGTTTATTAACAATCTAAAGAACCGGATATATTTAAAAATGGTGCCCACAGAACCTTTCATAGCAAAATCGACAAAAAAGAAAAAAGAATGGCTGAAAAAAAATCTTGCCAAGCCTTCACCCAGGTACATTGTAAGAATTGAAACGAAGAAGTTTACAGGTTATTACCTCAGAATGAAGATTGATGGCGTCATGCTTTCAAAAGCATTTTCTGACAGCAAATTTGGTGGAATCGCAAAATCAAAAAAGGCTGCAGATGATTATTTGGCAGAGCTGTTGAAGCAACACCCAGATAAAAAGTATTACACTCCCCGGAAAGGTCCCAAAAAACTGGAGTTTACTCCAACGCTTGGGTTGGTCAGACAGGCAAAACACCGAAACGACCTTTACTTTTATGTCATCGTTAAACTCGAACCGCTTGGCAAACTGAAACGGAAATATTTCAATATTACCAAGCTTGGGAGAGCCCGTGCTCTCACCCTTGCCAACTTATACAGAAAGCAAATGGAAGAGCTGATCAAAACCATTCCGCCAGTTCCCATGCCCTCAGAAGCTGAACGGTTGAAGGCTATTGAGACGGCGAAAAAGGAAAAGAAAAAGATTGCAGAAGCCAAAGCAGCAGAATTGAAAGCCAAACGGGAGAAATTAGAAAAATTAAGAGCTGAAAAGGAAAAAGTTGCCACAGGAAAGGTGAACCAGGCAGAGAAAAAAATAAAGACACAAGTTGAAAAGATAAAATCTGCCGGTAAAAAACCGAAAGTTAAACTGAAGACCAAAAAGAAGTAAACTATTTTCCTTCCTTTGTAAAAATAAAAAAGCCGGTTCTGAAAATCAGACCCGGCTTTTTTATTGGAAAACTTAGGATCAGAATTTAAAGCCAAATACAAACAGTGCAAGTTTTGCATAAGGGTTTACGATATATGAACCATAAACAGGCAATGAAAACTTATCAGTAATTGCAATAGTTTTTGATGCAGTTACGCTAAGATTGGTGATACCAAAACTTTCTTTTTTGCCCTTTTTGCTGGTAAGCAAATACCAGTCACCAGCAACCTTTTCGTCATTGCTGAGTTTAAATGCAGCACCTGCTGTATAGGTCACATCAATTGCCTCTTCAGTTTTTTGAGTATAGCTAAGTTCAGCATAGGCAGCCTGATCAGGATCAAAAGCTTTCGATGCAAAAACATTTACCGCAGCAAATATTTTAAAACCGTTTGAAGTGAAATAACCACTTAATTCTACAGTATGTGCGCCGGTATCTGAATCAAATGAAAGGAAATCTGTTGCACCGGTAACTGAGGTTGGGTAATAATAATCAGTTACAGTCACACCAAAATTTTCCCCTGCATATCCAATGTATAAATCGTTTTCATACAAAAGACCACCAATAGGAGCTGAGGCCCATGCGCCAACAGTAATGCCACTAAAGGTATAACCAATATAGGGTTGATAAGAAGCGCCCGTTTGAGGGACACCGCGCCATACATATTGGCTCACAATATCAGTTCCAACACTGAATTGTGCATAACTTGCTGAAACCATTCCCATGAGAAGGGTAACCATTAACATCATTTTCTTCATAACTGACTCCTTGTTTGTTTTTTGTGCATTTTTAATTGAAACCAACTAATAACTAATTACCACTCATCCATTTTCATCTTTGATTCAGGGTGAACTCGGGATAGGCAGACAACCCGTGCTCTCTGAGATCCAAACCATCAAACTCATCTGAAACACTCACCCTCAAACCTGAAAACTTTCCAATTAAATAGAAAAATAGTAAACTCAGGCCGAAAGCATAAATCCCAACTATAAAAATTCCTGTAAGCTGTACTCCAAACTGATGCCATCCGGCAAGGGAACCAAAAATGCCAACGGCTAATGTACCCCAGATACCGGTTGTGAGATGAACAGGTACTGCCCCGACCGGATCATCCAGTTTTCTTTTGTCCAGAAAAAGAACAGAAAGGACAACCAATATTCCGCCAACAAAACCAATCAATGCCGATTCATAAAAGCTAACCTGATCTGCACTGGCCGTTACCGACACCAAACCCGCCAAAATTCCGTTCAGCATCATCGTGTGATCAGGTTTTGAAGTAAAAAGCCAGGAAGTAAACATGGCAGAAAGACCCGCAGCAGATGCAGAGAGACAGGTATTAACGAGAACAGACGAAACTTTCAGCGGATCAGCTGAACCAACTGATCCGCCATTAAAACCAAACCATCCGAACCATAAAACGAAAACTCCGATGGTAGCTAAAGTCAGGTTGTGACCCTGAATCGGAAGAATTCGCTTTCCAACATATTTACCAAACCGGGGTCCCACCATGATGATTCCGGCAAGAGCTGCCCAGCCGCCAACCGAATGAACCACGGTTGAACCGGCAAAATCATGGAAAGGCGGTAAAAAATGTGCCATCCATCCGTCACCCCAAATCCACATTCCTACAACCGGATAGATGAAAACAACCATCAGTACGGAAAAGAACAAATAACTTTTTAGCCGGATCCGTTCAGCAACAGCTCCCGAAACAATGGTGACCGCCGTGGCTGCAAACATAGCCTGAAATAAAAAAACTGACCAGGAAGCAATTCCAACAGAATTCAGTTCATTTTCAATGAGTCCAAAACCACCAAAACCCAAAATCTGTCCTGAACTTGCCTCACCGGGATACATAATGCCATACCCGCAAAAACCAAATATCAGCAGACTGATCAGCGGAGTGACTGTATTCTTGAAAAGAACATTAGTTGCATTTTTGGCACGGGTTAACCCGGTTTCAAGACAAGCGAAACCCAGATTCATACCAAAAACCAAAATTGCTGCAACTAAAACCCACAAATTATCTGCAGTTTGTGCAATAACCTGAGCAGGTTCTGAAACCGGGCTGCTGATCTGAACCGACTGACTTCCCGGCTGGGTGAGGGTCTGGGTGGTGATCATCAGCGTTTCCATGTTCAGATAAATGGGTTACCAGCTCAGGTTAAAGAGCTGAGTCGCCGCTTTCTTCGGTACGGATTCTGATTGCATCTGAAATATCAGAAACAAAAATCTTTCCGTCACCAACCTGACCGGTTTTTGCTTTTGCAATGATGGTTGCAATTGCCTTATCGGCAAGCTCTTCACCAACAACCACTTCAATTTTTACTTTTGGAATGAAATCAATATTGTACTCAGATCCACGATAAATCTCAGTATGACCTTTCTGACGGCCAAATCCCTTGACTTCGGTGACTGTGATTCCCTTGATCCCAAGTTCTACCAATCCTTCCTTAACTTCTTCAAGTTTAAAAGGACGGATAATTGCTTCAATTTTTTTCATGTCTTCTCCTTTTTATTTTAGCCTTTGAACAAAATTAGCTTACAAATATTACATTGTCAAGAGTGGTGCCTTAATTATTTACGCCGTAATTCAATTTTACATTACAATATTAGGAAGAAGATGGCAATAGGTTATATGCGATAAGTTACAAACCCAATGAAGTGAATATCCCCAAATGTATTGGGGTGATAAGTCGCAAGTTATAATAGTTAAAAGTTATAAGTTGAAAGAAGTGACGATCCCCGCCAAGGTTCATTTACCAATCCAGGATCCAGCAAAACTTAGAAATAAAACCTGGGAGGTAAATTGAGTCAAATGAAATCTCTGTAAAAGTTTTTTTCAACTAATTAAATATTGTCAGGGTTACAAGCTGAGTTAAAAGAAATCAACTTATAACTCCTGTTACTTATAACTTATAACTTGTCACTTATAACTCATTGTTCGGGCACATAATTTTCAATAATTCTGTTTGCTTTATAGAAGGTTCTATTTGAAATTAGAACAGTCTATTAATTCCCTTTTCCGGAGATGAAAATGCAAATCCATGCTTATGCTGCCCATCAGGCAAAAGACAAACTCGCACCGTGGGACTATCAGAAACCAGATTTGAAACCCAACGATGTGGAAGTTAAAATTTCACACTGCGGAATCTGTCACAGTGACATTCACCTGATTGATGATGACTGGAAAATGTCAAGGTTCCCGCTGGTTCCCGGACACGAAGTCGTGGGTACGGTCACTCAAACCGGATCGGCTGTCTCTTTACTCAAATCGGGTGACCGGGTAGGAATCGGCTGGCAGTCAGGCTCGTGCGGAACCTGTGAGTGGTGTGTTTCTGGGCAGGACAATATGTGTTCGAAAGCTCAGCCGACCTGTGTGGGTCGTCATGGCGGATTTGCAGATTCCATTATCACATCTGAACGTTTTGCATTTAAACTCCCTGATAATCTTGAATCTGAAAGCGCTGCACCTCTTCTTTGTGCCGGTGTAACGGTTTTTTCTCCCTACCGTTTATATCAGGTTAAAGAAGGAATGAAAGTTGCGGTTTTAGGAATTGGCGGATTGGGACATCTGGCGGTTCAATTTGCGAACAAACTTGGATTTGAAACGACGGCGATTTCGGGTTCACCTGACAAGGCAACCGAGGCAAAAGAACTTGGTGCTCATCATTTTCTATTGAATTCTGATCCGGCTGAACTGAAATCAAAAGCGAATTCTTTTGATTTTATTCTTACAACCGTTTCAGCTTCACTCGACTGGATGCCGTACATGAACATGCTTCGCCCCAACGGAAAATTGTGTTTTGTGGGTGCGACCGGCGGAAATATAACCGTTCCAACCGGTTTGTTGCTGGGCCGTCAGAAATCAATCTGCGGAAGTAATATCGGCGGGGTGAAAGTGATGAACGAAATGCTTGAATTTGCAGCTAAACATCAGGTCGTTGCAAAAACCGAAGTCATGCCAATGAATCAGGTCAATGATGCCATTGAAAAAGTGAGACACAATCAGGCAAGATATAGAATGGTACTTGAAACTGGGGGTAAGTGATAAGTGGTCGGTGATAGGTGGTCGGAAAACGGTTAAGGAGCGGAGTTGAAGTGCCCGTTTTCGTCAGCTTAATATATAAGGTTAACTCGCATTTTTAAAAAAATTCAGGGCACTTCGACTTCGCTCAGTGACCTGAATTTTTTACCACTTACCACCTGTCACTTACCACTTATTCAAACCATTCCCAACAGTAACTCAGCCGGTTCAGGGTAGGCAGCTTCGAAGAAAGGCTCAAAACCCTGTTTTCTGATTACTGCTGAGGTTGCTGGTCCGATTGAAATCCATTTGCAGAATGGATTTCTTTTTTTCAGGATGGAGGCGACCGGTTCGACTGAACTGGCAGAATAAACCACAACAAAATCCGGATTCTTCTCATCAAGAAATTGATCAGGTAAGACAACCGGACAGGTTTCATAAACCGGAATCTGGTGAACTTTCCATCCATGTGAAGTCAGTTTTGAAGTAAACTCTTTTCCAGCCAAACTGGACGCCGGATAAAAAACGGTTCCTTCTTTTCCGACCCGATCGGCCCAGGAGTCAGCCATGCCTGCTGAATTTCCATCTTCAGAAATAAGGTCGGCCGTCCAGCCGGCTTTTTCTGCTGCTTTTAACGTTTCAGGACCGATGACGGCAATTTTTAAGTTTACAGGAAGTGAAAAGTTAAGGTTCAGTAAAGCGATAACGGCAGCCTGACTGGTTAAAACCATCCAATCTGACTGATCTGCATTTTTTTGGATTTCATCCTTCAAACCTGGAACTTGCAAAGTTCTGGTTTCTATTACCGACTGACAAATCACGGTTTTTCCCGAAATTTCAAGCCAGTTTTTTAAATTCTGAGATTTTGACTCATCACGGGCAATCCAAACCAAGCCGGGTAGTTTTTCCCTGATCTTTTTGTGAAGTAAGAATGCTTTTTCTGCAAGTGAATCTGGATCCCGGTCACCCACCTGAAGATTTACGCTTGAATTTCCGTCATGCCAATAGGTTGACAGATACGTCCGGTTTCCTGAATGCCAAGCATGAGAACCCACCGATGCGTGGCATCCGCCTTCAGTCAATCTGAGAAACTTCCGTTCCTGTGTGACGATTCGGGCAATGTCATGATCATGAAGTTTACCAATAATACCGGCGGTTTTTTTATCGTCAGAACGGATTTCAATCCCCAATGCACCCTGAGCGGGTGCTGAGACAAACCATTTGGGGTCAAGATCAAAAACTTCGAGTCCGGTAAGATTAACGTTTAGACGGTCAAGACCGGCACCGGCAAGAATAATGGCATCATACTCACCATTTCTAAGTTTTTGGACCCGGGTGGGCACATTTCCCCGCAGCATTTTAAGTTCCAAACCCGGCTGAAACTGCTTCACCTGATCAATCCGCCGGTTGCTCGAGGTGCCGAGAACCGATCCATCCTTCAGAAAAAAAGAATTGGATTTATCGACCGCTGCCGGATTGCAGATCAGACGATCATGGCAGGTTGCCCGTTCAGGAATGGCACCCAGTGTAAGTCCTGCAGGAAATTGGGTTGGAAGATCTTTTAAGGAATGGATGGCGAGATCAATGGTGCCGGCAAGGAGGGCATCTTCGATTTCTTTGGTGAAAAATCCTTTGCCATCAAGCTGGGAAAGCGGAATATTCTGAACCACATCACCCTGAGTTTTAATGACGATGATTTCAGAGTGCACGCAAAGCAAATCGAGAAGTAATTTTTGGGTCCGGTGAGCCTGCCAGAGTGCAAGTTCTGAACCTCGGGTTCCAATACGGAGCGGCATTATTCCGTTCCGATCCGTTCAAGAAGGATTTTTTTTGCGCTGATCAGCGGAACCTGAATAAATTTCCCGGAAAGATAATCGGCAAATTCCCTGACAACGGCCTGATCGTCTTCATTGAGGTGTTTCAACCGGGTTTTGAGGATTTTTTCAATGGCTTTTTTCTTGATGGTTTCAACTTCACCAGGTAGGTCGCTGAAAAGGAGATCAATATTCCGCTCTTTCATCATCCTGAAAAACAAGTCTGCCTCATCGGAAATAATGGCGTCCACTTTTCTGATTTCAGTCAGACGGTTTTTGTTGTTCTCGAGGGCAAGTCCTTCAATATCTTCCAAATTCACAAGTTTAACAATTGAAGAAGATTCAATGTCCGGATCAATATCTTTCGGGTTGGCTAGATCGATCAGGAGGCGGGAATGATTTCCAAATAAGTGGGTGATCTGGTTAAATAGTGTTGAAGTGAGAATGAATGAATCGGCCGAGGTACACGAAACCAGACAGTCAAAGTCAGACGGATTCTGGCGGAAGGAATCAAGCGACTCTGAAGTCCCTCCGAAACGATTGGCAAGGCTTTTTGCTTTTGATTCGGTACGGTTAACGAAATGGAATTTAAAATGTCCGTGTTTGGAAAAGTACGGAACCATCGACTGAATAACTTCACCGGCACCAACAAAAGTGAGGCGGCACTGACCGCTGGTAAAGTCAAGGATGTTCCGGTAAGTCATTGAAGCTACAGAAACCGGATTGGTCGCAATATCGGTTTCAGAATAAACCCGTTTGCTGGCCTGAATCACAGATCTGACAAGAAAGTTTAAATTCCGTCCGGCAAGACCAAACTTTGCAGCTTCGTGATGGGCATCTTTAATTTGTTTAAGAATCTGGGTTTCACCAATGACCATTGACTCAACCGAAGCGGCAACCCGCATGAGATGGCGAACGGTTTCTTCGCCTGAAGTGATTTCGAACTGACCGATTACCGATTGAGGAGCACCCGGGTTCCAGAGCGAAAGGAAAAGAGAAAGTCCGGGTTCAGAACCTTCTTCGTCGGTATAGTAAAATTCAATCCGGTTACAGGTAGAAACCAGCATGAGTTCATCCCAGTTCATTCCTTCACGGATAGCACGAAGCCTTTCCGCCAGTTTTTCCTGAGGAATAACCATATCATTCAGAATCTGAACTGTTGCAGATCTGAATGAAATTCCGATATGTCCGAACTGCTTTTGATTCATAGTTTTTTCTGCAGCTACAAAAATGGCAGATTTATCTCGATTTTATGTCATTCAAGTGTAAAATACTTGTGTTTTTTATTCTATTTTATTTAATAATAACAACTTACAGCGGATTAAAGGAGACAATTGTCGGCAACTATTTTTGATCATTTTCGTCTTTTTTCGGTTTTTAATCATAGATTTAGTAATTTGACAGATGAAAACCAGTGTTAACTCTTTATATAAAACCAGATGAAAATGCCTGCAGGATTCTTTCCTATTTTTATTCTGTTCCTGGTCATGCCTTTTACACCGGCATATACCCAATCTGGTTTTCAGGATGCTGGGCATCTTTCCTCTCTCATATCGTTAACCGATTCACTTCTTAAGCAATCTGATGCCCGGGGAGCAATTCATACCGGAACCCAATCCTTAGCTTTTGCCATAGAAAAAAAAGACCGTTCTTCTGCACTCCTCATTCACCGTCAGTTAGCAACCGGGTATCGCCTCATCACAAATAAGGTACTTGAAAAATTTCATCTGGAGCAGGCGCTGATTCTTTCAAAAATACTTTCAAATCAGCTTGAAACTGCAGAATCTTACCGGGCACTTGGACGTTTCTTTCTGAATCTTGATGTTGACCGGTGTGACTCTTTGGTTACTATTGCCTTATCACTTTATCAGAAGGAAAAATATGCACCCGGCATCATGAGTTGTCTCAGTAATCTGGGGCAGGTTGCCTACACACGCAAACAAACCGCCAAAGCGCTCAGCCTGTTTTCCCGGGCCCTCCAAATGGCTGATTCTCTGGAAAATATTGAAGAAAAATCAAAAACACTTGGCAGGCTTTCTTATGCTTTTTGGCAGGATGGCAATTTCAGAAAACAGCTTGAATCGGTAGCCGAACAGTATGAACTCGTAAAAGTCAGTGCTTCACCCGATGTTCTTTCAGATATCCTTACTGATATGGCTCTGGCCCAGATTAATCTCGGGCAACTGGACGAAGCTGAAAAAAATCTGGTGCAAGCACTTGAAATTGTGAATAAGGTTGGAGCTCTTGAAAGGAAAGAACTTATTTTCAACCTGTTTGCCGAAATCAGAAAAAAACAAACTCAATGGAAAGAAGCTTCCATTTATCTGGATTCAGCAAGGCAGCTTTTCATCCAGATAAATTCAGTCAACCAGCTAAATCAAATCAGAAACGCTGAAATCCAGGAAGATTTATTTCAGAAGGAACATGAATTTGAATTATTGAGGCGTGATTCTGACATCCAGAATCTGATCTGGATGCTTGTTACCACTTTTTTGGTCTTTACCGGATTTTATTTTCTGATTGTCATGCGGAACCAGAAACGTCACAGCAAGCAGCTTGAAGAGACAAATTCTATTATCAACCTACAGCGTGAAGAATTAAAAAATGCATTTGAAAATCTGACAAAAAGCGAGAATCAGTTCAAAACCCTGTTTAATTTAAGTCCGGTTGGGATTATTCTGGAAACAATGGACGGAATCATTATTGATACCAATCAAGCCGTCTGCCGGCTAACCGGATTTACCCGTGAGGAACTTGTCGGAACATCAGTCACCCGGTTTGTCCCGGAAAATCAGCAGCATACCGTCCTTGAGAATATAAAAAAACTGGTAACAGGAGATCACCTTCAGCATGAAACTTTATCGATTAACCGGGATGGCAGTTTTGCACACCTGGAACTGAACGAAATCAAGATTGATCTGCCAGATGGAAATTCTTACATCATGGTGATTTCTCAGGATATTACCCGCCGGAAATTAACGGAAGCTGCCCTTATTCTTGCCAAAGAAGAGGCGGAAGCTGCCAGCCGGGCAAAATCAAACTTTCTTGCAATGGTCAGTCATGAAATCAGAACTCCGCTGAATGGAATTTTGGGAATGGCGAATCTTCTCCTTCTGTCTAAGCAAAATGACGAACAGCTTGAACAGATCAGAATTATTCTGACTTCCGGGAAAAACCTGATGACCATCATTAATGACATTCTCGATTATTCCCGTATTGAGGCGGGAAAAATGGAACTTGAACCTGCACCGTTTTCAATTCCTGTGGTAATTGGTGAAGTTTTCAGTCTGGTTGGTAACCAGGGAAAAAACATTAAACTCACACAGACTGTTTCTGATGAAATTCCGGAAATTCTGATTGGTGATGCAACACGGATCAGACAAATATTTTTCAATTTAGTTGGCAATGCGGTCAAATTCACCGAAGCTGGAGAAGTGCACGTTGAAATTAAGGTTGCATCAAAAAATGCAACCCGCATGATGATTGAAGGAAAGGTTTCTGACACGGGAATCGGAATTCCCAACGACCGCCTTGACAGGCTTTTTAAACCCTTTTCCCAGGTTGATGATTTTCAGACAAGACGGTTCACCGGCACGGGACTAGGGTTGAAAATCGTAGCGGATCTGGTTAAACTGATGGGTGGAAAAATTTCAGTGAAAAGTAAGAAAGGATTTGGTTCTGAATTTACTTTTACCATGGAACTGATTCTGTCTGATGAAGTCAATTTAAAGATTCAGTCTCTTTCTCCTTCCGTCCCGATCAGAGAAAACCTTGCTGGTGAATTTCCCCTTGAAATTCTTGTTGCTGAAGACAATCAGGTCAACCAGAAAGTGATCAGAAAAACCCTTGAAAAACTGGGATATAAACCCAATTTTGTTTCTAACGGTATTGAGGCTGTAAAAGCAATTGAATTAAAATCCTTCGACTTAATTTTGATGGATATTCAAATGCCGGAAATGGATGGATTTGAAGCAACCCGGCTAATTCGGATAAGACCTATTGTTCAGCCTGTTATTATTGCACTCACAGCTCACGCCCAGCAAAAAGATCATCAGGATTGTTTGGATGCGGGAATGAATGATTTTATTTCCAAACCATTCCAGATTCAGGAATTGCAGGAGAAATTGATCAAATGGGGAAAAAAAAGTGATAGGTCGAGCGAAGCGAAGATCCCGAACTAGCTTCGGGGTGAAAAGTGGTAAGTGACAGGTGAAAAATTGCAATCATTAAACCCCATTCGGGGTTTTGATTTTGTTTGGTGAATTTACCACCGGGTTATCACCCGGGGCTATTCAGGTTTCAGTCCGTTGGACTGATCAATTCACAAATTCTGAATATTTGTTTTGGTGGAAACAATTCGGGATTAAACCCCATTCGGGGTTTTGATTTTGATAGGTGAATTTACCACCGGGTTATCACCCGGGGCTATTCGTGTTTCAGTCCTGCGGACTGATCAATTCACAAATTCTGAATATTTGTTATTTTTTAAACCTACAGATTTTAAATCCACCTCTGGAATTTTTACCGGTTTTAAATCCCAAAGGGATTGAATATGAATAGCCCCGGATGCCAATCCGGTGGTTGGATGTCATGATGAAATTCCCAACCCCAACGGGGTTGAATGGAATGTTTTTAAAAATACTTCTCCTCAAAAACAATCCCATTTTCTGCAAGTAACAATCTGAATTCTTCCTGAAAGGAAATAACCTTGTGGTGACCTCCCTGGTTTTTAATGTACTCAATTAACCGATCCTTCTCCGAAATTGAATAGGTAAATGCACCATATCCTTCCTGCCAGCCGGTAAATAAAGGGAACAGGTTATTTTCTTTAATAAATTTTCCGGATGCAAGTTTAAGATCTTTTACCAGGCTAGCTAAAGAAACTGTTGGATGAAGGTCAATAAGAAGGTGGATATGATCTTCAACCCCTCCTATTCTGTACAAATGGCAGTTTTTATTTTTAAGAACACCCCAAATATATTTATAAAGTTCATCTCTGTTTTTTTTATTCAGAGTTGGCATTCTGTCCCTTGTGCTGAATACAATTTGAAAAAGAATTTGAGTGTAAGTACTCATAAAACGTCTCCGGATGTTTTATTTGTCGGGTTTATTTTACTTTGGGATAAATTTCAATCATTAAACCCCGTCCGGGGTTTTAATTCGTATCGGTGAATTTACCACCGGGTTTCAACCCGGGGCTATTCATGTTTCAGTCCTCCGGACTGATCATCTCACATATCCTGAATTATCGATTTATTTGAAATATTTCTATTATTAAACCCCTCCGGGGTTTAAATCCTTGTTTTATTCCTATCCACCGGGTTACACCCGGGGCTATGCACGTTTCAGTCCGTTGGACTGATTATTTTATAAATCCTGAATTTTTTTAATGAAATCACCAGACGTTTTATCCACATTGTGAATTTGAATCCGGCTTTAAAATCCCGAAGGGATTGAATTTGAATAGCCTGGTTATTGAGCCTGTCGAAATACCGGATGCTAATCCGGTGGTAAGAAGATATGATGAAATTCCCAACCCCAACGGGGTTGAATGGGCTATTGTATTTTCCGTATCACTGACCACCTACCACTTACCACGTATCACTTTTCCCCCGTCGTATCTGCCACCATCACCGGTTCTTTTTTCTTTTCGATCCAATTGCCCTTTTTCACAATCTGACGAATCATTTCCCTGACTGTGGCATCCGGATTTCCTGTGATTCTTCTTTCGGAATTTCCCAATGCCAGCAAATCCCCTGAATTGACGTCAATCCACCGTAAAGAAACCGAAACTCTGATTTCAGCTTCCGGGTCAAACAACACGCCATCCTGCTGGGTTTCAACCGACCCCAGAATCAAAACTTCCGATTGACATACACTTCCCAATTCATTCATCTGCTTTAAATTCAGTTGTGAACTCGGCTCCAGCTTCAGTTTACTCTGAGCCGCCACAACCAGATTCCGATCGGTAACTTTCAAACCGGTTTCAAAAACCCAGGTTTCAGTGAGCAATCCGGCAAAAGAAGCACCTGGTTTTTTCGTAATGCCCGGACCCGAAACCTGAAAATCGGGAACAGCAACACGAATGGAATCAGAGAGTGCTTTTAAAACCGTAACTTCCGGAGGATTAAAAACTCCCGTCACGGTAGAGCAGCCAGAAATCAGAATTAGCAAAACGGCAGCGTTAATCAGGAATTTTTTCATCGACTTGTCCTTGTTCGTTTACAACCCAAACATTAAATGTTCCGTCATTGTCAAAATCAACCAGAGCTGTGGCTTTGGCTTCATAACCGGTTTCACTGGCGGATGAAATGGAAACCACATATTTAGCATTTCCTCCATCTGAAACTGTTTTTTCCTGCACAAAACCCAGGTCTTCGAGCGTTCCGGCAAACCGGTCATGCTCCAGTTTGTAAGATTCCTGCAGGGCTTTCACTGTTGCCAGTGCTATCTGTGCTTCTTTGGTTTTTGCCTTGGTCACCAGCGGATACAACTTCGGTAAAGCCAGCAAAACCAGAACACTCAGAATCACCATAGCGATCAGAAGCTCTGTCAGCGAAAATCCCGGAAGTTTTTTTCCTGCAGCCGTTTTCATCACAGTGGCACTGAGTTCGAAAAGAGAAACTGGTTTTTTTAAGTCCCCATTTGAACTTGAATTGTCATTCCCGCGAAGGCGGGAATCCATAATTAACTTCAGTTTGGAAATACTGGATTCCCGCCTTCGCGGGAATGACAATCTTTTTAAATTATTCAGTGGATTCTTCATTTTTTATTTTCCTCCTACCTGTGACATCGATTCAAACAAGGGCAGATACATCGAAACCAGCAAAATTCCGACGACAATGCCCATCACGACAATTAAAATGGGTTCAAGCAAACTCACCATGACCTTCAGCCGGGTATCCAGATCGTTTTTAATCAGACCCGAAGCACGGCCAAGAAGCCGGGGCAGTTCACTGGTTTCTTCACCCACCATGATCATTTGCTGAACAATGGGTGAAACGATCGAATTGGCATCCATCAGCCCGGAAAGCCTTTTGCCGGATTCCAATCCGGATACAAAACCAGTGACCTGACGTGAAAACAGAACACTGCCGGTATGACGGCCAATCAGCTGAATGGATTTCAGCAGGGGAACACCGTCACCCAGCAAAAGTGACAGTCCCACACAAAACTCATAATTCATTTTCATCTTCCAGAATTCACCCAGAAACGGAATTGAAAACATCATTTTTTCGATGGATGGACGGACGGATGGCCTCCGGCTCCATTTAAGCAAAAACCATCCTGAAAAACCCAATAAAACCAAAACCATAAGCCCAAACCGGGTCAGAAATTCCTGAATGCCCAGCATCACCCGGGTCATAAACGGCAACTCAATCGACATCGACCGGTACGCTTCGGCAAAACTGGGAACGATGAAAAAAATCATGATCAGCACACTCACAACCGCCACCGAAACAATCACCGCCGGGTAACTCAACGCCTGCGTCACTTTCGAACGGAATTCCCGGGTTTCTTCAACTGTTTTGGCAATGTGGTCAAAACTGGAACCCAGATTCCCCGATTGTTCACCAATTTCGATCAGCTGAATAAAAAGCGGATCGGTTACCAAACCCGATTTTTCAAACGCCTGCCGGGCATGAATGCCGTTCTGCAAATACCGTTGTGCCTGTTTCAGAATTTCCTTGACCGGACCTTCCTTTTCCATTCGGATCTGGATGGAAAGTGTCTGATTCAGCGGGACCCCGCTTTCGAGCATGACCGCAATCTGCCGGTACAAAACCGCCTGACGGGCTACCGGAAGGACTTTAGTTTTCATGGTTCTGCGATCCTTTTAACGGGAGTGAAATCCATTTTCCGTCAGCAAATAAATGAATCCGGCCTTCAACATGACTACCGGGAAAAGGTTTTCCTGCTGAAATCAACGTTTCATGCTGCAAAATTGAGAGTCCGGCTATCCAGGCCGGATCGGATTTGTCATTCCCAAACCGGAGCTGCAAAACCCGCTTCCCGGTTGAGCTCCAAAAGGAAATCACCTCACTGGTCCCTTCTTTCAAAGCAGAAACTGACTCAACTGTGTTTAACTGATCCATCAGCCCTTTCAAATGAATCGATTCGGCAGACAATCCAGTGGCCGATTTCCAGAACGGAATAAAGGACCGGTTCAACGTACCGTAAAGGTTCAAAGCCAGCAAAGTAATACCCGAAGCAATCATCATGGCGATGAGCACTTCCATCAGCGTAAATCCGGGCAGAGATTTATCGGATTTCAGAGAAAACCTCTTCCGCTTTTTTCTTTTTCGGATCGGAATATGCCTGGGTGATCAGTTTCATTCTTTCGATGGTTTTTCCGTTTTTCAGCTTTTCAGTTATCAACCAGTTAAATGTGTGGACTGAATCACCAAATACAGTAGTCACCTTCAGCGTAACTGAACCCCGCTTCCATTCCATTTCAGGAACCGGATTCACCTTCACCGAATCGATTAAAATCGGAAGCCTTGCGAGTAACTCCTGCCTGTGATTCAAACTCCGCTGAGTCATCACCGTCAGCATGGAAGCCCAAAACCCAACAGCCAGCAAACTCAGCAAAACCATACTGATCAGCGATTCAACCAGAGTAAACCCGGGGAGGGATGCTGGTAAAGGTTCAAGTTTCAATTTTAAATGGTAAATGGGTTTCATTTTTTGTTTTTGATACCCCCTCCAACGGAGGGGGAAAGGGGGTGGGTCAAATTTTTCTCCATTTTTAATTCAAAAACAAAAGCCTGAATTTTCTTCAAAACCAAATCCGGATTCCCAATAACCTCTTCGTTTTGGAACCTAATTAATTTTATTCCCAGATTTTCCAATTCAGATTGCCTCCACTCATCATAGCATTCCTGACCCTCATGTGAATCTCCATCCAACTCAATTCCCAAAGCTAATTCTTTGCAATAAAAATCAAGGATAAAATTTCCAATTGGTTTTTGTCTGTCGAAATCAACTCCCAATTGCTTGCTTCGAAGTCCAAACCATAAAAGCTTTTCTGCAAACGTTGGATGGTTACGGTTGTGTCTTGCGTTTTCTTTTAAGTCCGGGCGATACTGGTAAATTTTTCTAAGCATTTTAGATTTTCCTTTTTTTCTACCCACCCCCTTACCCCCTCCGTCGGAGGGGGATTCCATAAAAACTCATGGATGAGCTTCGCAGAACTTCGTTAACCGGAGCCCCGAAAGCGTTCGGGGCAGGCTAAGTCCGGGATGACAACCCTATTTCGACATCCCCCTCCGTCGGAGGGGGTAAATATCTCAACGCCCTTACTTTCTCCTATCCCCGAAAAACCACGGCAACGAAACCATTTTTCCCGGACTTCCGGTTACGGTTATACCCACCAGATAATGAACATATTCTGTTGGCGGATGGTACACGGCAAGCTGATTCGCAATCAATCTTCCGTTGATTTCTGCACCTTCAGCCCGGAGAAGTCCGTTGACAATTACGTTTCCATTTATTTGGAACGGTTTTTTTAAAATGACGACCGGAGCTGGTTTTCCTTTTCCGGCAAAGGCCCACAAATTGCCGTTTATCGTGACACCCGGTTCAGCAGTCAGGGTATCCCCCAGAAAAACCAAATCTGCCACGCGATACTCACCCGATTTCAATGTTGCCGATTTTCTGAACACAACCTGATTGCCATCCCCTTTCGGGAAAGAAAAAACTGTAACCCGTACCGGATAGTCAATCCATCCAGTTGTCAGAGAATCCGGCAATTCACCCGTCACCATATTGACGAATTTAAATTCCCCGCCAGATCTGACCGATTCCGGAATCTGATTGAAATTGGGCTCGGTCGGAATTTCAACCTGCTCCGGGAAAATGGGTGTGTTTAACTGGTACACTTTTTCTTTAAAAAGAGGCAAAGGTTCTCCTGACCGTTGATTCAGCTTCACCAATCTCAATTCCGGATACCGCAGCAAAACCGGACCACCAAGTTCTGTTCCTTCTGCTAAAACCAGTCCGAATCCTGGCTGATCATAAAGGATTGTTGTCCGTTCCGGAACCGGAAGTTTTTCCTCCACCCGGAATGATTTTTCTGATGATCCGGCATGGTCTGCAGCAGAAACCGTAAGAAATTCGTGAATGCCCCACTGCCAGGTTTTCCAGGTCATAGAAACCGGGTAAAATGCATGTCCTTCAATAACTTCTGATCCATTTTCTCCAGGCATCAATATGGTTTTTCCTGACATCAGACGGCTGGCCGTCATTTCCATCAGTTCATACCGGACGAGATCTGCCTGAAGCCTGTCAATCACCTGACCGTTCAGCGAAAAAACCCGGAAAACCAAAGCTGCAATCACCGAAAGAAACACCATTAAAACCAGAACGGTTACCAGGGAGTAGCCGGGAAGGGAGTATTTGGAAGGTTCAAGTTTCAATTTTAAATGGTAAATGGGTTTCATTTTTTGATTTTTGAATTTAAAGTCCCCCTTTGAAGCCGAAGATATCAAATACCCCCTCCGACGGAGGGGGAAAGGGGGTGGGTCAAATTTTTCTCTATTTTTATTTCATTAACCAAATTTTGAATTTTCATCAGAACCAAATCAGGATTCCCAACCACCTCTTCGTTTTGGAATCTAATTAATTTTATTCCCAATTTTTCCAATTCTGATTGCCTCCACACATCATAGGATTCCTGACCCTCATGTGAATCACCATCCAATTCAATACCCAGATTTAATTCCTTGGAATAAAAATCAAGGATAAAATTTCCAATTGGTTTTTGTCTGTCGAAATCTATTCCAAGCCGCTTGCTCTGGAGTCCAAACCATAAAAGCTTTTCAGCAAAAGTTGGATGATTACGGTTGTGTCTTGCTTTTTCTTTTAAGTCTGGGCGATACTGGTAAATTTTTCTAAGCATTTTAGTTTTTCCATTTATTAACCCACCCCCTTACCCCCTTGTATAGACCGGAGACATGGGTGACAACTGTACGAGGAGATAGGTAACATTTTAATTTAATTCATTATATCCATTTAAATCAATTGTTTTAATTTTTTCCGTGTAAAAAATCAGATTATAAATACCCTCTGATTCAGTGGTTCTAAGTGCGACTTTTTGTCCTCTAAAGGCTTTTCCTGCTTTAAAGTGCTTTCCTTTAAAATATATAATTCCATCTTGATCAACGGTTCGGATGATATCTGAGATATTATATTCAATTGCAGGTAAATTTTTTGGGAAAGTTCTGTTGCTAACCTTATAATGGCTAACAGGTGTTTGCATCCCCAACGATTCATGCGGACGTTCCAGATTATAAACATCCCGCCACTGATCAAAGGCTTCCTGACAATCTTGAATCGATTTAAACCAACGATGTTGCAATAACTCTGCTTTCAGCGTTCGATGAAAGCGTTCATCCTTTCCTGTTGTTTGGGGATGAAGCGGTCGACCATGAATTAATTGAATACCCAACAAAAGTAACCATACGGACAATTTCGTATAATAATCATTGCCCTGACAACCCCACGGGCTCCCATTATCGGCCAGAATGCGGTCCGGTAATCCAAAACGAGTGAATAACTGAGTTAAATGATTTTGAACCGTTTCTGTTCTTTCATCCAAACAGGCAAACAAACCCAGATTAAAACGCGAGTGATCATCCAATACCGTTAAAGGATGGCACCGGCCGGTATCGATTGGGAAATGTCCCTTAAAGTCCATTTGCCATAACAGATTGGGTTCTTCTGCCTCAAAACGTTGCCATCGGTGATGTTTTTCGCTTTGGACTGCTGAAATCAAACCCTTTCTTTTCAAAATCCCGTTTATTGTACTGGCGGCAGGTACCTCTTGCTCCGAACAATTTATCAATACCTGACGAAGTTTTCTACCTCCCCATTCCGGTTGCTTTTGCCTTAAATCAATTATTGCTTGTTCCATCGGTATGTTTGTTTTCGTAGGACTGTTTTTAGGACGTCGGCTCTTCTCCTTTAATCCTTTGATTCCCTCCGTTTCGTATCGATGAATCCACTTATATGCTGTTTTCCTACTGATTCCATAGCGTTTACAAAGACTTGTCAGATTGCATTCTGGTTTCATTGCCAAATGAATGAATTCTTGTAAAAGGGTCATCTTGGTTACTTCTTTCCAGGGCATTTTTCACTCTCGCTTTGTTAGTGAATTTGCCCAATTTACTGTAACCCATGTCCTAATACATCTGTTACCTATCTTTCCGGTCTATACACCCCCTCCGTCGGAGGGGGATATCACCCACACCAAAACCTTAAACCTTACACCTTACGCCTCCCCTCCCCTCCCCTTACATCCCAACTTTCACCACTATTTTGCCTTTCAGCGATTTCATCAGGACCGTATCACCCACAGATTTCCAGAGTTTGTACCCCGACACTGTATCTCCGATGCCCACATGAAAAACGGAGCCATCAGGTAAACTTAAAATGAAAAGTTCTTTTCCTTCGCTTTGTGTCCGGCCAAGCAAAACGGCAGAAAAATTTGTTTGAGGAATGGATTTCGTCAACGGAGTGACACTTTTGGCAATTGTTTTTTCTCTTTTTTGATGCGGAACCTGAAACGGATTAATTTCGAGCAATGAATCCAGCCGGATGCTTTCTTTTTTTGAATCCGGACTCCGGAAGGTGGCTGCCGGTACATCTTCATCACCGGAGAGCTCACTCACATCCGACCAGATGTAAAACCAGATGCCTGCAAGTCCGCCAATCAACAGAATATTCACGAGCCTTTTGTTCATGATTTCACCACCGTGGCCCGGATGTGTTCTGAAATGAGTAATTTTTCCCCGCCAGTTTTTTCCATGCGGATGAAAAGGGATTTGAATTCCATTTTGAACGGAAGGGATTCCAGTTCCTGTCTGATTTTCACCCAGTCGGACCAGCTTGTTTCCACATCCAGCTTAAATTCCAGCTCCATGATGTCAGAATCCTGCCGGGTTTCAAGGGTTGTGACGGCTTTCAGACTTCCGCCGGCAGAGGAAATGATCCGGCTGACTTTGACCAGCACATCCGACGGAACCCGGACCGGCGTTGCGGTTACCGTATCTTTTTGTGCTGATTTTTCCTGCATTCTGAGTTTTAGCTGAGGCAGTCCGGCCAGTTTGGATTCCAGTTTTTCGGTTTCTTCCACGACCCGGTCTAAGTCACTGCCATCCCGGAGGGTTTGCTGAAGATTGTCACTCACCAGCCAGAACAAAATCAAAACGGTTACTGCTGTAGCTGATCGGATCAGCCACGGATTAATTCCGTTCATTTCTGATCTCCAGATCAACAGTGAAAATGAGCCTGAATTTTCCGGCTTTGGCAAGTTCCTGTTCGTTCTTTTTGCTCACCGGTTCAAGTCGGATCAGAGAAGCTGATTTGACAACCGGTTGCCCGTTCAGCGCAGAAACATAGCGGGTAATATCCGTTTCAGAATCTGAATAACCGATAATCCGGTTCACGGCAGGTCGTCCGTCGTTCAGTTTTACTTCGCTGATTCTGATGGCTTCAGTCAACCCGTGGGAAAAAAGAGCAATATCTGCCAGACGAAATCCCGCAACCGGTTGACGACCATACCAGGTATCCCGGTTTTTGACCTGCAGTTCGAGATGATTCAATTCAGTAAGTTCAGGTTGATGCAACCGCCGCCAGTCCCACGATTCTTCTGCTTTTCCAGCCAGCCAGGTGCTCCAGATAAAAAATCCCAGCAGCAAAACGGCTGAAACGGCACCTGACCACAACAGGCTGGTTTTAAATTGCTGAACGGCCAGTTTCCTGTGGGCGGATTCCGATATCAGTCCGTTTTTCCAGGCACCTTTCAAATCGAGAAAGTGCGTCCAGGCAAAGGCCTTTTCCCCGAGATCTTCAAGCCAGTTAAGCTCAACGGCGTCCCCGCCATCCTGAACCAGACTCTCCAGCCAGCGCTGTGACACAATAAAGGATTCAATTTCTGTCTTCTCAGCACCCGTAATTTTTCCGTCAAGCGGTAAAACATCGAGTTGGGGCAAATCGGAATAAAATGGTTTGGAAGCGAGATAAACGGAAGACGGCGTGACCCAAACGGCAGCAGATTCCTTTTCCAGTTCACCGGCAATTTGTTTCCAGATGAAAAGTGACAGAGGAAAAATGTCATCCAGGGTTAATCCGGTTTGATCTGGGCCTGGAAAACCGGTGACTTCGATGGCGGGAATCCGGAAATCCTGTCCTCCTATTTCAACCGGGAAACCAGACGGATTTTTACCTTCCGCCAAAACGGGCATGTCATCGGTAAAAGGGGAAGAAATTGCGAAGAAGAGGGTTGATCCGGCCGGGAGTTTCCCTGATTCTTTGGCAAAGTCAAGAATGTCGTTAAGGCAGGAAGCTAATTGGTCAGGATTGGTAAGCTGAAGCTGAAACCGGGAAACGGCAAATCCGGAAAGAATTCTTAGGTCGGCTTTCCCGTCAGATTGCCAGGAGGCGATCACCCAAATCCGGTTTTCCGTTGTGGCGTTTACCTGCCTGAACCGGGTGAAAACCTGATCGAAAAGGGTTAACGGGCGTTTCATTTTTCGTCCGTGTAGGTTTTGGGAACTTCTGCACCGAAATACACGTGCGGCGTTACATAAATGACGAGTTCCGCTTTTTTCTTGACCTTGGTTTTGGTTGAAAAAAACGTTCCCAGATAAGGAATCCGGCTCAAGTACGGAATTCCTTCCGTCACATCCGATTCGCTCTCCTCAATCAATCCGCCCAGAACAATAGTTTCACCGTCTGACAATCTGATTGTAGATTCAAACGATCTTTTATTGATGGTTGGCGGCGTCTCAGAAGTAAACTGTCCGACCGGAGTTTCAAAAACCGGTTTGATTTCAACAGTCACTTCACCAGAAGAAGAAACCCATGGTGTGACTTCCAATGTAATGTTAGCAGAAATTTCCTTGAACTGCTGGCTTTCGGTCAGCACGGTTCCCTGATTATCACGGATGGGTGTGGTGGATTTTAAAATGTAATATTGGGTAGTCCCGACGGAAAGAGTGGCTTTGTGTCCGTTCAGGGTGGAAAGCATTGGGCGGGACCTCACTTTGGCCAGTCCGGCATTTTCGAGTGCCTGAACCCGCAGATAAAAATCAGCCGGGAGTTTGCCGATACGTGCCAGATTCACATCCGTCCCAAACATGTTCACCGTTCCCAGTTTTGATGTCGCCCGGTTCAGAGTTGCTGCCGACATGGTAATGTCGAGTCCGGGCAGATAAGTATTCGATTTCCCAATGCCGGCCTTGGTTGTGTCAGAACCCCGGGTACCCGCAGAAACGCCGGTTGAAATGCCGTCACTGGAAGAAAAATCAATGACGAGCGCTTCAATCAGAACCTGCGGCGTAGAAAAATCGACCGTTTTGATAAACAACTGCACATCTTCAATCACATTCTGCGTTGCCGAAACCATTAATGCATTTTGCTCTTTCAGGATTTTGATGGAAGCCTGGGAGGCAAGCTGTGGCGGAAACAGTTCGGTGATGGCTTCCACTTTCCTGTTTTTCAGCAGCAGCAGTTTACTGGTTTCGAGTGATTTGTTCGACCGTTCCCCCAGGAAATAAATGCCGTCTTCTTTCTTGAAGGTGTACGTCGTGTTTCTGAGCAGGAAGGAAAGAAAAGAATCAAATGGAAGGTGGTTTGCTTTGGCGGTGATCGTTCCGGCCAGATCATTGTAATAAAAAATGGAGAGATTCAGTTGCTGGGCAGCATCCCGGATCAGCCGGTCTACGGAAGTTTTCTGCACATCAATGTTGATCGTTGAATCCTTCACTTCCAGCCAATAACCCGTGCGACCCATCTGTCCGGCAGAACTGACTTCCTGATCATTCCGCTGAAGATAAAAAATCCCGTTCCGTTCTCTTGCCTGAACCTGATTCATCCGGAAGAAAAGGGTGATCGCCTCCTGAACCGGCAGAGGAGCCAGATAGCCGTTCAGCACCTCGGGCATGGAAGTTTCAGTAATCACATTTTTCTTGGTAACGGAAATGAGTTCCCTGATCACCACCTGGGTGGGAACGGACTGTACATCGAAGGAAAGGCGGGAATCTTCAAGAACGATTTTGGGCTTTGAAAATTGAGGAGAATCCAGTTCTTTCAAAGGTTTGATGGATACGGAAGCAATTCCGCCCGACCAGCTAATCGTAAGTTTGTATTGGTCTGCAATAAAATTAAGGATATCAATCAGTTTCTGATTATAAAGACGCAGTGTAGCCCGGCCCAGAACGGAAGGTGAAACGAAAATGTTTACTTTTCCGGAAACAGAAAGCGCCTTAAGCACATCCCTTAATTCGGCATTTTCATACACGACTTCAGGCAGAACTTTTTGAAAGGATTCGGGAATTTGCAGGGAATCTGGGGTTCCGGCAACTGCAGCGTGAAATCCTGAACACAGGAAAACGGCAAGCGCCAGAATCCGCAATGGGATTCGTTTCATAATTAAACCAATTTTTTTCGGGATCGGATAAAGAAGTTCTGACTTACTCAGAACCTGTTGAGATAAAGGTACAACTTTTTTTTGAAGTTGGAAAGTGGAGGTTCATTCAGATCGTAAAGAGTGGTTTCTGTAACTCCGGCCTCCCGGTCGAAGATATTCTTTGCCAGCTTTCACGAATCAGAACGTTGGAACTGTTGTAACAGCCAAGATCGATATAAAGACCGGCAATTTTGGCGATTCTCCTTCATTCTCAACTGGTTTTGGTCCGGTAAGCATATTCTCCAGTTCGAATTTGGAGGAGTATAACATTCCAATGAAAAAATGTTCTTTACTCGTTGATTCTGGACCAGACATCACCCCGCCATTTTAATTCATTTTCACTTTTAACCAGAACATATTGATGATTTACAAGAGCGAAGTAAAGTGTGCAGGTGTTCAAATCTGGGAGAGAAACTGTAATGTGATTACTGTGCTCAAAATTAATATTTTCATAAAAAACATAAAACTCTGATTCGCCTTGAGGAAATAATGTTTTTGTATTGTCCCTTGTAACTGTTAAATAAAAATTACAAAACGGATATTCTTTTTTAAATTGAAATATATCTTTTTTCGCAATTTGACTTTTCCCGCTGGAAATTACTGTGTAACCGTCAATAAGCCAAACATATTGAACCGCTAAATCTTTTTCTGCAGGAATGACCTCAAGATACAGACTATCCTGAGAACCCCAGGCTTTTGACTTTATTTCGTATTTAATATTTTCGCTTTGTAATAACGGGCTGTCACTGGTCAATTCAAACAAATTGGATTCCACGGTAACCCATTTTCCCGTTGATATATAATCACAATACTTATCAAGAATCATGTGTCCCGTGTTCGGTGCTCTGTACCAGACATAGGTGCTGTCAGGCTTAAGTTCAAGCTTTTCACCCGTTTCCAACCGTTTAAAAATTCCCGGTTTAATGTTGTTTGGTGTTGGAATCAACTTTGTGTTTTGACAGCCTAACAAAGCAAATAACGATAATAACAGAAAGAGAATTAAATACTTCATTGTTTTTTTCCGCAACTAGGTCATTCCAACCTATTTCAATTCATTCTTATTCAGGATACGAATATAGTACTGATCAAAAGTCCCGAAATCAAAAAAACATTGGTAAACATATGCTAATTGAAAAAGTAATTCGACTTTACCTTTCCCCAATCTCCATCAAAGTACCAGGAGTTTATATCTGGGAGGGAATCCAACTCCTTTTTCTGATAGACTTTGGGATTATTATCAATATTTTCTTCAAAGACTCTATCATCTTCTTTTTTAGGAGATTTATTGTTCAACCAATAATAAATAAGTCTGAACTCGTTATTTCTTTTAACAATTTTATACTTCGCTACAACTCTAGATTGACCATATGCACCAACTAAAATTAGCGTTTGAATAAATATTGTATCATTTCTAACATAATATTGACCAATATCACTTGTTGACTCATTTTTTCGCATTTCAAAGGACACGGGCCATTTTTCCATTTTATGCCGAGTTGAAACGACCTTACCATTTTTATAGAAAATAAATTTTTCTGGATCCTGAAGAAAAGTAACTGAATTAGCCATCCCTTCAATATAGGTATTTTCTAAATAGTAATAATTATTTGATAAAAAACTATTCTCCCAACCATTTATATATAAGGTTGATTGACAACCAGTAATCATAATTGAAATAATTATAAATTTATTCATGTTATCCACTCCTTTAAATATCCATAAGTGAAATTGTTATTATCATCTCAGATCATAAATAAAGTGGAGGCATTAATTCCATAAAGGTGTTTTGTACCATCAACAGGATATCCCCCTTTCAATGAAAAACCAATTTTATTACCTTCAACTTCATTTTCTTCTGAAAAATAAATTCTTTTTCAATTTTAGAGTAAATACTGTTTGCCTGACCCGGATCATTTAAAATTCAGTTTACAAAAAACGCAATAATGTTGTTCTTCAACGCGGTAAAACCAACCCAACTTCAAACCGATTTCAGCATTTCAACCAATTTTGCTTCCCGCAATTCAAACGAATAATTGTCGGTTGAATTTTCATTATTACCTTCCTTTAGTACCATTTGGTTCCCGTCATCAAACTGAATTTTAATTGGTAGATTCAGAACCTTGGAACTGCTGTACCAGCCAAGACAGAAAAAAAATATAATTGAAAGCAATTTTGGAATTTTAAATGCCTGTTTAGGTTTGACCTCAACTACCTATGCAAAGAAGATCTGATAAAGATGAATAGTATTGTTTTGGAGTAAAAGGGTTTTTATTAAAGATTATCCGCTTTTTTTGCAAAGGAAAGAATACTAAGCTTAATGAATGTAAAACCAATTCCTACATAATATAACCATTGAATCAAGCCTTCAAGATCATTTATAAGAGTTATTCCATTGTTTCCATTAAAATCAAATGTCAAATAATTCATGAGAAAAAAGAGGATCAAAATTAAAAGCACTGTATTCATAAATAAATTCAGCAGAGCAATTAAAGGATTTGAATATTTTTCAAATAGCTGATAACTTAGAATCATAATTAACAACAAAGTTAAAAAACGATCCGCAAATATTTCCCTCATCAAGTTTTTTACATCCAAGTGAATTGGGGATAACGATGATAATTCAGTTATTTTTAGTGAATTAAATTCGACAAAATCAAAAATCAGAGCAAATAATATATAACAAATAAATACTATCTGTATCCACCTTAATTTAAATTTGAATGGATAATTGATTAGAATCAGATTAATGAGAATAAAGAATGATATGGTAAGGTTCAAGTATGAGAACATATCAATCACTCCTCAATTTCCAATTTTCATCTAACTTTACTGGCAGTACCATCGATAATTGCTAATAAATTTAAGATCACTTATGATTATTCCAGAAAATATTACGATCAATTGATAGTAGCCAATTATAATAATGAGAATAAACCTCATTAAGATCACGGTATTCAAGTAGGTCACTATTTATAATTGTAATTCTATAGCCATTGTTGCCTACATCATTGGAGTAAACGCCAACAACAAAATAGGTATCCAACCCATTTATTTCATTTCCTGGTTTCCCTTTTCCAAATAGACATTTTACTTTTGGATCAGGATACGGTGAGATTAATTGGGGATTTCCCTGGAATAAAGAAGTTATAAAAATTGGAATTGAATCCTGACAATTTCCAGGTGATATTTTATTAAACTTCTCAACTACTATTGTAATAGTTAAGTCTTTATATACCACTTTGTAGTGACATGAATCATTAAAATCTGAAATTGAAGAATTGGAAAAATGTTCAAACCAATTTGAATTTGCCTTCCAAACAAATATGTTATTTTGGGCATGATATTCAGATCCATCATCTGATATTCTTCCTAAATTTCGTTTATTTTCAAAAACATTTGATACACAAGAAGTGAGCATCAAAAATAAAATGAATGTAAAATGAATATTTTTAAACTTCAAAATATATCTACCTTAATATCTTTATATGCACACCAAAATTATGTCCTGCATTTGAAAACGTAAATCTAAAGTTAAAACATTTCATTCCGTAATCTTGAAACCTGGCTGCATTCAAAAATCCGGGTACTATACCCCTATCATACCGATTTCAGCATTTCAACCAATTTTGCTTCCCGCAATTCAATCGAAAAATGGTCTATCGTGTATTTTCTTGCTTCTGCGCCGGTGTCTTTTTTCTGTGCTTCCCTGATTGCCTTTTCCAGATCTGCAACCGTTCGGCGGTAAACAATGACACCGGTTCCACCCATGGCATCCGGGATGCCGTTTACATTTGATCCGATTGGAATACACTCACACAGCATGGCTTCTCCCAGGCTTACAGGCATTCCCTCGGTAATCGAAATTTGGGCATACATCTTTGCCCGGTTGAAATAGGCTTTCAGTTGATCATCCGGACAAAACTCTGTGATAATTTCCAGATTTTTAATTTCTGATACCTTGTAGAGTTCCTCTGCCCGTTCAAAAATGCCTTTACTCATCCTGACAATGACAAAATTCAGATCAGGGCACACCCGGGCAGTTTCAATGATCAGGTCAAAACCCTTGTTGATGAAGTCACGCCAGTCATACACATTCGCCACCGTTAGAATCAGGTTGTTTTCTTTCCGGATAGATAAATCTCTTTCAATCCGGCTGGTGTCAATTCCGTTTGGCAGGACTTCAATGCGGGCTTTGATGTTTTTTACATAATGCCGGATGCCGTCGATATGCGGATGTTCCGGATTGTAAAAGTAGTTTTCGTGATAAATGAGGGAAGTGTGATTAGGCAGAATCAACGTTGCATTCCGGAGTGCATACCGAACCATTGTCCCCCGAAACCAACTTTTATAGACGCCTTTTCCCAATTCCTCATAATTAACGGCTTCCTGTCCGCCGGCGATAATGACCGTTTTCTTTCCCAGCAGTTTACTCGCAAAAACCATGACGGATGAATGATAATCTCCAAACCAGGTCACAAATACATCAAACCGGAAGCCGTTCATCAGCAGGAAAAAAAATAATCTGATCATCCCAACGGCAAAGGAAAAAACGGATTTCCCTCTGTTGACCAGATAAGTTGTAACCTTAAAATTGGTTTCGAGAATTCGCTGGTCGGTGTTGATAAAGGAGGAGGTGTGGGGTTTTATAAAGAGGATCATAGTTGAAAAGAAACTCATTGTTTATATAAATCAAGACAGGCCTGAATACCTTTTTCAAAACTGGTTTCGGGCGCCCAGTTTAGTTTTTGTTTGATTTTAGAAATATCAGCATAAACATCCCAGACTTCGTTGGGCCGTTCCACATTTTTAGAACGGTAAGTCTTGGTTGATTTTGCCTGCTTCAGAACTGTCTGAATGATGTCTTCAACGCTGACAGAATAACCGCTTCCGATGTTGAAAATTTCAAGTCCGGCCGTGTCAATGGTTTTGACAAGGGCATCAGTAAAATCATCAATAAATAAAAAATCCCGTTTCGGCTTTAAATCCATCACCTCAATAAAATCATTTTCAGAATCAAAAAGCTGATTGATGATTACGGGGATTAAAAAGTTGGAGTTTTGCCCGGGTCCGTAAATATTAACCGGTCTCAGAATCGTGACCGGAATGCCAAACGTGAGATGATAAAAGGAACAGACTTCTTCAGCAACCAGTTTACTGTGGTTGTACGGACTTACCGGAACGATCTGATGTTTTTCGTCTACCGGCAGGTATTGCGGCGTTCCGTAAACATACGAACTGACGTAAGTAAGTGAACAGTTGTACTGTCTGCAGATTTCGAGAACGTTGGTTGTACCGATTACGTTATTCTGATAAAAACTGAGGGTCGAAGTCCAGCTATCAGGAACAAAGGTTTTTGAGGCAAGATGAATGACATGGTCAAGTGACGAATAGGTAACCTTCAGACTGCAGATGTCACCATCCTGAATATCAAACTCATGCACCTCATAATTCAGCAGCCGAAGTTTTTTAACAAGTGCTCTTCCAACAAAACCCGAACTTCCGGTGACCAGAATTGTTTTTTTATTCACTGATATTTTTCTGTCTGATTTAATGTTCAGGTTAATCCGCCCGGTAAAAACAACTCTCTTTTCGCCTCAAACTGGTCGATGGCAACCATGTAATCATCTGCCCGGCCGATATCCAGCCAGTATCCGGGATGCTGACGGATGTACACTTTTTTCGATTTGGCAATAAAATCCAGCATCAAACTATCAAAACCATAAGACTGATTGACCGGGATGTAATCCAAAACTTCACGGTTCAGCATGTAAATTCCCATGCTCACGGTGTAGTTATGTTTTGGTTTTTCCCTGAAACCGGTCAGGTGATTGTCATGGCCAACATCCAGAACGCCATATTCGCTGACTTCAACACGGCTAAATGCAGAAATTGAGAACAACCTTGAATGGGTGATGTGCTCATCATAAAAATCAGAAAAATTTAAATCGGTCAGGATGTCACCGTTCATGACCAGAAAATTCTCAGGAAGATCCTTGATCAGTTTCAGCGGACCCATGGTATTCAACGGTTTTTCTTCGAGGGAATAGTCAATTTTTATATTCCACCGGGAACCGTCACCAAAAAATGCTTTAATGATTTCGGCTTGATGATTAACGGTAAGGGTAATATGATCAAACCCGTTTTTAGCAAGCTGACGGATAATAATTTCCAGAATCGGATAGTCCCCGATTGGCATCAGGGGTTTTGGAAGAACCACGGTATACGGCCGCAGACGTGTACCTTTTCCGCCGGCTAAAATGACAGCTCGTTTAGACATTGTAAATATCAGATTTGTAGTTTTTTAAATTTTCCGGATTTCTAAACCACTCTATGGTTTGTTGCAGCCCTTCACGAAGGGAAATACCGGGTTTCCATCTGGTAAACTGTTCAATTTTTTTGTTGCTGCCGAGCAGACGTTCCACTTCACTTTTTCCTGGGCGCAGACGTTGTTCATCACTGATTACTTTTGCATCCGGATTGATGATTGAAATCAGCGTTTCTGCCAGTTCACCAACTGAAACTTCATTTTGGGTGGCGATATTGATTTCATGTCCGGTCAGGTCATCACATTTTGCAATTTCAACAAACCCCTGAACCGTATCCTTAACAAAAACCAGATCACGGGTTGGACTCAGAGCCCCGAGTTTAATTTCTGTTGCTCCGTTCAGCAACTGAGTGATGATCGTGGGAATCACAGCACGGGCCGATTGGCGTGGGCCGTAAGTATTAAAAGGACGCACAATCGTAACCGGCAGATTGAAACTGCGGTAAAAAGATTCCGCAAGATGATCAGCTCCGATTTTTGTGGCAGAGTAAGGTGATTGTCCCTGGCGGGGATGAATCTCGTCAATCGGGACGTATTTTGCTGTTCCGTAAACTTCAGAAGTTGAAGTAACCAGCACTTTTTCAACACCCAGATCCCGTGCTGCCTGAAGGATATTCAGAGTTCCCTTAATATTGGTGTCGACATAACTTTCAGGGGAGTGATAACTGTATGGAATTGCAATCAGTGCTGCCAGATGAAACACCACCTGAACATCCTTCATTGCCGTTCTAACCCCGTTGGAATCTCTGACATCACCAGCGAATACGTCCAGTTTTGATCGTTTTTCTTTCGGAAGGGAATCAAGCCAGCCCCACGAATTGAACGAGTTGTAATAAACAAAAGCCCTGACATCATAACCCATGTCAACCAGCAGTTCGGTTAAATGACTTCCGATAAAGCCATCAGCGCCCGTCACGAGAATTTTTTTACCTGACAGATTCATAGTTTTGCCTGAACTCTTTTTTTATTCCAGTATTCAAAGATACAAAATCAATCCGGACTTTCCGGCTTGGAACTGGTTTTAAGTCTGTCTTTGGTTCTGAAAGCAACCTTCCCTTATTTATTCAGGTTTTATTCAGAGAATGAGGTCACTGAGCTAAGTCGAAAAGGATATTCTATCCTTTTTTGAAAACTCTCCCAGGATTGATGTGGATATTGAACGATCAAAAGACTTTGGCAGAAATTTAGAATAAAAATATTTTTCTACACTTGCTTGCACATACAAATATAAAGTTCTATCTTTGTCCATTATGAACGAAACAAAAAACGATTTCTGCCAATGCCTTTTCTATTCTGCCAATGCTTTGTCAAGAACCATGACCCGGCTTGCAGATGAGGCCTTTTCCAAAACCGGACTTGCGCCAAGTTATGCTTTCCTGCTCATGGCCGTTAACCGGAAACCAGGAATTCAACCCGGTGAACTTGCAGAAACTATGCTGTTAAGTCCGTCAACGGTGACCCGGCTGATTGAGAAAATGGAAAGTAAAGGCTTTCTCGAACGGAAATCAGAAGGAAAAAGTGTGTTCGTCCGCCCAACAGAAAAATCCATTCAGATCAACGATCAGTTGAAATCTGCCTGGTTTGACCTGTATCATCAGTATGTGGGGATTTTGGGAGAAGAAGCAGCAAAAAAACTAACATCAGACATTTATTCAGGGATGGAAAAGCTTGAGGGACAGTAGTCAGTAGTTTAGTAGGTGGTAGATAGTAGGAAATTCAATTTATCAAACCTTTTCCACCTGTCTTAAACCCAAAAAAGAATTTTGTATTTCTTTGCGTCTTATGGTCTTTGCGCCTTTTGTCTTAAATTTTAAAATGAAGTTGTATTTCTCTGCGTTCCCCGCGCCTCAGCGGTCGAATTAAATTT
>JAIUNL010000018.1 GCA_020161835.1 Bacteroidota bacterium | reverse complement strand
TTACCGATCCGCTGATCAGCCACGATACTATTTTCACACTTAAATTTCTGATTTCCGGCGTCCAGATTGCTTTTCCTCCATAATGCCCACCCATATTCCAGTAAGCAGTTCTGCCAAATCCTGATTTTCCAAAAACGACAGCATCACCACTTCTGCTGCCTTTGTAAATGACTTTAGCCTGTTCGGCAACGTTTATATCTGCCTTGGTTACACTGAATGACCACCCGGATGTTGGTGTATCAAGGGAATCTGAAAAACCCAGACCAGCACCATCAGGTTGAAGCTTGTATTTTTCAGTTCCATAAAACCACGATCCATTATAAACAGCCGGAATTGCATCCAGAAGTATTGGGAATTTAAATGATCCCCACAAAATCCATTCAGTAACCAGAAGTGATCCGCCGGATTTTACAAAATTGACCAGTTTGGTTTGAACTGAATCGGCAATACCGTTTGAAAAAAACGCACCATTAAGTAGAACGACCGTTTTATATTGATTGAGATTCTCACCCTTGTAATTGTAGTACAATCCCGCTTTATCAGATTTTATACCTTTTTCCGCTAATACAACTGAGAGACTATCTTCAGTTGAACCGTCACCAAGAAGTAAAACTTCGGCTTGCTGGGCTGTTACCTGTACCGATAATAAAATTAAAAAAGCGCAGCTTATTACAAATCTTATCTTTGAAGACATAGGCTTTTCCTTGTTTTAAATAGTGAGATTGTTTGAATTTTGTATAAATAACCGGGATTTTTTGAAAAATTGCAAGTAATTGAATGTTTGCCCCATTCGTAAGCTTACAACATATAACGTCTTTTTAACTTATAACTTCATAACTTGTAACTAATTCTAAACACCCAAATCCTTAAGAAAAGCCTTCGCATTCGGTTCTCTTCCCAAAAATTCTCTTACGAGCTGAAGCGGATCAATAGTTCCACCCGGTTCCAGAATCCATTTTCTGAATTTTTTCCCGGTTTCAGGATTGAGTGCCCCGGTTTCTTCAAAAACTGACCAGATATCCTGGGCGTAAACTTTTGCCCACAAGTACGAGTAATAACCGGCTGCATAACCTGACAAATGCCCAAAGGCAGCATGAAAATGATTTCCGTCAGAATAGGGGAAAAGAGTCAGTTCTGTTTTCAGTTTTTTAAGAACATCCGTGGTGGTTTCCCCTTTGCCGGGAATAAATCCGTCATGAAGGGTGAAATCAAAACTGCCGTAGAGAATCTGTGCCTGGGTGGCAATTCCCGAACCCATATTCCGTGCATCAAGAATTTTTTTGAACAGCTCTTTCGGGAAAGGTTCATTGGTTTGATGATGTCGGGCAAAGGACGTCACCGTATCATAATCAAAAATAAAATTTTCAAAAAACTGGGAAGGGGTTTCAACGAAATCCATCAAAACATTGGTTCCTGCAAATCCCTGAAGTGGCGAAGTCGTAACCATGCCGTGAAGCAAATGACCAAATTCATGGAAAAATGTATTTACATCCGAAAAAAGAAGAAGTGATGGCTGTTCCGTTGTTGGCTTGGGAAAGTTGCAAACCAATGCTGCAACAGGTTTTTCGTAACCATCAACAGTTTCACAACCTCCGACCAATGGAAACATGGCTGCGTGTGAATATTTATTATCCCGTGGAAATAAATCAAGATAAAACGTGCCGATTGGTTGTTCAGATTTCTGATCAATCACTTCAAATTGTCTGACATCTTCATGCCAAACCGATTTATTCTCAACTTCTCTGAAATCCAAACCTAAAATCCGGCCATTGATTGAGAAAAGCCCGGTAATGACTGAGTTTAACTCAAAATATTGTTTAACAAGCTGATCATCAACAGCGTATTTTCGCTCTTTCATCTGGTTGGAAATATATGACGTTTCCCACTCCACAATCTGTGACTCCGGCTTGCCGGTAAGCTCAGATTTCATGGAAAGAAGAGCCTGATAATCAAGTTCTGCCTTCGGGCGGATTGTTTCTGCCAATTCTTTTTCAAATTGCCAGACTGTTGCCGGTGTTTTGGCCATCCTGTCTTCAAGAGCATAGTGGGCAAAAGTCGGGTATCCGAGAAGATCGGCCAGCTCTTGCCGTTTCAGTAAAATCTGGTCAAGAATTTCAAGATTTTGTGGGAAGGCCCGGTTATTGTATTTGAGCCACAATTCTTTACGGCGGATTTCATTTTTGCTGTATTTCATGAAAGGCTGAAAAGAAGGATAACTCAGATCAACTTTGATTTTACCCGATTCAGTTTTCCGGGACGATATGAAATCTGCAGGAAGGCCTTCTGTTTCATTGATTTCAAGTTCAATAAAATCAGTGCTTTCAGCAATATTCTTTTGAAATTCCAGGCTCAGTTTATCCAGCTCAACCCGGATGGATTTCAGTTTTTCCCGGTCATCTTTGGTGAGATCAAAACCTGATCTTTTAAATCCGAGCAGGGTTTCATCTAAATACCGTTTTTTATATCCGGACAAACCTGAGGCTTCCAATGTTTGATTGAAGGATTTTACGGCTGCATAAATATCTTCATTTATCGCAAGCTGATTCAGATATTCAGAGAAAACTTCAATGCTTTCTCTGCTTTTATTTCTGACTTCTTCATCCGGATGGGTTTCTGCAAGCAGATAAATGGGATTAAAAACTCTGAAAATAGTGCTGTAAAGCTGATCAATTGCTTTTAAAGTGTTCTCAAAATTTTTAGATTCCGGCTTAAGCAAGTTCACTAAAACTGAATCAGCTTCCTTTAAAACGGCAGTTGTTGCTTCAGAAACTGACGCAGCCGTTACTGATTTGAAATTAATTTGAACGTTGAGTCCACGAAGGAAGGGATTTGCAGAATTCATGAAATTGTAAATTGAAATAAATGAAAAATTAGATCACACTTCGACTCGGTTCCAGAGTGAAGTCGAAGGACAGTTTCTGGTTTCCTGAAACTTATAACTTATAACTCAGCTGTAACCCGTGACCCGTAATTTGTAACCTGTTTTTGTCCCTCGTCCCAAGTCACCCTTGTCCCTCGTCACCGGCATTTCAAGCCGTAATGACTTCAATTTTGGGGTCAACGGTGTGGCGAAGCATGGCTTGAATGGCGTTCAGAGTTCCGGTAGATGAACTTGGGCAGCTTCCGCAGGCACCCTGATACCTGATTTTAAGCTGATAGCCTTCCATGCCAAGAACCTGAAGTGAACCGCCGTCATTTGCGAGGTAAGGCAATACTCTGACTTTCAGAATTTCCTGAACTTTGTCCAGCATTGCATCTTCGGTGGTTAATGTAGGGTCAGCGGGCTGATCATGGCCGGCATGCAGAGCATCAAGGTCAACAGATTCAATCGTTTTTTTAAGATCTTCCATGATCATTGACCACGAAATATCCGGATTTTTCGAAACTGTGACGAATTTATCCATGTAAAAAACAGTTTCAATATGCCTGTGAGCGAAAAGTGCAGAAGCCAGAATATCATGCCGTGCAGCTGTTTTTCCTGAAAAAGAACGTGTTCCTTTTTCAAGTAATTTCTGGTCTGTAACGAACTTTAATGCATCCGGATTTGGGGTTACTTCAATATTGGTAACGATAATAGACATTCAGCACCTGTTTTTATTTTTAACGAAGTTCAGTAAAATCTGAACAAATTTCAATTTTACCTGATAACTGCAAACTTGTCCAGAAAATTTCATTTGGGTTTTAAATGTTATTTGTACTCGAGATCGAAAGGGCACTTCGCCTTGGTTACTGTGTGAAGTCGAAGTGCCGCTCAGTGACCTTTCGTCCCCCGTTCCTTGTCACTTGTCCCTGAATTAAAACCCGTAATCTGTGATAAGTGACCCGTAATTCCTTCTAACTTCCAACTTCTATATTCTTCCTTCTGATTTAAATTTCAATTTCAGACCAATTTTGCTTAATTTATAGAATATCCGGGCAGACCACCCGGCAGACCAACAGACAGAAAAGGAAACCACACTATGAAAGCCGTCTCGACCCGCAAACCCATCGCCGCGGGCACATTATATCCTTCAGATCCAGAAGTATTAAAAGCTCAGGTTACAGAAATATTAAACCGTGTAAAAACACCGGCTGCTGAATCACCCAAATTAATCGTGGTCCCGCAGGGAAGTTTTAAAGACTGCGCAGATTTGTATGCCGAAGCCTATTCAACAGTAGTTGGCAAACATGTTGATACGGTTGTTCTGGTTGCCTATTCTGAAACTGAATTTTTTAATTTTATTTCTATTTTTTCAGGGGATGACTATCATTCACCCCTCGGAAGTGTAAAAATTGATTATTTGATGCGTGATGAATTTGCAGACGAAGATGATGATATTTTCGTGAGTGATAAAGGGCATTTTAACAAAGATTCTTTCATCGAACTTCAGCTTCCTTTTCTTCAGGTTGCCCTCGAACCCGGTTTTAAAATTCTCCCCATTGTCATCGGAAATCAGTCGAAGGAATTTTGTGATGAACTTTCGAATGCTATGGGTGAAATTCTGCCCAGCCGGAATGTTCTCATTGTCATTTGTGCGGATATGATCAGCGACCCGACCCATCCTGTCGATGAAATTTCAGTTCTGATCGAAGATCTGAAAGTTGAATTGCTGGAACATAAAACCGATCACTTTTTTTCAAGAGATCTGAAAAACAAATTTCAGTCGGGAGCATTTGGTCCTCTGCATATTGCAGCAAAAGTATCGCAGATGATTAATTATAAAACCCTTCATATTCTTAAAACCCAGACAGAGCTGGAAAAATGGGATAATGGTGACCATCAGGTTACTTATTTTTCGATGGCATATACCCGAACTCCCAAAGTCAGGCAATCTTAAACAAAAACAGTCAGGCCGTGTTGCACAAAAAACTTACTCTCAGACAGCATAAAATCTCCATTATTGGTGCCGGAAGACTTGGGTCTGCCCTTGCCCGGCATTTGCATAAAATTGGGAATTCTCCCTTTTCGCTCATTTCAAATAATTCAGATTGGTTAGAGAAGTTATCATCTGATTGCCACCCGGTCAATATCAGCAAATCTGTTGATGATCTTCACCGGGAATCCAGCCTGATTTTTCTCTGCGTTCCAGATCAGGCTCTTCCCGGATTGATTCAGAAACTGGCTCAAATTCTATTTTTTGACTGGCAGAATACGGTTATTGTACATTGTTCAGGTGCCAATACAGCACAAATTCTGGCTCCGCTTGCCCGTCTCGGTGCAGCAACGGCAGCAATCCATCCCATTCAGACATTTCCAACTTTAAATGAAGGTTCTGAGCGGTTTTCTGGTATTTATTGGGGGGTTGAAGCCAATCACGTATTGTTAAAGTCAATAAAAGAATTGGTTCATGATCTGGGAGGAATTCCAATCCAGATCCCGGCACAGGCAAAAGCACTTTATCACCTGGCTTGTGTTGTATCAAGTAATTACCTGGTAACGCTGGTAAGTTTATCTTCTGAAATTCTGGCCGGGTGCGGGTTGCCTAAAGAGGATGCTTTTAAAATGATGGCTCCGCTGATCAGGGGAACGCTTGAAAGTCTGACCTGGCAAACGCCGGAACAAGCTCTTACCGGGCCTGTTGCAAGAGGTGATGTTACCACAATAAAAACCCACCTGGGTGAACTTGAAGAACAGTTACCCCATCTTTTACCGGTTTATAAATCTCTTGCAGCAGAAACACTTCGTGTTGCAGTCAGAAAAGGAACAGTTTCAGCATCTGAATCGGCAAACCTGATGAAGATTCTTACCGAGAGTGAAATTCAGGATAGCCGGAATGCCTGACCCGGGAAAATCATTAGTACTGATTTTTCTTCTTACTGGTTTTTTTCTGTTTCCGGAAATTCTTCCCGCCCAAACTCAATCTCAACCGCCCGTTACTTATCAGTATCAGCAATTTCTGAATACAGCAAAAGCTGATCTGAAGGTAAATCTTCCGGTTTCGTTTTTTTCCTCAACAGGCCAGACACTTTTCAGATACCAGACCCTGATCAATAAAAACAATCAGCATCAGGTGCGTGATGAATTTGACTGGGATTTTTCAAATCAGATCCCGGTTGTTGATTCTTTTGGTGTGGTTACAGACATCAGAACGGTAAGCGTTTTTCTCGATCAGGAAAAAAAGTTCAGCAGATCTTTGGAGTGGGCCGGAACTGCCGGACTCTTTTACCGGACTGACTGGCAAAATACACAGGCTGGCTACGGCCTTTGGCTTATTGAACAAAACCGTTTACAGGAAACCGGACCCGCTTTTGATCTCAGGCATCAGTCGATTTTGCCGGTTTCAGAGTGGGCCACAGGTAATGTTGATCTTGCCTGGTTTAACGGAACTGCCGGAAATCGTGAACTTGACCGGAAAAACCTGTCATTCACGATCAGAGACCCCGACTCGAAAAGTTTTTCACTTTTCTATCAACGGTATCAGATTAACAGGGATTACCTAACCGGTTCGTTCAATCTGGGTATCCCAAATCTTGATTATCGTCAGGAATCTTCAGATCGTCTTGGCTTTCAATTGACTTCACCGGTTTGGTTTGATTTGCTGCATTTTGATTTCAGCTCTACCTGGACAAACCGAACTGTAACCAGAAAATCTGAACTGGCGGGAAGTTCAAATCCGAATTATCAGGTTCGGTCAGGTGGGTTCGAAAATGAAATTTCAGCCACTGCTGACCTGATGAACTGGCAGCTTACATTTCCGTTGGTTTTTAGTTCTGGTGATGAAAAATATTCTGTTCTAGCCACCAACGGATTGACAGGTTACAATGAAGAAATTCAGGATCAGAAACTGAAAAAGCGCAATCTGGCAACCGCACGGATTAAATTAAATCCGTCAGTAAGTTTTGCGAACGGCAGTTTCAGATCCCAAACTGGTGCAATGGTATCAAAAGATCAGTTGTTTAATCCCGAAAATAACAGATATGACGATTATGACATTGTAGCTGCTGGAATCCGTCAAAATTTTTTCTGGGAGAGAACTTCAGACTCTGATTTTGAATGGGAAGGAGATTTTCAGCTCGCCCATCATGTTTTTATTCACCGTGACCGGTCAGGTGATAATTTCAGAAACCAATTTATCAGGCTGGCGGGAACCTGGAAAGAAAAATTAGGAAGACAAATACGAAATCAGTTGAATGTTCAGTTGTCGAGTCAACTTAGAACGTATGATTACGACGCCAGATTTATTTCAAAGAAGAGCTTTTCTTTCAGGGTTTTATCAGTTGAAGATTCACTTTCCGGCGAATTTATTGGTCAGACCTGGTTTTTAAGGGGAAGAATCAGCGAAACAGCCCAGGGAGTTTTTTATTCCGGTCCGGTAAAGGAATACCCGGTCAGACATTTGTCTTACTATCTGGCTGAACCTGGTTTTTGGATCTGGAAAAAACGGATTGCATTTTCATGGCGTTATATGAATCAGGATCAGTTTTCCTATCAAAACGGGAACTGGAATTTGCAGCAAAAAATTAAACAGTCAGGTCCGGTTCTGCTCGGGACCATTTCAGCTCCCTGGATGGTTTTTTCAGGAGACATTTGGCTGATGAGTCGTAAATTAACCGGACAAAAGGCCGAATTTCTTCCATCATTGACATTAAATTGCATCTATGAGTGGTAAATACGGGCTAAAATTGCGAATTACATTCTGATCTTTTATTTTCAGATTCAGAAACAGCAGAGGCTCATGGAACTTACCATTTTTTCAAACCCGACAAACGTCAGACTGGTCGAAGATTTTATCTTCGAATCCTGTGAGGCGTTACGTTTAAGTGATGATGACATCAATGCTTTGATGATCGCCGTTACCGAAGCCTCAAATAATGCAATTCACCACGGGAATCAGGGTGATCCGGGAAAAACCGTCAGGGTTTCTATGGATCTCGTGGGCAATCAGCTTACGGTTTCAGTGACTGATCAGGGAAAAGGTTTTGACCCGCATAAACTTCCTGATCCGCTTGCTGAAGAAAATCTGCTCAAAACTTCAGGTCGGGGTGTTTTTCTGATGAAAAATATTATGAAGGATGTGAAGTACAATTTTTCAGCAGAGGGAACAACTGTAACCATGACGTTTCACGTAAGCCCAAATTCATGAACCGTGCCTCAATTACCGGTCTGATTCAGTTTCTTTTTCTGGCTCTTGCGTGTCTTCTCTTTCCCTCCGGTTCTGCTATTCAGTTTACTCTCATTTTAATTTCAATACTTTTTTTCGGATGGACGTGGTATGAACTTGATAAACCAGGTTCATCCTCAACTGAAGGATTCTGGCTGCCCTGGGTTGCTTTTCTTGTAATTGGTACGCTTTCATTTAACAGGTTTTCTACCCAGCCGATCGCCTCTGCTGAGTATTACAGGTATTTTTGGGATGCTATTGTTTCAGCTTACCAGTTAAACCCGTTTCTTTCGACTCCTGAACAAGTCTTGTCTGGAGTTCCTGCACTTGCCGGTATTTCAGAACAAATTGGAATTACATCCGGTATTTCCCTTCACCCGCCCGTTGCCCAATGGTTTTTCTCTTTTACTCTCCACTATCCGGTTGCAACAGTTTCTTCCGATTGGTTTGTTTATCGCCTTGAAATTCTGATGACCACACTTTATGTCATTTCTTCATGGCTTTTACTCGTTCTAAACAGGAATGAACCTGATTCTCCCCGCTGGACCATTGCCTTTATGCTTTCCCCGGTTTTCCTTTTTCAGGGGATTCTTGAAGTTCATTCAGGTTTTCTGGCGGTTCCATGGATTATCCTGGGTGTTTTGTTGCTTAAAAGAAACTGGTTTCTTGTATCTGGTGCAGCTTTTGCCCTTGCCGCCGGTTCTGATTTGATGGTCTTAGTTTTGATTCCGTTTTTATTCTCAGTTAAAATGGAAAAACGGCCTGTCTTTTATCTTTTCTCAGGTTTTTTGATCACTTCGGTTTTAATCTGGAGTCCGTTTGTTCTCTTGCCGGACTTGCCAGATTTTAATTTCATTTCTAAGCATGTTCATCTCAATGAATTTAATTCTTTTTTCCCGGCAGTTTGGGTAAAAGTTTCCTTGTGGATGGGAATTCAATTCTCCGATCTCTATTCAAGAGTCATGTTTTTCTCCTTTTTCCTTCTGTCATGGGCCGTACTTATTTTTTATTCAGTCAGGCAAAAGAATTGGAAAATCCGTCTCCGTTTCGGGTTATTCGGGTTTCTGCCTTTTCTTCTCTTTTCACCCGAGGTGCAACCCTGGATGATGATTTTACCTTTTACTGTGGCTTTTGTTCTTCAGATCGTTCCGTTAAGTCTCGGTGCCTGGTTTGTGTTCTCAATGTTTACTATTCTGATTAATAATCAGCCCTATTCACCTGATTCTTACTGGCAATTCAGACTTTGGGAATATACCATTGTGATTCCCTTACTGGTTGCGGATGGAGTCAGGTTTCTCGGCCCGTTTCTCAAATCCGAAAACCATGAAAAAAGCATTGAAATGACGAACCAACAGGTTGAACCTGATGTTCAGACTGAGCACAGTTAAGAAAACCGGATTTTGTTTAATCATTTCGCATCCTTTCTGAATAATCGGTATTTTTCAATTTAACGTACCACGTACCACGTACCACGTACCACGTACCACGTACCACTTGTAACTTTTAACTTGTAACTTATAACTTATGTCTGATCCGCTTGAAATAAAAGAAAAGAAGAAATACGTCAGGTCAATGTTTAACAGCATTGCCGAAACTTATGATCTGCTCAACCACGTGCTGTCTTTCGGAATCGATTTTTATTGGCGGTGGCGGGCAATCAAGCGTTTAAAACCAGTTAATCCTGAGTTGTTACTTGATATGGCTACTGGTACCGGTGACTTTGCAATTGCAGCTTCAAAGCAACTAAAAGCCAGAATTGTTGGTCTTGACCTGTCCGAGCAAATGCTGGCAGTTGGCCACCGGAAACTTTTAAAAAGGCAACTCACAGAAACCATCCATTTTGCCTGTGCAGATGCTGAAAATATCCCGGTTGGTGATAATGTTTTTGATGCGGCTACTGTTGGCTTTGGCGTTCGGAATTTTGAAAATCTGACAAAAGGACTTCGGGAATTTTGCCGGGTTCTGCGACCTGGTGGTCATCTCGTCATTCTCGAGTTTTCACGGCCACGCATTTTTCCGTTTAAACAGTTATATTTTTTCTACTTCCGAACCATTCTTCCCTTGGTCGGAAAGTTAATTTCGAAGGATCCTGAAGCCTATACTTATCTGCCGGATTCCGTTGCTAAATTTCCTGAACCTGAATCACTTGCTGAAATCCTGAAAAATGCCGGATTCAGTTCTGTTGAGTACAAACCTCTCACTTTTGGAATCGTTCACATCCATCATGCAATCAAATAAAAACTGGTTTGAAACCTGGTTTAACCATCCGCTTTACCTTCAGGTTTATGCTCACCGTGATGATGAAGATGCCAAAAAACTTCTGAATCTGGTTCTTCCCGTTACAGGTCTGCCCCATGGTGCAAAAGTGCTCGATCTTGCCTGCGGAGCTGGCCGTCATTCTGTTTTACTTGCAGAAAAGGGGTTTCAGGTTACCGGTGCTGATCTTTCAGAAAATCTACTTGAAGTAGCACGGAATGAAGCTTCTTCCAAAAAACTGAATATCACTTTTTCACGACAGGACATGAGATTTTTTAAGTTCCCGTTGCCTTTCGACGGAATTTTTAATTTGTTTACCAGCTTTGGTTATTTTGATGATGACCGTGAAAATTTCAGTGTTTTTAAAACGGTTTCAGATCATCTTGTTCCTGGTGGATATTTTATTTTTGATTACCTCAATGGTTCATTCATACGAAATAATCTTGTCCCCCAGGATGAAAAAGTGGTAAATGGAACCCGGATTTTCCAGCAAAGACGCATTGAAGGTGATACGGTTAAGAAAAAGGTGTTGCTTGAACATGCCGGTCTGGGAAAATTGGAATTTGAAGAATCTGTTAAACTGTATGATCCGGCTCTGATTGAACGGGTGCTGTTTACCTTTAATCTGAAGGTAGAATACCGAGCCGGTGATTTTGACGGAAACCCTCTGTCAGAGAAGAGTCAGCGTTTGATTCTGATTGCAAGGAAAGATGAATGAAAATTTTCATCTTCCTTGTCCTGTTTTTCACTTTGATTGGTTGCGAATGGTTTGAACCCCGTGATCATGAATCACCTTCTTCTTTCCGTTCCTCGTTTGTTCAGCCTATCGTTCCAGAGGATGTTCCTGAAAACTTAAGACTTTCCTTTTCGGAAGCAAATAAGGAAAATTTCCGGAAATGTCTGGGTGATCCTGATAATCCGGACTCCTACCTGTTTATTCCAAGCCCTGAACTTCAGGTGCTTATTCCAGTGCTTGACCAACAACAGGAAGTGTCTTCATTCTCAAACCTGATTCTCGACCTTTTACCAAACGAAAAATTAACTCTGCAGTTTCTTGAACCCAAACTGGTTAATCAGATTGATTCAGCAGAATGGCGGGCAGATTATAGGTTGCTCGTTCCAAGATCAAGTACCGATTATCCGAGTTTTATAGATGGGAAAATGGTTTTATCTCTGAGAAAAGATAAGCAGGGTTTCTGGAATATTTACAGGTGGCGTGATTATTCTCTGTCGGGAAATTATTCCTGGAGTCAGCTGAAATGGCGGTTTGTCAGGTAGAAATTTGTATTGAGATTGGAAATATGACTGCTGATGAAAGTCAGTTTGGCTTAAAAATGGTTTTATTGAGAATATTCAATCTGGATTCTGACGCTGAGTGATCAGAAGATTTTCGCCGGTAACGCCGATCTTCATCCTCGTGTTCTGGCTTTCTGTCACCGCTGAAATCCAGATAATCAGTTCTCTCAAATTCATCCGGGTTGAACTTATTGAGTCTTTGTGGCGGGTTAAATTCAACTGTAATTAAGTTTGTAGAAATAAGTTTAAAAACTGACTGTGTTGTTAACTCTGGCTTTTGATTCAGTAATGAAATAGTTACCGATGAAGGAAGTGTAAACCACTGCCTGAGATCAGCTTTCTCGGTAACGTCATTGGTCACCTTCATGATATTTCCGAAAATATTGATTCCTATAAGTAAAGCATCTACCCCATCAGATTCTTCAACCTTCTCTCCTTTTTCCTTCTTTTTTTGACGTTCTTCTTCCCGTTCTTCAAGCATTTTATCAGAAATCTGTGTGGCTGCTTCTGCCAGTATAAATTTGGTTGCTACCCGGGTAAATGTTTTTGGTAAAAGTGCCTTTTCTGAAATTTCGAACTGCTTTTCGAATTCTGCATTGACGTCCATTCCGGATGACCGTGTAGTGCCGGTTAACGGACCCACGTTCGATGGTGTAGAAAGAAACGGATTGAAATTTACCGGATAAGCAACTTTAAGAGTATGAACGTCCTCATCTGTGGTCACGATTAAACGGTAATAGGCTTCGTTTAATTCTGAAATAAGTCCGTTCAGGCTGATTTTCAGGTGAACATTGTCCTTTGAGGGCAACGTATATTTCAGGGAATCAAAATCAACCCCGGTTAGTCTGAAATTTACACGGGCATCATTTTCGTCACCGTTTAACCATGAAATCCAGGCAGAATACTCGTTGAAAAGTTTAAAATCAGACCGTTTGATTTTGTACGGATCCTGATGATTTTCAAGATAATCAAGCTTGAGCTGCAACTTTCTGACTTCAATGGCAGCACCCTGAATATTATCCTGCTGAAGAAAGATCAGAGATTTGAAAAAGTGAACAAAGAGATGCTCAACCGGGTACCCTGCATAATTTACTGAATATTGATTGGTAAGAACACTCGAAACTTCCTGTGAAACCCGGCGTGTATATTGATCTTCAATGATATCTTCAGCCAGATCAAATGCGATGAGGCTGGAATCAAATTTTTGGCTGAAAAAGAAAAGTCCGCCACGGTTGAGTTGTCTGAACAGGCGAAATTGAATGGATTTGCTGTCGGGGATTTTATCAAGCTTTTGAATGGATGCAGAGGAAGTCGAACGTGAAATGACATCATCCTGAATTGAAGTTCTCTGGGTGACAAAAGATGCTTGTCCGCATCCGCTGAGAAGAACAACAGTTGCCAGAAGAATCAGTTTTGGATATGTTCGGATTGACATCATGGCTAACTTGTACGGTCGCACCCGGGTAAAAGATTCAGGAAGACAAAAATTCAAAAACGGATGAGGCATGTTTAACTGCCGGATCCTGCCATAACTTCCATTGTTCATGTGCTTCCGGACCCACAATGTTGCTGATTCCCAGAACGGCAGAGAAGGGAATGTGGAAAAGATTGCATGCCCGCCAAACTGAAAATACTTCGAGATGTTCTGCATCCGCACCAAAATGATCACGGAGTTCAACAGCACTTTTTTCAGATTTGGTAATGGATGGAACGGTTAGGATTTTCCCGTTTTTAACTTTGAAGGGAAAGGTTGGTTCCAGACAAAGTGTGACAGGCTCCGATTTCATAATCTGGATTTCAGGCACATAACTGGATCCGGATGAAAGTCCTGCATCTCCAAATAAAAATTCAGACCCGATAACCACGTCACCGGGGGATAAATAACGTTCAGGATAGGCGCCGGCAGTCCCAATAAACCAAACCTGGGTGGGCTTCAGCACAGAAATAAGTTTTGCAGTCTGAATTCCTGCATCAACCGGACCAACTCCGCATACACCCAATTTTAAATTTGAGCCGGATTTCCCGACATTTAAATACTGTTGTTCTCTTTGAACGGCACTCAGAACAAGGATGGTTTCCATATATGAATATCAGATTAGCTTACAGTCCTGATTCGGACGATTTTTTTATGTTTTATCCGGCGATGATGGGCTGGATTCCAACCGGTGAATATCAATTTCTGGCTCAGACTTTTGACACCCAAAAGTTAAACCAAATGGCCAATGAAAGCAACCGGTTTGATGTTTCTGCAATTTCTCTTCATGCCTATGCCGATCTGGCTGATCATTATCTCATTTTATCACATGGCGCCAGCGTTGGCCGGAATTACGGACCTGTTCTTGTTTCGAAGAATCAGGACTCACTATCTGACCTGTCGTCTTCAAAAATTGCCATTCCGGGACTAAAAACAACGGCTTATCTTGTGCTGAAGCTTATGATTCCCAGTCATGATCCGGTTGTAACACCAATTGAACCTTTTTACCGGATTTTTGATTCCATTGAAAAAGGAGATGTGGATGCCGGTTTAATTATTCATGAAGGGCGGTTGATCTATAAAGACCGTGGACTTCATCTCGTTGAGGATATTGGGAAATGGTGGTTTCGCCAGTTTCAGCTTCCATTGCCATTGGGGGTTAATGTCATCAGCCGAAAACTTGGGAATGAACATATCCGCCGGGTTTCTGATATTTTGCAGGAATCAATCAGGTATTCGCTGAAACACCGGGATAAAATGATTGAACTCTGGATGGAAAATGATCCGAGAGGAATTAAAGAATTGGGGAATTACAATAAAATTGATGAGTATCTTTCCCTCTACGCAAATGCCGATACGGAAACAACCTCACCGGATGTGAAGCTTTCGGCTGATCTTTTAATGAAATTAGGCGTCGAGCATCACATTCTTGCAAAACCGGTGAAGCTTGAATGGGCTTAAAATGGTGGTACGGGTACGTTGTACGTGGTACGGTGTAAGTTCAGGAAAATGGCGGTCGCTGAGTCCCGAGAATCGGGAAAGTGCCCGCCATTTTAGCCAGAAATGATAAATACCATTTCCCAATTTCACAGAACCAAACTAACTGCCCCTTTTTTACCTCACTTACCTGTCTAAAAAACTAATCAGGAAAAAATGTAAACGTTTACATTGAGGTTTCTGAACAGGTTTTTAATGGGGCATGATTTTTGTACTATAACTCAACCCACACTTTAATGGAAAATGGTTAGTTATGGCACCCGATAGTATGATCCGGTTGAAATGTGAATCACAACTGGAACTCGACCTTCTTCTTGAGCTGATTAATCAGCATCAACTTGCGCCGCTGCAAGTCAGCAAAACTTCCTCAGACGGAATTGAAATTATCCTCCGCATCACCAACGACCTCGATGCATCGACCTTCTTCTCAAAACTCATGCTTTACGATATTTACTATACCAATTTCCGGAATTGACCCAAAATTGCCGGTGACAAGGGACAAGTGACTTGTGACGGAATGCTAAAAACGATTACGGGTTACGTCAAAACAGATATCTAAATTAAGTAAGTTTTTAAATACTTCATTTTTTTGTTCAACCTAAGCAAATTTTCTGCTGGCTCCTGACTTCAGACTTCTGTCTTCTACCTTCTAACTTCTAACTTCTAACTTCTTCCTCAATACTTCATAAAATACTTACCGGGAATTTGTCTGACCAGCGCTTTAAATTCAAGTGTCAGCAAATGAATGAGCAATTCCGACGTTTTCATTTCACATCTTTCTGCCAGCACATCAATGTGGATGGGTTCGCCGCCTAAAGCGTTGTAAATTTTCTCTTCAAACAAACTCAGTTCAGGTAACGAAATTTTCTCTTTCTGATTCACAGAAAACCCTGGAAGTTCAGCAAGAATATCCTGTGCAGACAGAACCAGTTTTGCCTGTCCGTTTAAAATCAGCCGGTTGGTTCCTTTGCTTCTGTCCTGAAAAACTTCTCCCGGTACCGCAAAGACTTCTTTGTTCTGTTCAAGCGCATAGGCAGCCGTAATTAAAGCACCACCCGATTCTGCAGCTTCAACAACCAATGTTCCGTAACTTAATCCCGAAATAATCCGGTTCCGGTCAGGGAAATGCCCCGGGTCCGGCAGGGTAAACGGACTGTATTCTGATAAAATCCCACCGTTTTCAATGAGCTTTGGGATGAGTGATTTGTTTTCGGATGGATAAATGTGTTTGAATCCCGATCCCATAACTGCAATCGTGGTACCGCCTTCTTTAATAGCTGTTTGATGGGCAATCGTATCGATGCCACGGGCGAAACCAGAGACGATGGTGAGTCCGGCGTTGACGAGATCACGGGTGAAAAAATCGGCGGCAGTTATGCCGTATTGAGTCGGTTTCCGTGTGCCGACAACTGCGATTGAATCTGATTCCAGAGCAGACTTATTTCCGCACCAGTAAAGCAATAGCGGCATTCCATCCAGATTTTTCAATCGTGACGGATAGTCTTCAGACCAGAACGGAATAATTTCGCCTTTAATCCTGTCGAGAAAACGGAATTCTTCGGCGATGGCTTCCCGGTCATAGTCAAATGAGGTGAGATCGGCGGCACGGACTTTCCCGATTCCGTCTATAGCTTCAAGATGCCGGGCAGAGACTTTCTTAAACTGGTCGAATGACTCGTAATAAGTCAGAATCCGCCGGATAAGAAAATCCCCAAGACCGGGCACCTGATTGAGCAGGAGCGCCAGTTCGGTTTTGTTCAGCGATGTTTGCATAACAAGAAAAAATTAGGGGCGCCAGACTTCCTCAGCCTTTGGGGCCAGAGAGGCTTCATACGCCAGTTTTTTTGACTCGGTGATCAGGTTCCATAACGTGTGAACAAGTTCTTTCGTACCGGTTTCGGTTACTGCAGAGATCTCATGCACAAGAGCTTTAACTTTTAATTTCTTTCGTTTTGCAGAAAACTCTGCCTCATCCTGTGCCAGATCCATTTTGGAAATGATGACCACGTAAGGTTTTGAGGCAAGCGATTTGGAGAATTTTTTGCATTCATCCCGCAAAATTTTCAGTTCAGCAGCAAAATCGGGCGCATCTGCAGGAATCAGAAAAGCAAGAACGTGATTCCGCTCGATATGTTTTAAAAACTGGATGCCAAGACCTTTTCCTTCGGCGGCACCTTCAATAATACCGGGCATATCAGCCATCACGAATGACTGATGATGATCGTGAAAAACAATTCCCAGATTTGGTACGAGTGTCGTAAAAGGATAATCTGCAATTTTTGGTTTTGCTGATGAAACTGAAGAAATGAGTGTAGATTTTCCGGCATTCGGGAAACCCACAAGTCCGACATCGGCAAGTAATTTCAGTTCAACCTTGACTTCACGTTCGGTGCCTTGTTTACCTTCAGTGGCATAATAAGGTGCACGATTGGTTGACGTAGCAAAATTGGCATTTCCGAGGCCGCCACGGCCACCACGGGCGATGCAGATTTTCTGTTCGTGTTCGGTGATTTCGGCAATGATTTCGTTGGTTACCAGATCAGTCACAACCGTTCCAAGCGGAACAGGAACCGTGATATCTTCGGAATCTTTTCCATGACAAAGAGAACCCATTCCATGCTGGGCACGGGCAATCTGGTATTTTTTCTGATATCTGAGGTCAAGAAGCGTGTTGATATTCCGGTCGCCAACCATGTAAATGGATCCGCCATTACCGCCATCACCACCGCCTGGACCGCCTTTGGGAACGAATTTTTCACGCCGGAAAGCGACACAACCATTACCGCCGTCACCGGCTTTTAAATAAATCTGGGTTTCATCAATAAATTTCATGGTGCGAAGATACGGAAAAAGGGGGAAAGACAGAAGTCGAAGTACAATGAAGATCCCGAAAGCTTTCGGGGTAAGAAGACAGAAGTGAGGAGTTAAAAGGGAAAATGAGGGGAAACCGGCCAGAAAGGAAGTCAATTTGCAGTTTCAATTTTGAAACACCAGAGGTGTGACCTGTTTGTAGAAACGAAAATCACTAATAGGATAATAGCTCCATCGGAGCGCCCTGTCCTGAACTTTGGAATCGAAACGGGTCACTGCTCTGCAGCTTTTTTTTGTTCTTTATAGTTATCTACAAACAGGTCAGGGCTACGCCCTTGCTGAATTTTAGACCAGGATGAAAAGGAAATATAAAATATATTTTAGAAATTATATTTGATTATATTTATTCCGAAATCATCCAAGAATTTAAAGAGTCTTTCCAATGAAAAAATTAAGTTTTTTGCTTCTCCTTCTTTGTTTTTCTACCCTAAGTTTTGCACAATTTGATTATGTTCTTCCGGTTAAACCTGGGAATGTTTGGGTGTACAAATGGTATGACAGATGGTTGGGTGATATAGGAATCTATCGTCTTATGGTTTCAGACAGTGTCCAAATTGTTAATGGAAAAATTTACCACGAAGTCGTTAATTTAGGGAATGGAAACAAAACACAATATTTTGTAAGAAAATCAGAAGAAAATGGATATTATCTTTTAAGATCAAATGGTGAAGAGCTTTTTTTTAATTCCAGTTCAAGTATTGGTGAAAAATGGTATTGGGGAGATTCAACGGGCTGGAGTGTTTTGACTTATGATATTTTCAATTCAGAAGTATTTGGTCAGGAAGTCCTTGTTTTTCAAATTATTTATGATGGTGGAGTGATAAGTCTTACAAATTTTTACTGTGAAAAATTTGGATTGTTAGCTACAAATATGTCAGAAAGTACGGAAAGTACCAAGTTGATGGGTTGTATCATCGATGGTGTGGTTTATGGCGATACCACTCGCACATTAGTTGGTGTTGAATCTGATCATTTAAAACCACATACAGTTATTCTGGGTCAGAATTACCCTAACCCGTTTAATCCTTCAACCACCATTCCGTTTCGGTTAACTCAATCCGGTCCGGTCAAAATGACGGTTTATGATATTTCGGGCAGGGAAATCAGAGTTCTAAAAAATGAGTTTATGGCACCAGGAAATCATCAAGTAACCTTTCAGGCAGATGAATTCCCGTCGGGGTTATATTTGGTGAGGCTTGAGGCTGAGGGTAAAGTTTTGTCGAAGAAGATGATGCTGTTGAAGTGAGGGTGGTTTGGAAGATAAATTCAAACCACCCTGTTAAAAATGTGAATAAAAAAAGGCATGGATCCCGGATCAAGTCCGGGATGACATACTTTTTTTGTTTCCCTTTAATTGGTAACCTCCCGCAGTAGCGGGACAGGTTGTAATCCGTAACCCGAATTTCTGTCACCTGTCCCCCGTCCCTGGTCACCGGTTATCTTGAGACAAATGTCATAATCGAATGGGCTCTGGTGGTAGATTTTACGGTTTTTCCGTTGATCCAGACATTGAAGTCTTTCGTTTTCCCGGTCAGATTTAAAACCACCGTTGCGAGTGATCCATCCGGATTCAGGAAGGATGTTGCCTGAAGTTCATCATCATTGGAAGAACAGAGAACCCGTTTTGCACCCGGACGGATGAATTTGGAGAAATGTCCGAGATAATAATACGACGACATGTAAACCAATTCGCCGGTTTTGGTATTTCCGATGACCGGTGCATAACAGAAGTTATTCACGTGATTCGGTCCGCCGGTTTCATCAAGAAGCACATTCCAGTCGGTCCATGCCGCAGTTCCGGCATTCAGATCATTCACGAGTGATTTTCCGTAATTTTCACCCCAATGCCAGTTGGCTAAACTATCATAATTAAACGGATAGTTGCATCCTTCCGTAAAAATCAGGTTTTTATCAGGAAAAGCTTCGGCATGCAGCTGAACGTTATCAAAGTGATCACCAACATACCAGTGAAAACCCGTTCCCCAAACGTATTTCGATGCTTCCGGATCGTTGTAAACGGCAGCCGCACGCTGAACCATAAGTCCACGGTTATGATCCCAGATGATTAGTTTGGCATCCTTGAAAGCAGATTTTGCTAAGGTCGGTCCAAGGTAGTTTTTCACAAAATCCCGTTCATCTTCAGCGGTGTAAATGCAGGATTCCCAGGTTTGGGTTGCCATCGGTTCGTTCTGAACGGTTAATCCCCAGAACGGAATACCTTCCTTCTGATACTCTTCGAAAAACTTCACGTAATAATTTGCCCAGGTCTGATGATATTCCGGAAGTAATACGCCACCCTGAAGCATATTTTTATTTGATTTCATCCAGGCTGGCGGACTCCAGGGCGATGCAAATAAAGTGAGGCTTCCACCAGCTGCCGCAATGGCTTCCTTTATGAAAGGAATCCGGTATTTTCTATCAGGTTCGATGGAGAAATTGGCCAGCAGTGTATCATTTTCAGTTTCTGTGTAGGCATAACTGCTGCTTGAAAAATCACAGCTGTTGATGTGGGTTCTGCCGATCGAGTAGCCAATTCCTTTTTCAATAGAAAAATAAGCCTCGATAAATTCTTTTTGTTTTTCCTTCGGAAGTTTATAATAGGTTTCAGCAGATGCATCGGTTAAGGCACCACCAATTCCGACCAAAGTCTGAAACTGATGAGTCGGATCAACTAAAATGGCAGCTTCATTTTCAACGGGCTGGGCAAGATCAGTGAATTCAAGACTTCCGGTTGAAGTCAGTTTCAGATCGGTATCTTTGGCGGTAACGAAAACTTCTGCTTTTTTCAGTTCAAGTGAAACGGGTGTTGATTCAGCCGCCTTTTCGGGACTTTTACAGGCCGATGCCAGTAAAAACAGACTGAGTACTGAAAGTATCAGCCGGGTTTGGTTTTTCATGGAAAGTTCCTTTCGGATTGGTGATTGGTTTTTGGAAAATTGGTTTAGGGAATTTGGACCACATACCAGGCTGCCTGTGACTCAGATTTTAGCGTTGCAGTGCCCAGACAGGCCGGAATCAAAAATGAGTCCCCTTTGCTGAAAACCTCAACTCCGCCCGGCCAGGAAACGGAGAGTTTTCCTTCCGTCACTAAAAAGACTGACGGTTTTTCTTGTGAGGAAAAGGTGGAGGTAAAGCCTGATGGTTTTGTAAATCCTGTAATTTCAAATTCTGCAGCTTCGGTTTTGAAAATCACCTGGTCTGTTTTTTGTTCACTGTTGATCAGATTAAAGTCGCCAAACTGATACACAATGATATCCAGAAGGGTGTCTACGTCTTTAAATTTTGGGGTGAGCCCGGCCCGGACGACATTGTCAGAGTTGGCCATACATTCCACAATATTTCCATCAAGATAGGCGTGCGGAATTCCTGCTCCGGTAAAAATGGCCTGTCCGGCTTTGAGCTCAATCAGATTGAAAAAGAAAAACGAAAAAAGACCAACATCATTTCCGTAGCGAAGATGCTGGGTGAGAAATTGAGATTCTGAGGGGGATTTTTTATTTGACGAAGAAAGACGTTCAACAAGTTTTGGTATCACCCGGTCCAATTCAGGTTTTGCTTCTGCCTTTTTCATGATGGCAGCATACAATTTCTTGATGGCGTTTTCCGCAGCAACTTCGTTTTTTGCAGAAATCGCAGCATCAGTAAAAGTGGTTCCGGCAAATTCACCGATTTCCGGGTTGGCAATCAGATTTTTTTGAATGGAAGCAACCGGTTGAAATCCGGCAAGTGCGGTTAAATGATCGAGAGCAATGGCAATTTCGGGTTTGTGATTATCGTCAGGATAGTTTTTTGGATCTTTCCGGTGAAGGACTTCTGCCTGCGATTTATTGGGATGAAGCTGGATTGAAAGTGCCTGTCCGGCAGAAAGAACTTTAAGAAGGAAGGGGAGTTGGTTGCCTGATTTCTGAGAAACCTGTTTTCCAAGTATGTCTTCGGGGTAAGTGCTGATAACCAGATTAAGCGGCGTTGATTTTCCATCAACCCAAATTTCAGACGGACATTTCGGATGTGCACCGATCCATAATTCTGCGTAAGGACTGTCAGGTTCTGGTTTCTGTCCAAGAAAATGTGGAATAAAAGCATTTTGATTCCGGGTGCCCCATTCATAATGCTGAACGGTGTTAGCCAGCCGGTAAGGTTTCGGTTGGAAAGAAGCCATGAAATAAATCTGCCTAAAATTGGATTGCGACCGGTGAAATTAGTGAACAAAATTGTCTTTTTCAAAGAAATGCTGGGAAAGGGGAAAACGGTGGGATTCAAATTCTTATGAACAGGGATGGTCAGGATGAACAGAATGGAAACCAAATTCAGTTTTGGCAAAGTGATTTTTTACCACGAAAAGCACTAAATACACGAAAAAATACAAAGGGAAATTTTTATATTGAAATTATCCTGACCATCCTGTAAATCCCTGTTAAATGGATTTGGTTTTAAAATTCAAATGAACAGGGATAGGCAGGATATACAGGATGAAAATCCAATTCAGTTTTTTGAATAGAAAAAGTAAAGTTCGAGAAAATCAAAGATCCTGAATCACAGATATTTTTTAAATCGAATTTATCCTGACTATCCTGTTTATCCATGTAGGAAGGACCCGTGCTTTAGCTTGGGTTAAAAAGCATCAGAATTCTCCCCGAAGTGTCAGCGAGAAATTTCTTCCGGGCGCACCGATTCCTGAGGCGAAAACACGGTAATTTTGGTCAAGTATATTTTCAAGAGACGTTTGGATTCTGAAGTGATCGGTTGTCTGCCAGGACACTCTCATATTTAGGGTAAACCAGGCAGGATTTCCTTTTGCCGTTGCATATTGCAGATTGTCTTCTCCGTTCGGATTGTAATCCTTGAGATGTTTCCAGCCGTTATAAAGTGCAAAAAATTCTGACAGGACTGATCCATTCGAATAAGAGACTCCGGTTCTGCCATAAACCGGTGGAACGTGATCAAGCGGGATGGTTTTTGACCGGGTCTCAAGTCGACCGTAAGTATAAGTCAGGCTTGAAGAAAATAAAAATCCGTCTGAAAGTCCGGCACTAAAATAAGCTGAGAAGCCGTAGATAAACCCTTTGTTTGCGTTTGTTTGCGAACTGACTCTGCTCAGTTTTCCATCGTAAAGGATTGAATCTTTTCCATTGAAAAGTGCCGCTTCGGTGGTAATTGCATCCCGGTAAAGAGTGTAAAATCCGGTTGTTTCTACTTTAATTCCTTCCCCAAGAAAACCTGAGATTCCGGCTTCTCCTGTATAGGTATATTCCGGTTTTAAATCAGGATTTGGAACGATGACTGAACCCGGGATGGATTCAAAAAGTTTACCAACATCATCCACATTTGGCGCACGGAATCCGCTGGAGGCTGAAAGTGAAAATTTCCAGTCCTGAAAGGGAAGCCAGACAATGCCGACATTGCCGTTAACAGCACCGGAACTCTGACTGACACTGCTGAACGGAAAAGGGAAAAAAGAGGTGTCAGTAAACTCTGCATTCAATGAAACGTAACTTGCCCGGAGTCCGCCCGAAAAAATCCATTCCGGAGCCAGTTTCCAGGTGTCTGTCAAATATCCCGCAACAGTAGTCATATCAGAACCCCCATCAGGGTAACGGGTATCTAGAGGGACTTTTACTCCGGTTGAAATGTTTTCCTGGTTTGCTTTTGAGCTGACTTTATTGAAACTGCCTTCAAATCCATAACTTATGAAATGTTGGTTGATGGATTTTCCGAAATCCAGATTGGCAGACAGAACCGTTATATTTTCTGTGCGGTGATTCAGTTTTGAACTTCCGAAATTCCGGTTGTGACGGCTTTCTTCAATGGATTGATAACCCAGAATGAGTTTTGACGTTTCAAAAAATGACGTTTTTGCCGTCAAGTCAGCCGTGTAAGCTGCCAGAAACCGTTTTTGCGGACCGTAATACCACGCTGCACTTTTAGGTTTTCCGTTTGAGCCGGTTTCTGTCAATCGGTCGTAACGGGGAATATCCGTTGACGTTGAATACTGGAAATTGAGAAGGTGATTCAGGTTTTCATCCTGACGGAAAAGAATTTTCTCCATAAAATCCCATTGGGTATAACCCGTGGGTTTCTGAAGGTTTGGATCTGAATTCACAACTGCGGAATCTTTCCCGCCGATTCGTTCTGGGTAAAAAGTCCGTTTCCCCCAACTGCCATAAAACGGATTCCGGTTTGCTCCTTGTCTGAGATCACCAAAATCTGACCGGGTGACACTGGTCAGAAAAGCAACGTTTTCAATTCCAACATTGACACTTCCGTGAATCGTTTTTTCCTGATTGACTGAAGAATACCGGGTGAAGGCATCGGTGTTCACTTTAAACTCACCATTTTCAGATAAAACCGGTCGCCTGGTAAAAAATTGAATAACGCCACCCAAAGCATCACTTCCGAAAGTCACAGAACCCGAACCCTGAAGCACTTCCAGTTTTTCGAGGCTGGCCGGATCAACCGTTATGATATTTTGAAGATGACCGGATCGGTAAACAGCATTGTTCATCCGGATTCCATCAACAACCAACAGAATTTTATTGGCTTCGAATCCACGTAAAACCGGACTTCCGCCACCTGCCTGACTTTTCTGAACAAAAACCTCACCCGAATTCTGAAGAACATCAGCGGAAGTTTGGGCGTTACGGAATTCGATTTCCTTTTCTGTCAAAATCAAAGTTTGCCGGGGTGTTTCTGACTGAAGAGATCCGATACGATTTGCAGATACCACAACTTCATCAATCTGGAACGGATTAATTTCCATTCTGACAAGAAAGGAAGCAGATTCCAGCTCCCGGTAACTTTTTGCTAGGGTAAAATAGCCAAGGTGACGGATGGTGATCTTTTTAGCTTTTTCAAAACCTGACAAATCTGCCCGGCCCGAGTCATTGGTGGTGACATTTATAACGGGTTCAAACGATGAAACGGTTACTTGTGAAATGGGTCTGGATGTCGAAGCATCAGTAACGATAAGGGTTTGCGTAAAACCCGGACTGAAAAACCCGAGGAAAAGTAATAAAACGGAAAAGTGAAGGCGGATCATTTTTTATTTCCGGCGGCAACTTTTTTAACATAGTCGAGAAGCAACGGAAATCCCGGTTTAGTCATGCCATGATCATAACCCTGAAGTTCAAATAAAGTGGTTTGCTTGTGGCCGGCCACTTTCATCATTCTCATCATGTAGGCATTTTCTTCGTATCGGCCAAGAAGTTCCATCTCCCGGTCGCCTGTAATCAGTAAAAGTGGCGGGGCATCTGACCTGACGTGAAAAAGTGGCGCAAATTTGTCTATCACGGGTTGGGTGTCGGGAATGCCTCTTTCTTTTCTAATGGAAAAGTGGGTGATCATTTGTCCGCTGAAAGGAATAATTCCGGCGAGGCGGTTTGCATCGATCTGATGAGCTGCCAACCAGCTTTTATCAAGCCCAACCATTGCAGCCAGATAGCCACCTGCCGAATGTCCGGAAACAAAAATTAAACTTGAGTCTCCGCCATATTTTGTGATATTTTTAAAAACCCAGGCAACCGCCGCCGCTGCATCTTCAATGTAATCAGGAGATTTTGCCTGAGGAGTAAGCCGATAACCTACCCCGATTACTGCGATTCCTTTTCCCTTCAATTCTGCAGGAATTTCTCTTTCACCACCACTGAGTCCGCCACCGTGAAACCAGATAATTGCAGGGAATCCAGCCGATTTTTCAGGAAGGTAAAGGTCGAGTTTACACTTTTCCTGAATATTGGCATTCAGTTTTGATACGGATTCCGGATAGTAGGAAATCGAGGGAAGGTTTTGGGCAGAAACCGAACATAAAAAAAGAAAAAGTGTAAAAAGAATTAGACTTGTTTTCATGTCAATGTTTAACGGTTTTGTTTAGTGTCTTTATACTATCAGCCAACATTAAAGAGAATAGGTCTGCCCCAGTTTTGTTTAAATGATTTGAATTGTAAAAATAGGATTTGTTGTCACATATTGAGGTCGAAGTAAAATCCCAGAAAGGCGTTTGAGTTCTTATACTAATTTCCTGTAATGTTTGCCTAATCGGATTGAAATCAGTTAGTTTTTTTGAAATTTCAGTATAAATTGGGGTTAATATTATTACAACTGATCGCCCTTTTGTTTTTAAATCCAGAATAACAGAAATGTATTTTTCGACAATTACACTGTCAATGTTGATAGTGTAATATTTGGTCTTTAATAAAAATTCATCCTGATCAGGTTCCCAAGTTCTATATACAGGACCAAACCCCAAAAGAGAATCAACAGAATGAGAATTTGAAAAAAAACTTTTCCATCCGTCAAATGAACTTAGATAATAAGTATGTGGAACAAAAGTGTATTTATAAAAGGGAATGTATCTACATCTCCAAACCAGATCAGGTTGAATTTCATAAAGCGGTTCATAAATATTATCCTTTCCGATGGCAGGTAAATAATTTTCAAAGGTTGTTAATGCTTTTACCTGTGAAAATGAAAAATATGTTTCTGCCAAAATGACGACTTTTGTGGTTTCATTTTGTGTGTTTAATTCACTGATTAAGCCTTTATACTGCATGAACCTAGTACCGTCTAATGAGAAATTGTAGACAGAAAAGCCTGTTTCCCTCTGTATCAATGGAGAATTGACCCCTACTTTACTAACTGAAGAACCGAAAATGGCAATTTCTGGTAATTCTAAATGTCTGATGATTTTGTTAATTTTTCCAATCTCACGGAATTCAGATTTTGATACACCAAAAGATATTATGGTGTCAACAAGGAAAAGAATTGAAAATAGCCCAAAACTAAAAAGTAATGCTGATTTGAGATTCGTATTCATATTAAAATTGAAAATAAATAAATTGGTTTGAATTATACATACCAAAAAATATAACAGAAAGAATTAAGACGTAATAAACTGCCCATTTGAAAAATGTAGGAAGGGTCATGAAAAATCGGTATTTTCTGGTATATATAAGGTAATCAAGAAAAAATAATATGGGGATTAATGAAAGGGTAACAATGAACTTCCAGAATGGAAGCCCAAGATATGTACTTGGTAATCCATGCAAATCAACCTTGGAAATATTAAAATAATCAGGGGAGTATGAAAATATACCTACTAAAAGATGGTTTGCTTCTGTAAGTGACCCGGCTCTGAAATAAATCCATGAAATACAAACACAAAAGAAAGTTAAGCCAATTGCAAGAAAAGTTGGTATTTTTAATTCTGGGAAAACTTTTTTTATTACCATATTTAGAATTAACAGCGAACCATGAATGGTGCCCCAAATTATATATGTCCAGTTAGCACCATGCCATAGTCCGCTAACCATAAAAACAAACATCAGATTGAAATATATACGGGATGTTTTTACCCGGTTTCCACCTAATGGAATGTACAGATAATCCTTAAACCATGTTGAAAGTGAAATGTGCCAACGGGTCCAGAATTCCGAAATGTTTTTAGAAAAATAAGGTTGTCTGAAATTTTGAATAAGATGGTAACCCATAGACCTTGCAGTGCCCAAGGCAATATCAGAATACCCAGAAAAATCACAATAAATTTGTATTGCAAAAAATAGAGTGGCAATCGCAACTGATAAACCCTGATATTCAAAGGGGGAGTTGTAAACATTATTTACAGCAACGGCCATTCTATCAGCAATGACAACTTTTTTGAAAAGTCCCCAAAGAATCAACTTTAATCCGGCAAAAAGATTTTCGTAATTAAACGAATTTGTTCGGTGAAACTGGGCCAGGATATTTTGAGGGCGTTCAATCGGACCTGCTACTAATTGGGGGTAGAACATAACATAAAGCGCATAAATACCAAAGTGCCGTTCTGCCTTCTGGTGTCCCCGGTAAACTTCTATAGTATAACTCATTGCCTGAAAAGTGTGGAAGGATAAGCCGATTGGCAGGATGATAGGTAAATAATCAAGTTTCGATTTAAGAAATGGGAAGGCAGTATTCAACTCATTAAGGTTATCAATGAAAAAATTGTAGTACTTAAAAACTGCCAATACACCTATGTTGGCAACAAGACTGGCAATTAAATAAAAACGCCGTTTTTTACCTTCCGTTTTTTCGAGCAGAATACCTGCGATATAATCAATAATAATTGTAAAAAAGAGGATTAAAATATATATCGGAATGAAATACATGTAGAAAATGCAACTTGCAGAAAGAAGTAATACCCATCGAAACCTGGGTTCAATTCTGAAATAAAGACTAAAACTAACCAGAAAGAATATCAGAAATTCGTAGGAATTGAATAGCATGGTCTAAATAAGTTTGTTGGATATTAAATGGTCAGATCAGAATCAAGCACACATTAAATGATTCAATTTAGAGATAAATAAACAGAAAGTTGGAGTCAAAGGTAATACAATTCAGGTTATTTCGTCAATTTATACAACAGTTCAATATCAAATTCCAAATCCCCAACAACCACTCCGTGTATCACCAGAATTTAGAATGGCTGATCCGTCACCTGAATTAAACACATTTACATTTCCAGAAATCGGTTTGATCGTGGTTATTTTCCTGTCACGAAAATGAATTGAAAAAGGTGATAAACTCATTGCATGAAAATTAAGGAAATCGGACCGGAAAAACCATTCAAATCCCGTTTGGTTTGTGATTCTCATGCCGGAATCCTACTTTTGTAACCGCTTTTACAGGAATCCATGAAATCAATCACCGTTATTGACTACGGCATCGGCAACATTAAAAGTGCCGTTAAAGCCCTTGAAACTGTCGGATATGCCGTCACTTTTTCCGCAGATCCATCCGTGATCCGCCAGTCTGACCGCATTTTACTTCCGGGCGTTGGGGCTTTTCAACCTGCCATGAAAAAACTGGATTCGTTGAATCTGAGTGATCTTTTACATGAACACGCTGCAAAGGGAAAGCCACTTCTGGGGATTTGCCTGGGGATGCAACTTCTTGCCAAAAGCAGTGATGAATTCGGTTTTTTCCCCGGTCTTGGCCTTCTCAATTCTGATATTACTGCTTTTCGTGACCTCCCGAAAATCCCTCACATGGGATGGAATGAGTTGTCCCTGATCACATCCGATCCGCTGTTCCGGAATGTTAACTCCGGCGATTATGTTTATTTCGTACACAGTTTTTATGCACCGCTTTCTTCCGAAACGATTGCAGAAACTGATTATCACGGGCCTTTTTCTTCCATCATGAGAAAAGATAATGTGGTTGGTATGCAGTTCCATCCGGAAAAAAGTCAGAAAACCGGACTCACGCTGCTGAAAAATTTTGGAGATATTTAAATCATGCTCGTTATTCCGGCAATTGATATCAAAGGCGGACAATGTGTCCGCCTGCAACAGGGTAAGTTTGAAAATGAAACCGTTTACTTTTCTGATCCGGTAAAAACGGCTCAGCTCTGGCGGATTGAAAATGCTAAGATTCTCCATCTGGTTGATCTGGATGGTGCTCTTTCGGGAACCCGTGATAATCTGCCGGTCATCGAAAAAATTGTAAAAAACATCGACATTCCAGTGCAGGTTGGTGGCGGCATCCGAACACTTGAAGACATCCGGTCCTATCTGAACAGTGGTGTTTGCCGGGTCATAATCGGAACTGCAGCCGTTAAAAATCCTGATCTTGTTCGTCAGGCCATTGAAGAATTTGGGCCGAGAGCCATCATTGTCGGAATTGATGCATCAAACGGAAAAGTTGCTATCAAGGGCTGGACGGAAACATCAGCACTGGATGCGGTTGACCTTGCCCTTCAAATGAAGGAATACGGGCTTCAACGGATCATTTTTACTGATATTTCCAAAGATGGCATGCTTCAGGGTCCGAATCTCGAAGCAACCAAAGACATGGCAGTGAGGTCCGGAATTAAAATTACCGCTTCAGGCGGGGTTTCGGGATTTAAAGATCTGGTTGCTCTGAAGGAATTGGTTCCGTTTGGTGTTGATTCCGTCATCGTCGGAAAAGCTTTGTACGAGAACAAATTCCCTTGTCAGGTTTTATGGCGGGAATGTGAAAAATCCCTTGAAGTTGAAAAAGAAATCAAGGTTTATACTGAACACGATTTTAAAAAGAAACCCGGCGCCACATGCTGACCAAGCGAATTATTCCCTGTCTTGATGTTCATGATGGCCGGGTTGTCAAAGGAATAAATTTTGTAAATCTGCAGGATGCAGGTGATCCCGTTGAACAAGCCAGATTCTACAACGATTCCGGTGCAGATGAATTGGTTTTTCTGGATATTACTGCGACTTCAGACGATCGCAAGTCAATGTATGAGGTGGTTGAACGAACAGCAGAATCCGTTTTTATCCCGTTTACGGTGGGTGGCGGAATCCGTTCTGTTGCAGATATGAAAGCCATGCTGGATCGTGGTGCAGATAAAATTTCAGTGAATTCCAGTGCGATTTTTAATCCGGATCTGATTTCTGAAGGGGCTGAAAAATTCGGCTCCCAATGTATTGTTCTGGCAATTGATGCCAAACAAACCGGTGAAAATAAATGGGAAGTTTTCACACACGGCGGAAGAAAACCTGCAGGGTTGGATGCACTTGAATGGGCCGTAAAAGGTGTTGAAAAAGGGGCGGGTGAGCTGCTTGTTACTTCAATGGATCGTGACGGGACCAAAGCTGGTTTCGACAATGAACTTCTGAGCAGAATTGCCGATCTGGTGAAGGTGCCTGTAATTGCCAGTGGCGGAGCTGGTTCTTTGGAACATTTGCTTGATGCCTTTCTGATTGGGAAAGCTGATGCAGTGCTGGCAGCTTCGATCTTCCACTATAAACAATTTACAATTGCTGAAGCCAAATTATTTCTGGCAAAAAATGGAATTCCGGTGAGGAAAGTAAGGGTTGAAAATGAACTGGTCTGAACTGAAACTTAACTCAGACGGACACCTTCCCGTCGTAGTTCAGGATTTTGAAACGGGTGTGGTGCTGATGGTTGGATATATGAATGAAGAATCCTACCTGAAGACGCTTGAAACCCGTGAAATGTGGTATTTTTCACGTTCCCGCCAGGAATTGTGGCACAAAGGCGCCACTTCCGGGCATATTCAAAAAGTAAAGGAATTGTGGATGGACTGCGATTCTGATACGTTGCTTGCAAAAGTTGATCAGGTTGGAAAGTCGGCCTGTCATACCGGATCAGTTTCCTGCTTTTTTTCCCCGGTTACCCTTCCCGTTCATTAAACGGATCAGAAATAATCATCTTTTCTGCTTCTTCTACATAGCGGACAAATTTATTGTGGTTGTCCACCAGAATATTTTTTGGTGTGATGGGTTCATCAGTTAAAGTGAAACCCATAATGATGAGTTCTTCACCACGTTTGATTAAGTGAGCAGCAGCACCATTCATGTGGATGGCCCCGGCACCCCGTTCGCCCTTGATAACATAAGTTTCAAGCCGTGAACCTGATGTGTTGCTCACAACCAGAACTTTTTCGCCCGGCCAGAGTCCCGTTCGTTCAATCAGATCTTCATCTATTGTAATGCTGCCAACATAAGCCAGATTGGCCTCAGTTACAACCGCTTTTTGAATTTTTGAGCTTAACGCCCATTTAAGTTTTGCCATAATTTAAAATTGAAATATTGTTTGGCAGACAAATAGAAATCATGAAAACCTAATTATGTCATGCTGAGTGTCCCGTCCCGCTTGTGGGATCGGGATTTATCGAAGCATGAGTATCTTTTCTGAAGAAAAAGAATGAAATTCCGGAAAATGATGATTACAAATCCGTCCCCTGACGGTAATTTGAAAGCCAATAAGCTCTATTTATTTAACTGTTTTATTGAAGAAGTAAAGATGTTCTGTTGAAAAGAGAATCTCTTTCATTTTTGGTGAAATTTTGAAAGTCAGAATAGTCCTTTTTACTCATGTCGCTAAATGACCCGGCAAATGAGAGAATTTTCTTTTTATTTGGTTGGGTTTCGGCAGTTGATGAGGTCATCGAATGCACAAGTTGCGATAATTCCTCAAGTCTCTCAACAGGGACGTCATTGAGCTCTTTAAGTATTGTATTCAATGTTGGCATATCAATCTCCGTTGACTTATTTCTCCCCCAAAAATAACCAATTTAACTGGTAAAATGAATTTTCTGAAATCAGTACCAGTTAACCCCTACCAGAAAATCAAAGGCGAGAAGCGTTCTTTTACCTTCCGGAATGTTTGATGATCCGGCATGAATCCGCCCCTGAAGGTCTATAACCATATTTTTCCTTGACCAGACTTCATATCCGGTTCCTGCAACAACCGACGAACCAAAATAAAAATTGATTTCACTTTTATTCCGGGTATCATAAAAAGTCATGCCATCAATGGTCAACCCAGCCCCACCTAAAACCCACCATTTATCGGCAAACCAATATTGAACTGAGGGTAAAAGCCCTTCAAAAATACGATCCCGGTGACGGCCCGATCCTTTGTAGGAATACACATTACCGGGAATGTAAAGTGAAACTTCGGTTTTGGGGTTCACCATCCAACCAAACTTGAAATTCGGAATGGAATAGTAGATTTCGGATTGGTCTGAAAATGAACTTGTTGAAAGCTGAAGTGAAGAAATCCCGCCTGAAATGCTGAAAACGTATCCAGTTCTTTCCGTAGTTTGTGCGAAAGATTGTAATGGTTTGAAAATCAAACATGAAATAACAATGAATAAAAACAGTTTTAACATCTCTGTGTTTCTCCGTTTAAACTCCGTAATTCTCTGTGGTAAATTCTCAACATTATTCTTCAATTTGCACCTTCCACAGCAGATATCCGCCAATAAGAAACAAAACCGAAATAGATAAGATACCCATTCTTGGACTTCCGGAAAGAACGGTTACGGTTCCCATCAGAACCGGACCTATGATGGTTGCAAATTTCCCCATCATGTTATAAAAACCGAAATATTCTCCTGATTTTTCTGGCGGGACGATTCTTGCAAAAAGACTTCTGCTGAGTGATTGAATTCCGCCCTGAACCATTGCAACCCCGATGGCCAATAGATAAAATTTGCTTACGTTTACACCGCCAATTACAACCGGTATATTATCGAGCTGACTACCCAGAATGGTTATCGCCAGATATCCGGCAATACAAACTAGAATCGTCCGTTTTGCACCAAACTTCTGGCCTAGCCAACCGAACAGAATCGCAAACGGGAATCCGATAAACTGAACCATTAAAAGGGCTGTAATCAGGTCACTGTTCGGGATTCCGATTGATTTCCCGAAATCGACCGACATGGCAATAATGGTATCTACACCATCAATATAGAGCCAGTAAGCAACCAAAAAAAGGGAAACGGTTTTATTACTGAAAATGGTTTTGAGGGAATTTCTGAACTCAGCAATCCCAAATTTAAGAAGTTCACTGCTATTCAGATGCGCCGGGGGAGCTGGTTCTTTTACAAAAAGAAAAAGCGGAATAGAAAAGAGGAGCCACCAAAGTGCAACACTGATAAAAGACCATTGAACAGCTTCAGCTGGCGAAGAAAACCCAAACCATTCAGGTTGCTGCACCATGATCACATTGATCAGAAACAGAATTCCGCCACCAATATAGCCCATCCCATAACCCTGACTTGACACCAAATCGACAGTTTTTGAAGAACTTACAGTCGTGATCAGGGAATCATAGAAAACATTCGAGCAAAGAAAACCAACCGATGCCAAAGTGTACATGATGGCGGCAAGTTGCCAGTCACCGGCCTGAAGAAAGTAGAGTCCGCCGGTCATCACAATTCCGAGTCCGGCAAAACTGGCAAGGAAAACTTTTTTCTTTGATCCAAGGTCAGAAAACGCACCAAGAAGCGGAGAAAGAACCGCAACAATCAATCCGGCTGATGAAATGGCTACGCCAAGCCAAAAAGTTGATTGTTCAACCGGGTAATCTTTGCTCCAGTAATCCTTGAAAAAAATCGGGAAAAATCCTGCAATGACAGTTGTGGCGAAAGCACTGTTGGCCCAGTCGTAAAATGCCCAGCTTAGAATTGAGCGTTTATTCACAGTTTTTCACCATGAAAACCTTCTTTGATGGTAGCTGAATGGCGGTGAGATGACCGTAACCGGCATATTTTTTCGAATTGACATAAACACAGCCGGTATCAATGACGATCAGTTTTTCTTTGATGAGCGGATGTTTGTGTGGGGTGTGGCCGCAAACCACTGTTTTTTCCCAAACTGGCTTTTCTACCGGGAGATGTGAACGTTCCCAGACAAAATCTTCCCAGCGCTCTTGTGCAACTGATTCAGCAAGTTTGCGAAACGGATTTGCACCGGCGTGGACGAAAAAGAAATCAGGCGTGTCAATAAACCATTCGGTTCTGTCGAGGAAAAGGGCGTGAGAATCAGGCAGTTCAAAGACAAAAGCATCATCCTGAACGTAACTGGCAAGCGTTTGCCGTGCCCCGTTAAGTTCCCAGCTTTCGGTTTTACCGGTTTTGAGTGCATCAGCCATCATGACTTCATGATTGCCGACCAAAAAATAGCAGTGAAAACGTGTGGAAAGCTGAATCAGATAATCAATCACACCCTTTGAATCAGGACCCCTGTCTATATAATCACCAAGGAAAATCAGAACAGAATCCTGATTTAGCGGAAGTGTGGAAAGCAGGGATTTTAATGACTTCAGGCATCCGTGAATATCACCAATGGCATAGGTATTATTTGTTGGGATGGATGCAAGTTTCATTGGATTTTATGAATTGATGAGGCCCCGGCCGGTCTTTTCGATTTTACTTTGTTTGGTCAAATCTTCGAGAACGCCATCCAAAACGCCATTGATAAATTTACTGCTTTGATCGGTCGAATAGTTTTTAGCAATTTCAAGCAGTTCATTCATGGTAACTTTTGGCGGAATGTCAGGAAAATAGAGAAATTCAGCAGTTCCCATTTTGAGAAGAATAAGGTCAATAACTGCAATTCTTGACATATCCCAGTTTTTGGTATGTTTCAGAAGCCATTCATTGATTTCATCCGACTTGTTGATAACAGAATTCAACATTTTGGCTGCGTAATCATAGTCAGGAGTTGATTCTTTAATGTCAACCAGGACAGTTGTTCTGAGATGGGAAATCGGATCTCCGGTCATGTCATGGGCGTAGAGTGCCTGCATTACTTTTGCACGAAGTTCCCGGCGGGATATTTTGTCTGGGTCTGGCATAATTTCAAATAACAAGTAGTGAAATGTTAAAATTCAAGACAACAAGAATACGGCAAAAAAAGGTAAGAAGCGAATTGAGAGCAGGTCAGACACGTTTCGTTTCTTCTTTCGGTCTCACCATTTTAATTGCAAACCGTGAATCTTTGCTTTAGCGGGGTATACTCCCGGAACCCAGGGATCAGCAGTTTTACCAGAAAGATAGTCAGTCAGCCACTTAACCTGACTTCTGATTGGTAAAACAAATGCATAAATCTGTCCGTTGATTTCGGCTGAATCTCCGATTGCAAAGATGGAATCATCACTGGTTTTTAGAAAACCGCTTACTTTGATTCCCCTGCCCGTTTCTAAACCTGCTTGTTTTGCCAGTTCAGTTCTGGGAAGAAAACCAACCGCCACCAAAATCAAATCTGCAGAAAATGAATTTCCTTCAGGAAGCAAAACTTTTCCTGGTTCAAATCCCTGAACCATGGTATTTAATCTGACATCAATTCCCAGATTCTGAAAATGGGTTAGTAATTCTGCTGATTGAGATTCAGACAACTGCCGTTCCATCAGACGGTCTACACCGTGAAATAAAGTAACCTTTTTCCCGGCTTTATTCAGATCTGAGGCAACTTCACAGCCTATTAATCCGCCACCCACAATAGCAATTGAATTTTGAGCTTCTGCAACCTTTGGGAGGAGATTTTCAAGATCATAAAAACTGTTCAGTATGGAAAAATGTGCCTTTTGAGCTTTCCACGGACCAGGAATGAGGGCATCAGAACCGGTAGCAAGAACCAGGTGACTGTAGGATAATTCACCGGATGATGAATTTGATTCCCATAAAACTGATTTTTTCTCCCGGTTAATCGAAACCACCCGGGTGCCGGTCATCACCGAAACACCGGAAGTTTCCATATCCTTCCAGCTTTTCAGCATCATCCGGTCTCTGGTTGTGTGGTCACTGAAAGCATGTGAAAGCAGAGGCCGTGAATAGTACCCGGCAGTTTCGGCAGTGATCAGAGTAACCGGAATTTGGCGGGAAGCCAGTTCGAGGGCCAAACCAGATCCGGCCATGCCGGATCCGATAATGACAATTTTTGATTCAGGTTGCATGATCAACCTGCGTACAATTCAAAATCTTCTTTGGTTACTCCACAATCCGGACAGCTCCAGTCATCAGGAAGCTGGTCAAACGGAGTTCCGGGTGCAATTCCTGAATCAGGATCACCAAGTGCAGGATCGTAAATGTGGTTACAAACAATACAGATATACTTTTGCATGAGAATTTTTCCTTTTCTTAATTTTTGTTTTAACTCCCCTCCTTTTTAAGGAGGGGAAATCCGGCAAAGCCGGATGGGGTGGTTTTATTGTCGTCCTGAGTGATCCGGCTTTTGCCGGATAATATCGAAGGATGACGGTTTTAAAATCAGTTATTTTCCGGCTTTCACGTTCTCCAAAGCTGCCAGGTAACGATCAGCGTGAATACCTTCAACACGTTTCAGAGCACCAAATCTTTTTGCAGCTTTTGCAAAGATTTCAGCATGCTCTTTCGATTCTTCAGCTTGCTCACGGAATTCATGGGCGGCTTCTGCATCACCTTCCGCAATGGCTTGTTGCTCAAACTCCGGATACATTTTCATGTTTTCGTACCGTTCGCCATTCTCAGCAAGTTCAAGAATCCGCTCAATGGTGAGGGTTTCTTTAGCGAAAATCAGATCGAGGTGAGCGAACGCGTGCTGGGTTTCCTGAGCAGCGGTTTCTTCAAATAATTTGGCGATTTCTTCGTTGCCGAGTTCACGGGCTTTTTTGGCGAAAAATAAATACTTCCGGTTGGCCATTGATTCACCGCCGAAAGCAGCTTCGAGATTTTTAAAAGTTTGGGTGGATGAAAATGCAGTCATGATTTTTTTCCTTAAGAATTAGTGTTTCGTTTTTGATGATACAAAGATCCGGTAAAATAACTTATAAACAAAATCAATTAATAGTATCTGTCTGATAGATAAAACAAATAGTAAGTTAGATTGGTTACGACCGGTGTGTCGTTTGGTTCGACCGGACGGTCGTATTATAGGTGGTGCAGACGTCTGGAGATGAGTTCTATCATTAACAATAACAATGACTTAGAAATTATTATCGTTCTGGCACTGTAGTTGTAACAGATGGGAATGAACACTTTGAAAGGAAATTGAAATGAAACGTACTTTTCTTACTCTCACCCTGATGCTGGCAACCGGATTGTTTTTCTCGGTTTCAGCTCAAACAGTAAAACCTTCAGATGATAAATCGAAAATCAAACCACCCACTGTTCACGGTCCCCGTTTCGTTGATAAAAATGGCGATGGCTTTAATGACAACGCACCCGATCATGACGGCGACGGAATTCCGAATGGCGTCGATCCGGATTACAAAAAGGGAACCGGAATGGGTTCAGGCTTTGTAGATAAAAATGGAGACGGAATCAATGATAACGCCGGTCGCGGACAGGGAATGGGTCGTGGCGGCAAAGGTGGCCGTGGTCAGGGAGCCGGACGTGGACAGGGCAGAGGTGCTTGCATACAAAACCCGGTTACACCTGCAACAACTCCAACCAAGTAATCTGAATAACCAGAGTAAATCATGAAAACCAGTTTTGCTTCAATTCTGATGATGGCTTTTTTAATGTTGACGGATAACAGTTTTGCACAAGACTGGTATTTTTCTGCCCAAACCGGACAGGAATACACTGAAACTCCATTTTCCTACCGATACACCAATCCATCACTTATTTCTTCCTTTTCAGGTGAAATCGGGTGGTCAAATGATTTTCTTTCCATTTACTGGGATCCCCGGTTTCAGTCTTATTCCGGTGATCCTGATTACAATTACTTGGGTGAAGATCTCACTCTCAGTTTTTTATCAGGAAAATGGACGTCTGAATTTGGATTAAGCCACCAACTTTCCATAAACGAAGTTGCCGGACTTACTTTCATCCGGCCATTTGCCGGCTTCTATTTTAGAGATGAATCTGAAACCGGTTGGTTTGAATCTGGCGCTTCCGTTTCAGGAACCTGGTATCAGGATGCCGAAGAACTGGATCAACTTGTTATTTCGGGATATACAGAATGGAATACCAGTTTTGAAACCCGCACTTCACTGACTCTGGGCACCGAACTTTCTGGGAAATATTTTTTAACGGAACCCACAACCGGAACAGGAGTTATCCCCGTATCAACAAGCATGATGTATGAAGAATTTACCGGAATTTCAATTGAAGGAAACGGACGTGGAAAAGGGCAGGGAAATGGTGTTGAAGGTTCCGGCATGATGGGAAACGGGAAAAATGCCGGATCTTCACGGATCGCAAGGCAGCTTGCCGGTATTTCTGATTCCTGGTTTAAAGTTTCGCAAAATATCAATTCCTGGTCCTCAGTAAATTTATCCGGTGATTTGCACTGGGTTTTATCAGCCCAGAATGAGAAAAAATCTTCCTCAGTAAGTGCAATTGCATCAGAATGGCTTGATGATAATTCCGGGTACAATTCCCAGGGTTTACAAGCTGGGGTAACCTTTTTACTTCCCTCAGAATGGAAAACAACCCTCACCGGATCCTATTTGTTGAAACAATATACATCTCAGGTTGCCTGGTCAAATTCTGTACTGGTTTCATCCGATCTGAGAACAGATGACCGTCCGGGACTTTCTCTTTCTGCAGAAAAAACCTTTTTCTTTGATTTTGCCCCTGGACAAACCCTCGACTTTAAGCTCACCGGTTATTATCAAAAAAACAATTCGAACAGTTATTGGTATCAATATCCGGCATCGGGCGCAAAACTTTACCTTTCCTGGACATTCTGATTTTTGTTCTGATCGAAATTTTAAATCACGAAATCTCAGGTGTGCCATGCTGAGTATCCCGTCCCGGGAATCGGGATCGGGATGTATTGAAGCATGATTAATCTGATTTATTTTTCTTACTTTTGAAGAAATAAAAACCAGAACTTCCAGAATGATTACCAACCGATTTTCAACCCTAATGAATCTGATCAAACCCCTCAATCTGGGTATTCTGTTTTTAATTCTTACCCTTGCTGCAGTAATCAATGCACTTTTGGAATACAATCAAAGCAAGGCAGATCTTCACCGGATGAAAGAGGAACATGCCCGGTTGCTTACCGGTCAGGTTATTACCGGCTCAACTGTTGCCCTGAATGCTGACCGTGCCATGGTTAACCGCCTCAAAGAACATCTTGAGGTAACCAGATATGCAATCTTAAATCCGGCTCTTTACAGTAAAGCAAATTCTGCCGATACGTTGTTTTCAATTTCCGTTCCCGATTCTCTTGAACCAGGTGAAATTTACCTTCAGAAGCTTGAAACCAATCCGGTTACCGGCAAATCGTGGTTTTTTCAGGGATGGGCAACCGGAAACAGCAAAGGAATGGTTGCCGGCGTTCGTGCAGATCATCTGGTTAGATTCAGAAAAGAAAACGGACTTGGTTTTTACCTTGCAGAGCTCATGAAACACGATGAAGTCCGTTATGCGCTTCTTCAGGATTCTACTGATATTCTGGTTTCTGCAACTGATTTTGAGGGTGACTTACTTTCTGAAACTGAGATCCACACCATTTTTCATCATCCTGATAGTTTATTTATAACTGCACTTTCTGATCCGGATACGCTTATTGAAGTCAAAAAAGCAGTTTTTTTGGATGGAACAGCTCTGGGTATTTTCAGAATAGGAATTTCGGTGGCTTCCTGGGATACATTTTCAACCCGGATGACACGGCGCCTTACTGTGGCTTTACTTTTATGGTCAGGACTTGCTTTTTCATTTCTTCTGATTATTTATCTGATGGGGAAAAAGGAAGAACTGGTAAGAAAGCTTGAACAGCATCAGGTTCTTGAGGATAAAGCAAAGAATCAGGCTGAACTGGCAGCAGGTGTGGCACACGAATTGAGAAACCCGCTGAATGCAATCGGAACCCTTGTGCAGCAAATTGATAAGGATTTTACCTCAACACAAAACGAAGAAGAGTTTCACCATCTCCTGAAAATTGTCAGACAGGAAACGCTTCGGATGAATGAGAAAATTACCAGTTTTCTGCAATTTGCACGTCCGGCAGCACCGGTAAAACGAATGATTCAGATTGAAAAATGGGCGAGGGAACTTGAACCGGAATTCAATGCAATCGGCATTTCAAAGTCCTGTAAAGTCATTATCTCAATTTCAGAAAAGCACGAACTTCTAGCTGACCAGATTCAGCTAACCGAGATTTTAAGAAATCTGGTCAAGAATGCAGTTGACTCTGTATCCGAAAAAGGGTTGGTAAGTGTTGAACTGAAATCAACTTCATCTGTCTTCAGAATTTTAGTTGAAGACAATGGAAGCGGCATCCCGGATGACATCAAATCACGGGTTTTTGATCTGTATTTTACAACCAAATCTGATGGAACGGGAATCGGACTCGCCATGGTCAGACAAATGGTTGCAGTAAATGGCGGCTCCATCCGGATCGAAGATCGAAAACCATCAGGTACCCGGTTCATTCTGGAATTTCCGGTTGAATAGGTGATTTTCAATTAAACCAAAGAATTTATGACCGATCAATTTTCAGTTTTGATAGTAGACGATGAAGAAGCCCAACGGATTTCTCTTTCAGGATTTCTGAAACGCCGGGGTATTACAGTTTTTACTGCCACCGGGATGACACCAGCCCTGGAAATTCTAAAAAATGAAGTTGTCGATTTGGTTTTGACCGATTTTAAAATGCCGGGCGGAACGGGTCTTGATTTGCTCAGGCAGACAAAAGTTGCATGGCCGGAAACTGACGTTGTCGTGATGACGGCTTTTGGCCGTCTTGAAGAAGCGGTTGAAATGATGAAGTTGGGTGCATGGGATTTCCTCACCAAGCCGATTGATCTTGATATTCTTGAAAGTGCAATCAACCGGATTCAGGAGAAACACCGGCTGACAGCCGAAAATAAAATCCTGAAAGAAACCTTAACCCGCCGGTTTCAGATTTCTGCTGTCGTTTCTCAAAGTCCCGAGATGGAAGCCGTTCTAAACCTGGCAGCCCGGGTTGCGAACAGTAAAGCAACGGTTCTGATCCGTGGTGAAAGCGGAACAGGAAAAGAATTGGTTGCAAAAGCAATCCACGTTGCAAGTCCGAGAAAAAACAAACCCCTGATCATAATGAATGTGGCCGCCTTTAACGAAGGCACGCTGGAAAGTGAATTATTCGGACACGAAAAAGGAAGTTTTACCGGCGCCATTCAGCAACGGATGGGTCGTTTTGAGCAGGCAGATGGCGGAACCCTTTTTATTGATGAAATCGGTGATATGCCCATGGCTGTTCAGGTGAAACTGCTTCGTGCTATCCAGTTTGGCACCTACGAACGGATTGGCGGCAATCAGCAGCGCCAGGCTGATGTGAGAATTGTGGCGGCGACTCACCGAAATCTGGAAGAAATGATAAAAACCGGTGCTTTCCGGGAGGATTTGTTTTACCGGCTCAATGTGGTCATGATTGAAATTCCGCCGTTGAGAAAACGCCGGACTGATATTCCGGTTCTGGCGGATCATTTTATCCGGAAATTTTCTGAAGAAAACGGGAAAAAAGTCACCGCACTTTCACGGGAAGCTTTCGACAAACTCATGAAATATGATTTTCCGGGAAATGTACGTGAATTGCAGAATCTGCTTGAAAGAGCTGTGATTTTATGCCGTGGCGATCAGATTACAACCGCTGATTTTCCTGCAAACCTGAGTTCAAAAGAAAAAACTGAAAATGATCCTGAAGATCTTTCAGCCGGATACGAAGAAAAACTTGCCAAATTTGAAACGACGATGATTCAGGAGGCTCTTCGCCAAACAACCGGGAATCAATCCGCAGCCGCACGACTGCTGGGTATCTCAGAACGTCATCTGCGGTCAAGGCTTGAACGGTTGGGCTTGAAATAATATATTAAATAACTAAATAGAATATTTCCATGTAATTTATTTAACTAAATACAAAATCGTTATTATCTTTAATAAATAAAGAATATAAAGATAGTTATGGAAGACAAAGCCCTCCGATCCTTTTCTGATTCGCCGTTATTTATGGTTATTGATGAACCTGTTCTTCATCAGTTCATGTCCATGCTGACTGAACGAAAAAATGAACTTGAAGCGAACCCTGGCAGAAAACTCACCTTTGAATTTTCACGTTCCTATCTGGATTCGGTCAGATTGGCATTTAAAAACCAGATTTTAAAGGGTGAAAATAATCTTCATCAATTGGCTCATCTGCTTTCTTCCTGTTTTTTTAAAAATAAATTCGAACTTCACAGCAATGTAATCGGCGTTTTGCCAGACAGCACACGTCCGTTTCTGATCAGGGAAAGATTGACCCGGGAAATGCTGTTTTCTGAAACCGATCTGGATCTCGGGAATCACATGCTGAATAATTTCAGGTATAACCACGATTCCCAATGGAAATCTCTGGTACTTTCAGCAAATTTCGTTGAATATCTGCCAACCATCAGGGGAACTCAGGGTATCAACCGGATTACCAGCCGGGTTAAGGCTGAAGAAGAAATCTGGAATAAAGTGACTGATGAAATTTTCCAGATTGATCAGCTTTTGAGACGGGATAAACAGCTTCAGCAATACAGTAAATATGTAAAAGATGTTTTCGGGGTTAAAATTGTTTGTGAAACTGATGAATTTTGCCGGTCAGTACACAACACGCTTGAACAAGACGGACTTACCCAGCTTTCCTGGTTGGCTAGAAGCCGAAATTTTATGAATAAGGTAAGTCCGGTAGAATTTTTGGAGACGAAGGATTATTTATTTTGTCCGCCCGAGCAAAAGAAAAAAACGGGTTGGCAGGCAATAAAAAGTGTTGTCAGGTGGCAGGATCACATGTTTGAAATTCAGTTTCAGCCACTGGTCAATTATTATATGGAACTTGACCACATGTCTGAGCCGTCACATAAATCTTTCAAACTCAACCGGGATCAATTCAGGCAGGAACTTTCACGCTCAATTCCGCTATACGGATTTTACCGAAGCCTGCTCCAGATGATTTTCCTGAATAAGGAAATGTCATTTGAATTTGACTCGGTTCGGGTTGTCATCACAGAATAAAAAAAAGCCGGATATTCCCGGCTTTTTTTATTTGCGACTTACCACTTGTCACTTATAACTGATTTCCTATTTCCACTTCGAAACAATCTGTCTGGCGATGTTAATACCTGCCTGGCGAAAAGCTTCTTCTTCTGTCGTACCAGCCCCTTTTGCAGTTCCCGAAAGTTTTTCAAGCGGTTTTTTCTCACCGTCAAGAATGTAGTAATCAAAACTGAGTTGAGCAAAATTATCAGGTCTTACCCAAGTCTCAGCAAGGGTTTTAACCTGGCAGGATAAATAAAACTGGGGTGTTCCATTTTCGCCAAACCGAAGTTCGGGAGCTGACCGTTTTAACTCATCACGTAGAGCGCTGGTTGTCATATTTTGCTTTTTTGCTTTAGTTGAATCTTTAAACTGAATTTCAACCATGAAAGCTACATTTTGACGGAAGGTATTTAGCTCTTTTTCAACTTCAGTCAGTTCAGAAATTCCGGTGGATTGATTCAAAACGGAAAGGTAATTATCAAGTTGTTTGATTCTTGCTGCTTTCCGGTCTGCACCTGCTGAAAATTTTAAAAGCGAAATGGGTTTATCCTGAGCTTCTTCAAACTGGGACGTGTAGGATTCCATTTCCCGGCTGATGATTTGAGTCAGATACATTCCGAATGCAGGTTTATCGAGAATTGCTCTCGCATACCAGGTTCCGTCATTCAGATAGGTTTCTTCAACCGTAACATAACTGAGCTGGTTGGCTGAGGTGATGAAGATATCTTCCGCCATCCGGTCGGTACGTTCAGAGGTTGATTTATCTCCGTCTGAAGTTTCCTTGTACATTGTACTTTGAGTAGAACGGGTTTTGATGTTCGTCTGGAAGTAATATCCCAGTTCACGAACTGCCCTTTCTTTTGCTTTTTCAACCGAAGCCCCGGTGCCGACAGTTGCTGCATAAGCACCTTCATCCAGACCTGCCATTGGTTTGTTCAGCCATTCTGGCGGACCTGCAACTTCTTTTGATGAACCGCATCCGGCAAGTGCCAGACCAGAAAAAACAACAAGGGTTAGATAAATTGATGTTTTCATAATTGCCAGTTATCCTGATCAATGAATTTTTTAATTTTCTTTTGTCCCTGCCAGATAATCTCACCCGATTCAATATCAACGGCTTCAAGATCAACCTGATAGAAAATGACTCTCTGATTTTCATACCGGTCAATGATGGATGAAATCTGTCCCTGTAGCATGATATCAGCACCTGTTTCAGCAGCCATTTGCTTTACTGTTTCTTCACGTGAATATTTCTGCTGTTCACGGCGTTCGTCTCTGAGTTCTTCCTTTTGAGGTTTGGCAGCAACGAATTTTGCCTTTTGGGAATTGATAACAGAACGCTGAATATCTTTGATGAATATACTTACATCAATATGTTCTGCCGTTTTATTTGTAATCGTTCCGACTGTCACAACAGGTTTCTTTTCAGTTGTATAATCAGAACTTTCAAGCCAGGGTGAGTTTAAGGCATCAGTAATAATTTCTTCAGCGACCAATTTTGAATCGGTATCGTTCCACTTTCCGCTGAGGTCAATTTGTTTATCAGTTTCAATACGGCTTACGGTACGCTTTGCCGGTTCTGTTGATGAGCATCCGGCAATTGCCAGGGCACTCACGGTCAGGGCTGTTAAAAGCAGGCCTGAATTTTTCATAGTCTCCTCCAGGATATTTTACTTGGTTTTTGATTCTAATTCTTTGAACATGTCCTGCATTTTGCTCTTCATGTCAGCTTTCATATCGGGGTCAAGATCATTTTGTTGATCAATGGCTTCCCGGATGTTTTCAAGATCAACTTTTGCAAGAGCATACATAACCCGTGCGTCCGGATCGTAATAGTAATCAACCACACTCACGCCAACCAGGCTTCTGTTTACGATGTTTTCAGTAACATTGGCGTAAACATCGGTTGTCGTTCCCTTTTTTCCAGAAGTAGAAGTTGTGTAATTTTTTGAAAGTGATTTGATTTTAACAGCAAGTTGAGAGGCGATTTCTGCTTTCGCCCGGTCACCAGATTGCATTCTTGATGCAGAACGGTCAGAAACTGAAGATGAACCTACACCATAAAGCATGTTTTCATCATCAAAGGCTCCGGCTCCCTTGTTAACCCAGTCTGGTGAATCGCCACGTTGTGACATCTGTGTTTCTTTTGCAGGTCCGCAGGCAGTAAAAACCGCCAGAGAAGCAATGGCAAAAAGGTAAATTGTATTTTTCATGGTCAACCTCATTAATCGTTCGTTGTTGCCTGTGGGCAATGTCTTCGTCTTTTTACGGCGGGGTATTTAAAAGGTTGCCTTTAAAGGTGAAATTCCCAGTTTGACGACCTATTTTTGATCTATGACACATCACTACATGATTACCGGAACTCATACCGGCATTGGAAAAACAGTTGCTTCCTCACTTTTGGTTGCCGCTTTGGACGCCAGATACTGGAAACCGGTTCAGTCTGGACTTGAAGAAGAAACAGATTCAGAATTTGTGCTCCGGGTTTCGGGTTGCAATTCTGACGATATTTTTCCGGAACGATTCAGACTAAAATTCCCGGCTTCTCCACATTTTTCATCGGAACTTGAAAACATCACCATAAGTTTGGATGATTTCCATCTCCCAGATTTTGGTGGAAGGAATTGGATTGTAGAAGGTGCTGGTGGTGTTATGGTCCCATTGAACAGAAAAGTCCTTCAGATTGACTGGTTTAAAAAAGCAGGATTGCCGGTCATAATTGTGGCCTCAACTCAACTTGGTACCATTAATCACACACTTTTAACGGTTGAAAGTCTGAAGTCCAGACAAATTCCAATCCACAGCATCATTTTGAATGGGCCAGAAAACAAAGATAACCGGCTGACCATTGAGCAATTTTCAGGAATTTCTGTTTCTGGTTGGATTCCGGTTATGAATCAGTCACCAGACAGGCAAATACTTCTTGATATTTTTAACAATTTCTTTGATCAAACTTTATTTAAATCATGAACAACTGGATTGAAGATGGCCGGAATCATATCTGGCACCCGTTTACACAGATGAAAACTGCTCCGGCACCACTTCCGGTAATCCGCGGAGAAAAGGAATATCTTTTTCTTGAGGATGGAACCCGGTTAATTGACGGGATTTCGTCCTGGTGGGTAACCCTTCACGGACATGCACATCCAAAAATTGCAGAAGCCATTGCCAATCAGGCAAAAACCCTCGAACAGGTAATTTTTGCCGGATTCGTTCACGAACCTGCTGCCAAATTAAGTAAACGGCTTTCTGAACTCTGGCAAAATCATCTTACCCGTTCCTTTTTTTCTGATGACGGAAGTACGGCGGTTGAAGTTGCACTTAAAATGTCGATTCAAAGCCGGGTGAATCAGGGAAATAAAAAACGAAATCAGATTATTGCGCTTGAACATGCTTATCATGGTGATACTCTTGGTGCAATGTCGGTTGGTGAAAGATCTGTCTGGACGGCTCCGTTTAATTCACTTTTATTTGAAGTGGTGAGAATGCCATCCCCGGTTGCAGAATCTGGCCCCTCAGGTGAAGATCATAAACAATACTGTCTCGATTCGCTGATGTCTTATCTGGAGTTTCATCATGAGTCAGTTTCGGCGATAATTGTGGAACCGCTGGTTCACGGCGCCTCAGGAATGCTGATGTGGGCACCGGGTGCACTTTCCGAAATCAGAAGACTGACTTCAAAATATGGGATTCATCTGATCGCTGATGAAATTATGACAGGATTTGGCCGGACCGGAAAATGGTTCGCCTGCAATCATGAAAACGTGATGCCGGATATCGTTTGTCTCTCTAAAGGACTTACTGGCGGATTCCTTCCCATGTCCATTACCATGTGTACCGAAGAAATCTACGGACAATTTCTAAGTGATGATCGGTTAAAAGCTTTTTTCCACGGACATTCCTACACAGCTAATCCGATTGCCTGCGCAGCAGCAAATGCATCTCTTGATGTGTTTGAAGAAGAGAGAACGCTTGACAAAATAGCTGCAATCGAAAGCTTACACCAGTCAAGATTGAACGAATATCAAAATCATCCTCTGGTTGCAGATGCCAGAATTCAGGGAACCATTTTTGCAGTCGAGATTAAAAATCCGGACGGAGGATATTTCTCAGCAATCGGACCAAAACTTTATGATTTTTATCTGGAAAAAGGCGTACTTCTCAGACCGCTTGGCAATACTGTTTATATCCTTCCGCCTTATTGTATCTCAATTGAAAACCTTGGGAAGATTCACGATCTCATTCTGGAATCGCTGGACTGGATATTGAAAGAATCGGTTTAAATGGCCTGGGTTCACTGGAATGATGTAAGAAAACTGGTCAGAAAAATCAGGCAGGGTAAAGGCCGGCAACTTTTGTCGAAACTTATACCCGGGGCAAACCGTGTTCAGGCCTCATGGTCACACACAAGTTCACCGGTTTTAAACTGCTGGGATTTGCCGCAGATTCAGTCTCATTGGAATTTTAAAGTAACAGGTGATCCTGAACTCAGCCCTAGAATCTGGATTGCCGAAACTTTCCTTGCCGGGAAAGATAAATTAACCGGACTTTCGGTTGGTTGCGGAACAGGAACGGCAGAAATTGAATGGGCGAAAACCGGAATATTCTCAAAACTTGAAGCCATTGATTTGAGCCCGGAAAGAATTTTCGCAGCAACTCATCATTCACAATCTGAAAACCTGGGAAATATCTTGAACTTTCGGGTTGCAGAGTTTTTATCTGATGATAAAATACTTGAAAAAGTTGATGTTATTATATTTGAAGGAGCACTCCACCACTTCGATCCTGTTTCAGATGCAGTTGAAAAAGCAAAAAATTTACTCAAACCCGGTGGATTTCTGGTTTTAAACGAGTATGCCGGCCCTAACCGGTTTCAGTGGCATAAAAATCAACTTGAAGCAATTAACCGGCTCCTGATTGAAATTCCTTCTGAACTCCGGACTTTTAGAGGTGGAGGGGTAAAGAAAAAAGTTTACCGGCCGGGGGTACTCACCATGTGGCTTTCAGATCCTTCAGAGGCGCCTGATTCTGAATCAATCCGAATGTCAATGACAGACTCATTTGAACGGGTCGTTGTGAAAAATTACGGGGGAACACTTCTACAACCTCTTTTTGATGAAATTGGAGGGAATTTTTTGAACAAAGGTCATGAATTTGTTCGGCTGGTTATTAATGAAGAAGAAAAATTGTTATCCGCCGGAAACATTGAATCCGACTTTTTCTGGGGTGTGTGGAAAAAGAAAAAGTGACGGAGTTAACCCCATCAAAAATGAATCGTTGTAATTTGATTCCTTTTTCTTCAACTTTACTGTTTGATGTTAACAAACCTAAAAATGAAATTTAAACCCACATTATTTCTCGTGCTGATTTTGACTTCTCTTTTTTCTTTAACAGAAAAAGGGCGGGCACAAAACCAACCTTCAGATACTCTTTTAAGTCAGCTCGGGATTAAATCCGCAGATACCTCAGCCGTCAGAATCCTGAATCAAAATGCATGGGAACTTCGGAATTCAAATCCGGGACTTTCTATCCTTTATGCAAAAAAAGCAGGAGAAATTGCCAGAAAACTTGATTTTACTCGGGGTTTAGCTACTTCTTACAACTATACCGGCATTGCGTTTCGGAATAAAGAAAACTATCCGAAGGCCCTGGAAAATTTTATTGAAGCTCTTAAAATTGCCGAAACAGATTCAATCTTTACTGAAATTGGTTACGCCAACAACAATATTGGTGAAATTTATAAAATTCAGGGTGAGTCAGGAAAAGCAATTGAGTATATAACCAGGGCAATGACTGTTTTTACCAGAAGCAAAAATGAACAGGGTCGTGCTTATTCTGCAATCCGTTTAGGAGAAGTTTATCAGCAACAGAAGAAATATGCTGAGGCTTACAAATTTTACAAACTTTCTGGGGATATCAGAGAGGAACTTGGTGATTTTGGACAGATGGCTGTTTGTCTGAACAAAACAGGTGAGCTTTTAACTGAAGAGGCCAAGTATACTGAGGCTCTCAAAATTCTTGAACAGGCTGCCTCAATCCGGGCGAGTCTGAATGATTTACCCGGATTTGCTGAATCTTCAATCAGTATTGCCATCGTACATCAAAAACAAGGGCGGTACCAGGTTGCCATTCAGAATGGTGAAAAGGGATTAGTTGTTGCTAAAAAGATCGGATCACTTTCTCTGATCAGAAAGGCAACGGCTGTTTTGCATGAATGTTTCTACCAGATGGGTAATTTTAGTAATGCCTATCAGACTCTTTTACTCAATTCGAAAATGAAGGATTCTGTTTTTTCAAGAGACAGAGCAACCCGAATTCAGACTTTGCTTGAAAATTTTCAGGAAGAGCAGCAAAAATCTCAGATTGCACTTCTTTTAAAAGATAATGAACTGAATCAGACTGAAATAAAAAGACAGCGAATTGTGGTTATTTCGGTTATTACCGGTCTTTCTCTGACATTGATTCTCGTATTTATTTTGCTGCGAACCAATAACAGCAGAAGAAAAACCAACCAGATACTGAACCAAAAAAACCAGGAAATTCAAAGACAAAACACTGAAATTGAAATCCAGGCCAAATCACTCAGGGAAGCCAACCAACAGATTCAGCTAACAAACAGGCAACTTCAGGTGATCAACGAAAATCTTCAGAAAGAGATTGACGAAAAAGCCAGAACTGAAATTTTATTGATTCAGGCAAAGGAAGCTGCTGAACAGGCTACCATTGCAAAATCAAGGTTTTTATCCATTATGAGCCATGAAATCAGAACCCCTATGAATGGGGTAATTGGCATGTCTCAGTTGTTGCTCAGAGAAAATCCTCGTCCAGACCAGCTTGAAAATCTGAATATTTTAAAATTTTCGGCTGAAAATCTGCTTGCTCTTCTTAACGATATTTTGGATTTCAGTAAAATCGAAGCAAATAAAATTGATCTTGAAAAAATGCCATTCAATTTTAAAGAAATTTGTCAGAACCTGATAAAATCTTTTGTGCCGCGGGCATCTGAAAAAAATCTGGATCTGGTTTTTGAAGCTGATCCAGTTATGCCTGAAATGGTTATTGGGGATCCTGTTCGAATGGGTCAGATTATCGGGAATCTGCTCAGTAACGGAATCAAGTTCACTGCTAAGGGATCGGTTATCCTGTCGGTTCATATTGAAAAATGGACTGCATCAGATGCAGTTTTTTTCGTAGGAGTTGAGGATACCGGAATTGGTATTGCAAAGGAAAAACTTGAACGGATTTTCGATACGTTTACTCAAGCCAGTTCATCAATAACCCGGGAATTTGGTGGAACAGGTCTCGGTCTTGCTATTGCCCAACGTCTTATTATGCTGATGAATAGTGAGATTCATGTGTCAAGTACAATGGGACAAGGGTCCCGCTTTTTCTTCAGGGTCAGACTTCCGATTGCGCTTGAACCGCAAATTGAGAATAAAAAGAAAGAGGTTGAACTCGTTCACAGCCTGGATTTTGCAAAAATTCTTCTGGTTGAAGACAATGCCCTGAATGTTAAAATTGCCCAAAAGTTTCTGGCAAGGTGGGATACCGTCGTAGAAGTGGCTGAAAATGGCGAGATTGCTGTTGATTTGGTGAAAAACAATAAATATGATCTGATTTTGATGGATCTTCAGATGCCGGTTATGGATGGATATGAAGCCTCCCGGGCAATCAGGGAGTTCAATCAATCTGTACCGATAATTGCACTTACCGCTGAAGCAACGTCAGACATCAGAGAACTTGCTCTCGGTTTTGGAATGAATGATTACATCAGTAAACCCTTCAAACCTGAGAACCTTTATTCAAAAATTGCAGCACAGCTTAATAAGTAAATATCATTCCATAAAACTACATTTTCTTTCATCTAACCTCCCGTTAATTCCAATCCTCTATCTTTTATCTTCAGTTTTTACTCTTCTTTCCTTTCATTCGGAATTAATTTACCCGATTTGTACTTTTAGGTAAATAATGAACTTAGAAAGAAATTGAATGAATTTTACTGAGAAGTTGGACCGGATTCTCCCAAATGTTACAAATCCTGGACGTTACATTGGTGGTGAAGCCAATCAAATCAGAAAAAACCAGGATCAGGTATTAGCCTCAATGGCATTGGTTTTTCCGGATGTTTATGAAATCGGAATGTCTCATAATGGTACAAAAGTGTTGTACCACCTGATCAACCGGGAATCTGATCTTTCTGCAGAACGAGCTTTTGCACCATGGCTTGACATGGCAGAGCAAATGAAAAAACATGATATTCCGCTTTATTCTCTTGAAAGCCACAGTCCGATAAGTTCCTTTTCAGCTATCGGTATTTCCCTCCAAACTGAGTTGAATTTTACCAATGTTCCATTTTTACTTGAACTTGCAGGATTAAAAGCCTTTTCCCGTGATCGGGCTGATTCTGATCCGTTCGTAATTGGTGGTGGTCCGTGCATGGCAAACCCAGAGCCAGTCTCAGATTTTTATGATCTTTTTGTAATAGGCGACGGTGAAATTCTGGCAGTAAAGATTCTCCGTATTATTGGTGAAGGAAGACGTTCAGGTCAGTCTAAACTTGAAATTCTTACAAAACTTGCCGAATTAAAAGGCGTTTACGTCCCGGTTCTGCTTGACGTGACGAAGAATGATAAAGGTGAATTTGTCCCTGATTTTGATGGGGCAAAGGGTTCATACAAGTATTCAAAAGGAATAAAAAGACACTGGGTTGAAGTTCTGAATAAAGACGATTATCCGGTGAAAAATGTGGTCCCGAATATGAACCTGATTCATGACCGGTTTTCAGTGGAAGTTATGAGAGGGTGTACACAAGGTTGCCGGTTTTGTCAGGCAGGTTACTGGTATCGCCCCAACCGTGAGCTCAATGCAGATGATGTGATTGACCTGGCAAAAGAAGGTTTGGCTGCGACCGGTGAAAGAACCGTAGGCCTTTTAAGTCTTTCAACAGCCGATTATGGTCAGGCTGAAACCGTTACAAATTATTTGCTTCAGGATGATGATTTTGAAGGTGTTGATCTCTCACTTCCTTCTCTTCGTGCGAACAGTTACGGACAGGCTCTTGCTCAAAAAGTGGGTGCAATGAGCAATGCTCACAGTGCAACATTTGCCCCGGAAACCGGCTCAGAACGCATCAGGAAAATCATAAATAAAACGATTTCTGATCAGGATATGTACGATGCTGCAGAAAGTGTTTTTAAAAACGGCTTTCACAATATCAAATTGTACACAATGGTTGGACTCCCGTCTGAAAATATGGAGGATATGAAAGCTTTTTGCGGACTGATTGAAGGGCTGGTTAAAATTGGAAGGAAGTACAGTCCGTTTAATACCGTTCACCCGAGTATTGGTATTTTTGTTCCTAAGCCTGTTACTCCGTTTCAGTGGGTTGGGTTTATGGAACGTGAAAAAACCATGAAACACATCAATTATGTCAGAGAATATTTCAGGGGAAACCGGAGTGTTAAGATTACCTGGTCAGACTGGGAACTTGCACAGGTTGAAGCTTTTTACTCCCGCGGTGATCGCAGTCAGTCTGCCATGATTTATGAAGCTTACCAGAGGGGAATGATTTTTGAATCGTTCTCTGAAGGATTTAAACACGATCAATGGCTTGAAATATGGAATCAGTTCGGGTATGACATAAATCGGATTTATGAAACCCGTGAACTGGATGAAGTTTTTTCCTGGGATTTTATTCATGCCGGAACTTCAAAAAGTTATCTTAAAGCTGAGTATAAAAAAGCTTTTGAAGAATCAGCAGAGCCCATTCCCGATTGTAAATGGGGTGATTGCCAGAAGTGTGGTATTCCGGGCAATTACGAAGATATCAAGTTATCGCCGGCTCCGGAAAAGTACCATGTTAAAAATCTTGGTTTTGATGATGTTAAACAGTTGGTTGCCGACCGGCGGATGAAACAATATTCCATCCGCCATTACCAGATTATTTTCAAAAAAGAAGGACTTGCAAAATATCTGGCCCATCACGTTACTATTGAGATTTTTGAGAAAGCACTTCGCCGGCTTAAAATCAGGTTTCATTACACTCAGGGTTTCAACCAACGGCCGATCATTAAAAATGTGGGTGCGCTCCCCCTTGGGATGGAATCTCACAGTGAGATTTTCGTGATTCAGCTTCGTGATGAATTGCCAGGAAGCTTGCAGGAGTGGGCGAAAAAATTTACTGATATTTTGCCAGAGGGAATGGAAGTGATTTCCATCCGTGAAATGCCAAATTCGAAAATGCCAACAATAAAAAGTGCAGATTACCGGTTTAAGGGCAGTGTTGAGGGTATTGATTTCAGCCAGATTGTAAATCAGTTTGAACTTGGGCTGCTGAACCGTACAGTGATCAATCGTGAAAAACCCATCCAGTTAGAAGATAATATTGCAAAAGTTTGGGTGGATAACGGGCAACTTTGCATCAGAGTAAAAGCCAATGACTCAGGTGCAACAGTAAACCCGTATGTTTTAATTGCGGGGTTGTTGAATCTTCCGGCTGAGCAGATCAGACTTTTACCGGTTTCTAAAGAAGTTGTAGATATGGAAGACAAAAAATTAGTGGTAAGTGATAAGCCAAGCGAAGCAAAGGTCCCGAATTAACTTCGGGATGGTAAGGATTTTATGACGGGGAGTAAGAGTTAAATTAAGGGTCACTGAGCGGAGTCGAAGTGCCCCTTAATTTATCCTTGTTTTTTCACCATCTCAAGTTGAAAATAGATACTGAAATTTCATGAAATACTGACGTGAGGACTGTTGGTATTCTCTGTTTGGCATGTATTCCAACTGACTTGAAGCACCTATATAAAATACGCTGAACGGATTAAGTTTATAACTTACAAGTGGTTCTGCAGAAAATACATCATCAAACTGATTATACTGTAAGATAAATCTTGCCGAGAGTTCTCTGGTAAACTGATATTTAATCCGGGTCCTGAAAACATATCCTGCAAAATAGGCAGGTCCGTTGTCTTTATTAAGCTCAGCATAGTCAAGACCTGGTTCAATTATCAATTGGTCAGTTGGCTTCACAGACAGAAAAAAGCCAGTATTGATCCCATCTCCAACATCAGGCGCTGATCTGTTTCTGCGGATAAAACGACCAGTTTCAGCCCATAAATTTACTGAAAGATATTGACTGAATGCCGTTGAAAAATTAAACTCCCACCTATTTTTCTGACCAAACCATTTCCCTGCCCAACGTTCGTTGTTGATCATATATTCAACCCGGAAATTAGTCTGGGCTGCAAAATCAAAGTTTAAAAAGAACGCCAGCCATTCATCCTTTAGAACTCCATCAAGATTATGGATCTGGCCTGTGATAAAACCGGGTCCAATCTGATTCACAAAAGAAATATCAGGATAGAAATTGTACCGGTTCCAAAAATACCACTGGTTGTAATTACTTCTGTCAATAAATCCGTTTTCTGCACGGAATGCATTTCCGGCATGAATGAACTGAGATTCGAAATTGTAATATTTTGAGTACCTGTTGAAATTAGTAATGAGCCCCAGTCCTTCAAAAGTCTCACCATTAAACCGGGTATCATGTTTTTTGTCAAAAACAAGATTGGTGAAATCATCTGCGGGTGTCATTAACGTGTCATTCGGTTCCCGGGTTTTACTGAAAAGCCCCTGCGCATTTATTGAGTAATACTCCCAAAACCTATAAGAGCCATCAATACCGCCAACAATATTATAACCGTTCGATTCATTAATCCGGTTGGTAAATACGGTTCCGATATATTTTCCATCATCAAATGCATACTTTCCCCTTAATATATTCGAAAAACTATTTTGCCCGGCAGCAAATAAAGTTCTTTCCTCTGTAGGAATCATGTATGGGGTATTTGCGTCTCTTGCAGCAAGATAGACAAAATTCATTTTCCCGGTTCTTCCGGTTAGTTTGGCTGAAAAATCGGGATCGTTAATACTTCGGGTATAAATTATAGATGCAGGGGTGGAAAAAAGATCACTTCCTTCCTGAAAAAAGGGACGCTTTTCGGGAAAATTCAATGCAAAGTTATTATTCACATCAATTTGTTCAGCATCAGATTCAATCTGACTGAAATCAGGATTTACAGAGATTTCAGCAGTTAGCTCCGGGGTTGCCATGTATTTGGTACTGAATCCAACTTCACCTTTTACCGGATCGTTTCTAAATCTTCCGGCATCATTTTTAGCTCCGGCCTGATTGGTTATAAAATAGGGAAGGATTTCAACTGCACTTGGCCGGTTGATATCCCGGATTCCACGTATGGTTCCAAACTGGCAGGGGAAACAGGGTTTATCCTGATCAATTGCTGCCCAGCTGTATCTCCGGCGGCTTTCAGCTTTATGATCCCGCCAGATGGTCGCTTTCCAGATTTGTTCTTCAGTATCAGGGAATCTCAGGCTGGTAAACGGAATTGCAAGTTCAATCTGGTAACCCGATTCAGTTACTTTCCCTTGAGAATGAAAAATAAAATCGGCTCCGGCATCTTCACCATTACTGGTCGCAACCAAATCTCCCTGTACACCGAGCGGATTAACAAAGAATTCATAGTACCAGGAAGCATCTCCGTAAGTATCAAGTAAAATTCCCATGTAATCGTCAGAAAATATTTCATCACGGTCTCTAAGGGTTGCTCTGGTTTGTGAGTGGAACGATTCTGCTATAAATGCAATGTATAAATTGTTTTTATCATAGGTTAAAAGTGCGTGTGTGCCAACTAACGGTTGAATGAGATTTTTCGGCCAGTTTTCTGTGAAATTATCTGCCCGGGCAGCTAATTGCCAGGCGGGTTCATCAAGATTTCCATCAATATCTATAACATCAGAGGTTGGCGATAAAACAAGAACCGGACTGAATACCGGCGAGAAGGATTGAGGACCCGGATTGTTCCCGGATGGTTCGCCGGTTATACCGGCTGTTGAGGATAGTTGAGTAATTGCAAGTAAAATTGTACCAAATAGTCCCATTCCAAATCCCCCAACTAATTATCATTTTGATTGCTGACAAAGGTCATACGAACTCAAGAATTAAAGGTTTCAATTCGGATAATCTAATCGGAAATTAACAGTTTTTTGAACTTAAATTGACTAACTTTTCTAAGGGAAAATGTACTGTTTAAACCTATTTTAACGCGTTTTGAAAAATAAAACAGGAATAAAAACTCTGTTTATCCGCAAAGACAAGATTTAATTTTGAAAATAGATTCAAAAAAACTGACCATTTTTAGTCCAAGAGTGAAAAAGGAGGTTCTATGCCCGCCTATCCCGTGAAAGTTCAGCCACCTACAGAAGATAAACGGTGGGGACTGGTCATGGCAACGATGAAAAGACACGGGTATCAGTCAAATGCTATGATTGAAACCCTGCATACTGTTCAGGAATCATTTGGTTTTCTAGATGATGATTCCCTCCGGTTTGTATCCAAAGCTTTGAATGTACCCCTGAGTAAGGTATACGGTGTTGCAACCTTTTACCACTTTTTCACACTTAAACCACAGGGCAAACATACTTGTGTGATTTGTATGGGAACAGCCTGTTACGTGAAAGGTGCAGGAGAACTTATGGAAACCATTGCGAAAAAATATAACGTTCATCCGGGTGAAACGACTGACGATGGTAACCTCTCTCTCGTGACTGCCCGTTGTATTGGTGCCTGCGGACTGGCGCCTGCGGGTGTTTTTGATGGCGAAGTGAACGGCAAACTGACCGCTGCTGATACCCTCACCAAACTTACAAAGTGGGAGTAAACCATGACCTTAGAAGAACTACAGGAAATTAAAGCTGGCGAAGAGCTGGCCAGAAGCCAAAAGAAAAAATCAATTCATGTGTGTGTTGCTGCCGGTTGCATGTCTCAAAATGCTGAAGCAGTGTTAAACACAATTGAAGGTCAGCTTAAAGAAAAAGGATTGGCAAAAGATATTGATGTGAAGGGTGTTGGTTGCATGGGTTTGTGTGCTGCTGGTCCACTTGTTTCAATTGAACCTGAAAACCGGATGTTCCAGGAAATCAACCAGGCAAATGCCTTTCTGGTGACAGACAATCTCGAGAAGGGAAAGAAAACGACCAATGATCTCGCTTCTGATTCACCTTTTTTCAAACGACAATACAAAATTGTCACTGAAAATTGTGGAGTAATCAACCCGGAGCGAATCGAAGAATATATTGCTTTTGATGGCTATTTGGGACTTTATACAGTTTTACATGACCTTGATCAGAATGAAGTTGTTCAAAACCTGATCAAATCTGGGCTCAGAGGACGAGGTGGTGGTGGATATCCGACCGGATTAAAATGGTCAACCGTTGCAAAAGCTGTCGGTGCAAAGAAATACGTGATTTGTAATGCTGATGAAGGCGACCCCGGTGCATTTATGGATCGGTCTGTTCTTGAATCAGATCCGCACCGGATATTGGAAGGGATGGCCATTGCCGCCTATGCTATCGGCGCTGACGAAGGATTTATTTACGTCCGTGCTGAATATCCATTGGCAATTTCAAGACTTAAAGTTGCAATTAAACAGGCTGAAAGAAAAGGTCTTCTTGGGAATAATATTTTCGGAACTACTTTTAACTTTACAATCAGTATCAGGCTTGGAGCCGGTGCTTTCGTTTGTGGTGAAGAAACTGCCCTGATTGCATCAATTGAAGGGGGAAGGGGAACACCAAGACCAAGACCCCCATATCCCGCCGAATCAGGTTTGTGGGGAAAACCAACCCTGATCAACAATGTCGAAACCTTTGCCAATATTGCACCCATCATCAGGAAAGGTGCAGAATGGTACGCCTCAATCGGAACAGAAACCAGTAAAGGAACAAAAGTTTTTGCACTCGCAGGTCAGGTCGTCAATACCGGACTTATCGAAGTGCCGATGGGGATGTCGCTGCGTGAGATCATTTTTGATATCGGTGGCGGAATTCCGGGCGGAAGAAAGTTTAAAGCCGTTCAAACCGGTGGACCATCTGGTGGATGTATTCCCGAAGAATTTCTTGATATCAAAGTTGATTATGAATCTCTGACCAAATTGGGTTCCATTATGGGTTCTGGTGGGATGATTGTGATGGATGAAAATTCCAACATGGTTGATGTAGCCAGATATTTTATGGAATTCTGTATGTCTGAGTCTTGTGGCAAATGTGTTCCTTGTCGGGTCGGCACTGCTCAGATTTATGATATTCTGACAAAATTTGCCGAAAGAAGGGCTACAGAAGCCGACTTAACCCTGCTCGAAGAACTTTGCGATGTGGTAAGAAATACCAGTCTCTGTGGTCTTGGGCAGTCATCACCCAATCCTGTACTCAGTACCTTGAAATATTTCAAACATGAGTATATGGAACGGATTCAGGCTGAAGTCAACCAGGAGTAAGGAGATTCTATTATGACTGCTAACGGACAAATTAAAATTTTTACGCTTAAGATTGACGGAAAAGATGTCTCAGCACGTTCAGACCAAACTGTTTTGCAGGTTTGCCGTGAAAATGAGTATTTTATTCCGACACTTTGTCATCTTGAAGGACTTTCAAATATTGGTGCCTGCAGGTTATGCATGGTCGAAGTTGCAGGTCAGAGAAAATTGCTTCCTGCCTGCACAACCATGGTAAGTGAAGGAATGGAAGTTACAACCACCAACGATAAACTGGCACATTACCGTAAAATGACGCTTGAACTGATTTTTTCAGAACGGAATCATACCTGCTCGGTTTGTGTCTCAAATAACCATTGTGAACTTCAGTATTTATCTCAAAAGCTGGGAATCAACCACATCAGGGTGCCTTACCGGTTCCCGAAATTTGCAGTTGATGCCAGTCATCCTTACTTCATCCTTGATCATAACCGGTGTATTTTATGCACAAGGTGTGTTCGGGTTTGTGATGAAATTGAAGGTGCTCACGTCTGGGATGTTTCAGGTCGTGGTATTCAGGCAAAAGTTATTACCGAGTTGAATCAACCCTGGGGATCTGCAGATACCTGTACCCAATGCGGAAAATGTGTAAACGTTTGTCCGGTTGGAGCACTAAGTGAAAAGGGAAGATCAGTAGCAGAAAATACCAAACGGTCAGGATTCCTGCCCTACTTAACCGCACGCCGGAAGGAAAAAATATGAAAGCCAAAATTGCAACCACATGGCTGGATGGATGTTCCGGCTGCCACATGAGTTTTCTTGATATCGATGAACGTTTGCTTGCGATTGCAGACCGGATTGAATTGGTTTACAGTCCGCTTGTTGATAATAAGGTATTCCCTGATTATGTCGATGTCACAATTGTTGAAGGAGCTGTTGCTTCGGTAGATGATCTTGCCAAAATCAAGAAAATCAGAAAACATACCAAATATCTCATTGCTTTAGGCGATTGTGCGATTAATGCCAATGTTCCATCCATGAGAAACCCGATTCCGGTTCAGGAGATTATTAACCGGGCTTATGTAGAAAATGCATTTATTCACGATGTGATGCCAAAGCATCCGGCTTTACCCGAACTTCTTGCCCGGGTCATGCCGATTCACGAAGTTGTACCGGTGGATGTTTTTATTCCCGGATGCCCGCCTTCAAATGATACCATTTTCTATGCAGTCGCTGAATTACTCGACGGAAGAATTCCGGATTTAACAAGTAAAACCCGGTTCGGGGCATAAGGAGGATATATGCCAAAAACAATTACAATTGATCCCGTTACCCGAATTGAAGGCCATGCAAAAATTACTATTTACGTGGATGACAACGGAACGATCAATGATGCACAGTTTCATGTAACTCAGCTTCGTGGATTCGAAAAACTTTCTGAAGGCCGTCCATTTACTGAAATGCCATCACTCATGGCAAGAATTTGCGGAATTTGCCCGGTTTCTCACCTGATGGCATCAGCAAAAGCTTGCGACAATCTGATGGCGGTGAAAGTACCGGTTACAGGTCACAACCTTCGTAAAGTCATGAACATGGCTCAGATTATTCAGTCTCATGCACTGAGTTTTTTCCATCTTTCGTCCCCGGATCTTTTACTTGGGATGGATGCAGATCCGGCAATCCGGAATATTCTGGGGGTTGCTGCGAAACGTCCTGAACTTGCAAAAGATGGAATCCGGCTTCGGCAAATCGGACAGCAGATGATTGAGTTGCTTGGCGGGAAAAGAATTCACCCGTCGTGGGTCGTATCTGGTGGAGTCAATGCTGCACTAACAGCAGAGCACCGAGCTGCCATGCTGAAGGAAATGCCTGAAATCAAGGAAATCGTGAGAAGGGCACTAAATTGGTATCACCCTGTTGTAAAGCATTATCAGGAAGAAATTGCGGTTTTCGCCAATTTCCCAACCTTGTTTATGGGGCTGGTAAATAAGAATGGTGAAGTTGAGTATTACGATGGAACACTCCGGTTTATGGATTCAGCAGGAAATATTGTTTCTGATGGAATTGATCCGTCTGAGTATGATACCTGGATTGGGGAAAAAGTTGAATCATACAGTTATCTGAAATCGGTGTTTTATAAACCAATGGGCTATCCTGGCGGAATTTATCGGGTCGGTCCTTTGGCCCGGCTCAATATTGCCTCAAAATGTGGAACTCCACTGGCTGATGAAGAACTTGCCGGATTCCGGTCAATCCAAAAAGGACCGGTTTCAAGTTCCTTCCATTATCACTACGCCCGGCTGATTGAAATTTTAAATTGCGCAGAACGGGTTGAAGATATTTTGAAAGATGATGAGTGTATGAATCCGCATGTCAGGGCAATCGCCAATCCAAATAGTTTTGATGGCGTTGGTGTGTCTGAAGCTCCCCGCGGAACACTGATTCACCACTACCGGATTGATGAAAATGGTCTGATCAAATGGGCTAATCTCATCATTGCTACCGGACATAACAACCTGGCAATGAACCGTGGGGTTCTGCAGGTGGCTCGTCATTATCTCGACGGACTAAATCCAAAAGAAGGTATGTTGAACCGTATTGAAGCTGTCATCCGAACCTTTGACCCCTGTTTAAGTTGTTCAACTCATGCAGCCGGTCAAATGCCGATGCAGATTGAAATTCAGGCACCCAATGGTGAAATCTTAAAAACGATTTCCAGATAAACGGTTTTGAAAATACAAATTACCGGGACACAAAATGTGTCACACCGAGTACCGATCCTGCCATGCAGGATTGGTATATCGGGAGACGGAATGCCTGGTTTTTATTTGGTTTATTATGAAAAAAACCTGGGTGATTGGATACGGAAATCCGCTTCGAAGCGATGATGGAATCGGTTGGGCATTAGCTGAACAACTGGAGAAAATATGTTCTGATCCAGATCTTGAAATCCAGACTTTCATCCAGCTTGTTCCGGAAATGGCTGCAAGATTCAAAGATTTTGAACGTATTGTTTTCATTGATGCGGCTGTGAAAGGGTTACCTGGGGAAATTTCAATTGTAAACTGGACAGAAGGACGTAATTACGATCAGGCATCAACTCATGAATTTGATATTGGTGATTTAGTTAGGTTTTCTGAGATTAATCAGTCAGATTTACCAGAACTGTTTCTTTTTACTGTTTCAGGTTCAGATTTCTCGGTTGGAGATACCCTTTCTGCGGTAGTGAGAGACAAAGCACCAAATATTTTAAAAACGCTTGAAAAATTAGTAGTCGGGTAAAAAATGAAAATTCATGTTCACTCAATGTCCGATCTGTTAAGTAAAATTGAAGCTGTGGCTGAACAGCAAAATGCATTGCATGTAAAAAGAATTGCTGTTCGCTTCGGAAAAAATAGCTTCATCTCACCCGAAAAGTTCCGCGATCACTTCAGTGAAATTTCAGTAGGTTCTGTTGCAGAAGGGTGTCGGTTGGCTCTTCAGTTTGTTGAAATTGATGAAGATCCGGGTGCATCAGATATTTTGTTGACTGCAGTAGATTTGAATTAGAATTCACTTTAAGTGAATCGATAGAGAGCAAGCGTTTTTATTAAATGTGAAAATTGACTTATCTTCAGATAGGTTAATTATTCTCTTGATTGGTTGTAAATATTTGTGATCGTTTTAGATTGGTTTGGTCAAACACTGTTTATTCCCTTTAGAAAATAATCCCGACAGTTAGCAAATAATTAATTTATTCATTTTCCAAATTCAGGTCATTTATGAACCGGTTCATTTTCGTTTTCATTCTAATTGTAACTTTTACCTTAAGTCTTTTTTCGTGTAAGGAAGAAAGTCCTTCTGAACCAGTAAAAAATGATCTTTCAGGTCTGTATATTATTCCTAAAACCATTTCAACAGAAGGTAGAAGTGTTCAGGATACACTGGAAGTTGTTTTTGGCGATACCATGAATGTATTAACTTTGATTCTTAGAAACGAAGACGGAAAGGAAATTGCTTTTCCTGAAACACCGGTTTATACGGTTACAGGAACGGGAGCAACAATTGGAAAAACATTGCGGATTTTCCCAAAATCTATCAGTTCTGCTACGGGAAAAGAAAATTCAGTTAAAATTAGTGCAAAATCAGGAACATGGGAGAGTAAACCCTATAATATTATTGTACTTCCTCAGATTTCCAGACAGATAGCCTCTCTTATTGCACTTGGGAAAACGTATTCAGTTTCCCGTCTTTCTCAGACCGGACGTGTGATTCAGATTCGGACCAATATATTCTATTCCGGCAAGTATTATCCGGGTCCACTAAATTCTGATAATATGACAATCAGGAACCTCGCAGTAAACGGAACACTCTCTGATACAATTGGCACGGTTTATTCAAAAATTACAGCTGAAAATATTATTACCCGGATGACTGGTACTGAAAAGGTGAATACTACCACTTTTGGCTGGGAATTGAAGTAGAAATTCAAAAAGAATTATAAAAACAAAAAAGCCAGTTGAACAACTGGCTTTTTTGTTTAAGAATTGATCTGATGTAAAATCAACTTCCCCTGTGGAGGTGGCGGGACTTGAACCCGCGTCCGAAAAGGCGCCCATCAAGACATCTACGTGTGTAGTCACTGTTTAGATCTCAGATTCTCCTCAGACAGTAACAACCTTGGAGTTTCCCAGCCCCTGATCTTAAATTCCGGACCGGGACGATCCGAAATAGCAATCCGCCAATATGACGCTGTTAAAATCCCGGCAGACAATGGAAGGTAACAGCGCGCAACTTATTTAATTAAGCTGCGAGTGCGTAGTTGTTTTCAGCAGTTAAGCTGTTCCGCCTTTTTTAAGAGAATTTCGGAGAACTCTACACGCATTCCAGACCAACACTCATCCCGTCGAAACCTGTCACCCCCTAATTTAATATTCACTTCTCTGCCAGTGTATTGTCAAAGAGTTCATTCAATTCATCTGAAATTCTGATCACTCTTTTAATCGTTTTGGCAGGTACATCAGTTGTTCTGCTTATGACCATCAGGAACAAATCATGATGAAGCAGGTGAATGACCATAAGCCCGTTATAATACTCATTGGTAACAGTTTGAATCCGGTCAGCTTTCAGTTTTGGCAATAATTTCTGATAGTATTTTATCAACTCTGAAATCTGCTTGCTGAAAGAACTGCTGTTCATCTTTTGGTTACTTACAAGTTCCACAATTTTCGCGTGAGAGTCCATTAAACAAACAGTTTCAGCACCATCGAGCTCAATAATTGAAAAAAGGATTTCCCTTAAATTTTTAATTTTTGATTTAAGAGCATGGGCAACTGAATGACTTTTTGTTGCTGTTTCACCCTCTTTTGTTTCTATAAGTGGGGTTGCAACCGGAATTTTTCTTGAACTTAATTCAAGTTCTGAAAATCTTCTTTCTAAATCTTCGTTTTTATAAACATCGGCAAGAATTTTACGAAGAATTTCAATCATTCCCCTTAAACGGTTGATTGAGCATTTGGGATCGAGTTTAATGCACATGTTTAAGGTGCAATACCCCAATGGCTCTTTACACCCGGCACGATATTGATAATTGGTGGTTGGCTCAAATCGGGAAATGATGTCAGAACGGGTTACATGAAGGTTTTTCTTTGCAGATTCCTCCATAATGCAATCCCACAGAAATTCTTGAATTTCCTTGAGTTGAAGGGGGTTTAAAACAGAAAGTTCAGATAAAAAATCCTGAGGTTTTTTAACCAGATACCGTAATCGGTTTTTTTGAAGGTCTTCAACCTGGTTTCCTGCAGGGGTCTGATAATCATCAACTAAAAATGCCATAGTTCAGTTCTTTCGCTTAAAATGAAAATAACTGAAAGCAGATAGAATCACAACTTTGGATTGGAAATGATAAAAAAAAGTCCGGCAAAGGCCGGACTTTTTCAGCGGAGGGGGAGAGATTCGAACTCTCGGTAGCGCTTTACAACACTACGACGGTTTAGCAAACCGTTGCCTTAAGCCTCTCGGCCACCCCTCCAGATTGACTCTGGTTTTCAAAATGTTGCGGAGAGCCGGGGACTCGAACCCCGAAGTGATCACTCACGGCGGTTTTCAAGACCGCTGCCTTACCAATTAGACTAGCTCTCCGTATGAGCTGAATTAACTCTGTTTTACAAACAGGACTGCAAAAATACAATCCTAACCTTGGATTGTCAATTTACATCAGGAAGATTTACTCAGAGATTCAGCTCCTGATATGATTTCAAGAATTTCTTTTGTGATTGCCGCCTGACGCACCCGGTTATAGTTGAGTGTAAGCGAACGCAGCAATTCTTTAGCGTTTTCAGTGGCTGCATCCATTGCTGACATTCTTGCACCTTGTTCAGATGCGTAAGATTCGAGCAATACCTGCCAGATCTGCTGCAATAAATACAGGGGAACAAGGGCTTCAATGATTTGAGCAGGATCAGGTTCAAAAATATAATCTGCCTGATATTTGCTGGTGTCTCGTAAAACATCTTCCTGTTGAACAGGCAACAGCTGAGTCGTGGTGACTTTTGGAGTCATGACATTTTTGAATTCATTCGAGATGATTACAATTTTATCAAATCTACCTGCCAGAAAGCCATCATTCAGTTGAGTATTGATGGCCGTTGCCTCTCTCATCGAAAGATGTCCGAATAAACCAGAATTTGAATAAATTACATTATAACCACGTTTTTTGAAATACTCACTTCCAACCCTGCCAACAGTGATCAGGCTCAGGTTACCCGATGCCTGATAATCTGCAAATTCAGTTTGGATGAGCCTGACTGCAGATTTAATAAGGTTTGAGTTGAATGAACCGCAAAGTCCCCGGTCAGCTGTAACAACAACCAATGCCACATTTATTACTTCAGGTCTCGGTTTGATCAAAGGGTGTTCCTGAACCCTCTCATCAGTAACAAGATCAGCTAAAAGTGCCTTTATTTTTCTCGAATAGGGCCGTGCAGCCAGCATGCTGTCCTGTGCCCTCCGTAATTTTGCAGCCGCCACCATTTTCATGGCTTTGGTAATCTGCTGGGTGTTTTTAACCCCTTTAATTCTGGACCGGATGTCTCTGAGAGTTGCCATAGTATTCTGGTGTTATTTCAATTTGCGTTTGAAATTATCAATAAACTCTTTTGACATTTTTTTCAGATCAGCATTAACCTGATCAGTCAATGCACCTTTTTTAAGACCTGCCAGTAAATCCGGAAAATTGAGTTCAAGCGTTTCAATGAATTCGGCTTCAAACTGCCTCAGGCTCTTTACTGGGAGTTCATCTAAAAGTCCCTGAGTTGCAACAAAGAGAATCGCAATTTGCTTTTCAACAGGGATAGGAACAAACTGATCCTGTTTTAGAATTTCAACCAGACGTTCTCCACGGCGTAGCTGAGCTTGAGTGGCGGCATCAAGATCCGACCCAAATTTTGCAAACGCTGCAAGTTCCCTGAATTGAGAAAGATCAAGACGCAGGGTCCCTGCAACTTTTTTCATAGCCTTGGTTTGTGCAGAACCACCTACCCGTGAAACTGAAATTCCTGTGTTGATAGCCGGTCTGACACCCGAGTTGAAAAGATTTGATTCCAGGAAAATCTGACCATCAGTAATTGAGATAACGTTTGTGGGGATGTAAGCAGAAACGTCACCCGCCTGGGTTTCAATAATAGGAAGTGCGGTTAATGATCCTCCACCTTTTACTTTACCCTTTAATGCTTCAGGAAGGTCATTCATGGTTTTTACGAGCTCATCATTTTCGATGATTTTAGCTGCACGTTCCAGTAACCGGGAGTGAAGATAAAACACATCGCCCGGATAGGCTTCCCGTCCTGGTGGGCGACGAAGTAAAAGTGACATTTGCCGGTAGGCGACAGCATGTTTTGATAAATCGTCATAGATACATAAAACGTGACGGCCGGTATCCCTGAAATATTCGCCAATAGTAACACCAGTATAAGGTGCCATGTACGTTAAAGCTGCCGGATCAGATGCTGATGACGTAATAATAATGGTATATTCCATTGCTCCGTTTGTCTGGAGAGTAGAAACTATATCGGCAACTGTAGAGGCTTTTTGACCAATCGCAACATAAATACAAATTACGTTCTGACCCTTTTGATTGATAATGGTATCAAGTGCGACCGCAGTTTTTCCGGTTTGACGGTCGCCAATTATCAATTCCCGCTGGCCACGGCCAATTGGAATCATAGCATCAATTGCCTTAATACCTGTTTGGAGTGGTTCTTTTACCGGCTGACGGTAAATTACACCAGGTGCTTTTCTTTCGATTGGCATTCTGATCTCACCCTTAATAGGACCGTGTCCGTCAAGGGGTTCACCCAGCGGATTTAAAACCCGGCCAACCATTTCTTCACCTACCATCAGTGATGAAATAGTTTTGGTACGTTTTACAAGATCGCCTTCTTTAACTTTTTCAGAATCGGCAAATAAAACAACGCCAACGTTGTCTTCTTCAAGGTTAAGAACCATTCCCATCACTGAGTTTGGAAATTCAACAAGTTCGCCTGCCATAACGTTACGCAACCCGTAAACACGTGCAATACCGTCACCGATTTGCAGTACTTTTCCGGTATCGTAAATATCAATACGGGTTTCAGCCAGAGCAAGCTCAGCTTTTAATATGGCAGATATTTCGTCTGGTCTAACTTCAGCCATTGCGATGTACCTTATCTAAAATAATTTCAAATTTATTAATTCATTAACCGTTTTTTGATAATTTCAAGCCGATGTGATACACTTGAATTGTAAACAGTATCCCCAATTTTTACAATCAACCCGCCTTTTATTTCAGAATCAAGCTGAGTCGTGAGTACTATTTTCTTGCCTGTCATATCAGTAAGTTTTTTTATCAGTTCTGACTTTTGGTCGTTTGTCAACGGGTTGGTTGTCACCGCCGTTGCCCTTAGAATTCCGTTCTTTTTATCTGCAAGTTCAAGAAATTGTGCTACAATTTCTGCTAACTGAGGTTCTCTCTTTTTTTCAATGATGAGTTTGAAAAAGTCAGAGGTCAGTGTATCAAAAAAAGGAAAAACCTTTTTAAGGATGACGAACTTTTCTTCGCCGGTTAATACCGGATTTGATAAAATTGAAACAAGATCCTGATGCGACTTGAAATAAGGGGCAATCTGGGTAAAATTACTTTCTACAGCAGCAAGAATACCTTTTTCTTCGGCGGCCTTAAACAGTGCAGAGGAATAACGTCTTGCTATCGTGTAATTGCTCATAACAAGTTTATTTTCCGGATAAATTTTGAATTGCGTTATTTACCAATGTTCGGTTCTTTTCATCATTCAGGTTGGTTTCAATGACCTTACCTGCAACAGAGATGATGATTCCAACCATTTCCTGCCTGAGTTCGAGAACCATTGAATTGCGCTGCTGATCAATTTCGGCTTTTGCAGTTGCGATCAGTTTATCAGCCTCTTCCTTTGTTTTATGAAGGGTTTCAGCTTTGATTTTTTCAGCAGAATCTCTCGCACTTCTGACAATCACATCAGCTTTTTCACTTGCTTCTGCAACTATCTGATCAAACTGAGCCATGATTCTGGCCGCTTCCTTGTTTGATTCTTCAGCCTTTTTAAAAGACTCTTCAATACGTGCTTGCCGTTCTTCAAGTGCATGTATAATTGGCTTCCACGCAAACTTCTGCAAGATAAAAACCAGCAGAAGGAAGGTGACAAAAACCCAAAAAATGGTACCAACGTGAGGATCTAGCAATCCTCCTTCAAGTAAAATAAGGGCAGGAATATTCATAATTAACCTGTTAGACCTATTGCTTCAATAAGTAAATACAAATACGTAAAACCTGATCTGACAGATCAGGTTTTAAACTCTGGTTCCTGGTTTTTCTTATTTAGTAAGAACGAGAAGGAATCCGATTACTTCTGCAATCAGGGCAACCCCTTCAATAAGTGCAGCAAAAAGAATAGCAGTACCACGAAAATCGCCGGCCATTTCAGGCTGGCGGGCACTGGACTCAATAGCTGATGCTGCGAGTTTACTGATTCCGATACCAGCACCAATTGCTGCCAGTCCGGCACCAATTCCTGCTCCAATATATGCGCCCATTGAAGCTAAACCTTCCATTTGAAACCTCCAGATATGTCTTGATTTTGAGAGATGTTAAAGCAAATAATTAATGTTCTTCGTTTTGAACAGCCATTCCGATGAAAACACCCGATAGCATGGTAAATACATAGGCCTGAATAAGGCAAACCAGAAGTTCAAGCAAGTAAATAAAAAGTGCTAGCGGTACAGATAAAAGTGCAACGTAATAACTTTCCAAAATGAAAATCAAACCGATAAAGGTCAAAATAACAAGATGTCCGCCGGTCATGTTTGCGAATAGACGAACTGCCAGAGCAAATGGTTTTGTGAACATCCCCAGTATTTCTACCGGTATCATGATCGGATAGAGACCCCAGGGTACATGAGGAAGAAAAATGTGTTTCCAGTACGACTTGCCTGAGTAAATGTGCACGGTTAAAAAAGTTACAAGTGCAAGAGCTGCTGTTACATTGATGTTTCCGGTAATTGAAAGTCCGAAAGGAATAAGGCCCATGAAATTACTAACCAGAACGAACAGAAACGCAGAAAGTAAAAAAGGCAGAAATTTTCTATAGTGGTGTTCACCAATCATGGGTTTTGCTATATCATCCCTGATAAATTCAATCATGATTTCAAATAAATTCCCAATTGTTGAGGGAATAAAATTTCCAGATGAATTTTTTCTGTAGGCAGAGGCAGCAGTTAATGCAAGTAAGAGAATTAAGAAGGTATTAAACCAAAGGAACACGGTGTGTTTGGTAGGTGAAAGATCAACCTGGAAAGAACCAATCTGAATCGGTTCCCATTTAGGAAGTACTATGGTACCAAATGGTTCAAAATCAATTTTGTCTCCATCAACAATGTGATGGATAATAAAATCAGCCTTTCCTTCTTTTTTTTCAACGGTAAGGGAGTCAGAAGATGCAGGTTCAGAACTTGCAAATCTTGGTGTTCCTGCCAGAAAAAAAGAAAGCAGAACAACGGAAAAAACGCCTCTGATCATGATTTGGCCTGAGAATTTTGAGATTCACGATAGAGAAACCCAGTTTCAATACCAGTGAAAAGTAAATAATGTATAACGGTGCTTGCAGCAAAAACCCGAAGGTCTAATATTTCATAGAATGAAGCAAAAACGAGCATAAGTGCAATTAGAATTACCTTTGCCAGGGTTAACATTGAAATTGCGGTCATAAGCACTCTCATTGAAGAGAACAAAGACTTGCGGGTAAGCCAATAACCTACCAATGTACTTATGAAAAGAACTGACCCGGGAATTACAATTTCTGCTTGAAATAAATTCCATACTCCAGATAAAATCAGAGAGAATAGATACACCGCAGATAACCAGAGAATAAAGGTCCGGGTCATTAGTTCTGGTTAAACCATTTGTTTATAATTTTTCGAACACTGATAAAGCAAACATATAAGCCAATTATGAATCCAATAATGGTAAAAACATATTGACTTTTAAAATATTCATCGATGAAATAGCCGATAAGTCCAAATAAAAAAAGACTGATTACAATCTGGCTGGTGATTTCCCAATAAAAGGAAAGGTCCCTGGCCAGACTTGATTTAAACTTTGGTTTCTGAGTGTCCATTTTTGTTGGTGGAGTCTGACATTAAACATTGGCCATCAAATATGGCACCCTCTTCAATAATCAGTTTTTGAGTGAAGAGCTCACCGGTAAAAATGCTTGTTGCTTCAAGAACAGTACGATCCTGAATGATGACTTTTCCCTGAAGTTTTCCGCCGGAGACCAAGGTTTTTGCGGAGATATCACCAGAAATCTCCCCGGTTGTTCCAACAACAAGTCCACCTTCAGCGCTTAAGGTTCCAGTTAGTTTTCCGTCAATACGGATGCTGCCTTTGCTGGTAATTTTACCTTCAACTACAGTGCTAACATTTATCAGGTTGATATCTGAACTGTATCCGGTGTTTTTTGATGCCATTATTTAATTTCCGAGCGTGAAAAATAGTCCATTGGATTCAGGTAGTTTCCGTTGTGCCACAGTTCAATATGCAGATGTGGTCCTGAGGTTAGCTCTCCGGTATTGCCAGAAAGGGCAATAACCTCGCCGGATGATACAATCTGATTATTTTTAACCAGTGACGAATTTAAATGTTTATAAACAGTTATAAAATTGGCTGCATGTTGAAGAATTATTGTATAACCTGACTGAAAAGTCCAGTCAACAAAAATAATCCGTCCAGAGCTCATTGCATAAACAGGTGTTCCCTTTTTAGCAGCAATATCAACACCAAAATGGTTGATAATCGGTTGAATTCCGCGGGTAAAAACCCCTTTGATTGGCGCCATGGCAACAAAATGGCCTAAAGATACGGCATCAAATCCTTCATTTGAGATCCCGCCGGATAAATCTGATGAAGACAATGCTTCACCCTGGTCTGCAGTGGAAGCAGAATGAAAATCTTCTTCATCTGCCATGAAAGAATCGCCAATTGTATTCTTTTTATTTTCGTTTTTTGTAAGATCAGGTGAACTGATTCCAATAATTCCTTCTGTGCCTGGTTTAACATTGATACTTGTTGTATCAAGTGTGTCTGGCTTCATCAGAAGTTTGAATTGAGAAAAGTAGTCAGTTCTTGATTTGACAAGACTCATCAGCGAGTCAATTTTGATTTTATTGATAGTAACATCACGCTGATAGGTTTCCCGGTCAATAACATTGGGTGCAAATTTAAGTACCGGAGTGTAAAAACTCAGAGCAATACCAATTCCAACAAAAAGTAAAAGAACAATTGAAACAATAAACCAGAAAACACCTGGTCGTACATTCAGTTCAAACGGTTTTTTTGATACCTGAGAGGTATTATAAACGATGACCTGAAATTTAGAAGGGCGTTTTTGTGGTGTATAAAATTGCGACATTCAGCTATAATAATAGATAAGCAAGATAGATTTAATCCAAAAAAAAGTCAATTTGCATGGCTGATAAAAGAAAATCACGACTTTTCTGGTAAACTTTCAGAAAAACCAGTTAACTGAGCAAACAGGCAAGATAACAGGTTGTTGGCCTTGTTTTTCGCTTTTAAATAGCCCGGCAAGTAATATGTTCTCTGGCATTAATCTGATTTCAGGCCCACCAGAGGCAATATCATTTTCATGAGCATAAGCTTTTCCTGCAAAATAGCCCAGCCAGGTTCCGGCAGCAACAGAAAGAGCAACAAGCCGTTCATTTTCAGTGAGAAGGAAGGCACCGAATCCCATCAGGGTACCGCCATAAGTGAACCGTTTGGCAAGTCGTGTTTCGGCGGGAGTAAAACCCTGGTTCTGATTATTTAAAATTCCGCCATAAAACCCGAGAACACTTGAAAGGCCCATTGTTCCCGCTATAATTCTACCGTTTGAAGTGTTAACGGCAAGATTTGCACCCAAAACGGTTAGAACAGTTGCCAGATGGAAATCTTCAACCAGCATTGCATCTGAAAGGGTAAGATTGAAGTTTCTGAAGCCAAACACAGAATTGGCCCAAAGAGGGGCAGTTAAACTAGTTACAACGCCAATCCCGGCAATTATTCTTGCTTTTGATTTTGAAAATTCAGTGAAAGATCCTGCAAAAGCACCAGGCCAAAATAAAGAATACAACTCAGTTTTTGTTGAAAGAAAAGCCTCGATGGGTTTAATTCCCGGTTTATTAAACTGGTGAAATGAGGTAAATGCGTGTCCCAGACCGCCAATTGTGCCAAGGGTGAAACTAGTTTCTGTATCATTCAAGACAAAACCAGTTACAAGTCCCTGTGCAATTCCATTCATGTGGCCTTCAATGCTGCCCGTAACATTTTCACGGGTGAGCCGGCTGTTTTTGGCCATCTGGTTGACGATAAAATAACTTGATCCGGTTATTAAAAAATAGATGCCAGCGTTGTTGGCATCCCAAACCAAGTAAGGAATTGCCCAGGCATGGTATGCAGAAACAAAACCGACATGGCCCAGAGTAAAATCAAATTTCAGATCAGATTTCGATTCCCACGTCAGGGTTTCAGCACCTACCACCCCGGAAAGGAGGAGAGAATCCATTTTCTGAAGATTTAGTTGGTACTCAGAAAATTGAACCTGCCGTTGTGACCTGATTCTTTTTCCGTTCTCAACTATATATAGCTCAGAAAACAGGGTGCTGTCAGAATTTAAAAAAAGTTCAAACTGATCAAAATTGACAGAATCAAGATTCCAGATTGCCAGACCTGATGAATTGGGTGTGAGTGTGAATATTTTTTTCCCCGAATCAAACGGTTGCTGAATCTGGCTTTGACCAAAACATACACCAGACAAGATCAATAATAGTGAAGCAGATATCCATTTTTTCATTGTACTACCTCTATGATTTGCCATGATCAAAAATAGGTAAAAACAAAATGGTATCCGATACAAGTAAGAAATTTTGTCAGGATTAATTTCACACGTTCCATTTGAGTCTGACAAGAAGTACAGTAAACTTAAATGTGAATCAAAATTCTAACTGAAAACGTCATTGAACTTAGTGAAAATGGGTGATCCTGGTTTTGGCACAGGGTTTGTTTGCTCAAAGGCAAAGGATTTTCATGTCAGTATTACTTTTAGATAAAGGATATTATAATGGGTAAGATTATTGGAATTGATTTGGGTACAACCAACTCGGTAGTTTCTGTTATGGAAGGAAACGAACCGATGGTTATTGCTAATGCCGAAGGTACCCGTACAACGCCTTCTATTGTAGCTTTTACCAAAAGCGGCGAACGAATTGTTGGTAATCCTGCAAAACGCCAGGCCGTTACCAATCCGGTTAATACTGTTTATTCAATTAAACGGTTTATGGGCCGTAATTTTGACGAAACCAGCAGTGAATCAAGAAACGTCCCTTATAAGGTTGTTAAGGGAGAAAATGGTGGTGCACGGGTTGAAATTTCTGACCGTACCTATTCACCGGAAGAAATTTCTGCAATGATTCTTCAAAAACTGAAACAAGCTGCTGAAGATCACCTTGGACAAAAGGTAACTGAAGCAGTTATTACGGTTCCTGCTTATTTCAATGATGCACAGCGTCAGGCAACAAAAAATGCAGGTAAAATTGCAGGTCTTGATGTAAAACGGATTATCAATGAACCAACTGCTGCAGCTCTTGCTTATGGACTGGATAAAAAATCCAAGGATCAAATGGTTGCTGTTTACGACTTAGGTGGCGGAACTTTTGATATTTCCGTTCTTGAACTCGGTGACGGTGTTTTTGAAGTAAAATCAACCAATGGTGATACTCACCTGGGTGGTGACGACTTCGATAAGAAGATTATCGATTTTCTTGCTGAAGATTTCATGAAAGAAAATACCGTTGATCTCAGAAAAGATCCGATGGCTCTTCAAAGATTGAAAGAAGGTGCAGAGAAAGCAAAAATCGAACTTTCAAGTGCCATGTCAACTGAAATTAATCTTCCCTTCATTACTGCAAATCAGGACGGACCGAAGCACTTAACTGTAACTCTGACCCGTGCAAAATTTGAATCTATTGCTGCTGATTTGTTTGACCGCACTCTTGAGCCTTGTAAACGTGCTCTCAAAGATGCAGGTTTATCAGTTGAACAAATTGATGAAGTGATTCTGGTTGGTGGTTCAACACGGATTCCTAAAGTTCAGCAAATGGTAAAAGACTTCTTCAAAAAGGAGCCACACAAAGGTGTAAACCCTGATGAAGTTGTTGCAGTTGGTGCAGCCATTCAGGGTGGGGTTCTGGCAGGTGATGTTACTGATGTTCTTTTACTGGATGTTACCCCGCTTTCACTTGGAATTGAAACTCTTGGTGGTGTCATGACCGTCATGATTCCTTCAAATACAACCATTCCAACCCGTAAGACAGAAACTTTCTCTACTGCTTCTGACAATCAGCCCAGTGTAGAAATTCACATTCTTCAGGGTGAACGCCCGATGGCTGTTGATAATCGTACAATCGGTCGTTTCCACCTGGATGGTATTCCACCTGCACCGCGTGGTATTCCTCAGATTGAAGTGACCTTTGACATCGATGCCAATGGAATTCTTCATGTTGTTTCTAAAGATAAAGCGACGAGTAAAGAGCAATCAATCCGGATTGAAGCTTCTTCAGGATTGTCTGATTCTGACATCGAAAAGATGAAAAAGGATGCTCAGGCTCATGCTGATGAAGACAAAAAACGTCGTGAAGAAGTTGACGTGAAAAATCAGGCGGAAGCTTTGGTTTTCAGTACCGAAAAACAAATCAAGGAATTTGGTGAAAAACTGAGTGCTGAAGATAAAACCGAACTTGAATCTGCCGTTGAAGCTTTGAAAACTGCGCAAAAATCGAGTGATGTTAACGCAATCAAGGCTGAAATGGAAAAATTAAGTGCCTCCTGGCAAAAGATTTCAACCAAAATGTATCAGGCTGGTGATGCTCCTCAAGCTGAACCACAACCCGGTGCCTCTGCTGGTGGAAATGCCGGAAGCAAAAAAGATGATGTTCAGGATGCTGACTTTGAAGTGGTTGACGACAATAAAAAGTAACCTGTTCAACTCTTCGTTCCTTATAAAATAAAAAACCCGGTCTTGAACCGGGTTTTTTATTGCCTGAAAAGTGGGATTAACCTATTTGATCAAAGTAATCTTTCCTGATCTGAAACTGGATTCAAACTGTAACCTGAAAAAGTAGACACCCGTCGAAAGGTTTGAACCGTTAATTGCAAAAGTATTTATCCCTGAATGGACGTTTCCCCTGTTGATTTCCATGACCTTTTTCCCTTGAGAATCAAAAAGAGAAAAGCTCACTGCACCTGGTTTGGGTAAGTGAAATGAAACCTGAGTTTCAGGATTGAAGGGGTTCGGATAAGCCGGAAAAACCATAAACTCTTCTTCCTTTTGCTTGCTGATTTCGACTTGAGTCGGATTTTTGCCCTCGTAGTTTAAAACCTTCAGATCATCAATATACCAACCATCTCCTGTTGTAAAACCATCAGATTTGAAAAGAAATTGAATGAAAAGGGAAGAATGCTTCCAGGTCCCTAAATTTATTTGCTCAGTCACCCATTCATTTTGAATACCATCATATAACGGCTCATTTAAAACCTGTAACCCAATTCCAGAACCAGGGGAAGTCAATTTTCCTCTGACGGGTGTCCAGATTATTCCATCCGGTGACACCAAGACCTGTCCTTTGTCATAATCATACTCAATGTCCCAGCGAGTTTTGAACTGAAGAACCGTTTGTTTTCGATCAGAAGGCAATAGAATCGGGTTTTGGGTTTTAACCGAATATTCAATTTTATTAGGATAATTGCCACCCGGACTTTCATGAAGACTTGATGGCAAGCTTACGGCTTCATTGGTTACCAGTTTCCAACCACCCGAAACCGTCCATTTTTTTAAGGTTGAGTCAAATGAATCGGAAAAGACGGTTTGAGGAATTCCGGTTAATAAAGTATCACTCTGAAAGTCAAAATGATTTCCTGAATTATCAACACCCAAAGAGATATAAAAATGTGAACCAGGAGAAAGTGTGTCGGGAACAGAAAAAGTTATTGGTATCAGGGTCTTTTGCTGGGGTTCAATTGGGTTTAAAGGAATCGGAAACAATATTACTTCCATAATCTCAGAATGATGAATTGCATATTGATAAGAACTTGAACCCAGTTGCTCATTACCAAGATTTTTCAGAGTAAATGTTGCAGTCACTTTTTCTCCGGCATTAAAATACCCATCACCACTTTCATCCACTACACTTGTTGACTCAAGCACCGGATATCCACCAGCCATCCAGACACACCGAAAATTCATTTCCATACAAGCTTCTGCAAGCGGTAGAATGCGGGATGGCAGTGGCCAGAAACCATCGTCATTTGTCCCGATTTCAGGTGTCATTGCTATAATTTTAGGTTTTGAGGTTTGATCCCCATACATCCAGTCATCTGCATCCCCGTTTGTTTTATAACCCAGTGCCTGATCGCCTGTACCAATTGTAAACCGGTTTAACTTTGTCATTTCGGTTGCCATTTGGGTAAACTGAACAGAATCGGGTGTAAGTGTGGAACTGAGATAGCCCCACGGGTACATAAGTAAGTTTCCATAAGAGTGGAAATTTAATGCCACTTTAAATTGTCTGGAATTGCAAAAATCACGCATGACCTGGGTTTCTTTTTCCGAAAAGGCTGCTGTGCCACGGTAAACATTTGTCGATGCATCCGGGCTTGAACCTTCATCATCATGACCCCAACCGAAACCGTAATTGCGGTTCAGGTCTACGCCGAAAGAGAAATCTTCATTTAAACGCCGGTTTTTTCGCCACATCCCGCCACCATTCGGGTTGGTGGTTTCATTAAAAACATACCCGTCTGGATTCACAACCGGAACAAAATAAATTTCACGGTTATCCACCAGAAAAGTAGTTTGTGAATCTTTGCCATAATTTTCGATCAGATAAAGAATGAAATAAAGAGCTGAAGTCATTCCCTGGCCTTCACGGGCATGGTGAAGTCCGGTAAAAAGAACTTCCGGCTCAGATTCATCAGTGGTGGGATTATCAGATAATTTCCACATCCAGAGATCCCGGCCTTCATGACTTTTTCCAATGGAAACCTTACCCGAAATGATGTTTGGATTTGCCTCAGCCATTGAATCTAAAAGAGCCGTGACCTGGTCAAATGTGAGGTACCCGCCCATTGAACCCAATCTAAAGGATTTTACTCTGGAAGAATCTGCAACTTTGGCAAACTGATTTTTATCTGATATAAGATTTTCACTGTACTTTTTTTCCCAATTATCAGAAACAAGAGAAAATTGAACGCCAGCTTTTCCAAGAGATTCAAATTCTTTTGGATTCAAAAATGCTCTGATTTTATAACCTGAACCTGATTTTTGCAAGCCACCATCATCAATTGGAATACCAACCCTTGAAAGTTGTTTTAATTCATCCGGTCCGGTAAATAAAATATCGACTTCACGGGATTGTGCGAAAAGAGAAAAGGGAAGTGACAAAAATCCAATAACCAGAAAACGTAACAAGGTAACTCCAATACAAATGAACACCAGTTTGAGAAAACAAAAATGTGAATATGATTCACTATGCCAATATACCAAGGTTTGCTGGTAATTGCTGATTTGAAGACAGGTGAATTGGCAGTGAGTCTGCCAGTTTTGCCCTAACTCTGACTAAATGAGACCATCATTCGGAAAAATTTTCCTGAATTCTTGACAAAAAGAGTCGTAAATTTCCGGCACAGGAGTTGATTCTGGTTACTAAAAATTAGTCACGATTTGAATCAATTCAGGAGTTAAAAATGAATTTTGAAAAATTGACAGATAAAGTCCAGGAAGCCATACAGAATGCAATTCAGATTGCCGGTAATCTGAATCATCAATCTATAGAACCTGAACATATTTTCTTGGGTTTGATTTCTGAGGCTGATGGGGTTATTCCATCCATTCTTAAAAAACTTACCGGATCTTATGAACCCCTGACCGGGAAGATTCGTGAGGCAGTTGATAAATTCCCCAAGGTTACCGGAAGTTCAGTTCAACAACCCTTTCTGAGCCATTCAACCGGGGCCTTATTTGATCTTGCTCAGAAGATTGCGGGAGATTTAAAAGATGAATTTATTTCATCTGAGCATGTATTGCTTGCTATGACTGAGTGGAAGACACCCGTTGGTGATGTTCTGAAAACTTACGGAATAACCTTCCCGGCAATTTTGAACGTTTTGAAAGAAATCCGTGGTAATCAGCGGGTAACTGATAAAAATGCAGAAGGCCGGTATCAGGCACTTGAAAAATATGCACGTGATCTGAATGAACTTGCCCGGAAGGGAAAACTGGATCCAGTCATCGGCCGTGATGATGAAATCAGACGGGTTTTGCAAATTCTGAGTCGACGGACAAAAAATAATCCGGTTCTGATTGGTGAACCCGGAGTTGGAAAAACAGCTATTGCCGAAGGACTTGCCCAGCGAATGGTTGCCGGTGACGTTCCTGAAGGATTAAAAAACAAGAGGGTTTTTGCTTTGGATATGGGTGCACTCATTGCCGGTGCCAAATATCGGGGTGAGTTTGAAGACCGTTTAAAGGCTGTTGTGAAAGAAATTGTTGAGTCGGATGGCGAATACATTCTGTTCATCGATGAGATTCATACTCTGGTTGGAGCTGGTGCTGCTGAAGGTGCGATGGATGCTGCCAATATTCTGAAACCAGCCCTGGCAAGAGGGGAACTCCGTGCGGTTGGTGCAACCACACTGGACGAGTACAGAAAATATATTGAAAAAGATGCTGCCCTTGAGAGACGATTTCAGCCCGTCATGGTGGGAGAACCGGGAATCGAAGATGCAATTTCAATTCTTCGGGGACTCAAGGAAAAATATGAAGTTCATCATGGCGTGAGAATTACCGATTCGGCCATTGTTGCTGCTGTTGAACTTTCTGACCGGTATATTTCAGATCGGTTTCTGCCGGACAAAGCTATAGACCTGATTGATGAATCAGCATCCAAACTGAGAATGGAAATTGATTCTATGCCAGAAGAACTTGATATCATTGAACGATCAATCAGGCAGCTGGAAATTGAGCAGGAAGGAATCAAGCGGGAAAAAGATGAGACAAACGAGGGAAAATTAAGTCAGATAAGGAAAGAAATTGCACAACTTTCGGAAGAACGATCAGGACTAAAAGCCCACTGGCTTCAGGAAAAAGGTTTTATTCAAACTCTGAGGGAGCTTAAAACCGCAATTGATACTGCCAAAACTCAGGCTGAACAATACGAACGTGAAGGTGAGTATGGAAAAGTTGCAGAAATCCGTTACGGAACCATTGTCAGTCTTGAAAAATCAATCAAGGAAACAAACGAAAAACTGGCGACTCTTCAAACCTCCAGAAAAATGCTGAAGGAGGAAGTTGAAGCAGAAGATATCGCCGAGATTGTTGCAAAATGGACGGGAATTCCGGTTAACCGGATGCTCGAATCTGAACGGCAGAAATTGCTGTACATGGAGGACCGTTTAAAAACCCGGTTGGTGGGACAAAAAGAAGCCGTTGAAGCCGTTTCTGCAGCAGTCAGACGATCCCGGGCAGGTTTGCAGGATGAAAATAAACCTATCGGCTCTTTTATTTTTCTGGGTACGACGGGTGTTGGTAAAACGGAACTGGCAAAAGCCGTGGCCGAATTCATGTTTGATGATGAACAGGCCATTATCCGGATTGACATGAGTGAATATATGGAAAAACACTCAGTGTCACGATTAATTGGGGCACCTCCGGGATATGTTGGTTACGATGAAGGCGGGCAACTGACCGAAGCCGTCAGAAGAAAACCCTATTCGGTGATTTTGCTCGACGAAATCGAGAAAGCTCACCCCGATGTATTCAATGTTTTGCTTCAGGTTCTTGATGATGGACGTTTGACCGACAATCAGGGACGAACTGTGAATTTCAGGAATACCATTGTAATCATGACCAGTAACCTGGGTGCTCACATGATTCAGGAAGAACTAGCCAATCTGACAGGTAATAACCGGTCAGTCATTTTGGAAGAAATCCGTGAAAATCTGCTTAAACTGCTGAGGCAAACCCTTCGACCTGAATTTCTGAATCGGGTGGATGAAATAATTGTTTTCCATCCGCTCAACAGAGAAGAAGTTGGTGAAATTGTGTCGATCCAGTTCAAACGGATTCAGAAACTTGCTGAAAAGGCAGGAATTTTTCTCACTCTGGATGGACATGCAAAGAATCGTCTGGCGGATATGGGGTATGATCCTCAGTTTGGTGCCCGTCCGTTGAAACGATTACTTCAAAAGCATATAGTAAACCCACTTTCTGAAAAAATCCTTTCCGGTCAGATAAAATCAGGGGATCATCTTGAAGTCATTCAGACGGAAAATGGATTTGACTTCGGGAAAGTTGCTTACACAAATCAGTGACAAACAACAAGTTATAAGTCGAGCGAAGTGAAGACCCCGAACTGGCTTCGGGGTTACAAGTGGTAAGTGAAAAAAAAGGATCAGTCAACCCGGAATTATTAAAATTTTAAAACCAAGCTTCGGTTCTGTTGCAATTAAGATAAAATCTGAATTACCTTTTCATCCACAATTATTTTTTGAAAGGGAGCATTCGATGGAAGGTTTAAATATCTGGGCGGTTTTAGTTGCAGGAATTGCCGGGTTTGGTCTTGGGGCAATTTGGTATTCACCTGTTCTTTTTATAAAAGTCTGGATGAAGGAAACAGGTTTAACTGAAGAAAAAGCCAAAACGGCCAATACCGGATTGATCATGGGACTTGCTTTTCTGCTTACTCTTTTTGCAGCTTTTAACCTGGCCATGTTCTTTGGTGGGAAGGTGGATTTGCAGGGCGGAATTCTTTACGGATTTCTTACAGGAATAGGATTTGTCTTGCCATGTCTGGGTATTTTAACTCTTTTTGAAATGACTTCTGGTAAGCTTTTTGCAATCAATGCCGGCTATTTTACCGTCATGTTTACCATCATGGGAGCCATTTTGGGAGCCTGGCATTGAAAAAAGTGAAAAGTTATAAGTGGCAGGTGATATGTCAGGGGAAACAAAGACGGTGGTTATAAATTACCAAGGATAAATGATCTGTTTAAGATTCGTAGGGGCGACCGGTTGGTCGCCCTTTTTTTATATATACCCGGTCTTTCACTTACTTCTTTTTTTCAATTCTTTGTAATACGATTCAGTTACCAGAACAGGGATTTCTTTTTCCCGGGCAATTTTGATAAAATTTCCGAGATAGGCTTCAAGTTCATTTGGTTTACCCGCTTTGAAATCTCGCTGGAATGACGTTGTCGCATGCGGAGGTGAATTTTTTGCAATTTCATAGGATTTGTGAGTTGCGGTATCGGGCAATTGAATTCCGATGGCAGCTGCAACAAATTCTATTTCTTCCATAATATTGATAAAAGCCTCAGACATTTTGGGGTTATCAAGAACCTCACCAATAGTTTTATCATGCGCTGCAGTTACTGCACTCAACGCACCAATAAACTGAAATTTCAACCATTTGTACCGGGTAGGATGATCAGATAAAACAACCGATATTCCTGCATCTGCCAAATAGGATTCAACAGCTTTCAAATCGTCAACTGGACCACCTTCACGCCCAAAAATCAACTTTTGAACCGTTCCCTGACGGCGAACCACGCCTGGAGCTTGGATTTCTGAAATGACATACACCAATCCGTCACAAAGTTTTCCGGGCAATTTGGCCTGCTGAAGCATCGAAAAATTGCCAATTCCGTTCTGGATCGGGAGAATAACCGTTTTTTCATTGCAGATTGAGCGGATTTGCGGAATAAGATCTTCCAGGTGATAATTTTTTACTGCAATAAGAACCAGATCAGCAATTCCACATTCGTTCAAGTGACTTAATACTGCTGAAGGTTTAACAATCCGGGTTTCAGTATCGGTGATGAGAGTTAATCCGTGGGTTCTGATTTGATTCCCGTGTTCACCCCTTGCTATGAAAATAACTTCTTCTTTAGGTTTCCCTGTATAATGTTCAGCTAAAAGTCCTCCAAAATATCCGCCAACTCCACCAGCACCAATTATGACAGTTTTCATGATTGTTTTACTCCCGATGCATTTTATAAAACAATAGTTTACTTATCTGTTTGGTGAAATTCAAGTTACAATTATTGTAAATGTCCAGTTTTATTATTGTCAGGAAAAATGCATTTTTAATTTTGAACCGCAACCATGCAAAACCTTTTCACTGGTTTCCCCGTAAATGACTGTTTCTACTTAAAATGGAGCTCAGAATGATTCGAATTGTTATCGTTTTTTTCATGCTTTTACTCACACTTCCTTCTTTGGCTCAAAAATCAGGTTACTTTCAGCAGGATGTTGATTACAAAATTTCAGCAGAATTATTTCCTGAAACCAAAACCCTGAAAGGAGATCTGGTTTTTACCTACAAAAACAATTCAGCACAAACGTTGAATGAAATCTGGTTTCATCTTTACCCGAATGCTTTTAAGGATGAAACTACACCCTTTGCAAAACAAATGGTTCAAATGAAAAGATGGGGTTTTACGGAAAGTAAACCAGAAGAAAAAGGCTGGATGACCGCTGAGTTTTCTTTGGATGGTAAAAAATTGGAAACAGCTTTAAAGCCTGATGCAATTGATGAAATGAAGGTGAGCCTACCAAAACCTTTAAAGCCAGGTGAATCTGTTACCTTAGCTATTTCATTCGAAACCAAATTTCCGAAGGTATTCAGCCGGATTGGATATGACAAAAATAATTTTGGCGGAACACAGTGGTATCCGAAAGTAGTCGTTTACGATGAAAAAGGCTGGCATCCTGATTCTTACCTCGATTATGGGGAGTTTTATGGAGAATACGGAACCTGGGATGTTAGTTTGACCCTTCCGAAATCTTATGTCATTGATGCAACCGGAATCCTTACAAAAAGTGATTCAGAAGTAGCTTTTATGGATTCGCTTGCCATGGTTCTTGAAAAGTATTATGAAATTTCCGGATCGGAAGAAAAGGAAAAGTACCGAAAAGAATTTAAGGAAAATATTGAGAAAAACCGGGATTGGACGGTTAAAAAAACAGTTCGTTACAAAGCTGAAAATGTTCAGGACTTTGCCTGGTTTGCAAGTGAATCGTTTCTCGTCAGAAAATCAACCGGTGTAAACGGTGTGATCGGTTATGCGCTCATCCAACCCGAAAACTGGGACGGATGGAAAGATGCTGCTGTGTTTGCCACTGATGCAATCAAATACTACAGTGGTTGGATTGGCAAGTATCCGCATCCCAAAGCCTCAGTCGTTGATGGTGCCCTTGATGCAGGTGGTGGTATGGAATATCCAATGATCACGGTGATCAGTCAGGGAGCAGTTAAAGGGTTAACCCTGCTTGATCAGGTTATCACTCATGAGGTTGGACACAATTTTTTTCAGGGGATTATTGGAACTAACGAACGTGAATATGCCTGGATGGATGAAGGAATCAATACCTTTTATGAGATGAGAACTTTAAATGCCAAATATGGGAAAAACAATTCCTTTATCAGCAATCCGGATTCAATGGAAATACCGTTTGTCAATAAATTCCTGAGACCTTTGGGTTCAACTGAGTTTTACTCGATGATGTGTCAGGCTTTATTCTGGAGAAACAGTGATCTGCCAAACAACATACCTGCCGCTGATCAGATGTGGAACGGGAATATGGTTATTACCTATCAAAAAGGCGGATTAATGCTTGATGCCCTGAAATGGTATCTGGGTGAACCAAAATTTGATAAAGCCATGCAATCCTACTATGAGAAATGGAAATTCAAACATCCTGCCCCTGAAGATTTTTATTCTGCAATCAGTGAATCGGCTGGTGAAGATTTAACTTGGTTTTTTAATCAATGGGTAAATACAACTGCCATTAATGACTTTGTTGTTGCCGATTTTTCTACCGAAAAAACGGGTAGCGGTTTTAAAACAACTGTTACTCCTGAAAATAAGGGAAACATGGTAATGCCAGCACCGGTTTATCTGATCACAGAAAAGGGTGATACTCTTATCGCCAAATGGGATCCAAGAAAAGAAAAAACGGTAACTTTCGAACATGAATCAGTTGCAAAAACAGTTGGTATCAATCTCGGACTTGAAGTTCTTGAGCTTGACAATACCAATAATAAGCAGTGGCCGGAATTTAATTTTAACTGGTTTCTGGCAATTCCAAAAATTGACGCATATGACATCAATGTTTTCCCGGTTTTAGCCTGGGAGCCAGAGGTTGATAAATTCCAGGTCGGTGCAGGATTCTGGAGCGGTAATCCAATTACAGGAAAAAACCTGCAGTTTGCCACTGTTTATTATGGAACTGAATCGGGAGATATCGGTTACCGGTATCATTACAAATCACGACTTCCCCGATTTTTGCTAAACTATATGGATTATGGTTTTAGTATGTTGGATCAGGAAGGATTTAAACGGCAGGAAGTTTATTCCCGTCTGGTTCATTCCAAACGGAATTATGAGTCAAGTGCCGAATTGAGTTTGGGGCGTTTTACGACTTACGACGATTCATACATGAACAAACTCATTTATCAGGAAACCTCATATAATCTTGTGAGCCTGAAACTCAAAGCAAAAAATTCAATCCGTTCGTATCTGGCAACCTGGCATGCCGAAGTTTCGAAGTCATTTAAGAGCAAGGATACTGATGCAGATTTTTCCAGGTTTGAAACTTCATTTTCATACCGTCAGAACTTCACTTCTGAGCTGAAGCTTGCATATAGAACTTATTTTGGCAGTTCATTTGGAACGGTTCCTAACCAGGAAACTATTTTTGCCGGCGGAACCACTGATCCAAGAGGTCAGCAATGGGGACTTTCAAGAGCTGGAGGTTTTTCAGTTCTTCATGGAATTTCTGATGGATCAGGAATGGACATGCCGGGATATGGTGCAGGTAAACATGCAGAACAGGTCAATGGTCGTACAGGATGGTCGAACAAACTGACTTTATTTGTACCTGGCGGATTTTCAATTTTTGCAGATGCCGGGAATGTGTACAAAAATCTTGATGAATTCGATGCCGGAAACCTGATTTATGATGCAGGGATCGGTTACCGTGTGGGGCCAGCCGTTATTTCTGTTCCATTTTGGGTTTCAGATCCGGTAAAGGGAGAAAGCAATACAGAATTTCGTATGCACGTTACAATTAATGTGATGGGCGATATTGTTAGTATGATTGCGGATTAAAATTACAAGTGACGAGGGACAACGGCCAAGGGACTTTTGGGTCACACGTCAGTTGTCTCTTGTCACTGTATTTTACAAAGGAAGATTCACAAATCTGCGTTCTTTTGCACTGATGTAAATGGCTTCAATTAATTCAAGTGATTTCCGTCCTTCCCGGCCGTCAGTGTGCGGATCTAACCCACGAAGAAGGGCATCAGCCACATTTTTGTAATAGCCCTGATGACCAAATCCATAAACTGACTCAACTTTATAACTTGACGTTTCGACTGATTTATCATCATCATCGTAACTGTCAAATTCCCAGTGTTTGATATCGTTCACTGCAATTCCGCCAACCCTGACAGTTCCTTTTTCGCCCATAATGGTGATAGAACCTTCAAGATTTTTAGGATAGGTGAGCATCGTTACATTCATTGTTCCGATTGCACCATTCCGGTACCGGATGACTGCTGAACCGGTATCTTCAGCTTCAATTTTTCTTGCGAGTGTTCCTGTCATCGCACAAACAGACTCAACCGGACCAACCAGCCAGGTTAGCAAATCAACGTAATGACTAGCCTGATTTAGAAATGCCCCGCCATCAAATTCCCAGGTTCCTCTCCACTTTGCTGCATCATAATAAGACTGGGGTCTTGCCCAGAATACATTGACCTCAACCATGAAAATTTTACCAAACCGGTTTTTGTCAAGTGCTTTTTTTAGCAGTTGAATAGTTGAGTTTAACCTGTTTTGCTTGACAACGAAAAGTTTGACTCCCATTTCATCACAAGTCTTGATCAGCAGGTCAGCATCTTTCAGTTTCGTAGCCATAGGCTTTTCTGAAAGAATATTGAAGCCTTTTTTTGCGGCCTTGATTCCCTGACTGGCATGAAGCCCGGATGGTGTGCAAAGGACAACAAGATCAGGTTTTTCGTTTTCAAGCAGGTCTTCATAACTCAGGTACCCTTTAGCCCCGGTCAGATCAACGGCTTTATCAAGATTTTCTTTTACAACATCACAAACCGATGTGATTTTATAATCCTGGTCCAGTTTCATCAATGCTTCAAAATGTTTTTCAGAAATTCTTCCGCATCCGATAAGGGCAATTGAAAGTTGTTTCATGGTCAATTCCTTTTCTGTTCGATCGATTGGGTCAATAGTTTTGCCAACTCTTCGGTGAGTTTTTTCCGGGTGAAAGAGTCAATTCCTCTTTGCTCCGGTTTCATAGTTTTTAAATCAAGCGGATTAACATTTTCAAGTTGGTTTGCATTGCCAGCCTTTTCAAGCAAAGTCCATGCATCTCCCGGAATAGGTCCTGAAAATAAAATGGGTTTACCGGTACTCAAATATTCAAATAACTTACCTGTAAGAACGTGCTCATTGCCTGGATCCATGTTAATGACCAATAAAACGGCTGTTGATGCAAATAATTCGTCAAGGGCTTTGTCATGCGGAAGGTAACCCAACAAATTGAGGTTTGGCTCAAGTCCATTTTCTATGGCTAAACTCATTACTGATCCATCTTCATTTCCGGCAAATTTTAACTCAAGCTGGGTTTTTAACTCCGGATACTTTTCGATCCAATTTCTAAAGGTCGAGAAAACGGAATTCCAGTTTGATACCGGATACATATTTCCAATATAACTGACAACCAGTTTTGCGTCAGGCGGAAGGATTGGGTTTGCAGGCAGTTCTTCTGCATCGAACCCATTTGGGATAACTGAAATTGGCTTAGAAGTAATTTTTCCAAAATCTCTTTTCATAGAATCCGAAACCACAATAATCTGATCAGCTTCAGTTAAAACTGTTTTTTCGAAATGATGGTGAAGCCAATCAGCAAATCTGGACAGCCTGAGTTTTGCATAGTAATCAATTCCTGTCCAGGGATCACGGAAGTCAGCAACCCAGGAAATCCCCGCAGATTTTCGGATTGAATTGGCAATTAAATGAACACTATGTGGCGGTCCTGAACTGAAAACAACCTCAATTCCGTATTTTTTAACCAGTCTTTTTCCCGCTGAAACGGCTGTTAAACGCCACCAAACTCTTGCATCCGGAATGAAAAAGTTTCCCCTTGTCCAAACTGCAAGTTTTTCACGCCAGGATTCTTTTGTATTGGCATCTTTTTTAACAAAGGCAACGCCAAATTTTTCCGACTTTTTCATGCCGGTAAATTTTTTGTAAATAAAGTAAGGTTCTGGAATAAACGTTCGGTGGATGACCGTTTCAGGTGGGATATCTTTGAAAAGTGAAGAATCTTCCGCAGGAAATTCCCCGTTTTCAACTGTAAGAACGATTGGCCGAAATCCGAATTGAGGAAGAAATTTGCAAAATTTCAGTACTCTTTGTACCCCCGGTCCACCTGCCGGGGGAAAATAATAACTGACAATGAGTACGGGTTTAAGTTCAGGCATTTTTCCGGTTTCTGATGACGACAAAAAGTGCTGTCAGGCTTAATCCGTACAATAAAAAGGTACCTGTACTGCTCATCCAAACTGCTTGAGAAACTGAAGCAGGTTTGAATTCCATGGTGATTTTATAAGTTCCGGATGGAATTACCAATCCACGGAATGCAACATTAGTTTCAAAAATTTCAGATTCCTGACCATCAATATAGGCTTTCCATCCTGCCGGATAGTAAATTTCAGAAAGGAAAAGAAATCCGGTTGTGGCGGTTGTAACTTCCAGTTCAATTTCGTGCAGATCAAACTTTATCTCTTTCACAGTTGAAGAAGAATCAAACCCGATAGGTCCAGACAATTCTTTGTTCACGAATGAAACCTTTTTTGGATCCCAGCCGGGAATGTTGAGTTTCTCAATTTTTTCCTTCAAATCCGGAACAGTCTCAACTTTTTCAACAAAGAAATATTTTCCATGGAATCCAGAAAACTCCATTGCCGATTCCTTGGTTTCCTGATCAATATAGGATGGCAAAAGTGGACCAATGGCTTGATTGACTGGTTGCGGAATAATCAAATATTTAATACCGAAAGATTGAAGAATACCCCAGTTAAACGGTAATTGAGGATCAGACCCTTTGTACAGGCACTGATCAAATAAATTCTGAAAATTCGACAATTTGGCACCGTGATAGCCACCAATAGACTGATGGTAATAATTAAACCGGGTGCTCTGGAATAAATTTCCAACGGGCAAAATCCGATAGTCAGATTTGTCAGACAACAAGAAATTGTCGAGTTGAGTCTGGTTAAAAGTTGCTTCGTATGTTTTCTTAGGTTTCAGATCAGAGAGGTACTGATGGCTGTAACTGTACAGGTCAATGGTAACCAGAATCAATAACCCAAATCCAAGAAACGCCTCTTTTATTTTTCCCCAGGCAGTTAATAGAAGCAAACCCATTGCAATCAGATTGAAAATGAGAAATTTCCAGACGGATGAAACAGCAAGAGAGCTTCGTTCGTTTTTCAAATAATCGAGAGTTTGTGCATCATATTGACTGGCATCTGAAGGTTTCAGAAATGACATAGACCCAGTTGCAATCAGAAGAACGATACCGAAAGCAAGAATTCCGCCAAAAACGATGTAAACTTTTTTCAAATATGCATCAACCGTTTTTTTATCAGAAATTCCATCAATAAAACCCTTAACCCCAAGCACGGCCAAAATGGGCAGAGTTATACTTAAAACGACCAGTATCATTGATGGTGTACGGAATTTATTGAACATGGGGAAGTAATTTAGCAGAAAATCTGCCAAAATCTGAAAATTTGATCCCATCGAGAATAACCAAACAACCAGAGAAACAGCCCATAGAGAAAGTACTACCCGATCAATTTTATTGATAAAGGTCAGAGATGCAAGTAAGAGCAGAATTGCCCCAAGGTATTGTGGACCTTCTGTAAACGGCATTTGCCACCAATAGAATGGTGAATGACCTCCAAAAAAATCGGCGACAAAGAAAGACACAGATTCAACCCAGTCATAAGACCATGAAAGGGCATAGTCAGTTGAAAGTCCGGAAGTACCAGAGGCAATAGTTCCACCCCGGATCGTGAATGTTGAATATTCGTAATTGATCAGGTAAGGGAAGGCAATGGAAAGGGCACCGAGGATAAAGGCAGCAATTATCAATCCGGTACCGGTGTAAAGAGGTTTCCACTCTTTTTTTGCAATGAGATCTGCCAGCCAGAATAATCCAAAAATACCCAGAGCAATCAGGGTGTAATAGGTTATTTGCGGATGACCTGCCCGGAGTTGGAGAGAAAGTGCAAGCGCAAACGCAACGGCTGCTTTCCAATCAACAGTTTTAATTAAATAATGAAAACTCAGAAACATCCAGGGAATAAAAGCAATTGCCTGAAATTTGGTATTGTGGCCAACTTTTAAAATAATGATAAAGTAAGTTGACAGCATGAAAGCCACGGCTGCAAATGCGCCCAGGTAAGAGTTTTTTGTGAAAATTCGTGAATAAAGAAATGCACCAATTCCCATAAAAATGAGATAAACTACCCGCCAGTCAAGAATTTTTGCAATCAGGCTTAAACCCCAGGAATCAAAACCTGGGATTGGATTGGGTAAACTGACCATGTAGCCGGGCATTCCACCAAACATATTGGAATTCCACAATGCCATTTCACCCGTTGACTTTACATAGTCCATCAAAACTTTGGCTGTTCCCATCCATTGCTGGGTATCAGATGCTGAAAAAGTTTTTCCTTCAAAAACCAGGGGGAACATGAAAACAATGGGAACGATTACAATAAAAGCCAAAGCAAGCCAGAAATGGATATCAATTCCAGTGTTTAATACTGGCAGGCCGGCAGGCGATTGTTTTTCAGAAGCAGGTGTTTTAAGTGTTTTTTGACCGGGTTTCATCAGGGTCAGTAACCTTTCGTTTGAAAATCAGGGTTTTGTAGCATGGACCAAAAGTCCGGTGCCGGTTTTCCATTTAACTGAAGTATCCAGTTGGTGTAAAATCAGAATTGGAACCAGGGTAAACATGTAATAAAACGGCAGAAGAACAACGAATCCCATCCAAACATTTAAAAGTTGGATCGGAAATTTAATTGCAAGTTTCCAGCTCCATTTTCCAAATGTACCATACGTAAATCTGAGTTCTACCGGTTTAAATCCAGCTGAAGTCAATTTTTCTGTCATGTCTTCAATTGAATAACCGTCCCGTGCATGTTCATCGATGAATCCTGTACCATGATCATCATGGTCGTGATCGTGATCTGAGCCACCCTGATCACTTGGGGTTGAAATCAGGAGATGGGCACCTGGTTTCATAGAAGAAAAAAAGTTTTTTAAAACGGCCCTGTCATCCTCGATATGTTCCATCACATCTACACAGAGAACAAAGTCATAACCTTCTGGTTTGATGTATTTGGTCAGATCGGCTTCACTTACAGAGATGGGAAGGTTAAGCTTACGTGAAAAATCGCCAAAAGCCTTTATATGTTCAGTATTCAGATCAACTGAATCAATTTTGGCTTTGGGCTGGTTAATCGACATAAAATAGGAATATTGCCCAAAACCCATTCCTGCATCTAAGATGTGCCTGGGTTTAAGGGAGGGAAAAATCTTCCTGATCATCCGGCGGATGTACCATTCTCTAAGAAAAAGCACCCGCAGAATATTGAAAAAAAAGATTTTAAGCGTTGGTGAATTTCTAAGAATCGACGAGAATTTTAATTTGATCGGATCGTATTTCATCTGAATTAAAAATTAAGTTTTTTACGGATCGAATAGGATTCGGTTTTTGAGTACATTTTGGTAATCATTTCACCAATAAACCCGGTTGACATAAACTGAATACCAAGGATGGTAAGTAGAATTCCCAGAAAAAGAATGGGTCTTTTTGAAATGGCAATTTCACCATTAAACCATCCTATAGTGAGCCATAAATTGATTCCAAGTCCGCCAGTAAGAAATATACTGCCTAACCCTCCAAAAAAATGAAGGGGTCTTCTCATGTAACGGGTAATGAACAGAACTGTGGCCAGATCAAGAAACCCTTTCACAAACCGATCCATCCCAAATTTTGATTTTCCGAATTTGCGCGGATGGTGAATGACGGGATGTTCAGTTACCTTGAAACCTGAGAGATGTGCCAATGCTGGAATATAACGGTGAAGTTCGCCATAGACATGAACATCTTTTACGACTTCATTACGGTAGATTTTAAATCCGCAGTTGAAATCGTGAAGTCTGAGTCCAACCAGCTTACCTGTGACATAGTTAAATAATTTACTGGGTAAAGTTTTTGAAACCGGGTCGTGACGGATTTTTTTCCATCCGGAAACCAAATCCCAGTTTTCGGTAGTCAGTTTATTGAACAGATTCGGAATTTCAAACGGATCATCCTGAAGGTCAGCATCCATGGTAATAACAAATTCACCTTCAGCTTCCTGAAAACCGACCGCAAGAGCTGCACTTTTCCCGTAGTTTTTCCGGAATCTGATGACTTTTATATTGTCATGCTTTGAAGCGAGATCAGATAGAACCGTCCAGGAATTGTCTGTGCTTCCATCATCAATAAACAGAATTTCGTAATCGAGGCTGGCTTTGGTGCAAGCTTCATTGATCTGATCACGGAGAATCTGCAAAGATTCTTCCTCATTCAGAAGCGGAATAACGATGGTCAGTTTTGCCATCGGAGGGTCTCCGGTTAAGTATTTAAATAAACTTGAATTTACGAAAAAGAATTGGTGAAATCACATCATAAAAAGATGTTCGGGGTAAGCAACCTCAACTAAATTCAAACCATGTGCTTTGGCGGACGGGCCAGCTGAGGTTCTGTTGAGCTGCAGGAATATTTTTGCAAACTGATCTGAAGTTAAATTGTCTCTCATTGACTGAAGCTGGGTTCCAACCAATGCTCTAACCATGCCATAAAGAAACCGGTTTGCCCGGATAGTAAAGCGGTAACGGCTTCCAATTTTTGCCCATTCTGAAGTCATGATCCGGCAGTCTTTTGTGTCTGATTCATCTCTTGACCGGCAAAATGAAGTAAAATCAGTTTGAGTCGAAATTACCCTGGCATACTCCTGCAGCAAATCAAAATTGATGTTCCACGGATAGAACCATTCCTGATGACGGTTTAAAGGGGATGGAAGGGAATTGAGAGTGTATTCATAAGTTCGGTGACTTGCAGAAAAGCGTGCATGAAAATCGGGATGAACCTGATAGCCTCTCAGTAAAGTAACGGGTTCCTGATCAAGGATGCCATTTATTTTATGCATCCAGACAAATAAATCTATTTTATGATCAAGATCAAGGTGAAACCATTGTCCTGAAGCATGAACTCCTGTATCTGTACGACCAGCTCCGGAAATATGTCCCTTGAATTGGGGTTCTATAATCCGGATGGTTGATTCCAGTGTTCCCTGAACTGTTTTTTTTGCTTTGGATGGTGGCTGAAGCTGCCACCCATTGAACTGGAGGCCGTTATATTCAACCTGGAATGCATATCTGAATAACATGTGTATTTAAAACTGGTAGCGGTAATTCAACTGAATACCGTTACCCCAAGTACCTATTACCGGATCGACCGGACTTGCCCAAAGAGTATATTCGCCTGATCCTTCGGGTTGCGTCGAACTGGTTTTGGGGTCGCTTCTCTGAATTCTGAGAACATTAAAAGCACTGACAGCATGGTTGATAAAGACAGCTCCAATGACAAAGGGAACGGAATACCCGATCAAGTCTGACTTTCTGCGTTTATCCCTGTAAGTTTCTCTTTGTGTCTGATTTTGCCACTCCCAATGAAAATTGGGGTCGTTTTCAGGGAAAACTGCATTCAGATTCCGTTGCTGCCGCATGGCAATATTGTAATCAGAAAGGGAGTTATGTGAACCCATAGCAAGAATAAACTCACGGGATTTTTCTTTTCCTGAATAACCTGCCTTGTTTTCTGCATAGTTCAGGGCATTGTTCAACAGAGAAACAGAATAATAATCTAAGGAATATGCGCCAACCAATAAAATGGCTTCTGTTGTAAGAAAATAGGTGAGGTAGTTTTTCTCACCCATCTGGTATTCACCAAGCCCGGGAATTGCAAGCGAGTATAAAATATATTTGACTGATTTTGGTTTATCAGCTGATCCCTGAGCATGAACAAAGGTAAAACCTGAAATGATGATGAGAGAAAGAATAATCAGTTTTTTCATATTGCGATTTGTTTATTTTTCCAGCGCCTGAATATAGAAATTGAAAGTCCAGCCATGGTTATAAGGGTGCCCAGCCAAACCAAACCGATAAAAGGTTTTTTTGATGCCTCAACGATAAGGGTTTCTGGTTTTTGGTTTGAAATATCAGTGCTGAGACCATCCACTGAAATAGTGATTACCCCATTACTTGCATCAATAGATTTTACGGTAAGTATAACGCCATCTTTGGTTTGACTGGGAACAGATTTGGGAATGCGATCAGTCCCGATTCCATAAATGGCTGATATTGAATCAACATTTCCATTTCTGGCAAGAGCAAAATCAAGTTGAATTTTAATATCATCCGGGTTCATGGAAAGGGGTTTAAATCTTGTAAAAGTAAGTTTACTATCACCGAACTGCTTTGTTTCGAGTTTTTTAAACTGTATGGAACTTAAATCATTTTCTTTGCCGGGTTCTTCAACAGTGACAGGTGCAATATAGATGTCATAGGTGGGCTGAACGAGGATATCAGGACTTTTCATCCATGCTTGCGAATAGGTACTGAAATAAAAAATCGGGTCAAGCTGATATTCGTTCCCCGCTTTTTCTGCAGTAATCCTGTAGGCTCCTTTTCCATCACGCTCAGAAGTGCCTTTATAAGTTAAATTATAACCGAAAACCTCGACAGCCTGGTTTTTGGGAAGGGCATAACTCTGAACAGTATCATACTTTCCTGAGGTTATAAATCCGATTAGGAGCAAAGCAATACCAATATGTGCAAGGGCGCCACCTGCAAGTTGGGCATGACCTTTTATAATCCTGAATAAAACCATCAGATTTGCAAAAAGGGCAAAAAGGGCAGAGAATGCCAGAATAATCATTCCAAAATGACGAATTCCCAGAATAACAACAATAATGGTAGAAACCAGCGCAAGAGAAACCGGCACGATAAGATTTAGTGAAAGTGTTTTTAAACCGGTTTTTGAAAACCAAAGCAATTGTCCAACACCAATAAGCAGGGCAATAAGGGTGGCGATAGGAAGGGCAAGTGAATTGAAACCGGCCGCATCAATGATTATGGGTTCGCCAAACATTTTGCTGAAAACAGGTAAAGATGTTCCTATAATTGTACCAACAGAGAGAAGAGTGAGCAGAAGTGCACCCACAATCATTGCAAATTCACGGGAGTAAATTTCCTTTGTATATTTTGGATAGGGAATTCGTTTCCACCTGTAGATCAACATTCCAAATCCAAGTCCGGTAAAAGTTAAAATAAAAAGCAACAATTGATTGTAGAGACCCAGACTTGAAAACGAGTGAACTGAAAAATCTGCTAAAACGCCACTTCTGGTCAGAAAAGTGGAGTACACTACCATAATAAATGCAAAAAGGGCAGTAAAAATCGTAAACCTTTTCAAAGTGCCGGTTTTTCGTTGAACCAGCATCGTGTGAATACAAGCAATGGTTGCAAGCCAGGGAACCAATGATCCGTTTTCAACCGGATCCCAGGCCCAGTATCCGCCCCATCCAAGGGTTTCGTAAGCCCAGTATCCGCCAAGCATGATTCCTGTACCAAGAGCAAGACCGGCCCAAAGTGTCCAGGGCATTGCAGGGCGAATCCATTCATCATATTTTTCTCGCCACAATGCAGCAAACGCAAATGAAAAAGGGACCAGAGTCGAGGCAAATCCAATAAATAGAATCGGCGGGTGGATGGTCATCCAGTAATTTTGAAGAAGAGGGTTGAGTCCGCGTCCATCGGGGGGGATAAAGCCGGCAGGAACCTGCCCCGGAAAAGCTTCATAAATTGTTTTAAACGGGCTTGACCCAATTGTTATATCACCAATATGAATTCCGGCGATCATGGTCATTAAAAAGGTAATGGCCAGTGAAAACAGGGTCATGACGTAAGGTTCGTAATCTTTTGATGATTGCATTACAAATAAGCCAATCAACGAAAGAAGAAAAATCCAAAGAATAAAAGACCCTTCCTGTCCTGCCCAAAACGTAGAAACAAGATATTTAATAGGAAGATCAATTGAGCTGTATGAGTAAACGTAGTTATACTGAAACTGGTGAGTTGTCAGCAGATAAACCAAAATTGCAAAAACCGCTGTTATCAGTACAGTTGCAAGAGCAAATGAAAGACGTGATACAAGTAACCACTGATCCTGAACCGGCCCCTTTTTTCTCGTTGAAAGAAAATATCCAACTGTTGAAAGTGCAAAAAAGACCAGGGCGAAAATGACAAGACTTTTGTAAATCATAGATTTTATTTATTACGATAATTTGAGGTTGTGAAGATAAAGAAATTTGGGGAAATAAAACGAAAACTGGTAAGAGGTTACTCCGTTTTACCCAAATATCAGGACTGGAATTTAACCCCATCGGCTTGTTCAGACTGATATTTACTGGGGCATTTTACCAAAATACGGTCAGAAATGAAAACATCATTTTCAAGATTTCCTTTAACCACAATTGAGGTTGCATGTTCAAAATTGTTGGGTTTGGAGCCACTAAAAACAATTTGGCGGGTTTCACCTGATTCATCTTTAAGCCAAAACGTAAAAGTATGGTTTTCAACAGAATAGCTGCTTTCTTTTTCCTGGTCCCATACGCCTTTTATCTGAACGGCCCCCCATGCTTTTTCTGCACCTTTAAAATTGGTGTAAGGGTTTACATTTTCCTTAAAGGCAAAAATCCCATAAACAGCAAAGGCTATGATAAATAACCCTCCGGCGAGTAGTTTCTTGTTCACTTTTTTTCTCCTTCAGATTTTTCAAGCTCTTTTAGTCTTTTGTCGAGTGATCTGACGTAAAAAAAGATACTCAGCCAGATAATCAGTAAAATGCCTGTAACCAGATAAATTTCCATAAGTTGCCCGTTAGTCCATTTTTGATTTTAAAGTTGTGATCCGGTACCTGATATTATAGAGCCAATAGCTGAGCATACAAAACCCGATGACCGAAGAGTATAGCATAATTCTGATCATTAAATTGATACCTGTGAAAACCGGATTGTTGGCTCCACCTTCTTCAGGGCTTCCCGGATGAAGGCCAGGTAACATTCTGGGTAGTACAAAAACAAGAAAAGGCATCAGAACGAAAGAGAATAAGTTATAAGCTGCTGAAAGTGAGGCCTTTTTCGTTTCATCATCAACAGACATTCTGAGAATGAAATAGGCACCATAAATGAAAAGTAATCCAAGAAATAATGTTTGTTTCGGATCCCAATTCCAAAACACGCCCCAGGTAAAATCAGCCCAGACTGCGCCGGTAACTATGGTTGTAAATCCAAATAACATTCCAACGGATGCGGCACTTTCCGCTTTTCGGTCATAGGAAAGATCCTTTTTCCGTAAATATTGAAAACTGTTCCAGAAGCTGATAGTTAAAATAAAAATCATTGCAAATGATTGTGGAACATGGAAGTATATATTCCGGGCTGTTTCCTTTAATATGGGGATGTTTGGGATAGGAAGAAGCATCCCAAAAACAACAATCATGGAAAGCCAGATGCCAACAAATAGGGTGTAACGTGAAGAAACTGGTTTCATTTTAATCCCAGATAAAATCAAAAAGTAAAATTGAGGCAGTTGTGGTTACCCCGATAAAAGCAATCAGGACGGAAAAGGGTTCCCAAAGTGCCGGTATTGTATCATCACTGACACAATTCTTTGTCCAGGTAACCAAAGTCATGATTAAAGGAATCATTAACGGGAACGAAAGAACAGGGAAGAGCGCACCTTTGCTGTCTGCCTGGGCAACAATTGAGGCCAATAAAGTAGTTGTACTGGCAATAGCAAGAGTTCCTAAAAAAAGGCCGGCGATAAAAAATCCCCAGTGAATGTCAGGTGCCTCAAAGAAGAAAAAAAACGAAAGAAAGAGTACGAACCCTATCAATAGGGATAGAACCAGATTAAAAAGCAGTTTTGACAAAAATATTTGTGAGGGTCTGGCCAGTTGTCTTAAAAAATCGGATGTACCCTGGTCTGATTCCGCAACAAATGTTCTTGAAAGTCCATACATTGATGAAAAAAACAAACACAGCCAGATCAATCCAAAAAAAACAGGAACCTGAAGTTTCATGTAGCCAACTGAGAAATTAACCAGAGCAACAGAAACAAGAACAAATAAAAGAAGTCCGTTTATTGCAACCCGGCTTCTGAATTCAATTCTGAATTCCTTTTTTAACAGAATCCAAACAGGTGTGAGAAATAATTTCATAATGCCAAAAATACCATTTTACCAACCTGATTGCCACTTGCAGACAGTTTAGTGTAAATTACAAATATAAAGAGACTTAACCCGTAATCTTAAGCAGGAAAAAATCGGAAAGTTGGGTTTTCATCCTGAGTTTAAATCTTTACCTTTATCTGAATGATTTTAAAAAACAATTCAGTGAATTTAATGACCGGTACTGGTAAGGAAATGTAATTTATTTTGAATGACTATCAGGTAATCATTGCAGGTGCAGGAGCTGCCGGACTTATGGCAGCTATTTCTGCCGGGAGGGCAGGAGCAAAAAATGTATTATTGTTAGATGCATCAGAACGACCTGGTACAAAAATACTGATGTCGGGCGGCGGAAGATGCAATATTACAAATGCTGAAATGGATTTCAGAAATTTCAGAGGAGAGTCGGTTAACGGTATAAAAAAAGTCATTCTTCAGTTTCCTCCAGATAAGGTTGTTGATTTTTTTATTTCAGCTGGCGTAAAAACGAAAGTTGAAGAGCCCTGGAATAAGGTATTTCCAGTTTCTGATTCAGCATCAAACGTGTTAAATTCATTACTTGCAGAAGTCAGAAAATATGATATTTCTTTCAAGTATCCGGTTAAATTAAACTCGTTAAGTCAGGTTGGTTCAATCTGGGAATGCGAAACTGACAAGGGTTCCTTTTCTTCTGAAACTGTTATTCTCGCAACCGGCGGTTTTTCGTATCCGCATACAGGAAGCGATGGTTCAATTTGGACAGTTTTGAGAAATATGGGGGTTACTCTTGTTCAACCAAGGGCAGCATTGACCCCGTTAAAATGTTCAGATCATGATTTACATGCGCTTTCAGGGTTAACTGTTTGGTGCAGAATAAAAGTCAGGGAAAATGGAAAAGAGGTTTTTAACCATGAAAACTCCCTTTTATTTACCCACGATGGGTTAAGCGGACCTGGTATTTTAAATGCAAGTGAATGGTTTACCGATCAAAAACTTCGGAAGGTTACTGAACTAACGATTGGTTTTTTCCCGGAGGAAAATGAAAATGAGGTTCGGGAATGGCTGACTGACGAAATCAAAAATAACCCGACAATAAAATTGTCAAAATTGCTAAGAACAAAGCTTCCCGACAGGTTGGCAGCAGTACTTATTAACCGACTTGATTTCACTGATATTTCAATCGGACAATTACCTAGAGAGAAAAGAAATAAATTAATTGCCTTGCTTACTGATTTTAAACCGGATATTTCTGGTCACTCAGGATTTAAAAAAGCAGAGGTTACCGCTGGTGGCGTCCCTTTTTCTGAGATTAATCTTGCTACGATGGAAGTAAAACAGTTTCCCGGTTTATTCCTTGCGGGGGAAATTATAAATGTACACGGAATTATTGGTGGGTATAATTTTCAATGGGCATGGAGCAGCGGATGGCTTGCGGGCAAAAGTTCACTAACAAAAATTAAAGGATAGAATTATGGCACAGGAAGGGTATAGTACAGTAAAATCAACTGTAAAAAGTGGAATCGGTTTCGGAAGTGCATTGGCAATTACAATTTCATGGTCACTCAATAAATCAGTCCTCTGGGCTATAATCCATGGAATTTTCAGTTGGCTCTACGTTATTTATTACCTTATGGAAAGTTATGGCTGGATCGGGATTATGAATAAATGAGGAAATCTGAACCTCCAACTTTTTCAAAGAACAGCGACTTTTATGAAAAAGTATATGCAGTTGTCAAAGAAATTCCACCTGGAAAAGTAACTTCCTATGGATTGATTGCAGAGTTTCTTGGAGCAAAATCATCAGCGAGACTGGTCGGGTATGCAATGAATGGGGTCGGAAACCGGATAGAAATTCCCGCCCACAGGGTAGTAAACCGCATTGGGCTTTTAACTGGTAAATTTCATTTCGAAACACCAGAAACCATGAAAAACCGATTGTTGGCTGAAGGAGTAGAATTTATTGATTCAGATCAGGTTGATATGAAAAAACATGGCTGGAGTCCATCAGAAATGCTCCCGATTGCTTTTAGAATGTCATTGATTAAATGATAAATCCTATGCCGGCGGTTAGGAAAATCCAGCGTGGGTGTGTGATCAGAATTTTTTTGTAAACCACGGGTGAACTGATTGTTCCCTGAACATTCAGGTAAACACGTTTTCCAAGCGAATAATAAATTTCTGTGCTGAGGCTAAGTGCAGGTTGAAGATATGAACGTGCGGAAACAGATGAATTTGTTTTTTTCATCTCATATATACCCAAACCACCCCCAAGTAGAACTCCTGAATTTCTGGTTAAAGGATTTCTGTAGTAAGCCTGAATGTTGGCACCACTATTCCCAAAATACAATTCCGAGCTTTTTACACCGGCAATCATTCTGTTATCCTGACCTGCCCAATAATGGTAATTAAATCCGAGCAACCAATCTGGATCCACATCAAAACGTAGACAACCGCCATACGAAAACGGGTTGCTATAATTATCTGCAACGGCGGGTCCTGCATTTAACTCAAATGTGAAAATCTGAGAATTGGAAACCCCAGGGGTAAGTGAAAAAATTAAGATTAAGCCTGTTATAATTGATTTCATATTCTACCTTACCGTTGATCCTGGCAGTACTGAATCTGGTGTAAATACTGGGATTAAATGTCCATTTGAATCCTCTATCGCTAGAACCATTCCCTTTGATTCTTCACCTTTCATTTTTCGGGGAGCAAGATTTGCAACCAGAATCACCTTTTTACCAATCAAATCTTCTGGTTTAACGTGTTGCTGAAGTCCGGCAAGTACCTGACGTTTTTCAGAACCCAGATCAACCTGAAGTTTTAAAAGTTTATCAGTTCCTTTGAAAACTTCTGCCTCTAAAACAGTTGCAGTCCGTAAATCTATTTTATTGAAATCATCAATAGAAATTTCCGGTTTTAAAGGTTCAACCAGGTTTTTATCAACAGTTAACAGAATAGGTTGAGCCAGTTTGTCAATTTGCTTCTGAATCATTTCATCTTCAATCTTTGTAAAAAGAATTTCAGGTTGTTTAAGTTCCTGGCCTTCTTTCAAACCAAAAAAGGCTGATTCGGACCAGTCAAGATTTTTTAGATTCTCAGATTGATTCAGCATATTTAGAATTTTCTTTGATGCATCAGGAAGGACGGGTTGGAAAATTAAGGCAAGTGAACGGCAAATCTGAAGACTAACATGGATAGTATTTCCACATTGAACCAAATCCGAATTCCGTGTTTTCCAGGGTTCTGAATCGTTAAAGTATTTGTTTGCCATTCTGGCAACATTCATTGATTCCTGAACAGCCTCCCTGAAATGGTAAGTTTCATATAATGAACCAATTTTCTCAGGAATTTCAGTGAGATATTTTTCAACCTCAAAATCAACTGGTTTTTGATTCTTTAAAGCGGGGACTTGTCCGTTGAAATATTTGTGTGCAAATGTGAACGTCCGGTTTACAAAATTCCCTAAAATATCGGCCAATTCATTGTTATGCCTTGCCTGAAATTCTTTCCATGAAAAATCAGAATCTTTTGTTTCTGGTAAGGTGCTGGCAAGTGCATACCGTAGTGAGTCCGGTGAAAAATCTTGAAGGTATTCATGAAGCCAAATTGCATAATTTCTTGAAGTAGAGAGTTTCTTTCCTTCAATATTCAGAAATTCATTGGCCGGAACATTTTCAGGCAAAACAAAGTCACCATGTGCCATGAGCATAGCAGGGAAGACGATGGCATGAAAAACGATATTATCTTTACCGATGAAATGGATAAGTTTGGTGTCTTGTTTTTGCCAATAATCCTTCCAGAGTTCCGGTTGTCCTTTTTTAGCTGCCCAATCTTTGGTCGATGAAATATAACCAATCGGGGCATCGAACCATACGTACAAGACCTTTCCTTCTGCGTCAGGCAGGGGAACCTTAACACCCCACTTCAGGTCACGGGTAACAGCACGATCTTCTAGTCCTTCTCTGAACCAGCCTTCACAATAGTTGACGACATTATCTTTCCAGTCTGGCTTTGACCGGATCCAGGCCTGAAGTTGATCCTGATATTTTCCTAGCGGAAGGTACCAATGTTTTGTCTCTCTGATCACGGGGGAGTTTGAACAAATTTTACATTTTGGGTCAATGAGTTCTGTCTGATCAAGATAAGAACCACACGTCTCACACTGATCACCTCTTGCACCATCAGCACCGCATTTTGGGCACTTACCTTCAACATAACGGTCAGCAAGAAACATGTTGTCATGTTCACAATATAATTGCTGTTCTGTTTTTTCAGTCAGGATCTTTTTGTTGTTAAGAACTGTGAAAAAATCACTGCTTGTTTCGTGATGGATGGGCAGGCTCGTCCGTGAATAATTATCAAAGTCTATTCCAAACGTTTTGAATGACTCCTGCATCATTTTATGGTACCGGTCAACGATATCCTGAGGTGATACACCTTCCTGGTCTGCTTTTATGGTTATGGGAACACCATGCTCATCTGAACCACAGATAAAAAGAATATCTCTTTTCTTGAGCCGCTGATATTTTACATACAGATCAGCAGGAAGGTAGGCTCCTGCCAGATGTCCAATATGAATCGGACCGTTGGCATAAGGGAGGGCAGCAGTTACCAGAATACGTTTAAATTTGTCGGCCATTTTTAATCTCAATCATTACAGAATTGCTAAAATACCGAAACGTGAGGGGTTTATCAAAGGAATAGAATATCTAATTTAAGTATAAAAAAATTGATGAATATATAGCAGAAAAATTAATAGACATCCAACCTTTTCATAAACGACAAAAGCCACCCGAAGGGTGGCTTTTGATTGGTTAAAAAAGCCGGCAGTGACCTACTCTCCCAGGTGTGTGAACCAGGTACCATTGGCGCGGCAGGGCTTAACTTCTCTGTTCGGAATGGGAAGAGGTGTGACTCCTGCGCAAGAACTACCGGCAAA
>JAIUNL010000035.1 GCA_020161835.1 Bacteroidota bacterium | reverse complement strand
ACAAACGACGGTTAAAAACCTTGTTAATGGTACCAATGCCGGTGGGAAATTAAAACTGGTTGACTTAAATCAGGAAATCATTTCTGGTAACTCAATCCCGCTTTTTTCAGACTATAACTATACCCTCAAAACCCTCGAAACAGGATTCCCTGTTTCAAATCCGGTAAATTTAAGGCACCACTGGAATAATGATAATACAAATTACAATCAGACAGAAGTATTTTTGGCGGATGGCACACCTCAATCAGCAAACTTTAAGGAATCTTATTTAGCAACTATTGAATCCAGAATAGAGGGCGTGCTGCCGGTTTTCACCAACTTTTCAGATCCATGGGTCACAGGTGGGATCGGGCTTACCGATAAAGTCTCAGGAACAAGGAAAGTATTTCCCAATGAAGAAAAATTACAATCAGATCCAAATAAACCCTATTATCTGGTAAAGGCTGATCAGGTATTAACCTTTGCCGGCGACCAAACTGCCCAGTTTCAAAACTGGAAGACAACCGGAACTGATCAGCTAACAAACAGTGGTTCTACAGAACTTCAGCCTGTTGTTTTCCGGAGTGCAAATGCCACGGTTTTCGCCAATTACAAGTCTAAATTAAAGACCGGTCAACCTGCCAATGCAAACAGTAAAAATCAGCGCCGGCTTGCCGTTAACGGCAATACCCAGCTTCTTGTTTATGAGAGTATGAGTGATATCTGGGTAACTGCTTCCTTTGATGATGGGACTACCTGGCTGCCTGAAAAACGGGTAACCAAACGGACCGGCTATGCCGCTAATCCTTCTCTTTCTGCCCTTCTTACCTCAGGTTCAAACAAAAAAGGCCTTGTTACCTGGTCAGAAGTGAATACTTCGGGTCAGACTGAAACTTACCTTCAAAGTATCACCCTTTCTGCAGGTCAGTTGTATTTTGGATGGGCATCTTTGGTTTTAGCGCCTGTTGATAATACCAACCGGCGTAAACTCAATGATTTCGGTTTCTCTACATTACCTCAAGCTGGCGTTGCTCCTACTCTGTCCCTAAGTGGTTCAACTGTAGTCATTACCTACAAGGGAACCAATGCTTATCTCATCGGGGGTAAATTTACAATTGGGGCTGATTTGAACAGTATCAGCGGCCTTGTTTCCCGGACACTTACCACTGAAAGCACATCCAAACAGGCCAATGTAATCCATTTGGATGCAAACAGCGGGTTTGGCGCAAAGGACTTCGTTTATTATGCAAAATCAAACGGATCAAGTGAGCCGGTTTATCAGTATGACTGGGATGCACAAACAACCCTTCAGTGTGATATCCCGACACCAACAGGAACCGGACAATACAGTTGTGAGTCTCTTCAGGCTTCAGGTACAAACGGAACAGTTACCTTTGTTTATCAGGGTGCAGTCTCAAGTGGTCCTGATGTGTTGTATTATGTTAAAGCCGGTTACAATGACAGACCGGTACTCTCGGTCAGGTATCTGAAAGGTGAAAAACCTGCAGTAACAGATCAGGCAACATCTGCCTATTCAGTTACCGGGCGACTGGTCTTCCGCAGTACTGATCCGGCAAACTCAGGAAACTGGTTTTCAGTCGTTGGCTCGGGTTCAGCAACTTCTATCGGCGGTATGGCAGTTGGAATGTACACCCGGGATCAGGGAACCGGAAGCAGCTTCATGTTCACTTCCAATGAAACGCCGCTTGCATCTGTTAAAAGATATACCGGTTCCGGTCAGCTCATGAAGGGAGATGGCGGAATCCAGATGAACTATACCTTCAACCGGTGGTGGGTTGATCAGAACGGGGTAAAACACCCGGTTGTTCTTGACTTTACCGGAGTAACTGTAGAGCCGGAAGGTTCGATGGAACAGGGAAATGTGATCTGTGCAGTTAAAGTGGTAAATCCTTCTGATGAAGAAATACTGGTCAGTCAACCTGATACACTGGTAAATAATCTGGCAATTTCAATATTCAGAAACGGTCAGGTTATCCGGGCATACAAACCCACCGTCTGGTCTGAGATCAGCACCCAAAGTCTTACCGGCCTGATGGCCGATGATATCCTGCTGTTCTCTGTCCCTGAAACAGTAACATTCAGTCTTGGTTTTACCGATGTTGAGCTAAAACCGGTAGATGGCATGAACAAACGGAATACAAAGGAAAAATCAAAGGTTGATCTTGCAGCGGTTACCAATGAGGTCGTGGTTTATCCAAATCCGTTTAACCCGGTCACAACTCTGACTGTATCGATTAACACTCCTTCTATGGTCTCGATAAAGGTTTATAACATCCTGGGTCAGGTTGTTGCAGACTTCGGTAAAAACCAGATGGATGCCGGAAAACATTCTGTTCGGTTTGATGGTCACAATTTCGCCTCGGGAACCTATTTCTACAGAGTGGAAATTGGAAACGAAGTCAAAACCGGGAAACTGCAATTGCTGAAATAATTGTTTTCTGAATTTTTTGCAGAAACAAAACAGGGGCGTCTTTGTATTTAAACCGGTTTGGTTTACCATTCAAAGGGCGGGAGAAAATCCTGCCCTTTTTTATTGATAATACCAATTTTTTTGTCGACGACTACTCAAATTGTAAGCCAGATTCCCTTTTGCATGTTACCATTTCCGCCCGGAATGTGGATAATGCAAATAAAATGGTTTTGTAGCCGGGCGGATGCTTTTTTTGGTGGTTTTTCTACCAACATTTCACCCCGCTGGGGTGAGGACAAATTACATTAATTGGTAGAATCAAAATAGGCGCCCCCCGAACATAATTGCTAAACTTATTGCTGCATAAAAGAAACACAGAATTCCTTCCGCCTAATAAATAATTGATTTTAAACAGACGTTCGTCTATTTTTACTTTCTTACAATAAACCTGAAAATCGTCCGGTTTGGACGAAGTAAAGAACCCATGAAAATTTCGACAATCCTTCAACCCCAATACATCCGGCATGACCTTGTAGCCGGATCAAAGGATGAAGTTATTCAGGCTATGCTTGATGTGATTCAAATCCATCCGAACATTCTCGACATGGAAAAAGTCAAAACTTCTGTTTTTGAACGTGAAAAAATCATGTCAACAGGTGTTGGTAAAGGATTCGCAATTCCCCACGGAAAAAGTGAGGGTGTAACTGATATTGTTGCCGCCCTTGCAATATTAAAAAACCCGATTGATTTTCAATCACTTGACGGTGAGCCTGTTAAACTTGTTGTTTTGCTTGCTGCCCGTGACAGTATGGTCAATCTCCACATTAAACTCCTATCCAGAATCAGTCGCCTTATGAACAAGGATGAATTCAGGGAAAGTTTGCTTTCAGCATCTTCTTCCGATGAATTATTTAAACTCATTCAGGACGAAGAAGAACAGTACCCCGAAATCTAATGGAACCAATCAGAAGTATTAAAGGCACACAGGACCTGCTTCCGCAATCGTCCTACCGGTGGCAATTTGCCGAAAATAAAATCAAAGTCATTTCAGAAACTTACGGTTACCGTGAAATCAGAACTCCGGTTTTTGAATCTACCCAATTGTTCAAACGTGGAATCGGGGAACTGACAGACGTAGTCAGCAAGGAAATGTATACTTTCGATGATCGAGGCGGAACGTCACTTACCCTTCGCCCCGAAATGACGGCAAGTGTGATGCGTGCCTGGATTCAAAACAATCTGGGGCAAGAAGGCGGCGTTCAGAAAATGTACTATATCGGCTCTATGTTCAGAGCTGAAAATGTACAGAAAGGCCGCCTCAGACAATTTCACCAATGGGGAATTGAGCTGGTTGGAAGTCCGGCGCCGGTTGCAGATGCTGAAGTCATCATGCTGATGATCAGAACACTGGAATCCTTCGGCTTGAAATCACTCAAGCTGAAAATCAATTCCGTTGGTGATGAAAACTGCCGTCCGGTTTATAAGGAAATTCTCAAAGATTATCTCCGACCGCATTTTGATCAGCTTTGTAAAACCTGTCAGGGACGTTTTGAAACGAATCCGATGCGGATTCTGGATTGCAAAAACGAGACCTGCAAAACCCTCATTCATCAGGCGCCTGTCATTACCGATCACCTGAATGACGAATGCCGAACTCACTTTGAATCGGTTAAAAATTTACTCACGGCTGCCGGAATTTCATTTGAAATTGATCCGTTTTTGGTCAGAGGGCTCGATTATTACACGAAAACAGCCTTCGAAGTCGTTTCTGACGATCTTGGAAGTCAGAATGCAGTTGGTGGTGGCGGACGTTACGATCTGCTCGTTGAACAACTTGGCGGAAAACCCACACCCTCAGTCGGATTTGCAATCGGAATTGAAAGATTGCTGATTATTCTTGAAGAAAGAAAACTGCTTGAGGATGTGAAGCCCAAAACACCTGTCTTATTTGTTGCTGCTTTTGCCCAGCCTCATATTGAGGCCATGATTCCCATCGTTCAGAAATTACGGGGCCTTGGCATCCAAACCGAAATCGAATTGCTTGGCAGAAGTATCAAAGCCCAAATGCGGGAAGCTGACCGGTTGGGAGCAACTTATGTTGTTGTCGTGGGTGATAATGAAATGGCACAAAAATCAGTTTCACTGAAAAATATGAAAACAGGAGAACAGCAGCAGGTTTCATTTGATCAACTTGTTGAATTTCTATCAGGAAGCCATGAGTAATCTGATCCAGATTCATCTGATTTCTACTCAAAACTGTTCTTTGTGCAATGAAGCCCTTGAACAGCTTAAAACACTCCAGAGGCAGACGCCTTTTCTCATCCGTGAAGAAAAAATACTTCCCGGCCATCCAGACTTTAAATTTTACAAATCCCAGTTTCCTGTTATCAGGATTGAAGGGAAAACCATCACATCGGGTCGTATTGACCTGAGTCTGGTTAAACAAGAGGTAGCCCAATGAAACCTGATTTCAGAACCACCAGACCCGCATCAAAAACTGGCAGCAAGCCATCAGCAAAACCAGGTGACAAACCAACTTCCCGATCCGGAGAAAAATCAGCTGCCGGAAGCAGTGACCGTCCAGGTAGACCTTTTACCCGCCCACAATCCAAATCTTTTGTAAAACCGGAAGGCAGACTTCAGCAACGTCCATTTCCGTCAAATGAACGTGCCGTCAGCAAAGAAGATGAACCGGAATCTGAAATTGTTTTTGGCCGGAATGCAGTGATTGAGCTGTTGAAATCAACCCGGGATGTAGAAAAAGTTTATTATCTGGCAAGCAATCAGCCCAGAACCATGACTGATATTTACAAGCTCGCAAAAGACCGCAAAATCCCCTGCGTGATGGCGATGAATGATAAATTTCACAAAGCTGGACTTTCTGAGCAAACCCACCAGGGTGTTTTTGCACTTGTTTCACCGATCACTTATATGGATCTGGATGAATTTCTGGGAACGGTAAAGTCAAATACTACCGTGGCCATTCTGGATGAAATTGAAGATGTTCACAATCTGGGTGCCATTATCCGCTCTGCCGAGGTTTTCGGGTTTTCTGCAATTATCCTTCCCCTTCACCATTCTGCCCCGCTTTCTGGTGCAGCAGTTAAAACCAGTGCCGGCGCCGTGCATTTTCTGCCAATTATCAAAGTAGCCAATCTTGCGTTGGCCATTCAAAAACTGAAAGACACCAAGTTCTGGGTTTATGGTCTTGATATGGGTGGAGACACCTGGTCTGAGAAGAGTAAAATCAACTTCCCTGCTGCTGTTGTCATCGGATCTGAAGGAAAAGGTATCCGCCCGCTGGTAAAAAAATCGTGCGACAACATTATCGGGATTCCTCAGGCAGGAAAAATCAATTCACTCAATGCTTCAGTTGCTGCAGGAATTATGTTTTGGGAAGTGTCGAGAAGGAAATAGGTGTTGGGTGGTACGTTGTACGGGGTACGCTTTACGGGAAGATAAGCTAAAAGGGGCGGAATCAAATTACCAAAATGGTGGATCCCCGTCTTCACGGGGATGACAATTTCGCAGCTTTTAAATATGTTGAAACGTTTGTCATTCCCGCGAAGGCGGGAAATGATAATTCTGCGAAGCAAATCCACGAAGTTTTCCGATAAAAAAATCCTTTAGAGACGCTCTTTTCTTTTAAATCAATAAACTAAATCAGCTTTTGTGGCTTTCGTTGTAAATTTCACTTTCATCGGCGTAATCTGTTGAAGGTCTGACTTCTGTATTCGACATTTTGTCCATGACTTTGTTCAAACCCTGTTCTGCTTTTTTCCCGAGATTTGAAGCTTTGTCTTTTACCCATTTCCGGTTTTCTTTCCCGCTTTTCGGTGCAAATAACATCCCGACAGCAACACCGCCCAGAAACGCAAGTGATGCAATCACTACTTTTTCAAAAATATCGCCATTTCCATTTTCACTTGACATAGAATCCTCTTAAAGTTTAAAGTGGTTTGCCAGCCTAAAACTGGCGGAGTCATTGCTATATTTAATAATTACAACAATTTAACTCCATATTTTCAAAAGATAAATATCTTTTATTACTTACAGACTTACAATTCATTTAACGTAAAATCAGAAAATTTTCAAATTTCTGTTCAGACTTTCCCGGTTTTTCTTCAAGTTCATGAATCCTGGAATAACCGTTCCCATCAGCAATAATTTGCTTGAAACGTTTCAACTGGTCATCAGTTCCGCTTGCACAAATGTAAACTGTACCGTCTGCGAGATTTTTTACTGTTCCTTTAACACCCAGTTCATTGGCAGCAGACCAGATAAAATATCTGAGTCCAACTCCCTGAACATAACCTGAAATTTTATATTCAACGTTTTTCATATCAGCCTGAATAAGCCATTAAGGTTGGTTTTACCATTTGATATAAACTATTGGTTGCAATGACGTCAAGTTTATTATAAGTACCAATTTCCTGCAACTTACCTTCTGCATATAAGGCACCCACCTTATCACCCGACGCTGCTTCAGTTTTGGGGGTTGGAATTCCCAACCGCCGGCAATAGAAATCGAGACTGAATTTTCGTGTCAGTCCATAAAAAGTCATCACATCCATCAAATCAATATGTTCTTTTGCAGAAAACCGGTACGGAAGCAGATTTTTCGTTGGAAGAATTCCGTGTGTCATCGATCTGAGTAACAAAAATGGTGCATCAAATGAACGGCCATTGAAAGTGATCACCGCATCGTATGATTTTACCATATCCCAAAAGGCTTTTAAAATTTCTTCTTCAGTTCCGGTTACAAACTGAAACCCGTCTTCATCCGGTTCAGAAACTGCAGTTGCATTTCCTTCGGATTCAAGTAAAACCCGTCCATGTTTGGAATCGGGATTATACATTGCAATACTTACAACTTTACCTGTAAGCGGATTCAAACCCAGTTTTCCCTTTTCTGCTTCAGCTTCTTCATCAGATTTAACTGATTTCAGCAAATAAGTCTGTTCATGTTCAGTTAAAGTGTCCCAGGAGATACCAACTGTTTCAATATCAAAAACAACAACTTTCATTCAAAGGCTCACAAGTATAAATGGTTGGAAGTAAGTTAAATAAAAAATCGGTCAGCCGAAAGAAAAAATAATAGATACTTTGATGATCATTTTCAACCTGCAGAACGGTTTGAAAGTGATCAGTTAAAACGATATCTTTAAGGCTAAAATTTAGTTGAAATCAAAGGTTATGAAAAAAATTAAACTTTCCAAATCATCCAAAAAGCTCCTCGTTAAAATGCTGGAAGATGGCATGAAACAAATGCCAAAAAATCCGCAGGCCAAACAGCAGAAGACATTTCTTCAGGCAATTCTAAAAAAGGTAAATGATGCTCCCAAAGGCGGAGAGTTTACTCTGAACCCAATGGAAACCAAATACATGCGTGAAGTCATGATGCAAACCCGGAAACATTTTGAAGCCATGATGGCCTCAGCCGGTTTCTGGAAAAAACTCATGTACAGGTTTGTACTCGGATCTTATAAAGAACTGTTCAAAGAAATTATCGGGTAAAAAAATTGTTGTAGAGCCGGGTCTCAGACCCGGCTCTACAGACCCCGAATTACAATGGCAAACCGATACCAAAAGCAAAATCCTGAAAACCGATGCTGGGTTGTGAAATCCAGAAATTAAACCGGTACCTCGCATAAAATCGTGTAAACTGAATAATCTCTACCCAGGCTGCATATTCCATTGACATGCCGTAATCTTTAAAGTCAGAAAAAAGTCCGATCCCGGGCGTAAATCCGTACCGAAAATTAAAAATCAGGCCCTGATCAACATATGTAACGATATCGAATAACATCCCGGTGTGAAATATATGCGGGATAAATCGTTCGGGTACATAGGTATATTCTGCAAATAGTTTGGCATTTCCGGTTTTTCCAACCATATATCCCCATTGACTGGTAAAGCCAGGCTGGTACACACCACCTTCATTGATAAGTGCAAATCCGGGATTGGCAGCCCGGATGACCGTCCAGGTAAAAGCAGCAACTTTATCACTTTTCAGTTTGATAATAACCGGTGGTGTACTGTACGCCGAAGAATCTGGGTAAGGAAACTGAGCAAATCCCTCCAAAAAAATAAAAAGAAAAAGGAGTGAAATGACGATTTTTTTCACAGGAATAACTCCAATACAGATTCCCATTCCTGTTTTTTAAGCTCGGCAAGACGGGGGTGAACCAAAATTTGAAGTTCTTTTGCGAACGGTTCAAAAGCCGAAATAAACTCAGGCTGAAACATCGTTAAATGGTTTTTGTACAGAGGCTGAAAAGAATCTGATTTCGGGTTGAAAAGATGAAGTTCCATCAGATCAGCATATTCGAAAATAGAATGAAAACCCGGGGCATCGATAAGAACTTCATGAGATAAAATCTGATACCTGCCACCCGTTTTTGAGTTTAACCATCCGGCGAGCTGAATTTCTTTTTCTTTTCTGAAAATAGGATCGTGATGAAGTCTGTTCAGTGCCAGAATAATGGGATCACGGGTATTGACTTCCCTTCCGTACCGTTTCGACTGGTGATCCATAACCCCTTTCGGAACAACGACGAGACCTGGTTGTTCACCCTTTTTCCCATCACGGGTGAATCCGACCGACAACAGGTTTTTATAGGGTTTCCGTTTGATGATAAAATCAAGTAAAACAAGTGACGGGTTATTTTCAGCAAGGGATGAAGTTTCACTCGACAACCTCCAGAGAAGTTGCTCATCATTTGATTCGTAAAAAATCTGTTTCAACTTTTCGGGTGACATCAAATGGTCATCCATCAAATCCTGAACAAGCCGTTTCATCATTGAACCAAATGTTTTTACGGTATGATGCCAGTAAATATGCCGTGTCATCATGTACTTTGAAAAAACAAGAGACTCAAAGCTGGCAATTCCCTTGTTCGTGATGGCAAGCCTGTTACGGTCTGAATCAAGTACAAAAGACTCAATCAACCTGCCAATATCAACACTGGCATAAGGAACGGCACAATGGTGGGCATCTCTGACCAGGTAATCCATTTTATCAGGATCAAGGTTGCCGGAGACGATTTTGCCCAAAGGTTCTTTTTCCTTATCCCCACGAATGATTGCCATAATCCGAACCGGATCAACTTGCCACTGA
>JAIUNL010000017.1 GCA_020161835.1 Bacteroidota bacterium | reverse complement strand
TTATCATATTTTACCTAACGCCTAGCTTCTGCCGTTTGCACGTGAACTCGCCGAAGCCAAAAACCTTTCAAAATGTGTTAAACTACCAGAAACCAAGCCGCGTGCAAATCGGCTGGAAGCGATAGTTAGAAATTTTATTTCGCGTGCTTTTTCTTAATGAAATACCAAACCAATGCAACAAGAATAAAAGGCCATAGATAAATTAAACCAATAAATAGATACTTAATAATTTTCCAGCCACCATCAAACGCATCTTTGATTTCATTAACAATAGATGTTGTAAGTGTTGAACTTTTTACATGAAACCTTACAGTCAATGTACCATAACTGGTCTGGTTTTTTAAAAAATTCAACCGTCCCTGCATTGATTCAATTTCTCCTCTAAGCACCTCGGCTCGTTCTTCAATTTTCAAAATTTCTTCAATCGTTTTGGCTTGCTTAATTAACTCTCTATAGCGTGCTTCCAAATCACTCTTTGTTTTAATTCTAGCTTCAACATCAAGAAATTCTTCAGTAACGTCAACTTCGTTCAGATTTTTTGATTCAAGATTTATTGCAATCGAGGATAATGAATCTACGAACAAATCATATTTATCAGAAGGAATTTTTAATTCTAATTCTTTTGATAAGCCTGACCTTTCACTCTCCTTCGAAACATATGCTTTAAATTTCACACAAATATCTTTAATATTATTTGTTGTAACTGATAAGTTTTCACAAACAAAGGATATTTCGCCAGTTTTTAAAATTTTCCTCGCAATTTCGTTCGTACTTTTTGAGTTTGAAACGACTTCATCCTCATGTATTTCTGCTTTTTGAACAATTGTTGATTCAAAGGCTTTTGATGCCTCAATTTCTTCGGGATTTGGACCTTTGGGACCACATGAGAAAGTTAATAATATTAAAAATGAGCAAATTGTCGGACTAATAAAATTTTTCATATTTTCCCTTGGTATAAAATTTCTAACGCCTAGCTTCTGCCGTTTGCACGTGAACCAACCGAAGCCTAAAACCTTTCAAAAATTGTTGAACTTCCGGAAACCAAGCCGCGTGCAAATCGGCTGGAAGCGATAGTTAGAATTTGTGAATTTGTCATTTATATTCGATTTTAAGGTCATTAATGTATAAAGTATCGTTGCCAGTAAGCTCTGGTAAATTAATTGTGTTATAAGATGCTAAATACTTAATTTGCTTTTCAATCCTAGTCGATAGTCCGTCTTTCGTTGTTTTATAAAAATGATAACCAAATTGATAAAAACCAGTTGTGTTAATGATAAAATGCAATGTATCTGGTTTCGTTGCTCCCCAACCAATCACGAAATCTTGATTTGAACCGTTTGTACTTCTCGTAGTCATAATTTCTGTATTATGAATAACCCTTCTGGAATTCAAATATTTAAATAGTGCATTAGAATCTGAACTGAAAATTATAGAATCAGGTAATAAGAATATAGCATTCAAAAAATCTTTTTTAATAGAATCAGGAATTATTGTCGAGGATGATAATAGACCATTTGCCGTATAGATAGTTTGTGTTCCAGAAAAGGAAACACCATATTTTGATTTTGTTTGTACAATAGTTTTCGCTTCATCTTCATCTTCTGAACAGGAAACGAAAAAACTTCCAAATAATAGGGAACACAACGCCAAGCGTGAAAAATGATGAAACATAAAATCTCCATATTTTGCAATGATATTCATAAATTCTAACGCCTAGCTTCTGCTGTTATTGCGTGAACCAAACGAAGCCAAAAACCTTTCAAAATTTGTTAAACTACCGGAAACCCAGCCGCGCAATAATCAGCAGGAAGCGATAGTTAGATTAGTTTTCTGGAATTGTGGGATTTAAAAATATTTAGGTTTGCTTTATATATGGTCCTAGAAATTTATCACCATTAAAGTGAACTAAATGGTCTGGATTATCTGCGATCCAAACTTCAGTTTCCCAAGCAATGTCACCAATGAATTGGCGAAATTTGGGTTTATTCATAAACGCTGTTATAAAAACGATTTGTGCTTTACACTTGTCTGTAATTTTCTTCAGTTGTAATAATCGAATTTCACTAATTGGGCCAGAAGAATAAACTGCTTCGATTAAATACAGCCAATTATTTGATTTTGAATATGCAATAATATCAGGAAGTTCCTCATGTGAAATATTGAAAAAATTTAGTTCTTCCAATTTTTCTTTATTCAAAAACAAATACTTGTCGGAAGTGTCGCCAACATATAGGACTTCGGAATCATGGCCAAATCTTGGAAGAAATTCTTCAATGATTGCTTTTTGTAAAATATTATGTTCACCAATTGAAAAACTTATTTCTATACCAGAAGGTAACGTAGTCTTTATTTTTTGAAGATTTCGGTGTCTTTTTAATTGTTCATTGATTGAAACAACATTTTTCAACTTCTCTTGGACAAGTTGTTCCCAATTATCTAACCCAAATTGTTTAACTAAATTTGAATAGATTGGATTAATTGAGTAGCCACGGGTTGAATCATTGGTAGCAGAATTTGGACTTGATTGAACAACAATCCCCGAAAGGGTCAACAATTTTAAATCTTTCCGCCTAATATCATCATAAGAACCAGAACTAATGCTTTCATTGAAGTATTTATTCACAAATTCAATAATTTCGCGAGTTTTTAAAGAATAATGAGAATCGAAATCTTTTATACTCTTAAAATCTGCAATTTCCTTGATACCACCGCATGCCAAAAAAGAAATTGCCATTCTTTCAAGCCGTCTTGATGAACCTTCTAGAGGAATACCAAAACGTTCAAGAATATATAAAGTCGTATTTATTAATTTTTGGACTTCAGGAGATTTGGAATTAAAGGTTTTGGATAAATCTGGGTTGATATATTGCTTCATTTTCAATTAATTTGAGTTGTTCATTTTCTGTAACATAAAAATCATTTGAATGCTCACCAAGGAGATGATTTTTTATATTTTTGGCAAGGTGATAAGCAAAATATGGGGCAACAGCATTTCCAATTTGGTTAAATTGGTGAGTTTCTGTACCAACAAAATCAAACCAGTCTGGAAAACTTTGAAGTCTGGCAGCTTCTCTCACTGTCAATCTTCTTCTTCTCCCATCTTTTAGTTTAACCCGGTGCATATCACCAGTTGAACCTGCCAAATTTCTACAGGTAAGAGTTCTTGCTGGTTTATCTAAGTATAAGTCACGTGGATTTACACAACTTGAGGCACGCTCATAATTTGCTACATACCGATCCATTGATTCAGTCAAAAATTTTGAATTTGAATCAAATCTATTGGGTAGTTCTCCTAACGCTTGACCAGCGGTTACTTTTCTGTGGGACTTTTGCGGTAAACCAATATTTTTTTTCGAACCTAAAACTATAACTCTTTCACGGTTCTGCGGAACCTCGTAGTTTACCGCATTCAATAAAGAGTAATTAATATTATAACCTAGGTTTTTGAGTTCTGAAATTACTTCATTTAGATACCATAAATTTTTGTATAGCATCCCGCGAACATTCTCAAACATAAAAACTTCTGGGTTCAACTGCCTTACAGCAGATAAAAAAATAGGGAATCCGTCCCTTGAATCTTTTAACCCCAATTGTTTTCCCCCAACACTGAAAGGTTGGCATGGAGGCCCTCCAATAACTACATTTGCTTTTGGGTAGGTTGATTCAACCGTGAGTTTCCCCGTAATGCACTCACCAATTAGGTTTTGGTTATAGGTTTTTGAAGCGTTTTCATCCATTTCAAAACCGATGGTTTTAAAACCATTTGCCTCAAATCCTAAGGAGAGACCGCCGCACCCTGCAAAAAGGTCGACAACCGTCTTATTTAGGTTGGGGTCGACCCAGGGCTTTAACTTTGTATTAATTTCTTGCCAATATTCCATATATGTAAAGTTACGAAATTCTTGTAAGGATTCAATTTTTTAAACTCGGGGTTCGAGGATACTAATCTAACGCCTAGCTTCTGGTGTTTTTGCGTGAACTCGCCGAAGCTGAAAAAACTTTCAAAATTGTTGAACTTTCCGGAAACCCAGCCGCGCAAAAATCAGCCAGGAAGCGATAGTTAGAACATATTTAATAAACCTGTTGAATTTCACATTTGGCATTTTCTCGTAATATCCAAATTCGAATCATATAAACTCGTTTAATTTCAGGAAATTGATCTAAAAAATTGTCATCAAAATCCAACTTGGAATATTTTTTCGCCTTTTCCAATATTTTATCTTCAAGATTTGGGTAATTGTTATTCAATATTTTTATAGAATCCTTGTAAGTACCAAATACTCTTTCTAAGACAATCTCTGAAGGATATAAATTACCTTTTGGTGCTTCAATATAGGAGTTAACCCACAAGGTATCTTCAAATTCATGATTTAATCTAATACTTGGATCAGCCGTTTTCTCGTATTTAATTACAAATCCTAATTCAAGATCATGATTCCCTCTAAGAACAGCATAATCATTTGTTAGTTCTGAAAAAGTCTTTATAACATATTTCACATTCAGAATGTAATTCGTTGTATCATTCAGATAGGTAATATTCTCTATGTTTTTTATGGTGTAAAACTCATACATGGAAAAATAATTTGCGGAAATACTATCAATTGGCTCAACAAAAATATTAACAGGTTGAAAACCAATCACATCGAACTTAACTTGATACTCAGCATTTAACCTTGCCTTTTTTGCAATTTCAGCTATCGAAAATTTTTTGTAAGCAATACACATAAAACCAGGATTGCCTAACAATGATAAGAATAACGACAAAATTTGAATTACTGAAAAAAGCATACTTTTGATTCCAATATGTTCTAACTCGTCTTCGATTGGTTTCTCTTGGTTTAATCCACGAAAAATGGATTATATTTTGTAAAAACTTTCTTAAACTTTTCGTGATCGGTCTTTTATTGAAGTACGATAAAGTTATTCTAATTGTCAATCGAGTGTCCCGTTTTAGCTGTTCTTTTATTCGTTCTATCCCTTTTCTAATGAATATAAAAGTACAATAATGATGTTTTTAATGACTGAGTTAATTTTAAATCTCGCTTTCATAAGAAAAAGCTTTCAAAATAATTGAATGTAATGTTCCATTTCTGGGATTATTTTGTATCTTTACTGTACATAAAGACAGGAGTGTCCCGTGGCAAAATCGTCATCCCCATTTATGAATCAGGTTATCGAAGCAATAAGAATCAGGCACCTGAGTTTGAGAACTGAGGAAGCTTATATTCATTGGATTAAAGAATACATCCATTTTCACAATAAAAAACATCCTAATGAAATGGGAGCAAATGAAATTACGGGCTTTCTTAACTTTCTGGCGGTTGAAAGATTGGTTGCCGCATCCACCCAAAATCAGGCCCTGGCAGCACTTATTTTCCTCTATAGAAATGTACTGAAACGCGAACTTTCTCCTATTGACTCCATTGTCTGGGCAAAAAGAACCAACCGGATTCCTGTTGTCTTTACCCCCGATGAAGTTAAAAAAGTGCTCCACTTTCTTCAGGGGGATTATTTCCTCATCGCCTCATTATTATATGGCTCTGGTCTCCGTCTTCTCGAAGCACTCAGAATCAGGGTGATGGATATTGATTTCGGTTACCAGCAAATTACTGTTCATGCCGGAAAGGGAAACAAAGACCGCAGAACCATGCTTCCGGGCGCACTGATCCAACCGCTGAAAGATCACCTTGAAAGAGTGAAGAAAATTCATGAATTGGATCTGGCGGAAGGGTTTGGTGAAGCGAATCTGAACTCCGCTCAGCAACTCGTACTCGGATCAAACCTGAAAGAATGGAAATGGCAACATGTGTTCCCGATGAGAACACGGTCAGAAGATCCAAGAACTGGTAAAGTCCACCGCCATCACATCCTTCCAACAAGAATGCAGTCTGAAACCCAAAAGGCAATTGAAGCAGCCGGTATTGTGAAAAAAGCCAGTTGTCACACGTTCAGACACTCGTTCGCAACACATTTGCTTGCCAACGGATATGACATCAGAACAGTTCAGGAGTTACTTGGTCACGCTGACGTCAGAACAACAATGATTTACACTCACGTACTCAATAAAGGCGCCGGTGGGGTTAGAAGTCCGTTGGATTTTGCATGAATAATCCAATTTTTACTGTTGTGGATCTTGAAACGACAGGAATGGGTCCGTCAGCAAGAATTATCGAAATCGCCTGCGTAAGGGTTGAAAATGGCGCAATAACTGAAAGAAAAAATACGCTGATCAATCCAGGGATTCATATTCCATCGTTTATCACCGAGCTGACCGGAATATCTGACCGAATGGTGTGGGATGCTCCTGGTTTCTCTGAAGTTGCAAAAGAGTATCTTGATTACATGAAAGGGACAATTGTTGTTGCTCACAATGCACATTTTGATGTCTCCATACTGAATCAGGAACTCAGACGAACCGGCTTTTCTGAAATGACCGGACAGGCATTGTGTACCGTCAGATTATCAAGAAGACTTCACCGGACACTGAAGTCACATTCTCTCGGGAATCTTGTTAAAAGTCTCGGAATCCGTCTTGTGAATGCTCACAGGGCAGCAGGTGATGCAGAGGCAACTGCATTGTTGCTGATCAGAATGCTGGCAAAACTTGAAGAAGAAGAAAATCGCACATCAGCAGAAGAAATTCTGGCCTTCCAGTATTTACCGGTCAAATTGCCGAAAATGAATCTTGAAAAAATTAAAAAACTGAGGGATTCTGTTGCAAGTTCGTTTCCTGAAAGACCCGGAATTTATCAGTTTATCGGCAAGGATGAACAGGTTTTATACGTTGGAAAATCAGCCAATCTCAAAGAAAGAATTCTTACTTATTTCTCCGGTTTTCATGCAAAAGCTAAAAAATGGCCCAAAATGCTCCAGCAGACGTCTGAAATAAGATTTCTTGAAACCGGTGACGAACTTCATGCATTGGTGATCGAATCACGTCTCATCAAGCGATTTAAGCCCCAGTTTAACACCGTACAGCTTAAACTCAGACAATATCCGTTTATCCGTCTCAACAGAATCCATCCGTATCCAACCCTTTCTGTTTTAAAAGAAATCAGGGAAGATGGAGCTGATTATTTTGGTCCGTTTAACGGGAAGGCTGTGACCTCGCTTTTAATGGATGTTGCAGAGCACTCAGGCTTAATCAGACCGTGTGATGACGTCACGTTTTCACGGGGAAAATTGTGCAGTTTTTATGGAATGAAAAAGTGTTCGGGTCCATGTGCCGGTGAGGTTTCAAAAGAGGACTATCAGAAGGGAATTGAACTCATCAGGAGATTGCTTTCTGGTCGCGGGAAGGAATTACTGTTGTTTATGGAAGGGAAAATGTCTGATTTTGCTGAGGCTGAACAATTTGAACAGGCAGCCAAATTGCGTGACAAGCTTAGAGAAATTGAAAAACTGACTTTTAAGCATGTTACGTCAGGTGGAAGTTTGAATGAAAATACGTTTCTGATGGTCAGGGTAAAAGAGGGGGAAATTGATTATTATCTGGTCAGATTCGGAATGCTGGTAACTCATGGCGTTTTGGTACAGGATGGTGATCAGTCAGGCTTTTGGGATGAAATTTCTTCTTTTTATGAAATGGGAAAAACCGTTAAAGAAATGCCCTGGATCAGAACTGATGCAGTGGATGAAATCAGAATTGTTTTGAATTGGACTTACAAAAACCGGAAAAGTCTTAAATTCCTGTTTCCGTCTGAATTTGCAAGTAAAGAAATGTGGATTCAGGCAATCCGGAATAATTATTTTAATGCAGAAAGTGCACCAAATGGCGTTATTTCAGTAAAACAAGTTTAACTGATTTTTTTTGCTTTCCGGCTGATAAAGTGACAAAATAAATACCTGAACTTAATTGATTGCCGGAAATAGTGTAAAAGTGCAATCCTGACTCTTTTTTACCGGAATCAATGATTTTAATTTGCTGTCCCAATGAATTATACAAAACAAGGTTTATTTCACTTTTTTCAGGCAGATTGATTTCAAGTTTGGTCTCCGGATTAAAAGGATTCGGGTAAGCCTTAATCAACACAAATCCATCAGGTAAGTGACTTAATTCAATTTCAGGTGAGTAGGAAACCGTTCCGTCGAGATCAATTTGCTTTAGTCTTAGGGTTAAGAGTGACATATTACGGGTAACGGGTAATGCAAATGCATAAGACTGGGTTTCAGTTGTGGTACCTTTTCCTGCCACAAAGCCAATGGTTTCCCATTCTTTCTTCTCACTTTGGTCCCTGAGCGGAGTCGAAGGGCTGACTTCAGACTCCAGATATTCCATTTCCCACCCATAATTATTTGTTTCCGTAGCGGTTTGCCAATTAAGGCTAAGTTTTCCATTTGAAATGGATCCCGTGAAATTCATCAATTCAACAGGAAGAGAAATTCCGGTGACTTTTACATCATCAAAAGAAAGATTTCCCAGGTTTTTTGTGTAGGTGAATTTGAGCTGCGTTGAAGTTGTCAGAAGCGGAAAAGAAACCGTCGTTCCCGTAGTTGCAAAGTTGGTAATGGTAACAACTTCCGTCCATAAACCTGAAGATCCGTTTAATTCTTCAACTTTAAATGATGATCCGGAAGTAGATTGACCTTTATACCAGAAAGAAAGCTGAGAAGGTGAAGAAAATACAGGTGAAATAATCTGATCGCCTGTGTTATCGAACCGAAGAGAAGGTGATAAAGCACCAAAATTTCCGGAAGTTGTATAGGTTCCAACACCAGTAAATGTCCAACCTGATGGAGCTGTTGACCCGGATGCAAATCCCTCGTTTATCAAATCAGTTGAAACCGGTGTGCTGGTGGTAAGAGTACCTTCAGTAACTGATGAATAGGAAATCGAAGAAAGAACAACATAAACATCGGCAAAATAGGTAGTTGAAGGTAGTAAACCTGTCACACTGACCGAACTTCCATCCCCACGATAAATCAATTTCCCGTCAGAATTGAGCTGGCTTGTTGCAAGGGAGAAATCAGAATTTGCGACAACTGAAGAAATATTTCCGGAAGCAGCAGAAGGACTTGATCTCTGTTTCATGAGTACAATCACATCATTTAATCCTGCATCATAATCAGAAGGAAGTGACCAGGACAAGGTGGCACTGGATTGTGAAATTCCGGAAGTTGTTAACCCGGTAACAGCACTTGTACTTCCAGTTGGTGTTGTGCCGGTAACGGTTCCGCCAGAATTATTGAAGTTACCGTTTCCTGAACCATTTAACTGAATAGTGAAAACCTGACTTGAGGTTGCAAGTGCCAGTGAAATTGTGAGGCTTCCTGTTGGAATTAACGATGAATTTGAAGATGTATATCTGATCTCAATAGAGTCGGCAATTCCCTTTGCAATGGTTTTATTTGTCGCAGGTTTGTAGCCAACTGAGAAGCCGGTTCCGGTGATACTTGCAGATTCAAGGTTGGTGACTTTGGGTCCGGTATTGGTAAATTTCAGATAAAAACTTGTGGTTGTTCCAGACGGTTTTGCACCGAAAACAACATTGGTTGAAGCAATGGCCAGTTTTGGCTGATCTGGTCTTACAAGCCGGTTCACAAAATCATAAATCCGGTCAATAAATTCCGGGTGATCAATGAATGGATTCCGGTTCCCCTGCCAGGTTTGGGTTCGTGAATTCCGGGTTTTTTCATTGGCGTCAACCGGATCAGATTTCGCCCATTTTCTCAGCGTTCCTTCAAAAGCAGTTGTCATGAAGTTCGAGTAATTCTGATACCGGGTAATAAAATAAAACATGGCCCGTGTTGCATTTCCTTTATGGACATCACGGGGTTCAAATCCGGTTCCGCCAGTCGTTAACGTTCCCCGTTGTGATCCGCCGACAGCCCAGGTTGGTGTTCCGGTAACAATTCCGAAAGGATAATTGCTTCTTACCTGATTTGCCGTTGCATTTGCCGGGAAAAGATGGTGCATGTCTGAGTACATCGGCAAAACCGGATTTCCGTTTACATCATCAAACATCGACTGAGGCCAGGTGTGTTCTGCATTGAAATTATAGGGTGCAACAAAAGCATCTGCCCGCCCGGTTACGTGTCCTTTTATACCTGTGTAAACACATTCGATGGTGTCCTGAGAGTCATAATCATCCGCTGTGGCGTACATGTATTCCCGCATCTGATCGTAGGAAGAACTTGCACTCGTTGAGTGTGCATTGTAGCCCCTTCCGGTTATAGCCTGAAGGGTATCTCTGAGCTGATTATCCCACAAATTTTGGGTTGTAGAATAGTAAGTTCCGTTGTCAGTATAATAAACTGAAGCGGTAACGGTAAGAATAAAAGATTGCAGGGTTGTGGGAACCGTAATAAAAACACGTTCACTGTAATTGATATTGTTTGGCGCTTTTATTCGGATCCAGACTTTTTTTGATGAATTAGCAGGAATAACTGATGCCTCAGCCCGTAGGGTAAAAGCAGAATCTGAACTGGAAAGTGAACCGATCGTGACAGCAGTTGTAGTCGGATTGTTTACTGTAACAAACAGACTGTCTTTAACATTGGCTGGTTTTGAACCAAATCCAATGGTTTTTGTGGATAGAGTGACCTGCGAAAAGGAAACAGAAATTCCGGAAAGCAGGCAGGCAAGAAGGAGAAATGTGGGTTTCAAAATTGACTGCGATTTAATTTGTTAACAAAGATAAGTGATGATTTCTGACTTTGTTGTGCTTTGAAACAGGACATCCTTCTCAAAATGAACTTTTCACGTCTTTTTACAACTTTTAGAAAAAAATCTTTGTTAATGGTTTTGCAGCGATAAAAACAAAAGCTTAGTAGAGTCTTTAAAAGGATATGTGACCAAGGTGACGTGACTTTTTATCACCTCTTACATCGTAAAACGTACAACTTACCCCGTAAAGCGTTCCAGGTTTCCGGTTCGGGTCTTTTTTTGTATCTTTACCGCATCTATATTGGAAGTTATGATTCAGGATAAACCAGTCAGTATTAAAAAGCCGGATTGGCTTAAAATTACCCCACCGGGTGGTGAACGTTATCAGCAGATAAAAGGGTTGGTAAACGATAATAAATTATCAACAGTTTGCCAGGAAGCCAAATGCCCCAACATGTCTGAATGCTGGGGTGGCGGTACGGCTACTTTTATCATTCTGGGTAAAACCTGTACCCGGGGCTGCCGGTTCTGCCACATCAATACGGCAAAGCAGGGTGAGGATGTTGATCCTCTTGAACCCTCAAAAATTGCACATTCTGCTGCTGTGATGAAACTGGAATATGTGGTTTTAACCATGGTTGACCGTGATGATCTTGAAGATGGCGGCGCCGGTCAGGTTGCAGCAACTATTTCGGCTATCCGCAGGCAGGATCCGAAAAAAATGATTGAAATTCTCGCCGGTGATTTTCGTGGAAATTTCGATCAGGTAAAAATTGTCGCAGATGCCAACCCGGAAGTTTATGCTCATAATGTCGAAACAACCCGTGCTTTGACTCCAAAAGTCAGGGATGTCCGCTGCAGTTACGATCAGTCACTTTCTATATTAAACTGGGTGAAAACAAATTACCCGCATCAGTTTACCAAATCTTCCATCATGGTTGGCCTTGGTGAGACAAAAGAAGAAGTTATTCAAACGATGCAGGATTTAAGAGCCAATCACGTTGATATTCTGACCATTGGTCAGTATCTGCAGCCAACATCCTGGCATCTTGAAGTCCAGGAATATGTTCACCCTGATGTTTTCAAAGAATACGAAAAATTAGGTCGTGAAATGGGATTTTTATATGTTGCATCCGGTCCGTTGGTAAGAACTTCTTACCGGGCAGGGGAGTTATTTGTCAAAGGAATGATTGAAGAGCGACGAATGGTCAGGTGACTTGGGACAAGAGACAAGTGATAAGTGGTAAAACAAGATTAAAAAATTTGTCATTCTGAGTGCCAAATCTGTTTTACGGATTTGGTGTATCGAAGAATTCCGCGCCCCAAAAGAATCGGAAAAGTGCCATTAACTTATTACCCAAATTAATGTACCTGAATATGCAAATACACTCTTTGCATTTTAAACTCTGACTTGTATTTTCGCACACAATAAATCTGTTAATCAGGAGAGAGTCCATGGCCAAAGCGCCAAAACTGCCAGTTCACCAGATACTTGATGAAAACGGCGAACTTCTGAAAGGTGCATCAGTTCCTGATATGCCAAAGGAAGATATCGTCGATCTGTTCAAAACCATATTAAAAGTCAGGGTCATCGATTCCCGGATGTTTAAAATGCAGAGACAGGGCAGAATTGCCTTTTATATGGCAACTCAGGGTGAAGAAGCCACTCACGTGGGAACAGCCTATGCCTTGAAACCTCAGGATTGGATGTTTCCGCAATACCGGGAGCACGGTGCTGCCTTCGTAAGAGGATTAACCCTCCAGCAATTTATCAATCAGATTTTTGGCAATTCAGGTGACTTGAACAAAGGCCGCCAAATGCCCATGCATTGGGGAAGCCGAAACCTGAATCTGGTTACGATTTCTTCTCCGCTCGGAACTCAGATTCCGCAATGTGCCGGTGCCGCTTATGCCATGAAAATCAAAAAGAAAGATTCCGTAGCCCTTGCTTTCTTCGGTGAAGGAACCACATCTGAAGGTGATTTCCATGCCGGATTAAACTTTGCCGGTGTGTATAAAGCACCTGCCATTTTCTTTTGCCGGAATAATGGCTGGGCCATTTCAACACCGTTTCACCGTCAGACCGCTGCCGAAAATATTGCAGTAAAAGCTGTTGCATATGGAATTGAAGGCGTTCGTGTGGATGGAAATGATTTATTCGCTGTTATCGACATTGTTCGTCAGGCCCGGGAACGTGCTGTAAAAGGCAACGGACCCACCTTAATTGAGGCCTTGACTTACCGGTTAAGTTCACATTCAACTTCCGACGATCCGTCTGCCTACAGAAGTGAAGAAAAAGATGACGGCCCCTGGAAATTGAAGGAACCTGCTGTCAGACTCAGGAAATTTCTTGGAAATCAGGGACTTTGGTCAATGAAGGAAGAACAGGATTGGGAAAAGGCCTGTGAAAAAGAACTGCTTGATGCCATAAAAGTTGCTGAAAATACGCCAAAACCTGAAATGGATGCTCTTTTTGAAGATATTTTTGATGAATTACCCTGGAACCTCAGGGAACAGAAAAATCAGTTGATCACCTTTTTGAAAAATGAAGGGAAACGCTGATATGCCAATTATGAACATGATTGAAGCCATCAATAATGCACTTCATCTTTCGTTTGAACGTGACCCTGATGTGGTTGCATTCGGTGAAGATTCCGGATATTACGGCGGGGTTTTCAGAGCAACAAAAGGACTTCAGGAAAAGTACGGAACGGAACGTTGCTTCGATGCGCCGATTTGTGAACAGGGAATTGCCGGATTTGCTTTTGGCCTCGCTTTGTACGGGTTAAAACCCGTTGCTGAAATCCAGTTTTCAGATTATATGTACCCGGCTTTTGACCAGATTGTCAATGAAATTGCAAAATCCCGTTACCGTTCAGGCGGACAGTGGCCGGTGCCGATGGTGATCAGAACCCCTTACGGAGGTGGTATCAACGGTGGTTTGTACCATTCACAGTCACCTGAAAGTTTTTATACACATGCTCCCGGAATTAAAATAGTTATTCCATCCGATCCGTACGAAGCAAAGGGATTGTTGCTTGCGTCAATAAAAGACCAGAATCCGGTTCTGTTTTTCGAGCCGAAGAAAATCTACCGGTCATCAAAAGCTGATGTACCAACTGATTATTACGAAATTCCAATCTCAAAAGCGAGAATTGCAAAAGAGGGAAGTCAGGTTACTTTAATTGGCTGGGGAGCAATCCATCATGTGAATATGGATGCTGCAAAGCTTGCTGAAAAAGAAGGAATTTCAGTTGAAGTAATCGATTTGAGAACGATAATTCCTTACGATATTGAAACCCTGGATGCTTCCGTCAAGAAAACCGGTCGTTGTGTGATTGTTCATGAAGCACCCAGAACCTCCGGATTTGGTGCAGAACTTTCTGCAACTTTGCATGAACGGAATATGCTTCACCTCCACGCCCCGATTCAAAGAATGACCGGCTGGGATACGCATTACCCGTTTTCCTTTGATTATGAATATTACCCGAATCCGAAAAGGATTCTCTGGGCCATTAAACAAACACTTGAATTCTGATGGAGAAAAACATGAAATCCTGGCAGTTTTTGCTTCCGGATATTGGTGAAGGAACCGCAGAAGGCGAGATCGTGAAATGGTATGTGAAGGAAGGGGATTCCATCACCGAAGATCAGCCCATGGTAGAAGTCATGACTGATAAGGCAACTGTTGTCATTCCATCCCCCAAAAATGGAAAAGTTTCCCGGTTATTTGGCAAAATTGGCGATATCATAGCCGTTCATTCTCCTTTGCTTGAAATTAATTTGGCGGATTCTGAAGTAAATGCAGAAGCCGTTTCTGAAGCTGAAATGGAACTTGAATCGTTTTCTCCGCTTTTCGAAAAATCACCGGAATCAGACAGTGAATCCTTTGAATTTCTTCTGCCAGATATTGGCGAAGGAACTGCCGAAGGTGAAATTGTAAAATGGTACGTTCAGGAAGGTGATCTGATTGTAGAAGATCAGCCGATGGTTGAAGTTATGACTGATAAGGCAACAGTTGTGATTCCATCGCCCAAAAAAGGAAAAGTTACCCGTCTTTATGGTCCGGTTGGAACTCTGATTGAAGTGCATAAACCTTTGCTTTCCATTCAGATTTTATCTGAACCTGTAAAAAATGGCAAACCATCTGCGAAGGAAAGTCAACCTGAATCCAAAGTCATTTCCTCTCCGGTTACAACATCGGTTAAAAATGGTGGAAGTGTTCTGGCAACTCCGGCAACCCGTAAATTGGCCAGAAATTTAAATGTGGATCTGACTTTGGTTGCAGGTTCCGGAAAAAATGGCCGGATCACAGATGAGGATGTGAAAAATGCTCAGTCAGGAATTCAAAAACCTGCTGTTGCCGTTCATGCCGTTTCGAATCCTAAATCGATTCAACCACCGGTTTCATCTCAATCTGTTTCAGGTTTGATTGAAGAAATTCCGTTTGCCGGCATCCGTAAAAAAATTGCCGACAAAATGGTTCAGTCTGTTTTTACGGCCCCGCACTTCACTTACATGGATGAAGTGGATGTCACGGCTTTGGTTGAAATGCGTGAAAAGCTGAAACCACTTGCAGAAAAAGAAGGTTTGAAACTTACTTACATGCCTTTTATGTTGAAGGCTTTGGTTGAATCCCTGAAAAGAAATCCGATTTGTAATGCAACTTTGGATGAAGCAGCAAAAGTCATCCGGGTGAAAAAGTATTACAACATTGGTATCGGGATGGATACGCCTAACGGACTTATCGTAGCCGTGTTAAAAGATCTGGATAAAAAATCCATTTTCGAGATTGCCAGAGAACTTAAAGATTTGGCAGACCGCACCAAATCCGGACAAATCCGCCCGGATGAATTACGTGACAGTACCTTTACGATTTCAAATGTGGGTGCTGTAGGCGGTCTGATGGCAACTCCTGTTATCAATTTCCCGGAAGTTGCCATTATGGCGCCGGGAAAAATTCAGCAACGACCGGTAGTAATTGACGGAAAGCTGGAAATCAGATGGATGATGTATCATTCCTGGAGCTGTGATCACCGTGTTGTTGATGGCGCTGATGCAGTTCGTTGCGGAAATGATTTTACCCGTTTTCTCTCACAACCTGAATGGTTGCTTGTCAATTTAAGGTGAGGAATTGGTTACAAATTACTGGTCACGGATCACGGGGTGAAATCCTGTTGTCATCCTGAGTATCCGTCGAAAGACGGATGTATCGAAGGATGAACTGGTAGGCTTTTATTCCTTTTCTCAAGGCAACACTTCGATAAAATTTTGTCCCGGAATCCGTGACAAAATCACTCAGTGTGACAGCAAATTAAATAATGGAATTTATCTCCAATTTTTTTTCTCTACTATATTATATAGGGTTCTACAAACATGTCAGTTTTAACTTATGATACTTTGATTATTGGCGCCGGTCCAGGTGGTTATGTTGCAGCAATCCGTCTCGGTCAGCTCGGAATAAAAACTCTGGTTGTTGATAAGGACAAAGCACTTGGCGGAGTTTGTCTCAACTGGGGATGTATCCCGTCCAAATCTCTGATTCAGATGGCCAAGACCTACGAGAAAACCCTGACCGGCACAGAGAAAATGGGAATCAAAGTTTCGGGTGCAACTTTTGACTGGGCAAAAACCCAGGAGTGGAAAAATGGTATTGTGGATTCTCTTACCAGCGGAATTGCCCAGTTACTTAAAGGAAACGGAGTCGATCACCGGTTTGGAACTGCAACCCTGACCAGTTCGACAACTGCTGACTTTGTTGAAAAATCGGGCGAGAAACTCACCATTCAGTTTAAAAACTGCATTATCGCAACCGGATCCTCACCTGTTCAGATTCCCGGTTTTACTTTTGATAAAAAATTTGTTGTAGATTCAACAGATTTGCTAGAACTGAAGGAAGTTCCAAAATCACTGGTTTTGATTGGTGGCGGTGTTATCGGACTTGAACTCGGAACCGTTTATGCCAAACTTGGAACCAAACTAACCGTTGTGGAAATGATGGATCAGGTTCTACCTGGAACATCAAAAGATGTTGCCCAATTGGTTGAGCGTAAACTGAAGCGGAACAAAGCTGATATTTTCGTTTCTGCAAAAGCAAAATCATGGAAACAGGTTGGAAAAGAAGCCGAACTTACTTTTGAAGTTGGTGGTAAAGATCAGATTGTTGCCGGTGAGATGATTGCAGTTGCAGTTGGTCGTCGCCCGAACTCAAAAGGTTTCGGTGGCGAAAACATCGGTATCAAATTAACCGACCGCGGGTTCATTGAAGTGAATGACAAACTTCAAACTTCCGTTCCGAATATCTACGCCATTGGCGATGTAGTTGGTCAACCAATGCTTGCGCACAAAGCATCAAAAGAAGGTGAAATTGCTGCCGAAAATATTGCCGGACATAAATATTCCACAAAAGACATTCAGGTAATCCCCGGTGTGATTTTCTGTGACCCTGAAGTTGGAATTGCCGGACTTACAGAAGATGAAGCCAAAAAACAGGGCAAAAAAATCAAAGTAGGGAAGTTTCCTTATGGAGCTCTTGGAAGAGCAAAATCGACCGGAGATATTGAAGGTTTTGCCAGAATTGTAGCAGATGCAGAAACTGAACGGGTTTTGGGAGTTGAAATTGTAGGAACCAATGCCTCTGATATGATTTCGGAAGCTGCACTCGCCATCGAAATGGGTGCGACCCTTGATGATATCCAGTTAACAGTTCACCCTCACCCGACCCTGGGTGAAATCATGATGGAAACTGCCAAAGCCGCAAAAGGTGAAGCTGTCCACATCCTGAATCCGAAAAGCTGAGAGACAGTGGTAAGTGGACAGTGGTAAGTGAAAAACATCAAACCTTGGCCTGATAAACGGTTGTCCCCCTCAATAATAAACGGGATTTACTACTTTTTTAAAGATAAGCCTAGACCATCCCAAGGAATTGGGACCATGAAACCGGGGGTTGGTTATAAAAAGCTTGCCACCTACCACTTAGCACCTATCACTATTAGCTTATAACTTCCATTGTGCCGACCGACACATTCACCCAAAAAAAATGTAAAACTTATTGCCTAAAGAATATCAGGCCTGTATTTTTACGAGAACTGAAAAAACGCTTTCTTTATTTTAGGAACTGTGCAATGTCATTAACCAATCAAAAACTGCTCAAAATCTGCCTTTCACTGGCAGTGCTTGCAGTATTTTCTCAGGTTGGATTTGCTCAGCAGGTTCTGGTCATTCCCTCGCAATCCATCAATGTTTCTGATCCTTCATTGAATCAGGAAGAAGAAGCTATTGAAATCGCCACCCAGAATATTTTAAGTACCGAAAATTTTTCAGTATCAGTTTCAATTCAATTAGATGTAGTTCCGGTTCTTTCTGCACCTGTTATTAAAGTTGATAACGTTCTTTATGCTACAGATGGGGAACTGATTTACAAAAAAGAGCAATCCCGTGAGAATTGGGTTATTACTTCTCCGCAAGAACAACCTGAAGAAATTACTTCCGCATTTACCCAACCAATTGAAACTTCACAACCTGCAGACCTGACAAATTCCAACTCAGCTGGTTTTGGAATAACTGAATTTGAGCTGGGTTCAGATTTTTCGGTCACTTCTCAATTTAATCATTCGGCGAAAAGTGATTTGCCCTCAGATTTTCCGTTTCAGTTTTCTCTTGAAGTAACTTCTGTGTTTTTTCATGACAACTCCCTTTCACGCATGGACGTCATACTTGGAAGTGAAATTCAAATCTCCTTTACAAAGGTAGGGTTGAGCTGGGTTGCTTCTGATTTGTATTTTCTTGGCTCTTCTGAACCAACTTCGGTTACGGGTCACACACGTGCCGGTCCTTATTTTCTCTTTGATGGATTTTTATCTGGTTCCTTTTCTTTCTTAAGGAATTATTCTGTAACACCTCTTGTCAGAATCAACGGACTGGTTTTAAATCCGTCCAGGTTGAATTATGTTCCTGAAATTAATCACATCGCATCAGGGTGGACGCCGACTGTTGGATCTGTTTATGATCGAAATGCTGATTTTAATTTGATTTTCTGCTCTTATCTTCAGACATTTTCCTCGTTTTATTCTACTGACTACATTTTCTCAACCATTTCCTCAGCGCTACAGGACGAATCAAGCCCCTCTGGTACCATTTATTTTGATACTTTTGGTTTGTCTCAATCGTTATTTAAAGGACTCCTGACATGAAAAATCTGATACTATCCCTACTTTCACTTTTTACATTTTCATTAACCGGTTTTTCGCAAACTTTGTTATTGAATGATGATTTTTCATCTGCGAGTGGAACTGCTCTCACCGCAGCTTCCCCTGCCTGGACCCAGGCAAGTGCGGGAGTTAATACCATAAAAATCGCTAGAGCAGATTCAAGTGGTTTTATTTCTTTTACTGGTTTTACCGGTTCTGGAACAGGAAATGCAGTTTTATTAAAAAATTCCGGACAGGATATTTCGAGATTGCTTTCTCCGGCACAGCCTGTTGGCACTACTGTTTATGCTTCCTTTATCCTCAATACAACTTCAAGTGGAACTGGTGATTATTTCTTTTCCTTTATAAATGGTGGAAGTTTTGGTGGTCGTGTATTTATTAAGACAAGTGGTGGTGGTTATAATTTGGGAATCCAGGTAGCTGCAACTGCTCCACCGGCCTATGGTAGTGAAGTATATTCTTTGAATACCAACTATCTGGTTGTTGTCAAATATAAAATGATTACTGGTGGGTCGAATGATATTGCTGAATTGTTTGTTTTTCCGGTAGGATCCTTTCCGAGTATTGAGCCAGCGGCTACCGCAACTGCACCTTTAACATCTGAATTGCTTTCATCTGGAATAACTGGTGTATTATTACGTCAGGGTGGTGGCGCAATTGCTTCAACTTTACTTATTGACGGTATTCGTGTTTCTACTGACTGGGCAACTGCTGTCAATTCCAATGTTAATGCGTCACCTGCTTTATCCTCCCCTGTCGCCAGTTTAATTTCTGCAACAACTGCAACGCTTGGTGCAACCCTTACTTCATACGGCTGGGTGAGCAGTGTTGGTAATGATGCCACTGTAACCGAGCGTGGAATTGTTTGGTCAACCTCACCAACACCAACAACTGCAAATAATAAAGTTTCAGGCGGAACAGGAATCAATTTCACAGTTCCTGTTACGGGTTTACCCTCCGGAACAAAAGTTTACTATCGTGGATATGCGATAAATGCAAATGGCACCTCCTATACATCTGCTGATGGTGTGATTTTTACTGAACCTGCTGATCATGTGACTGGCTTTGGTGGAACTGTTATTAGTTCTTCAGCAGTTGATTTAAACTGGACACCAGTTTCTGATGCCGCCGGTTATCTCATTCTTTCAAAGGTGAATACAGATCCAACTGGTGTTCCTTCCGATGCAACTTCTTATTCTGCGGGAAATACAATTGGCGATGCAACAGTTCGTGCAGTGGTGGTGGGTGGTTCTAGCAGTTCAATTTCTATTACTGGCCTTCCAACTGCAAATCTCCATTTTCAGATTATTCCATTTGGTTATGACGGAAGTCTTGCTTCAACCTATAATTACAAAACAGATGGGACGATTCCAGTTACTGTTCAAAGTACCATTCTTGGAACTTCTGATCTGGTTGAGACCTCCGGGTTTTCGTATCCTTCAAATGTTGCCTATCAGGATTATCAGTCAACCGATATCTCTTCATCAAATAGTGTTGATGTATTCGGACTGACCCTTCGTGATGGTGGCTCCGGACTTGACGATCCAGATGCGAATCCAACAGTTCTTACAGGTCTGAGTCTTTCAGTTTCGAATCCTTCAATTCTTCGTCAGGCTGCTCTTTATGATGGTACCACGGAACTTGCTGAAGTAACAGTTTCGGGTTCACCAATTGTATTTACAGGATTTACTGCTTCAGCAGCCGATGGTGCGACATTAAATCTGACACTAAAGGTAAGTTACGTTACAACAGTTGCAGATAATACTCAAAATCAATTTACGGTTGTCGATGTAAATTCTCAGGCTGGTGGTTCAGGGTTTGCGGCAAGTGATGGTAGTGGGGCAATCAGTTCAGTTACAGGCGATAATAACAGAATTGAAGTCACTGCTACAGTGCTCTCGATTGTTTCGCAGCCAGCAAACAACAGTAATTTTTATATCAATACTGCTTGGTCACCTTCGATTGTACTGAATTCTCTTGATAACAATGCCAATCTGGATACTGACTTTAATTCATTGGTTACTGCCACTTCAAACGGTTCAGGTCTTTTGTCAGGAAATTCGGTCAGTGCATCTTCGGGTGTTATCACTTTTTCATCTCTTTCAAACAATACGGTTGAATCTGTTCAGCTTTCTGTTTCTTCTCCAGGGCTTACTTCTGTTTTAACCAATACATTTAATGTTTTGGCAGCTCTTCAGCAAATCGGAAACACAGATACTTTCACCAATGCTCCCACTACCTATGATAACGGAACCTATACCTATACGTTAACTGTTGCTTCGGTTCCCTTAAATACAATTGCAGTTGGGTTTGGCAGTACTGCCCCTGTTTATAATGGCACAGCCGGGCAAAACAGCGGTAAGTATCTGAATTTTCCTTTTACATCAGGCAGAACCGGAAATCTTACTATTGCCAATATCAATACAAGTCAGTACACCAATCTGAATGTTACTTTTGGCTACTATCAGGCTTCTGCTCTTTCTGCTGCAGGCGTTACTACTATTGAATGGTCAACTGACGGTGTAAGTTATAATTCTATAAATCTTTCATCCTATTTGCCAAGTTCCAGTGGTTGGTCAACTGTTTCGAATGTTCCTTTACCATCAGGTGCGATTACATCCAATTTACGGCTTCGGTTTAAAGTAGATTATTCAACTCTCACCGGTGCTATTCGTTTGGATGATATTATTTTGAAAGGAAGCAATCCTTTAGCTGGTGAACCAACCTCTGCATCTACAGATTTTTCTGTTACCAATCTGACTAATATTTCATTAACTGCCAATTGGGTTAATGGTGATGGTCAGAAAAGAATGGTGATTGCAAAAAATAATGCACCAGTTGATGCATTTCCTGTTGACGGAACTCCCTATACTGCTAATACAGCCTTTGGTTCCGGTTCTCAAATAGGTTCGGGTAATTTTGTAGTGTACAGCGGAACCGGTACTTCAGTGGGGTTAACCAATCTTGTACAGGGAGAGAATTATCAGTTTGCTGTTGTTGATTATAACGGTTCAGGTGCTTCATCAAATTATCTGACAACCAGCGTTCTAACCGGATCTCAAACAACAATCAACTCAGCTTTTGCAACCTCCAGCGATGTTATTTTTGTTCCTTCCTCTGAATCAGCAACAATTTCTTCTGTTTCAAATGAAGTATCACCATTGACATCAACCCAGGGTGCTCAGGTTCTTCAGTTTACAGTTCGTGATGGTGGCGGATCTGCGGATTTCGATGTATTGCCAACTAAAGTTGATTCAGTTGTTTTCACACATGGTACATCCAATCAGGTTTCTGACTGGAGAGTAAGAATTAAATCTGCTGATTTGTTTGAGGGGTCAACCCATCTTTCGTCTGGATTGATTGATTCGGCAAAGATTACTTTTGCTCCAGTTACACCGCTATCAATTGCAGATGGAACGAGCAAAACATTTTCAGTTAGAGTTTCTCTCAAATCAGAAGGTCTCAGTGATAATCAAGAACTGGGTTTTGCACTTCTTTCTCAAAATATTTCTGTTCTTTCTGATGCAACGAGCTCAGGGTTAACTGAAATAACGCCATTTGAAACTGCTTCTGGAAACAATATAATTTCAGTTACAGCTTCTGCTCTTGCTTTTACGGTTGAGCCAGGTTCTTTGAATAAAAAGGGAATAGTCGTAAGTCCTTCACCTGAAGTTCGTGCCATTGATGCAAATGGAAATCTGGATGTCGATTTCACGTCTGCAATTGTTATTTCATCTGCCACAACTTTAGATGGATCAGCTACCACCTCAGTACCAGCAACAGCTGGGGTTTCTGTATTTAGTAATCTGGTTTTTTCAGGAACAGGAAGTGAAACCGTCCTGAATGCAAACTCAGATGGTTTAACTCAGGCAACGTCTTCTTCAATTAATGTTTATGAAGTTGCTGCTGAACCTACTGTTAGTGCTTCTGTTCTTGCCTTTTCAACCATTGGAAACCAGTCATTTAAAATGACTTTCAATAAGGGAAATGGAACTTCCCGTTTAGTTGTAGCAAGAAAGAATCAAGTCGTTAATCAGGCTCCTGCTGATGAACAATCTTATACCGGAAATTCAGTTTTTGGAACAGGGACAAATCTCGGAGAAGGCAATTTTATCCTTTCTTCCGGATCTGATACGTCCTTCTCTGTAACTGGTCTTGAGCCAGATTCAACCTATTATTTTGAAGTTTTTGAATTCAACGGAACGGGCTTGACTGCAAATTACCAGGGTTCAGGTCTGACCGGTTCTCAGCAAACTCTCAATGTTGCTTTTGCATCATTAAGCGATGCTACTGTTATTTCAGAAACTGAAGCTGAATCAATCAGTTCAATTGTAAATACTGCTGGTCCACTTTCAAGCGAAGACGGTACCCGTATTTTCGATCTTGAAATCAGAGATGGTGGTGGCGAAGCTGATTTTGATTCTCTTCCAACGGTAGTTGATTCTATAATTGTAAATGCTTCAGGATATAACCAGATTTCTGACTGGACCAATGCCATTCAGGCAGTTAGTCTTTTTGATGGTGAAGGTAATTATTTAACAGATGCCGTTATCAGTTCTGCCAGTCTGACGTTTGCTTTACCTGAACAACTTGTTGTACCTGATAATGGGTCTTCAATCCTCACCTTCAGACTCACTTTGAAATCAACTGGATATTCAGATAATCAATCATTTGGTTTTACTGTTTCTAAGTCTGGTTTAATTGTTGGTGAATCGGGTACCTCATCCCAAACCAAAAACTTTTCTGCACTTACAAGTAATATTTCAAACCGTGTAAGTGTTGATGCAACTGAACTTCATCTTGCAAATCAACCTGGTGCAACCGGAATCGGACATGCAATTTCACCGGCTCTCGTTTTAACCGCAACCGATATTCACGGTAATCTTGATCAGGATTATGCCACTACTGTATCAGTTTCGGCATCAACTGCATTCGGTGGAGCTGCCGTAACGGTCTCAACTCCTGAATCTGGAAGTGCTTCTTTTCCTTCACTTCTGTTTGATGCAGAAAACCCAAATGTAAAACTGACATTTTCCTCCGCTGGTTTAACTGATGCGGTATCGGATTCCTTCCTGGTTTATCCAAAGTCAATTCCTGCCGCAGGTGAAATTGTAATCAATCAGATTAGTGGCAATTTTAACGAAACCGGGACACGGTTTATTGAATTGGTCAACAAAACTGATAAGTACTATGATCTTTCAGAATTGAAACTTGAATTTTACAGTACGTCGGGTGTTTCAGCTGAAGAACCTGTTGTGTTAAACGGAATTTTATTCCCGAACAGATTCTGGCTATTGTCAAATTCAGCTTATGTTAAAACAGGAATTTCTGATTCCATTAAATCTGATGGAAATCTTGCAGTTGCAATTTCATCAGAAGCACAGATTGGTTTATATAATATTTCCGGATCAAGTTTGTTGGATGGATTAGGGTATGGAAATGTTACCGTCTCTGTTGCAACTGAAGCATCTGCTGCTGTTGCACTTCCTTCCGGATTTACTTTATCAAGGACGGTAGCAGGGAATGATACCGATCAAAATTCTGCTGATTTTGCAGTTGAAGCTGATGAAGTGTCTTCAATAAGAAACAGTAATTCCTATTTCTTCGGATCAGGTTCTACTGTTGCAAATAAAACCTATGATGATATTTGGTTTGGTGGAAATGCAACTGCCTCAACTGGGTTTACAGTTAACACAAGACTGGGTCTTGATTCCGGTATTGTGTCAATAAGCGATGGAACAGTTCTGATTCAAAACCTGGCAATAGTTGTTGATCGGGCAGGTTGGCTGGATAATTCTGTTGTAAGGAATTTAAATGGTAATGGTGCTTATTCTTTACCGGTTGGAAGTGGAACTCAAAGTTATAAACTTGTTTCAGAAATCAGCCAGATACCCGATGCAGGTACGAACCTGCTTGGTACATTTGTAACAGGCGACCCGGGTAATGCAGGATTACTTCCTTCTGGAATATTAAGTTATTGGACGGGTGGAAACTGGGCTATTGAAACTGATGGTGATAATTTTACAGGTACACATGATTTAACTCTCGATGTCTCTGCACTTTCAAGCTACATTATTGAAGGCGCAGTTGAAAATTATGTTATTCTTCAGAGATCTGCTTCAGGATCTGAATGGCAGCTTGCCGGTACATCATTTATTTATTCTGCAAATAAGATTACTGCTGTCGGAGTGACAGGGTTTGGTGAGTTCACAATTGGTGAAATTGATCCTGAGTCTGTTCCTGTTGAATTTACCGGGCTTACAGTAATTGAAGATGATATGGGTGCCCGCCTTTCATGGTCAACCTTGACTGAAAAAAATAACCAGGGGTTTTCAATTGAAAAACAGGTTACTGGAAAGAACTGGGAAGTAATTGGTTCGGTGTCAGGAAAAGGAACCACTACTGAAAAACAAGACTATCAATTTATTGATAAGCTGGCAGATCAGGCTTGCCAATACCGCCTTAGTCAAACCGATTTTTCAGGAAAAGTAACTCTTCTCGGAACCGTTTCTTTTGAAGGAATTGTAAGAAAGTTTGAAGTAGTAGGGAACTATCCGAACCCGTTTAATCCTGAAACTATCGTTTTATTCAGAATTCCTGCAGAAATGAAAGTCAAAATTTCAGTTTACAATAACCTGGGTCAGCTTGTGACAGTTGTAAAAAATGAAGTTATGAAAGCTGGAAGTCATGAAGTGAAAATCAAGGCGGATAATCTTGCTTCTGGAGTTTACTTTTATGAAGTCCTTGCCGGAAATGTTAATCGTTCAGTAAGGAAAATGGTTCTTTTAAAATAAATTTGTGCTTGAAATCATGTAATTCGGTCTTTCTTAGAATCTGATTAGGTTTTAAATTGGGTAATATTTATATTGCTTAAATGAAGAACTATAATCGTTTAGTAATAGGTTTCCCCAAAACAGTTAAGTTTACTAAGTAAAATAGTGCGTTCCCCAAAGAAATTGAATATGAAAAAAGTTAAAATGGAAAATAAGAGGTACCCAATGAAGAAGTTGCTAACGTCGGCTCTTTTTGCTGTTATTCTGTTCACATCCGGGCTTTCCTTTGCTCAGGTTGATGGTGATTACCAAACCCTGGGTTCTGGTGCTTTCAACTGGTCGAATGCAGCAAGTTGGCAGAAACGTGTTGGTGGGTTGTGGGTTGGTTCTCCTGACTACCCTGGGCAAAACACTGGTGCTGGTACAGTTACCATTCTAGGTACGATGACAGGTACCGTTACACTTGACCTCTCTCCTGCGAATGCAATTGGTGCGTTGGTAGTGCAGAATGGAACTGGAGTAACTGATCTTGCGCTTGGTGCACAAACTCTTTCTGTTACAGGTGCAGTTACTATCGCTGCCTCTGCAACGCTTGATGCTGGTTCTTCTACTTTTAATGTTGGCGGTGTTTTTACGGCAACAGGTACCTTTACCTCGGGTACTTCTACTGTTGTGTTTAACGGTGGTATTCAATCCCTTACAACCGGAACGTTTTACAACTTAAATATTCAATCTTCTTCGTTTTCTCTTGGCGCTGGTACTGTAACTGTAAATAATAATTTTTCAGTTACAAACAATTCAACTGTAAGTGCTACAGTTGCAAATATTTTAAATGTTGCCGGATCATTTTCAGTTGCCTCAGGTAGTGTGTTTTCTGCAACAAATGGAACGGTCACTCTAAACAGCAGCAGTTTGGCCCAATCGGTTGACCTTGCCTCGGGTTCTAATTTTTTCAGCCTCGCCTTCTCTGGTACTGCAATTAAAACTGCAAACTCCAATCTGGATATAAACGGAAATGTAACGATCACCGGCAGTACTGCTGGTTTGTTTAATGATGGTGGATTTGCTTTAACTGTTGCAGGTAACTGGACCGTAGCCAGTACTGATCCTGCAAATCCGTTTTCAAACACAGGTTCTGTGACCTTTGATGGCGGAAACCAGACAATTTCCAACTCAGTCAATACCGCAATCACTTTTTCAACGGTAACTTTTGCAGGTACCGGTACTAAAACTGTTTCAGATAGTGAAGTATTAACTGTAACTACACTTGCAACTATAAATTCTGGCTCTACTTTGGCTCTTGGTACTACTGCGGTAGGTTCAACCATGGGTGGTGCTGGTACATTAGTAATTAACGGTCAGCTGAATCTTTACAAGACAGCAACACCATTCCCAACTATTGCTTCTTTGACAGTTGCCACAAACAGCCTTATTTATTATGTAGGTAATGGTGCAGGACAGGAAGTTCCAGGTACTTATACAGGTGGTACAATTCCTTATTTCAATCTTTATGTAAATAGTGGATCAAAAACAGCAACCGGTAACTTAACTGTAACAGGAACACTTTATATATATAATGGAGTAACCCTTGCATTAGGAAATCATACCCACCATTTCTCCGGTGCGGTAACCTTAGCTGGTGCTACTTCCCAAATTACGTCAGGTGCTTCCGGTACAACCACTCTTGATAGTGATGATGCCAATCAAACGTTGACTGTTACGACAAGCAACAATGCGCAATTCCAAAACCTCAATATTACCCTGAATGCACCAACAGCATCAAGAACCAAAACCATTACAAATAATATTGATGTCCGGGGTACTTTCAGCGTAACCAATACAGGTGGTGACGTTAATCGTGTTCTATATATCACAATGGGCACCAATCTGATTACCAATACAGCTGGAACCGGAACAGCTTTTTCGCTTGGTGCGAATGTTATTTTCCAATCTTCAGCAACGGGTACCAATTTTGGTTCTATGATCAATGACTATACAACGATCACCCTTGCTGCCGACTCCTACATTTATTTGTATGGTGCTGCGGTAACTATTCCTGTTTTAAATGCGTCTGCATCGTACGGTAGTTTGTTTTTAACCACTTCTGGAACCAAAACTGCTGCTGGAAACCTTGTTTTTGGCGGCAATTTTGTAATGAATAATACTGGTGGACTCATTTTTAATGATGGTGGATTTACAATTACAGTTAATGGTAATTTCAATAAAGGTGGTGGTAATGCTACTTATACCCAAGCTAGCACAGTAACTAGTAATCTTGTATTTTCTGGTGGAGATCAGGCAATCGGTGGTACCATTTCTTATGGTGGAAATAATTATGGTGGCGGAACTGTTTCACTTTACAGGGTTCTGTTTACGGGTTCAGGTACAAAAACACTTTCAGCGGCGTTTGCAATCACTAATGGTGGTGAACTGACTATTGACTCTGATGCCAATGTTCTTACTGCCAATAATGTTGATTTTGCAGGTGCAGATTGGTTTAATAATGCAGGCGGAACTTTTGTTCAGACAGCTTCGACTACAACTTTTACCGGTACAGGAATTATGAACATTGATAACGGAGTTTCTTCCAGTTATTTCAATGTGTTTACAATCAATACTGCAACAGGTACAGTATTCCTTGTTTCGGATATTGATATTCATTCAAATCTTAACTTTACAGTGAATGCTGCTACTTTAGATGCAACCAATAGAACCATTACTGTTTCAGGTGCATGGACAAGAAATGCCGGTACAACTTTCACGTCAACCGGTTCAACTGTAATTTTTGATGGGAATACTCAACAGAATATTACTGTTTCTGGTGGTTCTGTCTTCAATAACCTTATTTTCAGAAATTCAGGCACAAAATATCTGATTTCATCAGGTACCACTGCAACTGTCAATGGTGACCTAACAATTGAAGGTGGGGCCACACTCGATACTTACAATATTACTAACTTAACTCTTTTTGGTAATTGGACCAATGTGGGCACATTTACCAATCGTAATTATATTGTAACATTTGCAGGTACTGACCAAATTATTGGTGCCTCAACTTTTGGGTCAATTGTATGTGCTGGCTCTGGTACAAAAACTTTGAATGGAAATATTGTACTTTCAAATGCACTAACCATCAACGATAACGTAACTCTGGATGTTTCTAATAACAATTATACCATAAGTATTGCAGGTGTTTGGAATAATAACCAAACCAATGGTGTATTTGAAGCCCGTCAGGGAACGGTAAATTTTTGGGGTAATGGCAGAACTATTAATCCTGGTCTGAATACCCAAACCCTGGCCAATAAGAATTTCTATAACCTTGAAGTTAATCTCACAGCAGGTCAAACCCTTACAGTTGCTCTTGATAATCCAATTGATGTTGACAATGATTTTACAATGATAACGGGTAATTTTACAACCGGTTCATATACCTCCGGACTAAAACCCTTTACAGTTGGCGGTAATTTTGTAAATACAGGAGCTGGTACCTTCACTAACACGGGTTGCCGGTTAACCTTTGATGGAGATCCGACAGGTGTCGGAACTATCAATTTTGACTTGAACACTTCAAACATGACCGGGCCTGTAGCAGTAAATATTGGATCAACTGACACATTAAAAGTTGGAACCTCATTCACAAATTCATATGCTGCAAATGGAACCAATTATACAATTGAAGTTCAATCCGGTATCTTTTTCTTCAATAAAAAGACTATAACCCTTTCCGGCTACACAAGTGGTAGTTCTGTTTACTTGTCAAGTGCTAGTGCATCATTTTACATGAATAGTGATGCAACTTTATTGCTCGCAAATTCTGCAGTTGTTACAAATGCTGGTGGAAATGTAAAATTACTTGGAACAAATGGTGCAATTGCTACAATTACCCGTTCTAATACTACTGGATATACGATTGATCAATCTTCAGGTACTTTCGAGGCCAGATATTATCAAATTGAATATTTGAGAACAACCGGTATTTCATTTACTGGTGGTACAATTGACGCAACCAATAATTTTTCTGATGGTACGTTTTCAAATGGCGTTGATGGATCTGTTGGTTCCCAATATATTAATTTTGGGGCATTGAACTTAGGTGCCGGATTAACGATTAATAACGTTGTGTTTAATGCTGGTCAGGACTTTAACGTATCACGGACTGCAGGCTCTACTGGTGCAATTACTTTTAACGATGCTACTGGAGCAAAAGCAGGTCAGGGTTCTGAAAATGATCCGGGTGCATTGGTTGCATGGAATTACATTGCTGTGTATTGGGATGGTGGTGGAAATGGAACTACATGGGAAGATCCTGATAACTGGATTTCTGATGAAATCCCTGCAATTGATCAGAACGTGATTCTTGATCATTCGTTCGTTGGTGGTGTTTATTCGGTTTCAATCAATTCAGCAGCTGAATGTGCGAATCTTATTATGGATGCTGGTGGTGTAAATACCATTACATTAAACTTGCAAACAAGCAGTCTTACTGTTGCAGGAAATTTAAATATTCGTGCACTTACTACTTTGGCTCAATCAAATGGTACTACACTGAATGTTGCAGGTAACTGGGCTAACTCTGGTACCTTTACAGCAAATTCAGCTACAGTTACTTTTAACGGTTCTGATAAAGATGCCACTATTACTTCGGGTGGATCTTCTTTTTATAATTTAACCATCAATGCGCCGAATTCAATTTATACATTAGCTGGGAATGCAATCATTGTTGGTGGTAACCTTACAATTTCTGATGGAACTTTAAATGTTTCTTCTGGAAATTTGGGAGTTACTGTCGCAGGGAATTGGTCTAACACAGGAACCGGCGTTTTTGTACCAAGATCCGGAACCGTAACTTTTAATGGCAGTGGTACCAATCAAAATATAACGGGTGGACCCTTTTATAATTTTACAACTTCCAGCGGTGCTGGTGGTGCAACCCGTACTATATTATCCAATATTGATATAAATAATCAGGTGAGCTTACAAGACAATACAACTTTGATTGGTGGAACTAACACCATATATGTAGGTGCAAGTACAGGAGCGGCCTGGGTTAAAACAGGTTCAGGTTCATTTACTGCAAATACAAGTACAGTGATTTTTGATGGCGGTAATGCTACAATCGATAATGGGAGTGCTAGCGTAACTACATTCTATAATCTGACTTTAGCCGGAACTGGTACAAAAACATTCAGTGCGTTGGGTGGAAATATTACCAACAATGTAACTGTCAATTCGACTGTTGGCGGAGTTGATCTTGGAACAGGAAGTTTTACAGTCGGTGGCAGTTTTACTTTAACTGGAGGTACAACCCTTACAGTTCGCCAAACTTCCTTGCCATTGAGTTCATTGGTGCTAAGCAGTAATTCAACTGTATACTATCTTTCCAATAGTGACCAGGATATTTTTGCAACAACTTACGGAAATCTAACAGTGGGAAGGGTTGCAGCATCAACTCCCAACAAAAACATTACAGGAACAACAATTGTTACCGGGAACCTAAATCTTAATGATGCAGAAGTTCGGTTGAACCTTGGTAATTATTCTGTTTCAGTTGCTGGAAATATTGGTGTCCCTGCAGGTGCAGGTGCAAACTTTAATACCGGAACATCAACTCTTACCCACAATGGTGGTAACTGGAATATTGATACAGACATTGATGGTTTCTACAATCTTATTTTGGCAGGTACCGGAACGAAAACCATTTATGGAATTTTCGCAGTTGGTAATAACTTAACCATTAATGCTGGTGTTACGGTTACTGCTCATACACAAGCTGGTCCTGTATATAATTATTTCACAGGTTCCGGGGCGGGTATTTTTACAATGGCCTCAGGTGCTACTCTTAATTGGTCAATACCTAACACGGTCGCCGCTTTCCCATCGTTTGGTTCTTATTCACTTAATTCAGCCTCTACCGTTCTGTTTTATTCACAGACAGAAAGTCAGATCATTCCTGGAGCTGTTACCTTCGGAAACCTGAACCTTTATTACAGCGGAAATGGTCTTTACACCAAAACAATTTCTGGTTCGACCCTGAATGTGGCTGGTAATCTGACATTAAACAGCACATACACCGCTGGTGTTTTAACTGAATTTGTAACTTTTGATATTACAGGGAAAACTCTTAATGTTGGTGGTAACTTTTCTATTAATGATGGTTGCGTTTTTACAACAACAAGTAGTTCTGTTAACTTTAACGGAACAACGCAAACCATTAATAATCCTAGTGGAACTGCGTTAACCTATACCTTCAATAATATTGGATTTTCAGGAACTGGAACTAAAACATTCGGTAACGGTGGTGATAGTTTCGTAATTCTTGGGTCTTTTACAAATGCATCCGGGTCAACGGTTTCAACAGCACGTAACATTAACTTTACGGGAAGTACCTGGACTAATTCAGGAGTATTCACTGCAACCGGTGGAACTATTACTTTTGATGCATTGACTAACCAATCCATTAATCCAGGAACAGGAAGTACCTTTAGTGCTGTCACTGTTATTGATGCTGATGGAAGCACTGGTGGAAATACAAAAACTGTAACAGGAAATGGAATTGTTACTTCTGGTGTATTAACTGTTGGTGATGGAACCAATGAAGTTATTCTTGATTTTGGATCATTGTCACATAGTTTAGGTGGTGTTGTTACTGTAACGGCATTTGGTACCTGGACTACAACCAATTCCAATCTTGATTTCAACGGAAATGCTACTCAAAATATACCTGGTTTAACAGCAAAGAATGTAACAGTTTCCAGAACGAATGTTACCAATTATACAAAAACACTTTCTGGTAATTGGATTGTTGACGACCTGACAATTGGTGCCGGTGTTACCCTTGATGTAAGTGTTACTAATTACAGCATAAATGTTAATGGTAACTGGACAAATAACGGTGGATTTACTGCAAGAACTGCTACTGTTACCTTTGACTCTCCAAATACAACTGCTAAGACAATTACAGCAGGTGCTTCCGCTTTTAATAATGTATCATTTAATCAGGGAAGTACATCAGCAAGAACTTATACCTTGGAATCAGCAACAACAACTTTAAATGGTAACCTGGTTGTTGGACTTAACGCTGCTCTTGATTTAAACGGCAAAATTCTTGTATTGGGTAATAATGACAACCCTGATGTTATTGAAAATCACTCAATTTCTTCAGGTGGAACTCTTGATGTAGATGCAAATTCAACATTGAGATTTGATAATACAGATGGCCAATCTACACTTACGGTTGCTAATGGCGGTACCCTTAAAGTTGTTGGATCAAATTCATCAAATATCGCAACCGTATCTCAAAGTGCCGGTACTGCAAGAGCCTTGATTACTGTTAATGGTAACATTGAAGCCCGATATTATTTATTTGAGTATTTGGCAGATGCAGGTCTAGTAGTGAATTCTGGAGCAACTGTTCATGCAACTAATAATTTCTCTGATGGTTCCTGGTCGAACTTGACTACAACTGCTTCAGGAAACAGAAGATACCTTCAATTGGATGCCAATACAGGTGATATTGCAATTGACAATGTAACTTTTAATTTTTCTGGTACGCCAAATACACTATACCACTTTAACGTTGGTAGAGTAAATACAGCTATTGGTATTATTACATTTGGTGGTGTGATTGATGGAACTTTGGCTGGATTGAATTCAACAACTAATTCAATTTATGAGGCTGATCCAACCGGTGCAGCCAATAACCTCTTAACCTGGCCAATTACAACCGCTAAAACCTGGGTTGGTGGTCTTGGCGTTGATATTAATGACTGGAATGATGGAGCAAATTGGAGCCCAGTTGGTGTTCCTGATAATACTTATGATGTAACAATCCCAACAGCAACAAATTACCCACAAATTAAAACTGCAGATGCTTCCTGCAAAAGCCTCACAATTTCTAATGGTCAACTTGAAGTTAAAAGTGGTTTTGATCTTTCCGTTGTTGGTGATGTTGTGATTGGATCCACTGGAACAGCAACCCTTGCAGTATCATCTTCTACAAGTAATATTATTGTTGGTGGTGCTTGGACCAGAACTGCTACCGGTATTTTCACCAATGGTGGATCAAAAGTAATATTTAATGCTTCGAGTGGTACAAAATCAATTAATATGAATGGGACTACTTATCAATTCCATTCTGTTGATTTTACTGGTGGTGCAAATTATTCCCTTGTGGGAAATATTAATTTTGCTGGTACGTTAACAATTGACGTTGGAACAACTGTAAGTTATGCCACTAATGGATATTCAACTAGAATTTCTGGAAATTTTGTTAATAATGGAATCTTTAACACTAATCCATCTGGTGTCACGGGTGAAGTATTCCTTAATGGAGGAGGTGTCCAGAATATCACAAATGGTACATTCTATAATTTCAAAGTAGATAATTCAGGGGTTAAAAATATATTAACACCAATGACTGTGATTAATAACTTAGTCATCAATGGAGGAGGTTATACTTTAACCGCAGCTTCAGGTGCAAATATTTCAATTGGTGGTACCTTTACCAATTTAGGAACGTTTAATGATGGTGGAGCCTCGCATACATTTGCTGGTGCAACCTGGACTAATTCTGGAACATACTCCGGAACTGGTACTGTGACTTTCACAGGAAATGCACAAACTATAAATACATCAACCTTTAATAATCTGGTTTTGGCAGGAACCACAAACTCTACAAAGACGCTTGGCGGAAATTTAACCATTAATGGTGACTTAACTGTAAATAATTCTATTTCGCTTAATATGGTTACCTATTCGGTTACAGGAACAGTTTCAAAAGCTTTTACCTTTAATGGTACTACCCTTACTGTAACTGGTGCTGATAACTTTCCGTCTGGATTTGGTACCAATACAATGGTTTCAACTTCCAACACGAACTATAATTTTTCCAGTGCGCAGTCAATCAGGGGTGGAATTACATACGGTAGTTTAACATTGAATAATGCTAACACTAAAACTCTGACTGGAGATATAAGTGTGGCTGGTAACTTAAGTATTGGTGTTGCTACACTCGATGTTAGTACAAATAACTATACTATCTATATTTCAGGGAACTGGACCAATAATAGCACAGGTTCATTTGTTGCCAGATTGGGTGAAGTTATTTTCAACGGTGGTGCAACTCAAAACATTACCAACGATGCCAATGCAAGTCCGAATTATTTTTACAAATTGACAAGTTCTGGTACATTGGTTCAGTTGGCAACATCTGGTATAACTGTTACTAATAACCTTCAGGTATCACAAGGGTCGTTCACACTAAACGGAACAACTTCTTATGTAGGTGGTAATATTGTTGTGAGTGGAACTGGTCTGATTTCTCAAAGTGGTACACTTAACCTTAATGCAACTTCCGGTTCTCAGGATTTGTATTTAAATGGCAGTTCTTTAGCTAACTTAGTAATTAATGCACCAGGGGCAACCTATGTTGTTCAGGATGCTCTTACTTTGGTTGGAGCTTTTACTCTCACTGCAGGTACATTCAATGGAAATTCCAAAATAGTTTCTTTGGGTGATGGAAATGGGTCTGATGCAATTTCGATTACCGGAAGCTATATTGCTGGTGCCGGTGGATATTTGCGTTTGGGAGGTGGATCAGCAAATCTTACTGTAAATTCAGGTGGTTCACTTGACCTGGTAGGTACTCCTTCAAGCAATGTTTATGTAACCAGACCGAATGCTGGTGGAACTTATGGATTTACAGTCAATGGTTCAATAAGTGCAAGATATACACTTTTTGAATACATGAATGCAAGTGGGATTAAGGTAACGTCTGCTGCTACTATTGATGCAACCAATAATTTCAGTGACTGTACCTTTACAAACGGAACTGCGGGTGGTTCTGCAACTTTATTGAAACTGGAACATTCAACTGCAGGTATGACCATTAATAATGTTTCTTTCCCCGTAAATCCAGGTGGTGGAGCAAGCAACGTTACACGGAATGAGGCTCTTTCCGGTGTTGTTTCATTTAACGCTGCAAGTGGTTCTTTTAGTGGAGAGTCCTTTGATCAGGATCCAATCAGCCTTATCTCCTGGCCAACTCCAATAACCCTGACATGGAACGGTTCCATTTCTACTGATTGGTACACTGCTGCAAACTGGACACCAAGTTCAGGCGGGGTTATTGCTCCTGACGCAACTACCAATGTAATTATTGCAACGGCTACCAATCAACCGTTAATAGCTACCTCAGGTGCAAATGCAAATAATATCACCATCAATTCAGGTGCAACTCTTACTATCAATACAACTGACGATGGTACCGCAAATGATCTTTCAATTTCCGGGGATCTCACCATAACAGGTATTATGACCGTAACAGGGGCTGATGATATTATTTCAGCTGCTGGAAACTGGACAAAAGGTGGTACAGGTACATTTAATAATGGTGGATCAACTGTTGTATTTGAAGTTGCAAGTGGTGCTAAAACTGTTAACAACGGGACTGCCAATTTTTATAATCTGACCATTAATTCGGTTGGTACTGTAAATTTGGGTGCTTCCACTACAATTGCAAATAACCTCACCATTACTGCCGGAACACTTGATATCAGCAACAACGCCTACATCCTTACAATTGGAAATGACTGGACGAATACTGGTGTTTTTACTGCCCGCCAGGGTACAGTTGTATTTAATAAAACAAGTGGTACAGGAAGTATTTCAGCAGGAAGTTCAGCGTTCTACAATATTACCTTCAATGCCGGTTCTGGCACTGTTTATCAATTAACTTCCAATTTGTCTACAAACGGAAACACCACACTGTCATCTGGTACACTCAATCTGAATGGTTTCATTTTTAATAATGGAGATGGTACTGGGGTTGATGCTTTGTCAATTACTAGCACTCTAAATGTAAATGGTAATTCATTTCTTAAAATGGGTGCAAATTCTACACTTACTGTCAATAGTGGTGGCCGTGTTCAGATCGTTGGCACCAGTGAATCTGCTGTTGCTACTGTTACCCGTCAGTCTGCTGGAACATATTCTTTTACAGTAGCAGATGGTGGTACAATTGAAGCTACATATTATACATTTGAGTATATGGGTGTGAATGGAATCCAGATTAATGCCGGTGGTCTAATTGATGCAACCAATGACTTTGATAATGGAACCTTTGCAAATGGAACTACTGGGGGAGTTTATTTGAATTTCCTTGGTGAATTCAGTGATGCATCTAACCACGTATTTGGTGGGAACCCTATTAATGATGTTACATTTAACTCAGGACCACTTTACAATGTAAGAAGAACAAGTGGTGCCAATATTATGGAATTCCGTGATGCTGGTGGTTCTTTAAGTGGTTATCTCTATGAGGATGATAATACATCCCAAAGTCCTACAACTGGTGCGATCCGTTGGTCATCTTCGGGTAGTACTTTTACCTGGACTGGTGCAGTTGATACTGACTGGGGTAACGTGAATAACTGGTTTGATGGTGTTGGCGTTCCTGCAGACTATCCTCGTACCGCGCATGTTGATGTTGCAAATCTGGTTGTTACCATTCCTTCAGGAACACCATTTGCTCCAACTATTGATGCTGCAGATGATGCGGCTGCCAAAAATGTTACTATCAATGGTGGTGCCACATTAACCCTATCTGGTAGTGCTACTCTGGTAGTAAGTAATATTCTATCAAATAGTGGAACACTAATAGCCGGTGGGTCTACCATTACAGTTGGTAATTCATTTACAAACTCGGGTACCTTTACTGCCGGAACGGGAACGGTTGTTCTCACTTCAGCTTCGGGAACCAAAACTATTTCGAATGGGGGTTCATCACTTTATAACCTGACACTAAGTGGTGCATCAACATTTAATCTCTCGGCAGCTTTGACTGTTACGAATAATTTAACAATCAGTGCAGGTACTTTAGATGTAACTACTAATAATTATGCTCTTAATATTGGTGGAAATCTTAGCATTACCGGTACAGGACTTCTTACTAGCCGTTCTGGGACTATAACAATGAATGGAACCGGTACTAAAACCCTGGATCCACGCACAAGTTCATTGTATGCACTTGTTATCAATAAAACGGGTGGCGGTTCAGTTACTTTAACGACAAATAACCTGACACTGAGTAATAATCTTACTCTAACTGCTGGAACTTTTGCTGTTGGTGCACTCAACATTAACTTGTTGGGAACCTGGACCAATACAGCAGCAACTTTCACTGCAGGATCCGGAACGGTTACATTTGGTGGTTCTGGTAACTTTAATCTTACAACAAACAATCAAAGCTTTAATAATCTTGTTGTAAACAAATCAAACCCAGCAAATATTATTACACTTAACTCTAACCTTTCCCTAACAGGAGCATTAACGGTAACGAGTGGAACACTGTTTGTTAATGGTAAAATAGTTTCTTCAGGCAATGATGCTTCTGATAATGTATCGGTTGGTTCATCTGGTACTCTTTCAGTAGATGCAGGTTCCCAAATGAAGTTCTATCCAGGAACTACAAATACAGTAACCGGTTCATTGAGTGCTGTTGGAACTGGACTTTCAAACAGGGCACTTGTAACCTATGTTTCTGCTGGTACCTATAACTTAAACATTGCTACCGGCGGATCTTTTACCAACGGGTTTTCTACTATCCAATCTGCGGTTATTGGGGTATCTGGCACCATGACTGTCAATTCAAATACGGACGTTAGACTTTCGAATGGTACTGTTGTTACGGTAAACAGTGGTGGTACACTTACAGCCGTCGGAGCCAGTACTGTAGCAAATGCAACTGTTACCAGTGAAAACGGATCTAGCTACTACCAGGTTGATGTCTTGTCTGGTGGAACTCTTAATGCCAAAAATGCTATTTTTAGCTATGTTGGGGCAACTGGTGGTTATGGTTTAAGAGTGAGAAGCGGTGCAACAATCAATGCCAGCAATAAACTGGACAATGTGCAGTTTGCCAATGGTAAGAGTGATGCTTTAGCTTACTTACGACTTGAAAACAACCAGACACTTCAGTTTGATGGAATGAATTTCACAGGAGGACCAACATATAATATCTCTGCGAATACAGGTAGCTATATTGTTAACAATTATAAAGGTGCTTTTTCTGGCGCCCGTTATGAAAATGATGTAGTTGGAACTGATGGAAGAGGTTTTGTTAGGTGGTTATTTAACGAAACTCAAGCTGTTGCTGCGAATACAAGCTTTACATTCGGTAATGACCTGGTTCTGAATTTTACTGACCGTGGTACAGTTACAAGTGTGAATGTTCAGCTATTTGACGGTTATTTTGATCCTCTCAAAAAAATCGTTATTCAACGTTATTATGTCGTAACTCCAACAGGTACTGCAAATAATGTTGCTATGACCCAATATTGGGGTGCTAATGATCAAAATGGACAAATTGCTGATGCAACATTGAACTTCTGGAGAAAAGTTGGACTTGTTTATACCCCATTTGCAAATAATGCGGTAAATGGAACAACACGGCTTGCAACCAGAAATGCATTGGGTGCTAACCTTGCAGGTACATGGTTCCTTTCAAATGCAGTTGATGAATCAAGTCTTCCTGTCGAATTTGCTGGAAGTACAATTACAGCAAGACGTGGTGGTATAGAGGTGAAATGGGAAACTGAGTCTGAAACCGGAAACAGCCAATGGCGGATTGAAAGATCTACTGTAACTGAAAGTGACAGTCTTGATTTTGGTGAAATTGGCAAACTCGGTGGTGCAGGAACAACTTCAAGCAGAAGTAAATATACCTACATGGATAAATCGGCAATGGTTGGATTCCAATACAAATACCGCCTTGTAAGTATCGATTATGATGGTACTGAATATAAGAAGGATTTGAATTCAGTTATGTTTGAAGCTCCTAAAGAATTCTCCTTATACCATAACTATCCAAATCCGTTCAACCCATCTACAACAATTCCGATTGATGTGGCTAAAGAGCAACGTGTAAGCATGATCATTTACAACATTATGGGTCAGGAAATCAGAACACTCAAAAATGAAATCATGAAACCTAATTTTTATGATGTCGTGTGGGATGGTCGTGATCGTAGTGGAAATATCGTTGCAACCGGACAGTATTTTGTTCGAATTGTTACAGATGGTTATGTGAAAACTCAAAAAATGATTCTGCTCAAGTAATATACCTGGGACAGAAAACAAAAAAGGCAGCCTCGGCTGCCTTTTTTGTTTATACAATTCCTATTTTTGGTTTATCTTTTTCCTTTATATTCTTTGATAGGTTTTTAAACAGAAATGACAAGTAATTCATTCATTATCGCCGGTTCCGGGTCTTTTATCCCTAAAGGTTCAATCTCGAATCAGCACTTTTCACCCTCACATTTTTATGACAGGAGTAAAAAAAGAATTCAATCACAAAATGAACTCGTGATTAGTAAATTTGCAAAGATTACCGGTATTAATGAGCGAAGATGGATTGAATCTGGACATGTAACTTCCGATTTAGGTTTTTTTGCAGCGGTAGATGCACTTGAAAAAAGTGGGAAAAATAAAGAAAGTATAGACCTGATTATTTGTGCTCAAAACTTTGGTGATATTCAGGAGGGAACCAATCGTGGTGATCTGATCCCCAGTGTTGCATCAAGAATTAAGGCTAAACTTGGAATTGTAAATCCATATTGTATTGCTTATGATATTAATTTTGGCTGTCCTGCCTGGATATTAGGTTTGATTCAGGCAAAGAACTGGCTTGACTCAGAAAATGGGAAATTGGCTCTCGTCATTGGTGTTGAGACACTTTCAAGGGTTTCAGACCCCTATGACCGTGATTCAATGATTTTTTCAGATGGTGCTGGTGCTGTCATTCTTGAAAGATTGGAAGGGAAATCAGGGGTTGGGATTCTGGCCAGTCTAACCCGAACGGATAGTTTTGAGCACAATTTGCTTTTAAAAATGGGTCCTTCATATAATCCGGATCATGATCAACAAAATCTGTATGTGAAAATGGATGGACCAAAACTTTATGAATATGCGTTGGACAATGTTCCAACTGCAATTTATCAAACCATAAAAAAAGCAGGACTTACCCTTTCTGATATCAAGATGCTGCTCATCCACCAGGCCAATACCAAAATGCTGGAGGCAATTACTGCCAGATTATTCAAGCTGGACGGGCAGGAAACATATCCTGATGGATTTTTACCTTTGATTATTTCATGGTTGGGAAACAATGCTGTTGCTTCTGTGCCGACCTTGTATGATTTGATTAATAGAGGTAAGTTAGAGGGATATGAATTTAATCCGGGTGACACTATTGTTTTTGCTGCTGTTGGATCAGGAATGAGTATTTCAGCAATGGTTTACAAAGTCCCGTGACAGGGGACGAGGGAAAAGTGGTAAGTGGCATGTGTTATGTGATCGGGGTGTGGGGTAAGGGATACGGGTACGCTAAATACTAATAAATTATTTAAAATGGTATAAACTTTCTATCTCAGAAAATGACCAATTGTAATCATTTTGATTAATGGTTGAGTCTGTCCGGCCAAAATAATTCCGGACAGACTCAATATACGTTTATATTTTTTCAGATTTCAGAGCTGCTTCCATACCCCGATGGAAAGCTTCTACGTTTAGAGGAAATAATTCCTTCTTGTCCTTTAACCCCTGTTGAATTGCAGTTAGGAAAGACTGCTCCGGAAATAATCCGGTAGCCGCCTGAAGTGCCCCGAGTGCAACTACATTCTTTACCATGATTTTGCCAAGTTCAGTTGCAATTGCTGACATTGGAACCATCACAATTTTAACAGTAGGGTCAATGGCAGGCATTGTATGAATAACGGTACTGTCGCCAATAATGATCCCGTTTTCTCTAACCTTTGGTGCAAATTTATCCATACTTGGCTGATTGAAAGCAATCAGGATATGGGGATCTGGTGCTGATGGAGAGAGAACCTCCATTTCGGCAATATGAACGTCAGCATAACTCGTTCCACCTCTTGATTCAGGACCGTAGCTTGGAATATGTGTTGAATCAAAACCTTCATTTATCGCTGTTCTTGTAATCAGAAGGGCAGCTGTTTGTGCTCCATCCCCGCCAGAACCTGCCAATTTTAAGCTGATATCAAGCGGATCGATATGTTTTGGAAAAGTATCAGCAAATTTTGGAACATCTTCTGCAGTTGCCCCAATGAGACTAAGTAATTTTGCAGATTCAAATGATGGTTTTTCAAAGCTGAAGATATGTGTCGGTTCAACATCTTTTTTAACACCAAGAGGGAAGACAGGCAGCATTGAGTTTTTTACCCAATCCTGAGCATCAGAAGGTGAAAGATGAAGGTGAGTCGGACATTCTGCCAGAACTTCAACAAAAGAAAATCCTTTGTTTTCAACCTGAATCTGTAAAGCTTTTTTTATCGCTTTTTTTGCACGGATTCTTTGTTTGGAATCAAAAAGGGCAACCCGTTCAACATAAATAGGGGAATCCATTTGGGCAATGAGTTCCGCCATTTTGAGTGGGGATCCCATGTTTTCGTTACGGCCATAAGGGGAAGTCATTGTTTTCATTCCCTTTAAAGTAGTTGGTGCCATTTGTCCACCTGTCATACCGTAAATTGCATTATTCACAAAAATGACTGAAATGGGCAATCCCATTTGTGCAGCGGAAATAATTTCAGCAAGCCCGATTGAAGCTAAATCTCCATCCCCCTGATAGCTTACCACAATAGAATTTGGATTTGCCATTTTGTGTCCGATTGCAACTGCCGGAGCACGGCCATGTGCAGCCTGAGAGTTTCCTACATCCATATAATAATAGAGGAATACTGAACATCCTACCGGAGAAATGGCAATGGTGCGGTCCTGAATACCCAGTTCATCGATACTTTCTGCTAGAAACTTATGAGCCAAACCATGACCACAACCCGGACAGTAATGAGTTGAGTGGCCTTTTAATCCTTCACCATGTGAATGGCGTTCAAAGGTATTATAAAATGCGCTCATGCTACAACTCCTTCCAGTGCGTGAATTTTCTCAACAATTTCGTGGGTCTGCGGAAGAATCCCACCAAATCTTCTTACAAAACTTATAGGTGGCAATTGGGTAACGCCAGCTTTACTCAATGAAAGTCTGATTTCATCCTCCAACTGACCGTTACTGGCTTCAACCACAACAATCTGACGGATTTGTGGAATTAGTTTTGCAAGTGCATCAACAGGAAAAGGCCAGGCTGTGATGGGTCGGAATAAGCCTACTTTTACACCTTCACTCCTTAATTGCTGAACAGCACCTTTTGCCATTTGGGCGGGTGTATTCATTGCAACCAATAAAATCTCAGCATCCTCACAGAAGAAAGAATCAGACCGTTGCTCAGCCTTGATCATCGTGTCATATTTATGATTCAGTCTTATGTTTCTTGCTTCCAGGTCCGGTTCGGTAATGTCAATTGAAGCAATCAGATTCCCACGATGACCTGCATCGCCATAAACGGCCCAATCAGGAAGTCCCGGTTGAATCATGTAATCGGGAAGAGAAACTTTTCCTGTTATTTGCCCCAGATATCCATCGCCGATAATAATAACCGGATTTCTGTATTTAAAAGTCAGGTCAAAAGCGAGCATGGTTAAATCCAGCATTTCCTGAGGAGTTGCCGGTGCAAGAACAACACATTGTGTGTTTCCGTGACCCAAACCATGACAAACCAATTTTAAATCACTCTGTTCAGGTGCAATATTTCCAAGACCAGGTCCGCCACGCATAATATTAACAATTACTGAAGGAACTTCAGACCCGATCATATACGAAATTCCCTCAAGCATCAGAGAAAATCCAGGTGAGGATGTGAACGTCATACAGGGAAGTCCTGCACCACCTGTACCGTAAAGCATATTGATGGCAGCAACTTCAGAAACTGCCTGAATGAAAATTCCATCCAGATTCGGGAGCAATTTTGCCATCAATTCAGCTCCTTCAGTTGAAGGAGTAATCGGGTAACCGTAAAAATGGCGGCAACCGGCCAATACTGCACCAATGGATGATGCATAAGTTCCTTTGATCAGAATGGGTTTTCCCGGATCGATGGGGATTTTCGTTGAGGGAATTGAAGCTGCTTTTGGACGGGTTTTAACAACACCATCAAAGGTTTCAGGACGAACTGCAGAGTAATCATCTGTTATCGAATCCATGTGAAGTCCATACGGTTCCGGGCAAGCAGTCACACACAATCCGCAATGGGTACAATCTTCAAGATGAAGAATGACCGGAGTCAAACCGGTCAGAGGATTAATTTCATTTCCCATTTCGATGCAATTATGCAAACAGGCATCGATGCACCTGGCACACCCTTTACAATAGGCGGGATCTACAGCCGGTAAAAGGTTCTCTCGTGAATTTGGCATTGTCTTCCTCCTTGTGGATGAAGTGAATTTAGTTGCCATAAAATTACCCCATTTTCACAATAAATAATAGGTTTCCCGGGAAAACTAATCGGATTATAATTAGAAGAATAACTACAGCTAAGTACTTGTAAAATAATAAGTAAGGAATGTTTATTGATCTGCGGAATGATGAAAAGTTGATACACTCAAGACTTAACAAAAGGAAGTTTTTTTGAATATTACCTAAAGATTTTAAGAAAGAGGTTTCATCGGAAAATATAAAATTCTTATTTTGAGAAATAAATCGATAAACTGGTCGGGTATTTCTGCAGGTTTATTAACACACAATTTTTCAACAAATAAAAGAAACAATTTACCATGTCTGAAAAACTTAACAAATTCAGTTCAGAACTTACAGAAAAGCAAAGTCAGGTTGGATCTAAGGCCATGTTATATGGCATCGGTTTAACTGATGATGACATGAAAAAGCCACAGGTTGGAATTGCCAGTATGGGTTGGGATGGAAATCCGTGCAACATGCACCTAAATGAACTGGCACTTGAAGTTAAAAAGGGTGTTAATGAAGCCGGACTGGTTGGGCTTATTTTTCACACCATTGGAGTAAGTGACGGAATTTCAATGGGAACTCAGGGCATGAAGGCCTCACTTCCATCACGTGATGTGATTGCAGATTCTATCGAAACCGTGATGCGTGCACAATGGTATGATGCAAATATTTCACTTCCGGGTTGTGATAAAAATATACCGGGATCTTTGATTGCAATGGCGAGAATTAACCGCCCTTCAATCATGATTTATGGCGGAACTATCAGAGCAGGACATTTGGGTGATAGAAAACTCGATGTGGTTTCAGCATTTGAAAGTTATGGAGAATTTCTTTCTGGAAATATAACAGAACTTGAAATGTGTGATGTTTTAAAACATGCCTGTCCGGGACAGGGAGCTTGTGGCGGGATGTACACTGCAAATACAATGGCTTCAGCTATTGAAACATTGGGAATGTCACTTCCATATAGTTCTTCTTTACCAGCTGATTCAAAAGAGAAATATGCTGAATGCCGGAATGCCGGAAAGGCAATTCTCAATCTGCTTGAAAAAGATATTAAACCTCGGGATATCATGACCCGTGATGCTTTTCTGAATGCGATTGCCGTTGTCATTGCTCTTGGCGGTTCAACCAATGCGGTTCTTCACCTTCTTGCAATGGCACATTCAGCACATGTAAAACTCACTATTGATGACTTTCAGATGGTTTCAAATCAGGTTCCGTTTATTGCCGACCTGAAACCATCCGGTAAATATGTTTTTGAAGATCTGCATAAAATCGGCGGTGTTCCTGCCGTACAAAAATTACTGCTGAAAAATGGGTTATTGAAGGGAAATGTTCTGACGTGTACAGGTTATACCCTTGAAGAAAATCTGGATAAATGCCCGGACTTGGCACCCAATCAACCCGTCATTTTTCCTCTGTCGAATCCGATTAAAAAATCAGGTCACCTTCAGATTTTATATGGAAATCTCGCACCCGAAGGTTCAGTTGCCAAAATTACCGGAAAAGAAGGTTTGGCGTTTACCGGACCTGCAAAAGTTTATGATGGTGAAGAAGCTGCACTTCTTGGAATAGAACAAGGCAAGGTTGTGGCGGGTGATGTTGTGGTCATCCGGTATGAAGGTCCGAAAGGCGGACCCGGAATGCGTGAAATGCTTTCCATTACGGCAGCAATTATGGGCGCCGGATTGGGTAAAAGTGTTGCACTCATAACTGACGGACGTTTCTCAGGTGGAACTCACGGATTCGTTGTCGGACATATTTCTCCGGAAGCCTACGTTGGCGGACTGATTGGTCTTGTAAAAGAAGGTGATATCATTACTCTGGATGCTAATAAGAACGAAATTTCAGTGGCAGTTTCAGAAAAGGAAATTGAGGAAAGAAAAAAATCCTGGATTCAACCTCCTTTACCGGCTACAGAAGGTGTACTTTACAAATATGCAAAACTGGTTTCATCAGCCTCGTTGGGTTGCGTTACCGATTTGTAATTCTTTTATTGAATGAAAAAGGGTTGTCTAAAAAAAATGAATCATAAAGTCATGGATCCCGGATCAAGTCCGGGATGACAGCCAACTCATTATTTTACACTTACCACTTATAACTTATAACTTATAACTTATAACTTATAACTATTTCCATGTTCAATTCTGCTCCCGTTTCAACAATTTTATTGGTTCTGATTCTTCTGCCCAGTTTGTACGGACTTCTGTACAATCCTGCATTCATCGGAAGAACCATGCTTCATCCTTTTTCGATTCACCGTGGCAAAGATTATTTTACCATTGTGACAAGTGGATTTGTTCATGCCAGTTGGGCACATTTACTTTTTAATCTGGTCACGTTTTACTTTTTTGCTTTTCCGCTTGAAAAAACAATCGGTTCACAATCCTTTTTCCTGATTTATGCTCTGAGTCTTGTGATTGCAGATATACCCACCCTTATCAAACACAAAAACGATGAAAATTATGCCAGCCTTGGAGCATCAGGGGCAATTTCGGGTGTTCTGTACAGCTTTATTTTATTCTATCCGCAAACTGAGATTTACCTCTTTTTAATTCCGATTGGAATTCCGGCCTGGATTTTTGCAATTCTTTATCTTGCCGGTACTGCTCTTGCTGCAAAATACAATTGGGGAAACATTAACCATTCTGCCCACTTTACTGGTGCGATTACCGGGTTTGTGGTTACTTTACTGTTGTATCCCGAATTTTTTCAGGTTTTTCTTTCTCTGTTTTGAAATTGGGTGTTGGCTGAATCACGAGAATGAGACTTCTTTGTCTTTACTTGTTGATTTGGTTTTTCAAACGATGTAGTTTTGATTTTTAACCAAAAAAGGTCAATCAATGAAAAAAATTGTTTTTCTTTTCGCCGGATTCATAATTGCCAATACTTCAGTTTTTGCACAAACAGAAGCAGAAACTGCAATCAAAGAAGCTTTGGATGCAGTTAAATCACAGAAATGGTCTGCAGCAAGTACTGCATTGCAAACCGCCATTGTAGAAATTAATAATAAAATCGCAGAGGAACTTGGCAAGGCACTTCCTGCACCCCTGAAGGATTGGACGGAAGAATCCTCAAATGCAATGAATCAAGCGGGTCTGGCAATGCTTGGAGGTGGAACCGGGGCTGAAAAAACCTACACGATTTCTACTTCCAAAAGTGAAGAGGATCTGAATACTACTTCAACAGTGAAAATTTCGATCGTTGTAAATTCGCCGATGATGGCAACCATGGCGATGATGATCAATAACCCGATGATGGCCGGAAGTATGGGAAAATCAGTCAAAATTGGTGGAGAAAAGGGATTTGAAAAGTTTGAACCTGAGAATAACTCCCATGAAATTACTCTTGTGGTGGGTAATAATGTAGTTGTTACCATTTCTGGTTCTGATGTAAAAGATAAAACAATTGTAACTGCTTACGCCCAGGCAATTGATTTTAAAAAGATAAAAGCAACTCTTGCCGAATAATTCAGATTCAAAATTTTCAGTTCGTTCTTAAAAACACAGTTAAATCCAGAGCTTTTAAACAGGTTCTGGATTTTTTTTATCTGTCCGAAATTATAAGAACACTTCTGTTGTTCAGTAGAACTACCCACCGTACTATTTTAATGGTCACTTATGATGATAACACAACCTCAAATTGAAAATCCAGTCATTGACGCCCGGCATGTCAGGAAAACTTTCAAAGAACTTGTTGCAGTCAAAGATCTGTCCCTTCAAATCAAAAAGGGTGAATTTGTTGCTCTTTTAGGTCCGAATGGTGCTGGGAAAACCACTTTGGTAGAAATGATTGAAGGCATTCAAAAACCGGATTCGGGTGAGATCCTTCTTTTTGGTAAAACCTGGAAGGGAAATGAACAGCCCCTCAGACAAAGAATTGGTCTTTCTTTGCAGGAAACCCATTTCATCGACAAAATTACCGTTTGGGAAACCCTCGATCTTTTTGCTTCTTTTTTCGGAATAAAAAGGGATCGGTGTGAGGAGATTCTTACCCTTATTCGGCTCGAAGAAAAACGAAATAGTTACACTGCCAATCTTTCGGGCGGACAACGCCAGAGACTTGCAATTGGCGTGGCTCTTCTTAACTATCCTGAATTGCTTTTACTTGATGAACCCACGACAGGTCTTGATCCTTCAGCAAGGCGTGATCTTTGGGATATTATGATGAAACTGAAGGAAACCGGAACAACGCTGATTCTCACCACACATTACATGGAAGAGGCCGAATACCTTTGTGACCGGATTGTAATGATGAATAAAGGTGAAATTCTTACTCAGGGAACATTGGAAGAATTATTGAGTGCAAGTGGCGGTGGTGAGCAAATTGAAATACAAACCCATCAGCCTGTTGATCTGGGAGAACTCGCCGGAAATCCGGTTTTTATGACCTATCATACGCTCGAAAATAGACTTGTTCACACTTTTACTGTAACTGATACACCGGCTGCGGTTCAATTACTTTTGTCTAAAATTACTGCAACAGATAATTCAATCCGGTCACTGAAATGTACCCGGCGTACACTTGATGATTTATTTATTGAAATGACAGGTCAGCATCTGTCTGAGGAGGCCTGATGTCTGCATCTTTCTGGAAACTTGTATTGGTTCAGTTTCGTGAATTTTACCGTGAACCTGCCATCTTATTTTGGTCGGTCGTTTTTCCGGTTGCAATTGCTGCAACATTGGGCGCTGCTTTTTCTGAAAAAACCGAAATCCACCAAACGATAGGGTTTGTTGGAAGCCTGCCAAAAACCGGCAGTTTTTCTGAATTGGTTAAGTCGGGAGCAAAAGATGATCACGGACAAATTGAATTTAAAGTTGGATCTGCAGCTTCAGGACAAATGATCCTGCATCTGAAACAGATAACTGAAGATTCAGCCATTGTCTTTTTAAAACGGGGAATTATTCCCCTTTACCTTTCCAGAACATCTGATTCAACGGTTTCTTTTCATTTTGACAAAGCAAACGCTTCAGCTCAACTTGCCTATTTTATGATCCAATCAGAACCTGGCCAACTTTCAGCAGAAGAAAAGGGAACCACGATTCAACCCTTAACTCTGCCCGGGACGAGGTATATTGATTTCCTGATTCCGGGTTTACTTGTGTTTGGCATGATGAATTCGTTTCTGTGGGGAATCGGGTTTTCCCTGATTGAATTCAGAATGAAGAAATTGCTCAGACGAATGCTTGCAACACCCATGAAACGATACGAATTTATCTTGTCGCTAATGGTTGCAAGATTATTATTGGCATTTATTGAGGCTGGAATTTTACTCACTTTTGCCTATTTCTTTTTTGGGATTTATCCGCAGGGAAGTTTGATGGGCGTGATTTTACTATTCTTAACCGGAGCCTTTGCTTTTACCGGTATTTCACTTTTAGTGGCCGCAAGAGTCGAAAAAACCAATATTGGAATTGGTTTCATTAATGCCATATCAATGCCGATGATGGTTCTTTCCGGCATTTTCTTCAGTTACCATAATTTCCCGGAAACAGTGGTTTCAATCATTCAATTTCTGCCTTTAACCTTATTAGCCGATGCGACCAGGGCAATTTTTATTGAAGGTGCCGGTTTTGGTGATACTTTGCTGCCGGTGGGAATATTACTGACAATAGGTCTGATTACATTTTCGGCAGGATTAAAACTGTTCAAGTGGCATTGATTGGGTTTTGCTGAAGGTAAAAAACCAGTGACTTGGGACATGGGACAAAGTGGGCATTTCGACTTGGTCATTGAGCGGCCCTTCGACTCCGCTCAGGGACCAAGTAAAAGGGTGCTCAATGGCCAAACTAAAAAAACTTATCCCAATTTTACCAAATCAATGGCGATGATATTCGGATTCATTGATTTAACTTTTTCAACTGTTCCGGCATGGGGTTCATCCTGCAGGTTAATTCTGGCAACTGCAGCTTCTGCATCAGCAAAAACAATGTTTTCCATTTCGAGAACGTTAATATTTTCTGCTTTAATACCATCAAGAACTGAGGCAAGAACTCCTGGTTTATTCAGGTGTCTTACGATCAGCCGGTAGGTTGCCGGTGATTTAACTGAAAGGTTAACCACATTCGGAACGTGGCCGGTTTCACGGAATTCTTTAACAATTCTCACTGTTTCTGCTGCAATAGCTTCCTGAGCCTGATCGGTTGATGCACCAATGTGGTGAGTTCCGTAAACATTGATTTCCTTACCGATCGGATCTGTGAATTCTGCCACACCACCTTCCGGCTCTGCAGCAAAAACATCCAACCCCGCTTTTAATCCTTTTTCTGTGATTGCCTGAAGCAGGGCATTCTGATCAACAACTTCACCCCGTGAGGTATTGATAAAACTGGCACCCTTTTTCATTCCGTCAAAAAACGATTTACCAATCAATCCTCTTGTATCTTTTGAAAGCGCAAGATGAAGGGAAACGATATCTGAATGTTTGGCTAGTTCACCTAAAGTCGGAGCAAAAATCACATCAAGTTCTTCGGCTTTTTCCTGAGTTAAACTCCTGCTCCAGACCATGACATTCATCCCGAATGATTTGGCCCTGGTGACCATTTCCTTCCCTATATTTCCGAGTCCGACAAGGCCTATCGTTTTTCCGTAAAGTCCTTTAGCCTTTGAATATTCTTTTTTATTCCACTTTCCATTTCGGAGGTCTGCAACATTGTCGGGAATCCGGCGGTCAAGCGATAAAATCAGTCCAAAAGCCAATTCTGCCACTGCAATTGAGTTTTTACCGGGGCAGTTTGAAACATAAATTCCTTTTCGAGATGCTGCTGCCACATCAATAGTATTGAAACCGGCACCTGCTCTTACAATCAGTTTAAGAGACCCTGCCGGCATCATGGCTTCTGTCACTTTGGTTGAACGAACAACCAGAATATCAGGTGAGTTTTTTGAAATGGACTCGGTTAAAGAATCATCTTTAACATCAGGATCATAGATTACTGTACAGCCGATACTTTTTAATCCGTCTAGCCCGGATTGTTCAAATTTGTCTGCTACTAAAACTCGCATGGGTCAGATCTCCTGGTTTGGTTTGGTCCTGGTCGGAAGACAATTTACGACAGGCAGGTGTTTTAATAAAGACCTGATTCAAATTTAATTCGAAACTAATTAAACCATGAATTAATAAATTATAGTTATGATTTGTCAGGAATAATAGTCAAACTCTCAATTATGTTGAATTTCTTAATTTTGTTCACCATTTTCCTTACTTATCAAATCAGAGTCACTTCTGCACAGTTATATATATTAAACTCTTGAACGGATAAACGTGAGAATTTCAGATATTCTTCAGAAAAAAGGAAAAACATTTTCCTTTGAATTTTTTCCGCCGAAAACGGATGCCGGAAATCAAACCCTTTTCAACACGTTAAAAAAGCTAAAGCCCTTAAACCCGGATTTTGTTTCGGTAACCTACGGTGCCGGTGGCTCTACCCGGGAAAAATCTTTCGAAATTGTTGATACGATAAAGAATCAAATTGGGCTGGAAGTGATGGCTCACTTTACTTGTGTTGGTCACTCAATTGATGAACTTCAGCCTTCTCTTGATGAACTGAAAAGAAGAGGTATTGACAATATTCTTGCTTTGCGTGGTGATCCGCCAAAAGGACAGCCTGACTGGAAACCTTCCCCCAATTCATATCAATATGCCTCCGACCTGGTGAAACACATTCGCATTGGCGGACATTTTTGCATTGGTGTTGCCGGTTACCCCGAAGTTCATCCCCAGGCAGAAAGCAGACAGAAAGATCTTGAAAACCTGAAACGAAAAGTTGATGAAGGTGCCGATTTTGTCATTACCCAATTGTTTTTTAACAATAATGATTACTTCCGGTTTGTAGATGATGCAGCAAAAACCGGTATTTTTTGCAGAATAATTCCGGGGATTATGCCTATCACCAATTATGGACAAATAAAAAAATTCTCTGAAATGGGCGGAGCTAAAATTCCTGATCATTTGGTCGAATCTCTTACTGAAGTTGAAACTGATGCAACAGAAGTTACCCTGCTGGGGTTAGAATATGCCATGAAACAGTGCCGTGAACTGATTGAACAGGGTGCTCCCGGCCTTCATTTCTACACATTGAATAAATCTGCTGCAACCCGGATTATTTTCGAAAATCTTTAAAATGGATTACTGAAATGAAAAAGGAACGATGGGGACGTTGGATCGGATTTACGTCCATTCCGGTTTTTATTTGGTTACTTTCAGTTTGGGTTTTCTCAGATAATTACATCAGTCAGGCAGTTGTTCATCTTGGCCGGATAAGTAACTGGGCATCATTCATGCTCAGAAACGACCCCGTTTATCAGAATGCAGCAACCTCGAAAGATCTTGCTTATATTCCCATTTCCACCCGAAAAGCCTTCAACTCCTACGTCATCAAATTCCCGATTTCTTTTTACGGATTTTTTAACGGAGAAAAATTTCTTCGCATTCGTTCACCTCTATCAGAAATGAAAGGATTGCCGCAAAACGTCAACTTTCATGATCCGATTTTTGTCGATGGTGACTCAATTACCTGGGAAAAAACGAAAACGCAAAAGGGAACTACAATCCTGCTTGTGAAGTCAGTTCTGAGTCAAAAGGAAGGCAAGAGAATTGAACTGATTTTGAGTCAGGAACTGGGTGATTATGATCATTATGTTTTGCTTTTTTCCCTATCATCGGGTGTCTTTTTTCTTCTGGTTAGCCTGGTTGTGGTTTTCTCTTACAGATACACCACCGGTGCACTGGTTTCACAAATTGGGCAACTGAATCGTGCAGTTTCATCAGATGCGGTTGCTAAAGTGCAGCTTTTTACAGAATTGAAAACCTCACGGTTTAATCAGGTCAGAGGACTTTCTTCTGAACTTTTATCCGCTTTTGAAACTCAATCCCGCCTTTCTGAAAAAATTGAATCTGCCGGAAATGAATTGATTGATCAATCGAAACATTTAGGTGTTTTTATCGATCTTCAAAGCCGGTCATTTAACGAATTGACTCACAATATTTCTGATGTAAGTGTTTCTTCAACTCAAATTGCTAGATCATCTGAGCACATTACTGATCTGGCAAAAACCCTGACCACCCAATCAAAGCAAAACAAAGCCAAAATTGCTGAAGCAAGCCGGTCAGTTAACGATCTTGTTGAAAGAATGGATAAAATTGAAGCCAATACATTGCTCTTCAGAGAAATGCTGAACAAAAATATTGAGGAAATTGAAGCCATTACCCGAATTACTGATGTGGTGAGTCAGATCAATGATAATCTCAAGCTGATTAGTTTTAATGCACAGCTTGAAGCTGTTGGCGACAAAAAACAAACTCAACGGTTTATGGTGGTGGCTACTGAAGTTAGAGATCTGGCAGTAAACGTTGAAACCACACTTAAAAAAATAAAAAGTCAGCTCATTGATATTGTTGAAAAAAGCCGGGAATCAGGTCACATGTTTAAATCAGTCAATCAGCTTGTCTTGGATGGAACCAAGCGACTTCATGAGATCAGTGACGTAATTCATCTGCTCGAAGAACAATATGGCGTTACGATGAAATCGGTTAACACGATTACCAAATCAGCTACAGAGCAGTTGTCAGCACTTTCACAAATTGCCCATTCAATGAATCAAATGAGAATGGAGTCGGGTGATTTAAGTAAAAACCTTGACCGTCTAACTGCGAAAACAGCCGAATTAAAGGAAAACGGGCAAAACCTTGCTGATTTGATTACGGAGTTATAAATGAAACTCATAAACTTTTGTTTGATTTTTCTTGCTACCAGTTTTTTTCTTTCCTGTGAATTCAGGAAAACTGAGCCTTTTACTTTCGGTTTTATTCCTGCAAGTGAAATCGAAGAAGTGGAAATTGTGGCTGATAGTCTTTGTACTGAACTAACCAAACAAACAGGAATAGAAATCAGGTCGTTTGTTGCTCCTGATTACTCTTCGCTGATTGAGGCTATTCGTACCCGCCATGTTGATATTGCCTGGCTGGCACCCATGAGTTTTGTCGAAGCAGAGGCTGAAATTAAACAAACTCCTTTGCTTACATCAGTGAGACAAGGGAAACCATTCTTTTATTCAGCTATTTTTACCCGTACAGATTCAGGTATCAGAAGTGTTGAAGATTTAAACGGGAAGCGTATCGGGTGGACTGATCCGACAAGTACCGCCGGCCGGATCTTCCCGGAATATGAACTTCGGAAAAAAGGTATCAATCCGGCAACATTTTTCAGAGAAATTAAATACGTGGGTGGGCATGACAGAGCAGTTAAGGCGGTTCTGGATGGTGATGTTGATGCTGCAGCAAGTTTTGCCAATGATACAATAAATACGGATAATGCCTGGCATCAGTTTGTGAAGGATAAAGAACAAATTGCTAAAATCAGACCCATTCTTTATACAAAACCAATTCCCGGTGATGTAATTTCGATGTCAACTCATGTTTATTCAAGAAGACAAGCCGATGCAGAGAAATTGAAAAAGGCCATTCTTGCCTTTTCTGTGACATCAACAGGGAAGAGATTGATTAAAAAACTCAACCGAACAGATGCACTTGCACCTGTTCAGCCAGAAATGTATGAAACGGTTCGTGAAGCGGCAAAATACGTCCTGGGACAAACTTTTCGCTGAAGTTCCTTTATTTCAGTGAATTCAGAAAATCCACTACCGAGGCATCATCCCATTGTGCTGCTCCCAGGTGAAACGCAGCCAGATTCCCTTTTTTATCAATAATATAGGTGGCCGGAATTCCTTGTGTTACAAAATCTGCCGGATATTCACCTTCTGCAGTAAATGCCGGCACTGAAAAATCTAGGGGTTGAAAAAAGGATTTAACTTCCTCCTGGGTTTCATTTGAAACCAGAAGAAAAACGACATCTTTATCAGCAAGTTCCATTAGTTTTTGAACCGAAGGAAGTTCTGCTTTGCATGGCGGACACCATGTTGCCCACAAATTCAGAAAAATTACTTTTCCTTTGTAATCTGATAATAAAACGGTATCACCCATCATATTTTTAAACTGCCAGTTCATTTCAACTGGTTTGCCGATTTTTGGATTTGTTGCCGGCGAAAGATCAGGAGCACCAAGACCCGAAATATATTCCATTTTAACCTTATTTTCACCGGGAACAGTTTGAGGCAAATCACCTGTTTCTTTCTTGCATGATGCAAATAGAACTATTCCGGTAAGGATAAGTAGATAATTGATGTGTTTTCGCATTTTTTTCTCCGTATTTTTCTGCAAAGTTAGTTTAACAATTGCCCTTAACCAATAAATGATAAAATGAGTTCAGAATTAAGTATATCGGGTTTAATGGTTTTTGCTGATGGGGTTCAACGCAAGACTGCATTTTTTAATAAAGAAACAGGTCTGATTACACGGCTTTCAGATACACCAGAACCTGATTCTGTTATTTATTCAGACGATTGTCTTATTTTCCCCGGATTTGGTGATATTCATATTCACGCCCGGGAAGATGTTTCCCAAAAGCACATTTATAAAGAAAATTTTTCAAGTGCTGGTTTTGCTGCTTTAAACGGTGGGGTTACCCATGTGGCTGATATGCCCAATAATCCCGTCCCACCAATTGATTCAGAGTCTTATTTTGCCAAGCAGGCACTTGCTTTAAAATCTCCGGTTCACATCACACTTTATGCCGGAATCGGTCCTTCAACTCATCCGCTTGTTGAATCAGTTCCCTACAAAGTTTTCATGGGTCCATCAATTGGAGAATTATTTTTCCGGACGAATGAAGAACTTGAACAGGTCATCTCACGATATAAAAATCAGAATGTAAGTTTTCATTGCGAAGACCCGGTTGTTCTTGAAGAAAATCGGGATAAAAACAGTCATGAAGAACGGCGGCCGGCTAAAGCTGAAATTCTGGCTACGGAATTTGCATTGTATCTTATTGAAAAATATAATCTTACGGGAAAATTGTGTCATTACTCAACAGGTGAGGGTTTACCACTGATTCTGGCTGCAAAAAAACGTGGTATCCGTGTTACCTGCGAAATTACCCCCACCCATCTGTTTTTTGACAAAACGATGATTACTGAGAAAAACCATAAATGGCTTCAGATGAATCCGCCTCTCCGCAATCCGGAAGATAAAAAAGTTTTGCTCTCTGCTTTAAAAAACGGAGATATTGAGTATCTTGCCACTGACCATGCACCTCATTCAAAAGAAGAAAAACTAAAGGGAATTTCTGGTGTTTCCCACCTTGATACTTACGGGCTTTTTGTGACCTGGCTGATCAAATACCAGCATATTTCTATTGAAACAATCCGGAATGTCTGTTCTCTGAATCCTGGAAAATTTGTGAAACCCTACATTCCAGTCAGGTTTGGAAATGGTTTTGGTGAAATTCAGCCAGGTTATTCTGCCAGTTTTTCGGTTTTAAACCTGAATAAACCGCAGCAGGTTCGATCTGAAATGATCAGGTCAAGATCTGGCTGGTCTCCATTTGAAGGCATTACTTTTCCGGGTTCAATTGAGGATGTTTGGTTTCACGGTATACAGCGTTCCAGAATTGAGGGATTTTTATTATGAGCAGCTTTTCCGGATGGATTAAGACCATTGATTATCCCCGTTATCAATTCAGTAAAGCTGTTTCAAGGCGTATCAAACACCATGAGTTAGTGGGGTATTTGGTTGAACTGAGTATTCAACCGGTAAAAAAGGTTACAACCGGCACGAGTTTAGAAAAACGGGAACTATTCCATTTTTCTTGGGGAAACGGACCTGTTTCAGTGTTGCTTTGGTCCCAGATGCACGGAAATGAACCAACTGCCACACTTGCAATCCTCGATTTTTTCAACTTTATCCAAATTGAAAAGGAATCTGAATTTTTAAAGTGGTTGTCTACCAAGCTCACCCTCCATTTTATACCCATGCTCAATCCTGATGGGGCTGAACGGTTTCAGAGAAGAAATTCATTGGGAATTGATCTTAACCGGGATGCACTTGATTTATGTTCTCCCGAAAGCAGATTTCTTAAATCTGTTAAGGAGGCCGTGAATCCGGTTTGGGGCTTCAATCTTCATGATCAAAATCCCAGATACTCTGTCGGTTCAACCGATAAGGTTGCTGTTATCAGTCTTCTGGCGCCGGCATTTGATTCAGACCGGAATGATAATCAGGTAAGAAACCGTGCAAAAAAACTTGCAGGTTTCTTAAGACAGGAAGTAGAAGCCAGAATTGGTCCACATGTAGGCCGATATGACGATGCTTTTGGTTCGAGATGTTTTGGTGATAACATGCAAAGTTGGGGCGTTTCAACTGTTTTGATTGAATCTGGCGGTTGGTATCAAAGTCCTGATAAACCCCTGATCAGGGAGTTGAACTTCCGGATGTTTCTTGATGCTTTTAATGCTATTGCTGCCGATGAAATTGAAGAACTATCCACTGAACCGTATGAATCCATTCCGTTTAACGGTTCTCTGATGACTGAACTGAAACTTGAAAATGTCAGGCTTGGTGACCGGCGGACTCCTGATCCAATGCTTGACCGGCGGGCACATCCTCCGGTTTCAGTAGATCTCGCTATCAACTACCCGCCAATGATCGACTGGGTTACCGGTGTAGAACGGATGATTGGGGTTGTTGCTGATATAGGTGATTTGTCGCCGTTGAAAGCAATGGCAACCATGGATTTTTCTGCCTACCTGATTGAACCCATGAAAGGCAATTTTATGCCAATGCCGGTTACGACTGATGTCATCAGACGATCGGTTCTTGAAGGTTATGATACTTTTTTCTATCCGTCTGCCACTGACCCAAAAAGACTTCGTTCACAGATTGCAATTGCCGTAAGCCTTTTCAGGGAGGATTTCTTTTCTGAACATCATACAACTTCATTATTACCCGGTGAACGGGCTTCCTTCAGAATTCTTGATCCTGGAACCCGGGAAGTTTTATCAATTTGGATAAACGGATTTGAAGTTTATAACAGGGATTCAGGTTGGCAAAAAGGGGAACCCTGGGTGATGCCAAATCGGGTAAAAGCCTTGGAAGTAGAGCTGTGAGGTTAGAAGATAGAAGATAGAAGGTAGAAGGTAGAAGTCGAGCGAAGCGAAAATCCTAAAAATTTCGAGAACAAATGATTTAACTTACAATAAAATGTTCGATTTATTCTATTGTCTCTAAAAAATCAAAGGGTCGCTGATAGAAATAAACTCCTTTTTCAATTGAAGAGGGGTGGTGTTTATATTCATTGAAGAATTTATTTAAATCAATATCCGGATCTGTGCAAACAATTATATCTCCATCGATTACATATCCCAAACGAATATATTGCTCTGAACGCTGAATATAATAAAAACTGAATTGTTCATAGTACTTTACAATAGATTGTATATATTTATTGAAGGTTAATCGATTTTCTAAAAAATAACTTGTTTGTTCATCACTAAATAGAACAGTTTTATATTTTAGAGAATCTCCTGTTCGGAGTGAATATTCAAAACTGAATTTTACATCTTTGTTATATTCTTGTATTGCAATTTTATACTTGGTTGCATTGTCGATGGGTATTATTGAAAAATAAATATTTGCAGGTAAGGTAAGTAACTTTTCTTTGTTGGTGTGCCAGTATTGTTCGTAAAAGCTATTATTATTCGAATTGCACGAAATTAGAATAATAAAAAGAAAATAAATCGTGTGTTTTCTCATTGTGAATCACACTAAATATATTTTTGACCTAATTTTTATTCTGTTTAAAGTACTGAACATTAACCATTAACCTCTTCTTTCGCTTCTTCCAAAACCACTTCCGGTTTTCTGAACGACTCCCTGATTGAAATGATAATCAGAATAATCAGACCGGTGGTGATACACATATCTGCATGGTTAAAAATAGCCGTCCGTACAAACCCGATTCCAACATTTAAGAAATCGACAACTGCACCTTCCCTGAAAAATCTGTCAATCAGATTTCCGAAGCCACCAGCCAGAATCAAGGTGAATGCAATCAATTTAGCAAAAGATTGTTCTTTATGGGTTTTAATCAGATAAAAAAGTAATCCAAGCAACACTGCAAGAACAACCAGATTAAAAACAAGAAATCTGACTTCAGGCGACCAGTCAGATCCGAGTGAAAAAGCTACACCCGTATTTTCAACATAAACTATTCTGACGGTATCATACCAGAAAGAATGAACTACACTGTAATCAAGGTGTGTCATTGCAATCCATTTTGAAATTTGATCTACAATGATATTCAAAGAAAAAAGAAGAATGAGAAAAAGAAGACGGGGAAGAGTCATCATAAGAAAGGTGTTGTTTAAAGGTTAAAATTAATTCTTGCAAATTACCCATTTTCGTGATTTAATTCCATTTCCCCGCAGTAAATTCCGTCTAAGCATTAAAAATGTTATTTTTGTGCCATTCATTTACCTGAAGCGATCCAGATCAACCATGTCAATCAGCCCCTGCCGGATTTCAATTCTTCATTTGTTTACCACAGGTCCATCACAGAGATATGATGACTGTTTTCAGTTTGAAATCAGAACTCTTTCAACTGAAATGAAATCTATCATAACCAATGGCTGGCTTTTTTCAGTTTCCAGACCTATTGGTGATATCCTTAGCAAAGAATCGGGAATATCAACTTTTGAACTTTCAGGGAAGCTTTCCTTTAAAGAGGTATTGCCAGAAATTCTAAGCTTGCTTTCTGAATCAGATTTTATCTTTTATTTTGGGAATGAGAAAGAAACCGGTTTTTTAAAAACACATTTGCCGCCAAATTTATTCGCAAAGACACTGAATCTGAAACTTGCCGCCCAGTTGCTTTTTCCTTATCTCGAAAAATATACCCTCCGTCACATAACCAAATTGTCAGGAAATATACAGGCGCATCCAAGACTTGATATGCAATCCTGTCTTGATATCCTGATTCAATTTCTTAAAACCTGTTATTTCAGGTTTCAATCTGATGAAAAAATCAGGTTTTTCATTTCGCACTGTAAATCTATAAATTCACCTGATCCGCTGTTGTTTTTCTTCTCGAAACTGATTCCAGGATTAGAACAGTTTCCCGGACTTCTTATTGAACAGCCCGATTTGCTTCTTTCCGTTCCTGAAAAAAGATCTGCCATTGAACTTTATTTCAAAACTATCCTCAAGTTAAAAAGTATTCCCTTGACTATTCCGGCGGAGGCTTCAGATTTAAACTCGTTTAGACCAATAAATCCGGTTAACATCCGTGATTATTTTGAATCAGGGAAATTGGGAAAAACAGAAGGAACTTTTGACCGGCGGGAGCAACAAATTGATTATGCCCTTAAAATTGCTGATACGATAAATAACCGGTCAGGACTTTTAATTGAAGCTGGCACCGGAACCGGAAAAACATTGGGTTATTTGCTTCCGGCAATGGAATTCCTTCGTCTAAACCCAGGTAAGCGACTCATTGTTTCGACAGCAATGAAAAATCTCCAGCATCAGATTTTTGGAAAAGAAATTCATCGTGTGCGTCAGTTTTTCCCGGCTGCATTCAAAGAAATTCAGGTTTCGGTGCTGAAAGGGAAGTCAAATTATGTCTGCCTCGGACACTTAAAAAGGAAACTTGTTCAGCATTGGGATGAAGATTTATTTCAGTATGCACGTGAAGATTACTTTCTTTCTCTGTATTTGGTACATCTGGCTGCTTACCGACATTCTGCAGATCTTGAAAGCATACCACAGGAAGTATTTCAGAGATTTCCTGATTTAGTTGAATTTCTGGAGCAGGTCAGGGCCGACATTGTGTGTTTTAAAGGTTCATGTGACTATGCCGGAAATTGTGTTTATGATCAGAGTGTGAGAGAAGCTGAACGAAGTCAGCTCGTCATTGTGAATCACGCCAAATTCTTTAATATGCCACAATTTTTGATGGATACCTGTCATGCAGTTATCATTGATGAAGCTGACCTTTTTCCCGCTTATTTTAAAGGAAGTTTGTCGGTTGAAATAAATGCCTGGGAAGTACGAAAACTCCTTAGCGGTGCACTTGGCAAAAGGGGAAAACCTGGCTGGAGAAGTCAGGTGAAAATGGCAGGAAGTGACGCAAAACTTCTCGACATTGACGAATTGTTCCGGCGGATTGACGTCGGTTTTGCAGGTGTTACCCGGAAGTTGCAGAATCTGGCAAGAAACAAACCTGGATTTTACCTTCCTGATTCAAGTGAGATATCTTCGGAATTTGAATTAAAACAGCTTTTCAACGAGTTAAGTGAACCTGTTCAGGGCTTGAACCAACTTGTTCAGGAACTGAAACAGGAAGAAGGGTTTCAGGTACCCCAAAGAGCACAATCTTTATTTTCAGTTTTTTCTTTCCGGCTCGAAAACCTGGCTGCTTCATTTTCATTATTTTCAAGAGATTACCTGAGCAAAACATACTGCCATTTTGCAACAGTTAAAGACACTGATTGGGTTGTCGGGAAAAGGGCTGTTTATCTTCATGAACGGTTTAAAGAGTGGGTCGAAGAACATTCTCCCTGTTGGATATTTACTTCAGCAACTATGACTCTTGATAAGGAATTCGATTTTTTTACGAAGGAGTTGGGATTAAAGGCCGGTGATTATGAAGAAATCACTATACCTTCTCCATTTAACTATCCTGAACAATCAGCCTTGATGGTTGCCGGCTGGATTCCACCCTACAATCACAACGATTACCGGGCACGAATTATTTGGAACCAGGAAGTTGTAAAAGCTTGTGGCTACCTTTCTGCGGCGGCAAATGGGCGTACACTGATTTTATGTACATCTTATGATCAGATGGATTCAATATTCAGGGAAATTGCTGATCCGCTTGAATCAGCAGGAATTATGGTTTTCAAACAGGAAGGTGCAAGTGTAGACATCATGAATCAGTTTGCCGAAAATGAACATTCGGTTCTGATTGGTGTCGATCGCATGTGGACGGGTGTTGACTTTCCGGGTTCAACGCTTTCGCAGGTCATCATTGTTAAACTTCCGTTTGTGCCCGCTGATGATCCTGAAATGAAACACCGTCAGGTTGTCGAAGGACAGTCATTTTGGTCTTATTATAACGGCGTAGCCAAATTGAAATTCAGACAGGGAGTTGGCCGGCTCATCAGAGCACGGAAGGATTTGGGTGTTGTTGTCGTTCTTGATTCACGGATTACCACCGGAAAAAACCAGCAGTTTCTGCTGAATATTCCTGATATGCCCGTGTATAATTTTAAAACACTTGCAGAAACCAGTGATTTTATGTTGAGAAAAACCCATCTTTTGCAGGAATTCAAACGCAGAATTGAGGTTATCGAACCAATTATTAAAAAATTTGCTCCTGAAACGTTATCTTTGTGACTCATTTATTATTAACTCATTCTGATTGAAATACCATGTCAATTGACCTGATTCTTGTTCTCGTTATTGGGCTTCTTATCCTTTCCAAATCTGCTGATATGATTTACATCCGATTAATCGGTGGTCATGTCGAAAAAATCAATGTTTCAGAATTAAAAGAATACCTGAAATCAAATAAAGCAAACCGTGATTTTTTGCTTTTGGATGTAAGAACAGACGTTGAACTTAAAATCGGCAAAATTGGTGGCAGTGTTAATGTCGATTACCGTAAGTTTAAAGCCGATGATATTCTGATTAAAAACTTCCGTGAAAAACCAATTGTTATTTATTGTGAAACGGGTTCCAGAAGCAAGAAAATTGCCACCAAACTTGCGAGGAAGGGATTCCCGAAGGTTTATTTTCTTGGCGGCGGTTATAAAGTTTGGAGAGGCGAAGTTTCTCTTTAATTTAGTAAACAGGCTCATATCAATTAATTTCTAATCTCAGCACTATTGACTTGACTTCTGCACCATTGTAACTTTGCTGTTAACAAATTGTTTTGGTCTGACCAGATACCCACTTTCTGGAGACCACATTGAGAAGTAAGGAATGGGGACTCCTTACTTCGCTCGAAGGAATAGAGTGTGGGGACGCTCTATTCCGCCTGTCAGGGGGAAGGTATGGGGACGCCTTCCCCTTTTTTTTGCCCTTTTATTTTCATTCCGTTATTCACTTGCCTATTTTTGCCGTTCAATTTTACCAATAGGACACTCCATGAAAAGAATTTATTTGATTATTGCAGCTGCAATACTTACCGGTTATTCCTGTTCTGATAAACTTAAAGATGAGGAATTGCTCAGAGTCGACACCGTTCCCATTAAGAAAGTTCGTGTTGACGCGGCTGTAAAAAACTATCTTGAACAAATGGGCACCCACAATGCTGATGACAGCATCAAGATCAGAGAGCAAATTATTGATGGTATGGTTAAAAATGCTCTTTTAGCCTTACGCGCCCAAAAAGAAGGATTTGTTTTTGATTCAACAGAAGTAAACCGTTTCATTACCATGTTCAAAGGTCAAATTGGTTCAGACTCCCTTCTCAACAAAAAGTTGAAAGAAGCAGGTATGACATTTGAAGACTGGCAACGTGATGTTCAGGAACAATCGATGATTGGCAAATACCTGAAAGCTACTTTAGATGAGAAAATAACAGTTGCAGATTCTTCAGCTCTGGATTCTGCCAGAAAAGTAATGAAAAATTTTGAAGTAAAAGCTTCACATATTCTTTTAAAAGTTACTCCTGATGCACCGGCTTCCGAAATTCAAAAAGTTGGAATAAAACTTGAAGGAATTGAAAAAGAAATCAAGGCTGCTGGCGGTAAAAACTTTGCTGCAATGGCCAAGAAATATTCTGAAGATGGATCAGCAAAGTTTGGTGGTGATCTTGGTTATTTCAAACGTGGTACCATGGTTCCTGAATTTGAAGAAGTTGCCTTTTCATTACCCAAAGGGGAGGTTTCTGGCATTCTTCGTACTCAATTCGGACTTCATATCATCAAAGTTGAAGATCGTCGGGAGACTGTTGTACCTGAAGAATCAATTAAAAAGGCTGCTCTTAATCTGACGAAATCAAAAGCATTTGAAAAATTGATAACAGAATTAAAAGCCGAATATAAAATTCTCCGCCCGGAAGATTCAAAATAATCTTATACTTTTATTGGATTAAACAAAAAAGGCGGAATTTTCCGCCTTTTTTGTTTATATATCTCCAATTTCAAGATTTACCAAAGCAGATTGCAATTCACTTTTTGCATGTTGATTGCCGGCTTTTCCCGCCACTGCAATTCCAGCTTTATAAATTCCAAGTGCCTTATCATTTTGACCTGTTTTTTCAAGCAGTTTTGCCAATTGGTAATAGGTTCCTACGTATTCTGGGTTCATTTCCAAAAGCAATTGAAAAGTCAGAATTGCCTCTTCAGTTTGACCTTCACCAGCCAATTCCAATGCCAATGCATACCGGGTAAAGGAATCATTGGGATCTTTGGCTAGGAATTCTAAAAGGCGTTCTTTTCTGGTTTGCATATTTTCCTTTATTAAAAAATGGTTGTGTCCCTATATTTCTGACACCATTTTTCTTATCTTCCATCAAACAAAAACTACTTAAAAGGAGTCGAAAATGGTAAAAAATGTTGGATCAACTGACAAGGTAATCAGATATATTTTGGGTGTTGTTATTATTGCAGCTGGATTATTTTATCAAAGCTGGTGGGGCTTAGTTGGTCTTGTTCCCATTCTAACCGCTGTCGTAGGTTTTTGTCCGGCATTTCTTCCTTTCGGAATTTCAACTGTTGAAAAGAAAAAATAGTTGATCAAGCTTTTTTTTATTAAACACCGGATGACAACTTTGAATTCCGGTGTTTGAATTAATGCCCTTATGATTTTGTCCGGTTGATATAAAGTTTTACCATATTCCTGATTGATTCAAAGGCAATTTCGTTCAACTGAATCAGATCAGGTTGAAAAAATTCAAAACCAGCAACATCGTCTGCAGCTTTGATTGTTTCAATCGATTCGGGAATGCAAATAAAAGCCAGATCAAGAGTGAAATACTGAACATTTTTGTAAAAATACCGGTTTGGAAAAGTAGTAAGGTAAACCATTTTCCTTATTTCAAGGTTGAGTTCTTCTTTTATTTCACGTCTAAGTGCATCTTCAGCCCGTTCACCCAGGTCAACAAAGCCACCTGGTAAATCCAATAGTCCTTTTCCCGGATTTCCTGCCCGTTTCACTAACAAAAGTCTTCCATCCAGATCGGCTATTAACCCGGCTACCGCACCCCCGGGGTTAATGTAATACAAATGACCACAATTTGTACATCCAAATGATTTTTCTGAATTGGGTTTAAATGATTTCTCCCCGCATTGTGGACAAAACTGAAAAACCGGAAGAAGAGGGGTTAATGAAAAGTCAGAAACTGACATATCTGCATAATTCCTGTTTGAGTTGTTCTGAATTTAGGCTTAATTTGCCAAAAATGGATTTAAAAAAATGAAAATACAATATACTCTTGTTGCAATCCTGTTTTCGGTTTCAAATCTGGTAGCTGGTGGGTTAACTGACTGGTCAACCGGTAAAACTTTCCGGTTTGATTTTTTTCATTCCGGTTCTGCAGGAATCGAAAAAATCAGTCAGGATGAAATTCGTTTGGAAGGGAATTGGGCTGGTTCTGAAACAATTCTCGTTGAAAACTTTGATTTGGGATTGTACAAAGCTGAGTTGAGAGAAAAAGAATCGGGTAAACTTCTTTTTTCAGCCGGATTTTCAAGCATTTTTGGCGAATGGCAAACGACCGGTGAAGCTTCAGCCGGAAAATGGAAAACATTCCATGAATCTGTTCGTTTTCCAGAACCCAAAACGGATAGTAAGCTTATCATTTCAAAACGAAATCCGGATGCATCCTTTCTCCAATTGGCTGAATTTGACATCCAACCCAATTCCCGCTTTATAAACCGCTCAATAATTCCTCAAAAAGGAAAAGTCATAGACTGGATGGTTTCAGGTCCTCAAAATCAAAAAGTTGATATCGTTATTTTAGCTGATGGTTATACGGCTGACCAGCTTTCAAAATTTAAATCCGATGTTGACCGGCTTGCTGGGTATATGTTTTCGGTAGAACCTTATAAAAGCAGAAAAACTGATTTTAATGTCAGACTGATATTTGCTTCTTCCGAGCAGGAAGGGATTTCAAATCCTAGAAAAGACCAGTGGATGAATAATCTATTGGGGTTTCGTTTTAATGCGTTTGATTCTGACCGGTATGTTTTATCTTTTGAAAATAAAACTATCAGAGAGCTTGCAGCTCAGGTTCCGTATGACGCCGTCATTGTAGTCTGTAATTCTAAAAAATATGGTGGCGGTGGAATTTATAATCTCTATGCCTCTGTTACAAGTGATACTGAACCCTCCACTTATGTGTTCACGCATGAATTCGGACATTCTTTTGCCAGTTTAGGCGACGAATATTACACCAGTGATGTTGCTTATGAATTATCCAGTCAGCAAAAATATGAACCTCAGGAACCCAATATTACCGCTCTTTTGGATAAATCAGCACTCAAATGGAAAGAATTTGTAAATCCTGGAACCCCGCTTCCTACGCCATGGAAAAAAGCTGAGTTTGAACAGATTTCAATTGATATCCAAAAAAGAAGAACTGAGCTGACAGCGAATAAGGCGGCAGATTCAACCATGAATAAATTATTCAGGGAAGATAAAAATAAAACAGAAGCCCATTTAAAAGCTGAACGTTTTTATGGCCAAACAGGTGCCTTTGAAGGTGCCGGATACGAATCTCACGGACTTTATCGCCCCGAACTGGATTGTATCATGTTCTCACGGAATCCGGATCATTTTTGTAAAGTTTGCACAAAAGCGATCAATCATGCCATCGACCGTTACACCTATTAAGCTATGGCGGTTAATTCCTCACTGCTTTCTGGACTTGGATGCCTTCGTTATTTCCGTTTAAATTGTTCCCAGAAATGATTGACCAAATCCACAGATTAAGATGTTACTTTAAATGACAAATATTGACTGTCTTGCACTAAACTCACGACCTCTCACACTCATCCAAGTCTTGTATTTTTGTAAAGAATAAAAATACAAAGCTATCTTCTATTAATCGCAAATCCATACTATTCAGGCTAATCATGAAAAACCTGCTATTGCTCGTCTCTTTTATCTGTCTATCTTTTTCCTCTGTTCTCTCACAACCCCAATCTGGCAACGGAATGGGTGGAAGTGGATCTATTTCCGGTACTTTAAAGGACAACGAAACCCGCCATGCAATTGAATATGGAAATGTTGTACTATTCAGGGTGAAGGATTCAGTTATGGTGACAGGAACCATTTCTGGCAACGATGGTAAATTCCTGCTTCCTAAAATTCCCTTTGGCCGATATTATTTAAAACTTTCATTTATCGGGTATGAAACAAGAGTGATCAAACAGATTGCCCTAAACCCGAAAAGCCCAGAAGTTGATCTTGATGTTATCTATCTTCAGTTAACAGCCGTAAATCTTAAAGAAGTTGTGATTACCGGTGATAAGGAAATGATCATCAATAATCTGGATAAAAAGGTTATTAATGTTGATAAAAATATGGCAGCTACCGGTGGCTCAGCCGTTGATATCATGCAAACAATCCCGGCAATTACAGTTGATGCTGAAGGTGGAATAAAACTCAGAGGCAATAAAAATGTCACAGTTCTGATCGATGGCAGACCTTCTGCGATGGAAGGTGTTTCTTCGGGTGAAATTCTTGCACAAATCCCGGCAAGTTCAATGGAAGCCATTGAGTTGGTTACCAATCCGTCTGCCAAATATGATCCGGAAGGGACTTCCGGAATTGTAAATATCGTCCTGAAGAAAAAACAGGAAATTGGTTATAATTCAGTAGTTACTGTTAATGCAGGAACAGGTGATCGTTATAATGGGAGTGTTAATCTGAATTACCGGATGAATAACTGGAATTTTTACGGAAGTTTTGATGCCAGGTGGAACCGTTTTGGATCTGAAGGAACGTCCCGCAGACTATCATCCTTTCCTTCGAGATCGGAGCTTGATCAGGATAACCGAAATAAAAATGCAATGAACATGAACGGACTGCGTACCGGAATTGATTATTCACCGGATGCATGGAATACCTGGTCAATCGGCCTGAGAACCCGCAATATGTCTTTCAATAATTCTGGTGATATCAATTCCACATTCGCTGAAGATGGATTACCAACCCGGTTTTTTAACCGTGAATCTGTTGCCGAACGGGACGGCCACAATATTGAATACTCAATTGAACATAAAAAAACATTTGAAACCAAGGGCAGGGAATGGACAAGTAATTTTGAAGTTGAAAATCAAACGATGAATCGGGATGAAACCAGTTTTCAGAAAAACTATGGAGCAGATCAATCGTTGGTTACGGGACTTTCAAAACAAAGGGTGAATGGCTCAAATAAAGCAGTCAATATTGAATTTGAATCCAATTATTCCCATCCGACTTTAAATTGGGGTCGGTTTGAAGTTGGATTTAAAAGCCGGCTGAAAAATATGGAATCAATTTCAGATTTGGATACTCTTTCCTATATATCAAATTCATGGGCTGAAAATGCGAAACTGTCTGATAAATTTGATTACAAGGAACAGGTTCATGCCGTTTATTCAACTTATTCAAACCTGGTTTATAATTTCAAATATCAGGTTGCCCTTCGTGGGGAACTGGCGTCAACAACTGTAAGTTCAGTTCAGTTTTCCGATGATTTCAAAAACAATTACACCAGTCTATACCCATCTCTTCATATCAGCAGGGAATTTTCGGATCTCCATGAAGTCATGGTAAGTTACAGTCGTCGGGTTGACAGGCCAAACAACAGGCAACTCAATCCGTTTGTAGACTACTCTGATTCTCTCAACATCAGGTCCGGTAATCCCTCATTGAAGCCCCAGTATACTGATGCAATGGAACTGGGCTACAGTTTTAATTTACAGGGAACAAGTCTGTCTGCCGCACTTTTTTATCGGACAACTGAAGACATGATTTCTGAAATCACCCGGCTTGAATCTGGTGGTGTAACCCGCACCAGCTTACAGAATTCAGCAACCGGCGTTTCTTCAGGAATTGATATCTCCTTTAATCAAACCATTGCAAAATGGTGGCGGGTCAATGGTGGAGTATCCTGGTTCAGGAATGTCATTACCGGCAATCTTGGATCAGACAATGCAGATGCCGACAATGTCTCGTGGACAGCAAAAGGAACGTCAATGGTTACACTGCCATGGGAAGTTCAGTTTCAACTGATGGGTAATTATAATGCCCCGACCGTTATGCCACAAAGAAAAACAAGTGCTCAGTATTCTGTGGATATGGGATTGAGGAAAGATTTTCTTGACGGAATGTTAACAGCCAACCTTAGAGTTAGTGATGTCTTTGATACCCGTGAATGGGATTCTGAAACGAACGGGTCGAATTTTACATCAACCAGTTACAATAAACCTGAATCAAGAACTGTATTTTTGGGGTTAACCTGGAGACTTTCTACCTTGATGCAGGCAGAACGGGAAAAGCAAAGAAACAGAGATCAGGAAAATAATGATGACTTTTAGGAGCCGGTGACAGGGGACCAAGTGACGAGTGACAAAAATACAAAAACAAAAAACCCGGCTGAGGCCGGGTTTTTTGTTTAAGGCAATGAAGCAGATGATCAGTGATCAGCACGCTCAGGGGCAAGTTCCCAATGAGCAGGGGAACGCCAGAGGCTCGACATGATCATTTCACGCAACCAGATAAACTCTTTAGGGAGTCTGTCATACAGTTTCATGAACAATTCTTCGTGGGAAGCAATTTCCTGTTTCCACATTTCACGGTCAATTGACATCACTTTATTGAAATCTTCACGGGAGAAGTCACAACCAGTCCAGTCAATATCTTCATATTTAGGAACCCAGCCAATCGGACTTTCGATTGCGTAGGTTTTACCATGAACACGTTCAACGATCCATTTCAGGATTCTCATGTTCTCGCCGAAGCCAGGCCATGCAAATTTGCCGTTTTCGTCTTTACGGAACCAGTTTACACCGAAAATCCGTGGAGGATTAGGCAATTTACGACCGAAATCTAGCCAATGGTTGAAATAATCACCGGCATGATATCCCATGAAAGGAAGCATTGCGAATGGGTCACGGCGAACAACACCTTGCTGTCCAAAAGCGGCAGCGGTTGTTTCAGAACCCATGGTAGCAGCCAGGTACACACCATAATTCCAGTTGAATGCCTGATAAACGAGCGGAACTGTGGTTGCACGGCGTCCGCCGAATACGATTGCACTGATAGGCACACCGGCAGGATCTTCCCATTTGGAATCAATGGAAGGGCATTGTGATGCAGGAGCAGTGAAACGTGAATTGGCATGTGCTGCAGGTTTTCCGGCAGTTTTGTCAAATGGTTTACCTGTCCAGTCAGTCATTCCTTCAGGAACTTCTTTGGTCAGACCTTCCCACCAAACATCTCCGTCAGCAGTTAAGGCCACGTTTGTGAAAATGGTATTCTTTTGAAGGGAATCCATTGCGTTGGAGTTTGTATCATAGTTGGTACCAGGTGCAACGCCAAAGAAACCAGCTTCTGGATTGATAGCACGAAGGGTTCCATGCTCATCAGGTTTCAACCAGGCAATGTCATCACCAACAGTGGTAACTTTCCATCCGCCCATTGCTTTGGGTGGAATAAGCATTGCAAAGTTTGTTTTTCCGCAAGCGGAAGGGAATGCAGCAGTTACATAGGTTTTTTCGCCCTTAGGATCTTCTACACCCAGGATGAGCATATGCTCTGCAAGCCAGCCCTGATCACGACCCATTGTGGAAGCAATACGGAGAGCAAAACATTTTTTACCAAGAAGGGCATTTCCGCCGTATCCAGATCCGTAAGAAATAATCATATTTTCTTCAGGGAAGTGGCAGATATACTTGGTTGTTGGGTTACATGGCCAGGTTTTATCTTTTTCGCCAGCCTGAAGAGGTGCACCAAGTGTATGAAGTGCTTTTACGAAAGTTCCGTCACCAAGTACATCATAAACATGTTTGCCCATACGAGTCATGATTTTCATGTTCACGACAACATAAGCAGAGTCAGTAAGTTCTACTCCGATGTGGGAGATAGGTGATCCTAATGGTCCCATGCTGAAAGGAATCACATAAAGAGTGCGACCCTTCATACAACCCTTCATGATGTTGTTCAGGGTGACTTTCATTTCTTCCGGTTCAACCCAGTTATTGGTAGGACCAGCATCTTCTTTTCTGCGTGAATTGATAAAGGTTTTGTCTTCTACCCGTGCTACGTCACTTGGGTCAGAAAAGGCTAGATATGAATTTGGCTTTTTAGCAGGATTTAAGCGAATGAAGGTTCCTTTTTGAACCATTTCTTCGCACAGACGATCGTATTCTTCCTGAGAACCATCACACCAGTAAATCTGGTCTGGAGTTGTCAGGTCAGAGACCTCTTTCACCCATTGGATGAGTTTTTGGTTTTTGACGTACGAGGGTACTTGCATGTGAGTATCACTCCGATTAGTTATGAGAAATTTGCTCTAAGTTTCAGTTTTTATTGCATTTTCAACTTTACAAAGATACCAAAGTATCCTTAAATCATAAACTAAACTACGTTAAATGGAAATTAGAAAGAAGGTTTATTTGTCTTTTATTCATTAGAGATTATAATGATAAGTGAAAACACTTCATTTTATATTGTCACTTGAGGATTGACTACTATTTGTATCAGAAATTGGCTGATCATCTTCGAGTGATTTTCTGATCAGTTTCATGGCAAGTTTTTCATCCAGGTGATGTGTTGGCGGAAAAGATCCAAACCGTTCTTTATATGCATCAAGCAATTCATAAAATTCAAATTCATCAGGTTCAAGCATGGTGAATTCCTTTTCGGTTTCTTGTAAAGATAAAAAGTAAAATTGTAAGTAAAACACCCCCAATTAAAAATGGCATTTCCCGGTTTGTGAGTTCAGCCAGTGTACCTGCCCATAAATTGCCCAACGGAGTTCCCAACGTAAAAGTGAAGGTATAAAAACTCATCACCCGTCCACGGTATTCATCTGAGGTTACATGTTGAAGCAACATGTTGGTACCCGCAATCTGAATCATCATTCCCAATCCGCCTATAAATAAAATCCCGATTGATGCAAAATACCATGGATTAAATGCCATCGAGATCAGCGAAAAACAAAGCATCAGAGTTCCGGCTTTTAAAACGGGTTTTAGCCTGGAAGGGGTGACTAATCCGCCAAGTAAAAAGGCACCTGAAAACGCACCAATACCAGAGGCCGCCATTAAAACGGACAGTCCTTCTGCTCCGCGTCCGAATTTTTCTTCAGCAAACAGAGGGAGCAGAGTTGAATAGAACATACCCAGTAAATTGCAAAAACCAAACAGAAGCAGATAGTTTCTGATGTCCTTATTTCCGAAAACATAATTGAACCCATCTCTGATCCGCGAAAAAATACCTTCCGTTGTTTGTTCTATCTGCTGAACGTTGGGGATGATCCAGAAAAAGGAAAAAAGAATGACCAGATAAGTTGCTGCATTTAATCCAAAAGCTGCACCTTCACCTGCAAGTGGAATGATAAATGCCCCAATAACCGGACCCAAAATCCGGCCAAGATTTACCATAACAGAATTCAATGCAATGGCTTGGGGAAGCTCTTCCTTCCCAACAAGTTCTATCAGAAAAGTTTGTCTGGCAGGCATATCTGCACCTGAAATCAATGCCTGAAAAAAGGAAAGAACCAGAAGGATTTGAATGTTGATCGTTCCGGTAAGAGTGAACCAGCACAAAATAGCAGCCTGAAGCATTAACAAAGTCTGGGTAATAACAATTATATTTTTCTTCGGATACCGGTCAAGAAGGGCACCGGCAAACAGGTTGGAAAAAATTCCGGGAAAAAGTCCCATAAAACCAACCAAGCCGAGATAAAAAGCGGAATGGGTTAACTGATAGGCCAACCAGGCTTCTGCAATACGCTGAAGCCATGTTCCTGAAAGAGAAACAAGCTGACCAAAAAAATAAATGCGAAATGAAGTATGACGGAAAGTCTGAAGTAATTTCGGGAAGGAATTCGTCATTCAATATCACCCGGTTCAATGCACAAATCCAGTTTCTCTTTAATCTCGGCTACTAATTTCTGGTCAGATTCATGCACAATCAGGTCAAACCGGTTTTCATGACGGAATTCTGAGGTTCTTTTGTGGAAATGACCACCGGCAATTTCAAATAAAACCGGATTTTCTGGTGTGACAAAAATCCCTTTTGCTCTGAGCAGACGTTTTTCACTGGCAAGTTGGGTAAATAACTTTGAAAGTTTTTCATCATTGAAAATCCCTGTTTCCCAGATCCAACCTTTTCCCAGATAAAAAGAATGATCATGCGGAAGGTTTTTTTCTTTTCTGCCGGGTCTGAATGAAAACTGTTTATCGGCAACGAGATCAAGAATTTCAGCTGAAATTTGTCCGAATGTAGTTTCAATGATAAGTTGCTTTGCGGGAAGCATCGCCTCAAGTTCTTCGCGGATTTGGATTACTTTTTCAGGTGTTGAGAGATCTGTTCGGGTAATAATGGCAATGTCTGCCGATTCAATCTGGTCATCAAAAACCAATGAATCTCTGAAATCTTCATCATGGTAAAGAGCCGGATCAATTAAAGTAATAACCGGCCGGAAATCGAGCAATGATTTGTATACGGAAGATTTAAGTTGAAAAATGAGGTCTGAGGGGCGTGCAATACCGCTGGGTTCGATGATGATGCGTGTTGGTTTAATGTCATTCAGGATGAATCCCATATAATCCATCAGCATTTCATTACTGGCACAGCAAATACAGCCACCAGGGACTTCAACAAGGTTGAAGGGTTTCCCGTCTGCCTCAATCAGATTTCCGTCAATTCCCACCTCACCAAATTCATTGACGATAACAGCAATGTTTTCAGTTCCCCGGCGTTGACTGAGCAGATTAATGATGGCTGTTGTTTTACCAACGCCAAGAAAACCAGTGATAATGTGCAGCGGTGTTTTGTTGTTTTCGGTTTGACTCATGCACCAAAGGTACGGAAATTATGATTTTAAGTCAGGCGGAATGTGCGCTTTACGTTATACGTTTTACGTTGTACGCTTCATGGGTCAAGTTGCTAATTAGAGAATCAAAGAGAAAAAATATGAGATCTGTATTAATTAAAACCTTAATTCTGTTTATCCTTCTTTTTCAGTTTTCATGTTCTTCCTGGAAAGCCAAAACATCTGATTTACAAGCGCTGCAAAAACAATTGACCTGGTCAGCGGACAGGAAGTTATGGGTTTCAGCGCATCGTGGAGGTCCTTCACCCGGTTTTGCAGAAAATTGCATTCCTACTTTTGAGAAAACATCGAAACTGGGTTTACTCATGATTGAATGTGACGTAAGAGTTTCAAAAGATTCGGTTCTGGTTTTCAGTCATGATGAGGAAATGGGCCGAACGCATTCTATTTCAACGGGAAAGGTTTCTGATTACTCTTTAAATGAGCTAAGAAAGGTAAAATTAAAAGATGATGCCGGTAATCTGACAGAATCTGGTATCCCAACTCTTGATGAAGTTTTGGAATGGGCAAAAGGGAAGGCACTTCTCACACTTGACGTTAAAAGGGGTGTTCCTTTTAAAATGGTGACAGATAAAATAAAAGAACATCAGGCAGAAGGTTACGCACTTTTTATAACGTATTCAGTTGAAGATGCAAAGAAAGTTCACTTACTCCATCCTGGCGTTATGATTTCGGTTGTCATTCAAAATCTCGAAGAGTGGAAAAAATTCAGAGAATCGGGAATTCCAACAAACTTGGTTACCGCTTTTGTGGGAATAAAAGAACCTGAACCTGCCTTATACGATAGTCTGCATGCAAATAAGATTCTGGCTGCACTTGGTGTATTCAATGAGGATAAATTGGCAGAACAAGGTGGTGATACGGTTTATACTGGATTTTTTAAAAGGGGAGCAGATATTCTGGCAACTGACCGGCCAGAAGCGGTGATGAGGGTGATTACGGGTTACAAATGACAGGTCACAAAAACCGGGGACGAGGGACGAGTGACTAGGAACGAAAACTTGGTATAAGTCAAAAAGAACAGATTTCAGGTTACTAATTACGGTTTTTATCATTAACCATTAATCATTGACCCTTAACCATATTTATTTTTCTGTGTCGTCTGAAACCTGCACTTTATATAGAGTTTCTCCGGGTTTCACCATGCCGTACTTTTCACGGGCTGCTTTCTCAATTCGTTTCTTATCGGTTTGAAGCAGCTTGATTTCTTTTCTGAGTGAATCCTGAATTTCTGCTTCACGTTTAATGGCGGTCTTGAGCTCTTTATTTTCAACTTCAAGGTTATATCTGACAAGAAGACCGTTGTCTCCCATCACCAGCGCATAACCCACCCAAATAAAAATAATCAGAAACAGGGTGAGATACCGTCGTCTCTTAATAAAGGAAGCAGTTTGGTTAAAAACCGTTTTGAATAGTTCCATAATGGCACAAAGTTAAAGCAGGGATGTTACAGTTCAAACAGAACAGAATTTATAAACAAAAAAAAAGCCATCCGGTTATCCGGATGGCTTTTAAATAAAAGCAGGAAAAGTTACTTCTTAATATTGTAGAAGGCTTCCATTCCAAGATATTTGCTGCTGTCTCCCAATTCCTGCTCGATGCGAAGAAGTTGGTTGTACTTGGCAATACGGTCAGTACGGCTGGTTGATCCGGTTTTAATCTGACCTGCATTAACGGCAACGGCGATATCAGCAATTGTGGTATCTTCAGATTCACCTGAACGGTGAGAAATCACCGTCGTGTATCCGGCACGATGAGCCATTTGGATGGCATCAAAGGTTTCAGTAAGTGTACCAATCTGATTGACCTTAATTAAGATAGAGTTTGCAACACCTTTTTCAATTCCGGTTTTAAGAATTTCAGGATTTGTTACAAACAAATCATCTCCAACAAGCTGAACTTTCTTTCCGATTAGATCAGTCAGATATTTCCAGCCAGTCCAGTCATTTTCAGCAAGACCATCTTCAAGAGAAATGATCGGGTAGTTATTTACCCAGTTTTCCCAGAATTTAGCCATTTGCTCAGAAGTCAGTTCACGTTTGTCAGATTTTTTGAAAATGTATTTTCCGTCGATGAAAAATTCTGAGGAAGCAGGATCGAGAGCAATAAAAATATCCTGACCAGGTGTATAACCGGCTTTGGTAATAGCTTCCATGATCACTTCAAGTGCTTCGTCGTTCGATTTCAGGTTAGGTGCAAAACCACCTTCATCACCAACTGCAGTTGAATACCCTTTTTTCTTAAGAATACCTTTCAGAGTATGGAAGGTTTCAGTTCCCATTCTGAGTGCTTCAGCAAATGTAGGAGCACCGACAGGCATAATCATGAATTCCTGGAAATCCACATTATTATCAGCATGTGCGCCACCATTGATGATGTTCATCATGGGCACTGGAAGGGTGTTGGCATTAAATCCGCCAAGGTAACGGTAGATCGGCTGACCCAATTCAGCGGCAGCAGCACGGGCACAGGCCATTGAAACAGCAAGAATGGCATTTGCACCAAGTTTGCTCTTGTTTTCTGTTCCATCGAGTTCAATCATTAAATTGTCAATATCAACCTGATCAAAAACGTTAGCGCCAACGAGTTCAGGTGAAATAATATCTTCAACATTTTCTACTGCTTTCAGAACTCCTTTTCCCATGTAACGCATCGGGTTTCCGTCACGGAGTTCAACAGCCTCATGTTCACCGGTGGAAGCACCACTGGGAACGATAGCACGTCCGACGATTTCGTTTTCGGTAATAACCTCAACTTCTACAGTCGGATTTCCGCGGGAATCAAGCACTTCCCGTGCAATAATCTCATCGATCAGGGAGATAAAATTGGAATTCATGTTCAAAAGCTCCTTTAGCTGGTTAATAAATTTAAAAGATTTGCAAATTTCTTTATCTTCGGCTTTAAAAGCAATTTAAGAGGATTAACTCTGGATTAATTAATGTATAAAAACATCTTTTTAATGAGGCATGGTGAAGCTGGCACCCTACCCGGACAATCAGATTTTGACCGTGAATTAACTCAAAACGGGATCAGAGAGGTACAGACAGCCTTCCGAGCCTTTCAAAAAACTCATGATATGCCAGATGTTTTTCTTGTTTCACCGGTTTGGCGGGCTCAAATGACCTGGCAGGTTATCAGGGATTTGCTTCCAAATGAACTTCCCAAGTATGATTGTCAGTCGTTGGTTTATTCTTCATTCCCATCAGCACTTTTTGAAGAAATAAAAGTCTGGGATCACCAAACACTCTTTTTAATATCTCATCAACCGCTGATTGGCGATTTTATTTGCAAATACGGTCACGTACAAACACGGGGTATCCCGGTTCATACAGCTAGTATTCATGCCCTTAAATTTGAACCGGATCAAAACGGCCAGCTTAAGGGTAAATTTTTAGGACTGGTTGAATAATTCGGGTTTCAAAAATGAAGCCGGTTTATACGCACAGTATTTTTCAGTCATTGAACAACGGTATTTTTCGTTTATTCTTTTTATAACAGGACTCAAGTGAAAATTTTGATTATTGGTTCTGGTGGCAGGGAATATGCCATTGGATGGAAACTCGCTTTATCTGAAATTCCAACAAAACTATATTTCGCTCCAGGAAACGGTGGAACTCCTTATTATGGGGAAAATGTCCCGATTAAGGCCAACGAAATCAAGGCTTTAGCCCGTTTCGCCGAAGAAAAAAAGATTGATCTCACAATTGTAGGTCCTGAAGAGCCTCTTGTTTTAGGAATTGTTGATACATTCAGAAAGCGGAAATTGGCGATTTTTGGTCCTGACCGGTATTGCGCAACTCTTGAAGGATCAAAAATATTTGCAAAATCCTTCATGGATCGTCATAAAATTCCAACTGCAGGTCATTGGGTTTTTGAAGCATCAGAAAAGGAAAAGCTGATTTCCTTCCTCAAAACATCAACTTTCCCGATTGTGTTGAAGGCCGATGGTCTTGCTGCGGGTAAAGGTGTTATCATTCCCCAAAATTTAGAAGAAGCACTCAATGCGGTTCAACTGTATTTTGACCAGAAAAGTTTTGGAAATGCAGGTGATAAAGTTGTAGTTGAAGAGTTTATGGATGGAGAAGAAGCAACGGTTTTTGTTCTCACAGATGGAACAACTTATCGTGTTTTCCCGGCTGCACAGGATCATAAACGCATTGGTGATGGCGATACAGGGAAAAATACCGGTGGAATGGGAGCTTATGCACCTGCTCCGGTTTGTACACCCGAAATCATGAAAATTGTTGATGATACCATTATTAAACCGACTCTTGACGGATTGAGATCTGAAAATCATCCCTACACCGGAATTTTGTATGTAGGTCTAATGATTACAGATGATGGACCCAAGGTAGTAGAGTATAACGTGAGATTTGGTGATCCTGAGTGCCAGGTTGAAATGATGCTGCTGGAAACCGATTTGCTAAAGCTGATGGAAGAAGTTGCAGATGGCAAATTGAAATCTGAGATTCAGTTCAGAAATGGATTTGCTTCTGTTGTTGTGGCGGCTGCAAAAGGCTACCCGGATGCTTACGAAAAAGGGAAAGAAATTACCTTCACTTCAAAAGACAATCCTGATAAACGGATTTTCCATGCCGGCACCAAACTGGCTGGAGGCAAAGTAGTTTCAGATGGTGGCCGTGTTTTGGGCATTGTCGGTTTTGGTGATACACTTGAAAAAAGTCTGGAAAGAGCTTACCAGCATATAAAAACCGTTTCATTTGATGGTATGATTTACCGTAAAGACATTGGGAAAAAGGGAATTGAAGCTTTGGAAAGGAACAGCAAATGAAAATATTAGCAACCGGGGGTGCAGGGTTCATTGCCAGTCATGTCGTTGATGCTCTGATTGAAAAAGGACATGAGATTGTCGTTGTTGATAATTTATACTGCGGATTTGAGAAAAATATAAATCCGAAAGCAAAATTTCATAAGCTGGATATAGGCGATCCGGAGATTCAGAATTTGGTTGCTGAGTTTAAACCAGAAGTGGTTATTCACCATGCTGCACAAATGGATGTACGGAAAAGTGTATCTGACCCGATGTTTGATGCAACTACAAATGTGATTGGTTCATTGAACCTTTTGGAAGCCTGCAGAAAGAATGGTGTCAGAAAATTTATGTTTTCTTCAACCGGTGGTGCTATTTATGGTGAACAAGATTATTTCCCGGCAGATGAAGAACATCCGTTACGTCCGCTTTCTCCGTATGGAATCACCAAACTTTGTCTTGAAAAATATCTGTTCTATTATAAAGAAGTCTTTGGTTTGGAACATGTCATTCTCCGTTATGGAAATATTTACGGTCCACGACAGAATCCTCACGGTGAGGCTGGGGTCATCGCCATTTTTATCAAGAAAATTCTCGCTGGTGAACAACCGGTTATTAATGGACCAGGAACCCAAACCCGTGACTATACCTATGTTGGTGATGTGGTTCAGGCAAATCTGCTCGCACTCGATTATAAAAAGTCGGGTATTTTCAATGTTGGTACCGGAATAGAAACTGATGTTAACCGGTTGTTTACCGTCATCAACCAGGCGCTTGGAAATCCAGCAAAAGAAATTCATGCCGAAGCAAAAGCCGGGGAACAGCAAAGATCTGTTTTATCAACCAGAAAAATCAGTGAAGAATTGGGATGGGCTCAGAAAATGAGTCTTGAAGAAGGGCTCAAAATCACTGTTGAGTGGTTTAAATCTCACCATCAGGGTTAAAAAAGTATGCAGAAATCAAGTTCTAAAATAGCAAGCTTTTCTTTACATGAATTGTGTAAACGGGTCTGCTTTTCACTTGTTCTGCTTTTTTCATCTTCGTTTTCGGTTGCGCAATCCATTGAGTTGAAACCTATACGTTCAATCAGCCTTCAACAGGTTTACACCGGTGTAACAGTGTCTGCTTCAGGTGAAATTTTCCTCTTTTCTGAACCTGCTTCCCGGATTGATAAAATGGATGAAAATGGGAAAGTGCTTTCCTCTTTTGGCGGAAAAGGATCGGGTTCACAATTTCTGAATGAGCCCAAATCAGTTTGGGTTGCAAATGATCTGAATGTCTATGTCGCAGATTACAAAAATAACCGCATCACCCTTCTTACCCGTGAATTAGGTCTCATTTCAATCACCTCCGGGCGTAATCCTCAACATCCTGACATGGCGTTCGGTTACCCGGTTTTCATGGCCTTACTGCCAAATAACGATTGGATGGTTGTAGATCAGGAAAACAGGAATCTGATCAGAATGAACCTTCAGTTTGGTTCAATTTTCAGGTATGGTGGCATCGAAGCAGGTTCTTTTCAATTGATTCAGCCAGAATCTGCAGTATATGGTGAACGTGAAATCGCCATCTTTGACGGTGCAGATAGTCTTTATAAGGTTTTTGACTGGTATGGTAATCCAGTAAGAAAGATTGTTACAGGAAAAGGCAGTTTATTCTCCTTCCGGAATATGTGGTGGAAACTTTCTGCAAACACTTTAGCTCCTGTTGATAAAACCAGTGAATTTGAATCCTTTGACTTTAATTGGATGACCCCTGATCCTATCAGAGATTTCGCATTCCGGACAAACCGGATTTATGTACTTACAGATTCAATTCTTTTGATTTTAAGTTTAAAACCAAATTGATTTCCGAACCAAAACCTGTCAATAAAACGATTTCCAACAAGGTAAGGGAAAGAGTCAGTAACCTTTTCTTTTACCCAAAAAGCAGCATTTGGGTAATTGTTCTTATTGCCATATTTTTTATCCGCCCAGAAAATGCCTTTTCCCAGCTAAGACCTTCCAACGCTGATTCCGTACTTATTACACAGAAGACACAATTTCCGCTTAAACTTGAAAGGGAAGAACTTATATCTGAATCCTCATTCAAATGGTCCCGGTCTGATCATAGTTTTAGCGTTCTGTTCAATTTTCAAACCAATACAGTTTCTGTTCCTGAAATTAACACCTGGTTTGCAAGCCATCCCGATGATTCACTTTTTCTTCACTTCAGATATTTTCCCTTCACGGTTCAAAAGGAATATAAACGATATACAATCGGGAAAACAAATGCACTTGGCGGAGAGATTTCAACTGCTCAGGCAGTAACGACAACAAAAGTGCTGCCCAATTTGTGGGATGATTCCCGGTTGAGAAAGTCGGGTTCATTTGTTCGGGGGATTACGGTAGGTTCAAATCGTGATCTGACGCTGAACAGTGGTTTCAGAATGGAACTTGAAGGAAATCTTACTGATGATGTTGAAATTTCGGCAGTGCTAACCGACGAAAACATTCCGATTCAGCCTGAAGGAAATACACAAACGCTGCAGGAACTCGATAAAGTTTTTATCCAGCTCAAACACAAATCATATAGTTTGACCCTGGGTGATTATAATCTGAATGAATCTGAAATGACTTTTTCGAATTACAACCGGAAGCTGCAAGGCCTTCAGGTAACCGGCAAATATGCAAACACATCAGGACTTTTTGCATTTGCCAACGCCAAAGGAAAGTTCAATTCAAATCAGTTTAACGGAACGGACGGGAATCAGGGTCCGTACCGGCTGAGAGGTAAATACAACGAAAAGTTTATTATCATTCTTGCTGGTACAGAACGGGTTTATCTGAATGGAATTTTGCTGAGCCGGGGTGAAACCAATGATTATATTATTGATTATGCATCTGGCGAATTAACTTTTACACCAAAAGTCCTGATGAGTACAGCATCCCGGGTGACCGTTGATTTTGAATATTCAGACAGATTATATGCCCGTGATTTTTATGCAGGGAATGCTTCTGTCACTTTGCCCGGCGGATTGGGCGAACTGAGAATTAATGCTGTAAGGGAAGCTGACAACAAAAATGCACCGCTTGATCTTGAACTTTCTGATTTAGATAAAGAGCTGATTGCAAATGCTGGAAATGATCCATTAAAGGCATTCAAATCAGGTGTTGATTCAGTTGGATTTAACAGTGAAACAGGTCAGGCCGCCGGTAATTATATTCGGGTTGATTCGTTGACTTCAACAGAGCCTGTTACTTTTTACAGGTATGCACCTGGAAACCCGAAGGCGTTATACCGTGTCTCGTTTACAGAAGTTAAACCCGGTACCGGTCATTACACACGTAAAACATTTGGTTTTTACGAGTATGTTGGCCCCGGCGGAAATTACGATCCCATTATTTACCTTCCGCTGCCATCACTTACCCAGGCTGTAAATATCAAATCAAAACTATTTCTGAGTCCCAATCTTTCGTTGGTTCAGGAATTTGCAGCCTCAGACCGTGATGAAAATCAATTTTCTTCTCTGGATGAAAATAAACGGAAGGACATTGCCTTTTCTAACCGACTGAATTACAAATTAAATCTGGTTAAAATTAATGGTTCTGAGATCGGTACTTTTTCAAGTACTGTTTTTCAACGTTATGTTGGCCGGCGGTTTGCATTTATCGACCGTTTTGAATCTGTTGAATATAATCGCAATTGGGCGTATGTTGAACCTGAAACCGGTGTTGAAAGACAGTTGGAATGGAATGCCGGCTGGAAATATGTTTTGCCAGTTTCTTTTAATGCCGGTGTGGGTTTGTTAAATCAGGGCAGTCAGTTCCAATCAAAAAAAGTTTTTGCAGATTTTACTGAAACCATTCCGGACTGGGTTCATTCTTCCTATTCAATTTTACAAACCCAGGGCGATAACAAACGTACCGATCAGAAAACTGAATGGAATCAGCAAACAGCTTCTTTATCCTATCCAAATATGTGGGTGACTCCATCTTTGAAATGGCTTCATGAGAATAAATCAACTACAAAAACAAGTGCAGATTCCCTCCTTACTTCGTCTTACCTGGCAGATGAAGGTGAACTGATACTTTCAGGATCGTATGAACTGATTAAAACATCAGTTGGTGGAAAAATCAGAACGGAATCAGAACCTGACAGCGGAAGGTTTTACCGATCAAGTACAGCTTATACCCAGACCTTAAACTTTTCCCTTTCAGAATGGAAGAGTTTTGGAAGTGATCTGGCGGTTACCAATTATTTTAAAAATTATTCTGAACTGTTCCGGAAAAAGGGAAATGCAAATTCTGAAGCAACACTGATAAAATGGACGACGACTTTCAGTCCGCTGAACCGTTCAATAGAATCTGAAACTGATTATCAGGTTAACACACAGAAAACATCAAAACAAGACCGGATTTTTATAAAAGTTCAAAAGGGTTTGGGCAATTACGTCTGGAATGACCGGAATTCAAATGGAATTCAGGAAATCAATGAGTTTGAACTGACACGATTTGATGATGGTGAGTATGTTCTCAGAACTTTCCCAAGTGAAAATCTTGAACCGGTTGTTGACCTCAGAGCTTCATGGAGAATACGTTTAAAACCGTCAAAATCTGAAGCTTTTTCCTTTTTACCAGGATGGATTCAAAATTACTGGTCAACTGAAACTGTACTGAATCTCGAAGAGAAAACCCGTACAACCCGGCTTTCTGATGTGTATTTTCTGAAAATCGGGTCATTTTTTAATGATTCAACTACTATTGCAGGCACCCAGCAATGGATACAGGATTTATTCTTTAATGAACAAAGCCGTGATTTCAGTTTGAGACTCAGGTCAGATGAACGTAAAAGTATGGTTCAATTTTCTTTGGATACAGAAGTCAGGCATTTTTCTGAAAAGTCTGTCAGAATCAACTGGAAAGCCCTGACCAATATTTATACCAAGACTGATGCAGGTTTTATTTTAACTCAGTACGATTCAAAACTTAATTATCGTCCTGATTATGAAATTCAGAGTTTGTTTATCGGGCCGGATGTCAGCTACCGGACTGGCTACACCTGGGAAATCGGATTAAAATCAAATCTGGACTCCCGAAAACAAAAGGGTGCAGAAGGTCTGAAAGCCTTGATCTGGAGTGAGATTGCCAGGTATTCCTATTCGTTTACCTCAAAAGGAAGATTCAGGGCAGAATTGGAGTATACCGGTACCAAGGTTACCGGTACGTCAGCATCGATCCCCTATGAACTTACAAACGGAAATCCGGATGGTAAGTTGATATCCTGGAAACTCTATTTCGACTATCAGATTTCTTCTTTTATCAGCAGTTTTATCAGCTATGACGGCAGAATCATAAATAATGCTCCTGCTATTCACACCCTTCGGGCTGAGGTCAGTGCCTATTTCTGAAAAATGAGCTGAAAGAAAGAAACTCAGTTTCCAGTTTTGTATCTTAAATGTAATTATTTCTCACTTTGACTATGTTTCTTTCAATTTTAAGAACGGGTCTCAATTTCATCTACCCGCCAATTTGTCTTCATTGTGGAAAAAGACGGGATGAAAACGCTGACTTTCTTTGTTTTTCATGCTGGAACCAGATTAAGGTTTATGACCCGTCACTTGATATCAGACAGGTGTTAAAAAGCAGAATGACAGGAAGGGTTAATATTGATCAAAACTTTACACTTTATTGGTACCAGCATTCATCACCCCTGAAAACACTTTTTCAGAATCTGAAATATCAGAACAGAAAGGAAATTGGTCTTTTTCTGGGTAAGTTTCTTGGCGGTAAAATTGAGGATAGTTTTGAATCCGGATCAGAGCCAGCGTTTCTTGTACCAGTTCCGGTACATAAACTCAAACAGATTGACCGGGGATATAATCAGGCCTACATGATTGCACTCGGTATTGCAAAGAAATCAAAAAAGGTAGTCATACCTGAAACAGATATAATCATTAAGACCAGACAAACTGATTCTCAGACCAAAAAGGATCGAATTTCACGCTGGAAAAGTCAGCAGGAAGTCTTTGGGCTTAACCCTGAATTTACGTTTGACCTGAACAACCGGCAAATTATTCTTGTTGATGATATCATCACAACAGGAGCAACCCTTGAACAGGCCGGAAAGCTGATTCTTTCAAAATGGCCAAAAGCCAAAATTTCAATCGCAACCCTAGCACTTACAGAATAGGTTTTAAAATGAGCATCATTACAACCCTTAGAGAAAATGCAAAAGCCCTGAACAAGCGAATTGTTTTTCCGGAATCAACAGAAAAAAGAACCCTTGAAGCTGTTAAAACACTTTCCTCTGAAGAAATCTGCCGATGTATTCTGGTTGGAAAAGAATCAGAAATCCGTGCAGCAGCAGACTCTGCTGGAATCCGGTTATCAGGAAAAGTTAGCATTGTAGATCCTGCTATCAGTGAGAAGGCATTTGATTATACAAATGAGTTTTTTAATCTGAGAAAAGCAAAAGGTCTCACTCATGATGAAGCAAAGCAAAAAATGAAAGATCCGCTTTATTTTGCAGCAATGATGGTAAGACGGGGTGATGCTGACGGGTGTGTAACCGGTGCAATAACCACCACTGCTGATGTACTTCGGGCTGCAATTCAGGTTGTGGGCATGAAAGTGGGGAATAAAACGGTTTCTTCTGTTTTTCTGATGGTCTTGCCGGATGGTCGTCCAGTTACATTTGGGGATTGTGCCGTGGTGCCTTATCCGGACGAGAATCAGCTTTCAGACATTGCTATTGCCTCAGCCGAAACCCACGAAGCACTTACGGGTGAAAAAGCCCGGATTGCCATGCTTTCCTTTTCTACAAAGGGAAGTGCCCAACACGAAGCAGTGAATAAAGTTGTAAATGCCCTTCAATTGGTGAAGGCGAAAGCACCATCACTTCATGTTGACGGAGAAATGCAGTTTGATGCAGCATTTGTTTCTGAAATTGGTCAAAGAAAAGCTCCGGGTTCTGAAGTTGCAGGCAAGGCAAATGTAATGGTATTTCCAAATCTCGACGCAGGGAATATCGGTTACAAAATTGCTGAACGTTTGGGTGGGGCAGAGGCCATTGGACCCATTATTCAGGGTTTAGCGAAACCAATCAATGATTTGAGCCGGGGTTGTAAAAGTGAGGATATTGTCACAGTTGCTGCCATTTGTGCTTTAAAATCGGTTTGATTCCAATTAAAAGTAAAAAAAAAGCCAGTCGATTGACTGGCTTTTTTTTTACTGAAATTTGATGGTTACTTGAAGTAATCAGCATTAATATCAATATAATTTTTCCACTTATCCGGAACTTCATCAACCTGGAAAATGGCTTGAACAGGGCATTCGGGCTCGCAGGCACCACAGTCAATGCACTCATCCGGATTAATGTAGAGTTGCTTTCCTGCAACATCTTCAAATCCTTCTGATGGTTGAATACAATCAACAGGACATACTTCAACACAGGCGGTATCGCATGTGCTTACACAAGGTTCGCAAATTACATAAGGCATAAACTGTTCTCCTCAATCAAAAATTGGTTACCATTCAAATGTAGAGCAAAAATATTTAAACCTCATCTCTAAATGCAAGCCAATTCAATAGAAAATCTGTTTTTATTATAAATTTAGATTCAGTCTAAAATAGAATTATTGCCCTTGTCCACCCGGAGCTACTGGTTGTGGTTTGGGTGTAATTGAAATTGAAACCGAATCTTCAACAGAATCTATGCCATCAGTGACAGTAAATGTCACTTTAAATGACCCTGAAGTTACTTCTGCAGGTGTCCAGCTAAACTTTCCGGAGGAAGCTTCAAATGATGCACCAGCGGGTAAATCTTTTGCGCTGAGTGTAAGGTTCTCTTTGTCCTCATCAGTTGCAGAAACAGAAAACGATACAGTTTCGCCTCCAATTGCAGATTTTGAACCTGGAACAGTCAATTTTGGTTTACGGTTGGTGTTTTCAACAGTGATAGTGAATTTTGCAGAAGCAGATGCTTTCTCTGGATCTGTAACTGTCAGTTCAAAAGGACCATACTTTCCTGCCTGAGTGTAATCGGGTTTGAAAGTAATGGAACCATTTTTCTCGTTGAAAACAGCACCTTTGGGAAGTGATCCTGAAAGTTTTCCGATAACCAGATTTTGTTTGTCCGGATCAGAAGCAGTGAAGGTGTACTCAAGTGATTCACTTTCGTTGACTGTCAAATCTTTCACATTGTCAAAAACCGGTTTGCGGTTCACATTTTTAACATCTACAACCAGATTAGTTGTTGCTTTACCCTCTTCAGGATCTACTGAAGCAACTGTAATTGTATATTTTCCTGATTGTTCATAAGTGGGTACCCACTTGAAATCACCTGTTTCTGAATTTAAAACAGCTCCTTCAGGTAAATTTAATGATTGGTATTTAACAATTTGTCTATCGGCATCAGTTGCCTTAAACTGAACGGAAACCGGTTCAACTTCATTAACTGTAACCGGGGCAACAGCGGTTATAACCGGCAGGCGGTTTACGTTTACAACTGAAATCGTAACTAATTTTTCGGTTTTTGCATTTTCTTCATCGGTTGCAACAAAGGTAATCGGGTATGAACCAAATTGTTCAAAATCAGGTTTCCAGGAAAGTTGCCCGGTAGCAGGATCGAAACTGGCACCCTCAGGAAGTTTACTTGAAGATAAAATTACCTTTTGTCTATCCGGATCAGTTGCGCTTATTTTAAAAGAAAGAGGTTGGTCTTCATTTATGCTCTGATCAGCAATGGCAGCAAAGACAGGGAAACGGTTTACATTTGAAATGACAACCGAAAGATCAGCCTCAGATGCTCCTCCGAGCGGATCAACAGCTTTAAGCTTCAAGTCATAATTTCCTGCCTGCTCATAACTTGGCGTCCATGAAAAGGTTTGGGTTGCCGGGTCAAATTTCGCACCCTCAGGTAGTTTTTCTAACGTCAGGGTGAGAACTTCAAGATCAGGATCGGTAATGTTAAACTGAACCAGAACAGGAGAATCTTCTTTTCCCTGAACAGGAGAAACAAATTTGGCTATGATAGGATTGCGGTTTACGTTTTCAACAGCAATTTGACCTTTTGTTGATGCATTTAAGCCTGAAGGTTCGGTAACTGTAAAGGTAATTGAATAGTCACCGGCTTGAAAATAATCAGGTGTCCAGGTGAAAACTGAGTCTTTTAACGATGCACCTTTTGGCATGCCTGCAGCGGTTATCTTCAATTTTCCAAAATCTTCCTTGTCAAGATCATAAACACGGATTGAATAGGACAATGCCTGATCTTCTTTTGTTTTAGAGTCAGGTACAGCAACGATGATTGGGGTTCTGCTTACGTGAGTAACAGTAAGAGTAACTTTTTCGTCATCTGAAAGAATTCCTTTTTGATCACTGTTAGAGTCAGTTACCTTGAATGTGGCCTGATAAGATCCTGATTGTTCATAAGTTGGTTTCCATGAAAAATCACCGGTTTCTTCATTAAATAAAGCACCTTCTGGAATTCCGGTTGCCTTCATTGTAAGTTTTCCCTGATCTTCTTTGTCTGGATCAGACCATTTTACAACAAAAACAAGATCTTTCATTTCGTCAACAGTTTTCGCACCAACTGATGCCAGTACCGGTGGACGATTGACATGGTTTACTTTGATTTTAAGTTCAGAAGTTGCCTCAAGTCCTTTTGGGTCTTTAATTCCGATAATGGCTGTATAATCACCAGATTGCTCATATGTTGGAGTCCATGAGAATTTGAGTGTATTGACATCAAAGGTAGCACCCTCAGGTAAATTTCTTGAAAAATGAACGAGTTTACCATCGTCTTCACGGTCAGGATCCGTTCCTGCTTCAACTACAAATGAAAGCGATTTGTTTTCATCAATTTCTTTATTTTCAATTTTAGCAATAACGGGTGGGCGGTTCACATGATTCACTGTTATTGAAACGGTGTCAAGATCATATAAAGCGGCATCAGTGTCTTCGGTGATTGTGTAGTAAACACGGTAACGACCAGATTGCTCAAAGGTAGGTTTCCAGGTAAACTGTGAAGAGTCAATACTCCACTTTGCACCTTCCGGAAGATTTTCTGCAGAGATAATTATTTTTGATCCATCAGGGTCAAAACCGGAACGTGAAAATGTCAGGACTTGATTTTCATCAATGACCTGTCTTTTTATGGGTTCCATGATCGGGGGGGAATTATACTTATAGATCATTATTCCACGGTCAGAAGAAACGTAAAGGTCTTCATTCCGTTTTACAATACTGATCATTTCACCCGCTTCTTTTGTCTTAAAATCAACACCAAGTCGACCGTTGCCTGTTTGAGAAAAAATATAGATGCCATCATCTCCACTGGCCATAAAGTAATACCGGCCGGACTTGAAAATATTTTGGGCATCACCTTTAATGTCAATGTCCTCAATTTGTCTGCTATAACCGGCTATGTTAAGAGAAAAGGTGTGCAAACCTTCTGGTCCGTTTGCTACTAAAATAGTTTCACCCTCTTTGATAATATCTTTTGGGGTACCATTTGTTTTGAAGGAGGTTAAATATTCCGGGGATTCAGGTTTGGCTATATTAAATACTTTGACACCTTCCTGCTGATCAAGAACGAAAAGTGTGTCGTTTACAATCTGTGTACGCCATGCCCAGGACCATTTGGCAACCGATTTATAATTTTGAAGGAGAGTGAATTTACCATCAGGTTGAATTTTATAGGTTGTTAAACCCGACTTCGATTCTGCAGCGTAGAGGATGTCGCCCTTAATTGCAAGGTCAAAGACATCACTTGCAGGTTTAAACTGCTGAACCAGTTTCATCTCGTCATTTGAAACATCAAGAGACAAAATGCCGTTCAGTCCGTCAGAAAGGAATAGAAAATTATCTTTTTTTGAAATTCCACCATTGATGAGGCCACCCTCAGCAAAGTGAGCCACTTCAAGAAGGCTATCACGGCTAACCAGTTTGTAGATGTACGCACCTTTACTTTGGGTTGCCACAAAAAGCCTGTTACCTTCAAGCAGGGAACGAATAGGAGTAGCATCTTTGTCTGCGGTGGTCTTAATATAGGTGAGCGATCCTTTTCCTGGCCCGGGTTTTTGTGCAGTTGCTTCAGAAAATAGGGTTACACCCAGAAATGAAAAAAGGACAAACTTTACTATCTTTTGCGTCATGGTCATACTCTGGTGAAAATGTTAATAATGAGCAGATATAAAAAACCGGGTTTAATTGCTAAAGGTATTTTTTACAGATACCAAAATCAAGATTTCAGATTCCTGCAAAACGGCTTTAACAGTATAATTTTACAAATTATTATAATTGCTTCTAGTCTAAACATCAGCCTCGCTCAGGAAATTCCTGTCCATTTACAAGGTTTTCCAGCATTGGATGGTGGTGAACCGATTTCTTTTGTTGCAAATCAGGAAGGGGATGACCTTTTACTGACTAAAAACAAAAGTAAAATTATGACAACTATTTTCGAAAAATTAGCTTTAAACGGGTATTATTTCCCCGAAATTGACTCAGTTTACTTTAAAGACCGGGCTTTTTTCGTTTATGGTAGTGAGGGTCCTGTTTCTCTGATTACTTCCGTTGAATGGATAATTCCGGATAGTCTTACCTCCTTAATTCCAGCATTATTGGGTGAATTGCCTCAGATATTTTCCACAGAATTTATTGATAAAGCCAGTCTTAGGTTCCTTGAAGTTGCCGGAAAAAAAGGATACCCGTTTGCAACAGTAACCCCGGAAATCCTTCTCACAAAGGCACACCCTGAGTCTCTTTTTTATGCGGTCAGGTTCTCAACTTCTGATTTCAAACGGGTGCGTCTTTCCGGAATAACTGCGGATGGCACAGAACATGTTTCTTTTAAGACTTTAGAGCGGGTGGCTGGAATTATCCCGGGTCAAACTTTCTCTGAAAGGGAAGCACTTGCAATACAAGCCAGATTAAAACGAAGTGAATTATTTGAAACTGTTGAAGTACCAACGTTTCAGCTTACCGATGATGAAACCTTCAACTGGTTTGTTAAAGTAAAAGAATTACCTTCAACCCGTTTTGATGGCGTTTTAGGGTATCTTCCCGGAAATCAAAGTGGTGAAGCCGGTTATTTTACTGGCCTCATTAAAATTCATATGCGTAATTTTCTTGGCAATGCCCGGAAACTCAATTTGTTTTGGGTTAGGGAAAATCAGTTTTCACAAGAGTTTAATTTCTATTTTATGGAACCCTGGATTTTTGATAAACAGATTGATATCTGGACAAGCCTGGCGCAACGTAATCAGGATACAACTTTCGTTAAAAGAGGTTTTTCTGCAGGATCGGAACTTAGATTTTTTGATCCGCTAAACCTTCGTATTGATGGACAGTTTGAAAGTATTGTGGGGTTATCGAATACGAAAACGAAGAAACTCGGACCTGATGTTCTTAACTCTGAAAAATTCCTTGGCGGTGTTGGAGCCGGGATTGATACCCGTAATTCTTTTTTTAATGCAACGGAAGGATACCGGATATCGGCTAATTTTCAGTTTGGGGTGAAAACAATAACTGGTCCTGACAGTGTTCTTTCAACTGCAGAAAAGAAAAGTTCATTTATGAGGCGTTCTGTTTTTGAAGCAGAGACTTATCTTGCCTTTACGACTCAACAGATTATGGTAACGTTATTTCGCTTCTGGGAAACACGTGTGCCCGATATTGACCTTCCTGATATGTTCTTGGTTGGAGGAATTCAGAACTTAAGGGGATACCGGGAAAACCAGTTTTATGCAAGCCGGGTTGGAATGGCAACCCTCGAATACCGGTTTTTACTTTCAGAACGGAGTTATGTTTTTCTCTTTTCAGATTCAGCTTACCTTGAAAGGGAAAAAATAAACCGGAGCGGATTAAACTCAGAAAAGGGGATTTATTCAGGGGCTGGTGGTGGTGCAATTTTATCTTCACCACTTGGAATTGTGAAGGTCATTTTTGCAATGGGTAAGGGTGATACCTTTTCAACGGCAAAAATTCACTTCGGATTGGTTAATGAATTTTAGGCAGGAGTTCAGCTACGTAGATAACTGTTTTTGCGTGTTCATTTGTGATAAATAAATAGACTGCGGGTTCAGTCCTGCCACTTTGACTTCCGAGTTCTTTTTCAATCTTTTCTAAACTTATCGAGCTGTTTTTCTTTTTCAAAACGACTCTGCGCGGAGCATATTTCTTATAAAGCATACCAATGTCTGATGCTTTATATGCAAGACTATCAATAAGTAAGAATGGTTTAAATAAATGTTCCACGGTTGAATTCCTGCCTAGTGGAAAACCACTATCCGGTGCTGGAAGATGCAATCCGCATTTTTCAGACCAGAAAGAAATCTGCCCCGATTTCATCACTGCCGGATCAGGATCATATATAAATGAACGGGCTTCCCTGTTCGTTTCATCGGATAGGGGCAATTGGGTTTCCGGGTCATACAGCTTACCATCAACCCATAAGCTACCATCGTTCAGAGTTGACTTTCCGTGAAGGAGAAGAACCTCCCTGCATTCATTTTCAAGTGAAACTATAATCCTGATAAAACCTTTAAGGGCAGGATCTGAAAGGTTTGTCATGGGTGAAATTTTTACAAGTCCACCTGATGATCTCTCTTTTAGCGCCAGTATTTCAGAAAATTTGGGTGAATAAGATTCTAACTGTATGGTTCTTCCTTGTGCTGATCTTCTCATTGGGTCAGCAAACCAAAAATCTGGTGAAGGTTTTTGGGCGTCAAATCCATCTTCACGTGAAACGAGGCAGTCCTCAGCAGAATACAGCTTCAGATTTCTTTCAAGCAGGGTTGCAGTATCTTGATCTGTTTCATGAGCAGTTACTTTTAATCCGGATAAAACAAAGGCCATCAGATCAAAACCAGAACCAGCGGTAAGGTCAGTAACCGATGTTGTCATTTCACATAGAATGCTGGCATGAAACCGGGCAATCCTGAAGTCAGTTGCCATTTCAAACAATGATTTAGTGATCCACCAAAATGAATAAGGAAAGTATTTTTCTGGTAATCTTGAGCTGAAGGAAAGACTTTGAGAGAGCCATAACTTGTCTTTTGAAGGCAGATCAGGAAAATTGTGGTCAATCCAGTGTCTGAGTTTAAAAGGATCATGCCGGGGAATGTCTGCAGATTTCAGATAGTCAATAAACTGCTGTCCGGTGATCGGGGCAGAATCAGGGCTGGTCAAATGAGTCCACTTTTTTAATCAGATTCTCGATTACGGTCAATTTTTCGTGCTGATCGCCATTCGAGTAAATGTAAACAAGATTCTGTAGTATTCTTTTCATGACTGCCCGTCCTGAAGGATAGAGGTAGGTGTTGATTCCTTCTGAAACATTAATCTGAACCAAGAAATCGGCAACATCTGTTGGTTGCAATATGTTTCCAGAGTTAAAACAGTCAATAAACAGGAAGTTCGGATCAGAAACAAAAAGCATAAAATGGCGGGGTAAAGCAGCAGGGTGAATATCAATTCCGCAACGCCTCGCAATGAGATAATACATAAGAGAAAGGGTAACAGGAATGCCGGTTTTGTTTTCGAGAAGGGAAGACAGGTCTGAATTCTCTGGTAAATAATATTTATTGTGGTTTCCTTTAAACTTATGCTTAAAGAAAATCACGTTATTGAGAGCTGAGAGTTTATCAACAACATCATCATGCGGATGTAAAACCTCTCTCACATCTTCGGTCAGATTTTCAAGTGCAATCCGCCCATCCATAACCGAATGCTGAACATCGAACAGTACATTCATTCCCAGAAGCACATCGGTAAGCAGGTCGAGGTTTAAAAGAGAGTCGGCTTCAAGAAAGGCATTCAGATTGATCAGAAACCAATTTGATTTGCAAAGGCTGTAGAGATTATCAAAAAAAGGCTTCCGTTCTTCGGGAACAAGTTTTCTAATGACTTCAAGCTGAACGAGATCTTCATACCGGTTGTTAATAGTAAAGTAGTTCAGAATTTCCTTTTCAACAACAGGGTCAGGGTCATCGAGCAGAGTTAATAGCGCTTGTGGGTTCATAGGTACTTTTTACTTTTTTTCAATTTACAACATAAACATCATAAATTGAAGTCAATTTGGGTGTCAGTTTCGATACAAAAGAATCTTTTTTTTACTTATTTGAAGTTTTTAGCATTATTCTCTTGCATATTCCGGTAAGAAAACATTAAATTAGAAAATCTGGTTAAAAAACAGATTCAAATTTATTCAAAAACTATATCAGAAAATCCGGAACCCGTTTTCAAAGATGGTACGATCGTTAAACAAAGCAAACCAAATCATGGCCGAACCAAAACAACCCAGAAAATCCAAAAAAGCTCAGAAAAAAATTACAATAGTCAGACCACCGGTGCAAATATTTGGCCACCGTGGCAATAGTGGGTATTTCCCTGAGAATTCAATAAAAGCCTTTAAATCCTGCCTTGAAATATCCGGAATTTCCGGGGCTGAGATTGATGTGCAAATGACCCGTGACGGTGAGGTAATCGTTTATCACGATGAAGATCTTACCCGATTCGGCGGGCCCAAAGCAAAAATTCCAACTACTTCATGGAATGAAATCAAAAAAATTGATATCGGAAGTTATTATGGTCCAGAATCTGCCGGAACAACAATTCCGCTTCTTGATGATCTGATGGCTTTGCTTCCTGAAAACAGTGAAGACTTTCTTCTCAACATTGAACTCAAAATCAGTCCGGTACTGAAAGGTGAAAATCTAAAAACCTTTGTTCACCGCTTATATACTCAGGTTGACAGTTGGGTTGATCCCCGGAAAATTCTTTTTTCCAGTTTCAACTGGGACTGTCTCGATATTCTCAGGCATTACAGTCAGGAAATGCGGCTTGGTGTTTTAACCGATCAGCCTGATGAAAGAGGCTGGATTTCAAAAGTAAAGCAGTTAAATGCTGAGTTTTTGATTGTCCCCATGTCAAAATGTGATCCTGAATTTATTGCTCTTGTAACTGAAGAGCTTGAAGCAGGAATTATTGCCTATACTGAATTTGATTACAAACTCAAAGAAGAAGAACTCGACTTGTGCCGGACTTTGCTTACGTCAAACATCCGTGGGTTGATTGTCAATTATCCGCAGGATGTATTTAACCTGATTGTCTGATCAGGTTACCATGCTCCCCGGAAGCCAGCATTTCTCTTCTTTTCATCTATCCTCACCAGATCTTCTCATTCTCGGCGGTGGCATTAACGGAGCAGCAATTCTTCGTGAAGCCTCTGCCAGAGGATATCACTGCCTCCTTATTGACAAATATGACTTTGCATCGGGTGCATCAAGTCACTCAAGTCATCTGATTCATGGCGGTTTACGTTACCTCGAATTTGGTGAAATTGATCTTGTTTACGAAAGTCTTCATGCCCGGGAATGGATTTTATCCGAATTTCCTGACTTAACCAAAGTTATTCCCCTTGTGATTCCTGTTACCAAAAACTCGTCAAGACCCCGATGGATGCTTAAACTGGGTTTGACTGCCTACGATTTTCTTGCCAGGTCTGAAAAAGTACCCAAACACAACTGGCTTTCATCAGATGAAATTCTAAACCGGTTTTCTGGACTCAATTCAAACGGATTGCTGGGCGGCTATCAATATTTTGATGGAATGGTTGAATGGCCTGAACGCTTAATTCTTTCTATGTTGAAAAAAGCAGAATCTCCTGCCTTTAATTATGTAGAAATCGCTGAAACCCGGTCTGATGGAATTTTGCTGAGACACCATTTTTCTGGTAAAGAAATTCTGATTAAACCGAAGAAAATTGTGAATTCTACTGGTGCGTGGGTTGATTTTACGAATGAATCACTAAAAATTAAAAGCTCCTACATGGGTGGAACTCAAGGTAGTCATCTTGTTGTATCCTTTCCCGGTAAATTACCTGAATCAGGAATTTATACAGAGTCAGGGGCCGACAACCGTCCTGTTTTTTGGTTACCATGGGCAGGAAAAGTTTTGTTTGGAACCACTGACATCAGGTATTCCGGTGATCCGGCTCAGGTTTCTGTTACAAAAGCAGAAAAGGACTACCTCCAAAACTCATTGAATGATCTTTTTCCAGGTTTGGGTTCTGCTGCTGTTGAATTTAGTTTTTGTGCCGTCAGACCGTTGCCCTTTACTCCATCCAATAAAATTCCGGGAAAAATTACCCGAAAACACAACCTTCTGAGTGATAAAAACAATCACAATCTCATTCATCTTGTGGGTGGTAAGTTAACTACCTTCCCGGTGGTTGCCAAACAGGTTTGCAATTGGTTGGATCAGGAATCCGGCAAAAATACAAAAAATGCAGGGTGGAGTGGAAAAGCCACTTCCACTCAAAAGGCAATAAAAAATGAAACAGACCCAAATGGGTCTGGTCAAAGTTTGATTTCTTTTTACGGGCAGGATATCTTAAATGAATCTGGTTCACTAAACAGCAGAAATCAGAAGAATATAACCCAGGTTGATGAAATCATTTTCGCATTTGAAAAAGAAATGGGCATTACCTGGGCAGACGTTTTAGAAAGAAGAACGTGTATTGCCCAAAAAACCGGGGCAAACCAGGCAGCGTGGGACAAACTCAAAGAAGATCTTTTTTCTGCCGGACTCACAGAAGATAAAGCCGGAATAACTTTTATTGCTTATCTTGATAACTTGAATCGCAATCGTTTTTTAAAAACCATATAATCAGGAACCCGTATGGCAATCCATTACCTGAACGGTCACCGTCTGAGAAGATCGGTCATTGCAGGATCATTAAATCTGATCAAACACAGAGACCACCTCAATAAAATCAATGTATTTCCGGTAGCAGATGGTGATACCGGAAGTAACATGGCATCAACAATGAGGGCTATTTTACAACGGGCTTATGATTCATATGAACCCAATGTTTCAAAATTTGGAATGGCCATTGCAGAAAGTGCGCTTATGGCTGCAAGAGGGAACTCAGGAGCCATTCTTGCACAGTTCTTTCAGGGCCTTGCAGAAGGTCTCAACGGGAAAGCCAAAGTAAGTACGGCAGATTTTGCACTTGCCGCTGAGCGGGCGGTCAACATGGCTCTTGAAGCAATCAGCAATCCGCGTGAAGGTACCATTCTCAGTGTTATGAGAAATTGGGCAGATTCGCTAAAACGGATTTCAAAAACAGAAAAAGACTTCCGTCCGCTGATTTTAAATTCCCTTGCGGATCTCAGAGTCGCACTCGAGCATACAAAAGATCAGCTTGAAGTTCTGAAAAAAGCCAACGTTGTTGACTCCGGGGCTTCCGGATTTGTGAATATTGTAGAGGGTGTAAATCAGTTCATCAACGCAGGCTCAATTAAAGATGAACACATTGAAGAGTTAGACCGGGCAGATGTTGAAATTGAAGAACAGTCTCATATTGAATTTGACCCCGATTCGATTCATTTCCAGTTCTGTACAGAATTCCTTCTTGAAGGGAAAGATATTAAAAAGGCGGTGATCAGAGAACAGCTTTTAGCTTTGGGTGATTCGATGATTGTAGCCGGTTCGGCAACAAAAGTAAGGGTTCATATTCACACCAATGAACCGGAAGTTATTTTTAATATCGCCAGCAAACACGGAACTATTCTTCAGCGAAAAGCAGAAGATATGAAAGCTCAGCATTCAAATACATGGGGGCAGGAAGATTCTACTCTTCCATGTGGTATTGTTGCAGATTCATCCTGTGAAATCACCGACAACTTCAGGCTTAAATACAACATCAGAGTGGCACCTCTCATTGTCTTTCTTGACGGAAAAGAATATGAAGACAAAGAATCAATCACTGCAACTGAGTTCTATAATAAACTCAGAGATGATAAAAATATTGTTCCCAAAACTTCTCAACCTTCACCAGCCAGACTGAAAAAGGAATTTACTGAGGCAGCCCGCAAAAAGGATCAGATTTTGTGGTTTGGTCTGAGTTCAGCAGTTAGTGGTACTTTTCAGGGTGGTGTCACCGCCGGCCGGATGGTTGAATCTTCAACACCAGGCAAAAAAGTGTTACCTTTTGATACCTGTCAGATTTCACTTTCTTCAGGATTTATGCTTGAAGAAGTTGTTGAACGACTTGAAAAAGGGGCAAGCATTGAAAGTATTGTTGAAAACCAAAAAGAAATCAGAGAAAAATTTCATCTTTGGTTTTACCTTGACACGGTTGAATACCTGATTAAAGGTGGCAGAATGTCTAAACCCAAAGGATTTTTTGCAAAAATACTAGGTTTAAAACCTGTTTTAACTTTTACACGTGATGGCCGGGTTGAAAAAGTTGGTGTAGTTCGAAGCCGTAAAAAAGCCGTTGATTTTCTGATTAGTCAGATTGATAAAACCAAAACTGTCAAACGTATTGGGATTGTCCATGCAGCCAATATTGAATCTGCAGTAAATCTTGAAATTGCACTGCGCAAAGAATATCCAACGATCCTGATTCCAACTTCTGAAGTGTCACCGGTTTTAGGGTGCCACTGCGGACCGTATGCTTTTGGTTTGGTTGTTCAATACGAATAGTTTCAGGTGATAAGTGGTAAGTTATAAGTTAGGGAACTGGTCACTGAGTCCCGAGAATCGGGAAAGTGCCCAATTCAGTCAAATAAACAAACTTCATTGAAAAATGAGGATTTATAAAAACAATATTTCCAAAGCAAAATTCAACTTCGTAAATCCAGGAACGTAAATGTCAACTGCAAATCCTCAGGTTAAAATCGAAACCCCTCATGGCAACATCATCATCAGTCTGAATGCAGAAACTGCACCTTTGCATACTCAGAATTTTATCAAATTGGCTTCTGAAGGTTTTTTTGATAAAACGACTTTCCATCGTGTTATTCCAAATTTTATGATTCAGGGCGGTGATCCGAACTCTAAAACAAATGAGAAATCCTCTCATGGACTTGGCGGACCTGCCTACACTATCCCTGCAGAAATCAAACTTCCTAACAAAAGAGGAAGTGTTGCTGCAGCAAGAAAAGGAGATCAGGTTAATCCGAGAAGGGAATCATCCGGCTCCCAATTTTATATCAATGTAGCTGATAATAAGTTTCTTGATGGACAGTACACCGTTTTTGGTGAAGTTATTGAAGGAATGGACGTCGCTGATTTGATTGCAGGTGTTGCAAAAGATCAGCGTGACAATCCGGTTGAACGAATTGAAATGAAAGTAACCATCGTCCCTCAGGTTCCCTGATGTCCGTTTTGAATTCCGGTCTGGTAAAGCAATTGACTCTATCGGCCGGTTTTCATTCAGTGGGAATAACAAAGCCTCACCTTTTATCTGAGCACCTTAAAACGCTGCAAACCTGGGTTTCTGCCGGGTTTAAAGGTGAAATGGATTATTTGGAAAAAAACCAATCAATCCGTCAGGATATCACTTTACTTTATCCTGAAGTTAAATCTGTTCTCGTAACCTTGCTCCATTACGATAAGCCTGTTTCTTTCACGGGTGATACTCCGCTTGGCAAAATTTCTAAATATGCGGCAGGAACTGACTATCACCTTGTCATCAAATCCCAATTCTCAGAACTGCTAACTTCTCTGCAGCAACTTGACCCATCAGCAAACGGACGGTTTTTTACTGATTCAGCTCCGATTTTTGAAAGGGAATATGCCAGGCTTGCCGGTTTAGGGTGGATTGGCAAGCATACCTTACTGATTGAACCCAGAAAAGGTTCCTTTTTCTTTATTGGAATTTTACTTCTTAATATTGAACTTGAAACTGACGCTCCGTTTGAAACACAACATTGCGGAACCTGCCGGGCCTGTATTGATGCCTGTCCGACTCAGGCAATCGGGGAAGATGGGCACCTTGATTCTGTTAAATGTATATCTTACCAGACCATTGAAGTAAAGACCCCTGAATTACATCAGGATGTGAACCTTTCTGGCTGGATTTGGGGTTGTGACAGTTGCCAGGATGTCTGCCCATGGAATCTAAAGTTTTCAGAACTTCCTGAACCTGATGTTTTTCCGCCTGATTTATCACTTCTTTCATTTAATGAAGACCAGCTTCTTTCTCTTTCAGAAAACCAGTTCAGAAAGAAATTTTCGCATTCTGCTCTGACAAGAAGAGGGAAAAAAGGGATTTTAAGAAATTTTTGGCATAATAAGAGTAAAAACACCAAACCTTAAGTTTCAGGTTATTGATTATTTAATTATATTACTTCCAAATTAGTAAAACAGGAAAACACACCGTGCTTGAGTTTGTCCCAAAATCACAGTCAAGAATTCTGGTTGTTGATGATCATGAGTCAGTTTTGACTCTGCTTAAAGACTGTCTTGAAGAAGAAAATTACTTTGTTGAAACAGCGCAGGATGGTGAAGAGGCACTAGGTAAAATCAGTACCCGTACACCAGACCTTGTTATTGTTGACATGATGATGCCAAAAATGAACGGTTATGAACTTTCAAAAGTTTTGAAAGGAAACCGTGAAACCCGGCTCATCCCAATCATTATGCTCACCGGACTCTACGATTTTGACGCCAAAATCAAAGCTATTGATATTGGTGTTGATGATTTTCTTGGAAAACCATTTAACCGGACTGAGCTGATTACCCGTGTAAGGTCGTTGCTTAAAACGAAATATTTTACTGATCAGCTTGAAAATGCTGAAACCGTAATTTTTTCGCTTGCCCGTGCCGTTGAAGCAAGAGATGAATATACAGAGGGTCACTGTGACCGTCTTGCCTTTTACGGAAGGTTACTTGCTGAAAGAATTGGTCTGTCAGCCGAAGAAGTTGAAATTGTTATCCGTGGCGGAATTTTACATGACATTGGTAAAATTGCGATCAGTGATGCAATTCTGTTAAAACCTGGCAGACTCACTGCCGATGAATATGAAGTAATGAAAACTCACCCAGAAGAAGGTGAGAAAATCTGTGCTCCACTTAAAACCCTTCAACCTGTACTTGCTTGTATCCGACATCATCAGGAACGCTGGGATGGTTCGGGTTATCCTGATAAACTTAAAGGCGAAGAAATTCCACTGGTGGCGAGAGTAGTTTCAACTGTAGATTTTTACGACGCACTTACAACAGATCGGCCATACCGTAAGGCACTTGACCGCAAAACTACTTTTGATATTATGCTGAAAGAAACTCAGCAGGGAACCTGGGATCCCCGTCTTATTCAGGAACTTCTCGATCTGATTGTTGAAAAAAATCTCGATAATCAGGGCTGATTTGTGAGACTCATTGTCCGGCCGGATTTTGACGGGTTAGTTTGTGCGCTGTATCTGAAAAAGATATTCCGCATTTCTGCCGTGGCATATTCTGAACCCAAAGATATTCAGGATGGTGTGTTTCAGGTTCAACCTGGCGATATAATTGCAAATCTCCCGTATCACCCCAACTGCTCATGGTGGTTTGATCATCACGCTTCAAACGAAATCCCTGAATCTTTTCGTGGTCTTTTTGAAATTGCCCCTTCAGCTGCCGGTTTGATCTGGAAGGCATACAAAGATCAATTTCCGAAACTTCAGCCTTTTGAGTATCTGACTGAACAAACTGATATAATTGATGGAGCATTGCTTTCAAAAGAGGATATCCTGAATCCTCAGGGATATATTCTTCTGAGCATGACTGTTGTTCCGTCTCATGATCTCACAGATGCAGATTATTGGGATTATCTGATTGATTGTCTTGAAGTTAATGATCCTCATCAGATTTTATCTGACCCAATTCCTGCTGCCCGTGTCGCTAAGTTTCTTTCAGGAAAAAAGGAATTTGAAGACGTCCTGCTCCGATCTTCAAAAATGAAAGGCAAAGTTGTCTTAACCGATTTTCTTTCAGTTTCATCAGATGACTTGTCACAAAACCGGTTTGTGGTCTATGCACTCTTTCCAGAGGCTGAAGTGAGTATAACCCTCACCAGAATGAAGGATAAACAAGGACTCGTCAAATTAAACGTAGCTAAATCTGTTCTTAACAGAAAGAGTGAGCTGCACATCGGATTTATTCTTCGTGAATTTGGCGGAGGTGGTCATTCCGGCGCCGGAAGTACCAGAATTGAAGAAACCCGCCTTCCTGAAATTCTTGCTCTTCTTATAGACCGTTTCAACCAGGATTAAACTCTGAATGACCGCACTTTTCTCATGTTTCTCCGGTTGACTTAAATTCCTGAAAATCTGATCTTTACAATCTATTCAAACACAATGGGCAATGTTTAACATCCCATCCAATTACCGGATTTTAAATGAATAAAAAAGTTGATATTAATGCCAGACTGAACTTTTCAGAACAGGTTTACCTTCCAGAGATCATGAAGGGAATGTGGTATACCCTAAAACAAATGTTTCAGCCGGTATTTACGATGCGTTACCCTGAAGAACGCTGGACACCACCACCTATTTTTAGAGGCCGTCCGGTATTGGTTGCCCGTGAAGATGGCACCGAACGTTGTGTTGCCTGTGGGTTATGCTCCCGTGTTTGCCCGCCTCTTGCCATTTATGTTCAGGCAGATGAAACTGAACGTGCGCAGGAACGTTATCCTTCAATTTTTGAAATTGACATGCTTCGTTGCATTTTTTGCGGATATTGTGAAGAGGTTTGCCCGGAAGAAGCGATTGTAATGAGTAAAGAATATGACATTGTTTTTAATGACCGGGATTCTGCTATTTTCAACAAAGAAAAGCTTATGACTCCTGCCTCTGCGCTTTCTGACAGACTAACTTTTCTCCATCAGTACAAAAACCCTGATGAAGTATCAAAAACGTCCTCCGAATTAAAAAATTAACTATTAAAAGGGTCTGTTTTTTGACAGACCCTTTTTTATTTTCCACATTTTTCCTTTTCTCTTTTGAAACCTGACTCACCTACCCGTTCCGGCCTTCAGATTTCAACATTTGAAGGTGTTGCTTCCAATTTCCAATATATTCTGATGCAGAGTTCCTATCTGATGGGAATGGGGTTTCTTTTTGGTTTATCTGAAAAATCAATTTCAATTCTTGCAAGCTTTTCCTACCTGTTTCAATTATTTTATTTTCTAAGCGTTTATCTGCTTGACCGATGGGTTGACCGCAAAAAATTTGTAATGGGTTTGGCTCTTTTTGCAAGAACAAGCTGGGTTATTCCAGCCCTGTTGTTGCTGACGGACGATCCCACGAAGTACGGCTGGATTTTTGTTCTTCTTTTTACCGGATATTTTTTCCTGGATAAAATGCTCGCACACAGTTGGAATAGTTGGATGAGTGACCTGGTTCCCATGAAACTCAGAGGAAAATACTTTGGTTTCAGGCAGGGAATCACTGCCATCGTCTCAGTCGTTTTTCATTTGATTATTGCCGGGATTATTGATTACTACAAGGGTGACGGGAAGGATGCACTTGGTTTTTCAATTGTTCTGGGTATAAGTGCTGTTTTGGGTGTCGTAACCGTTATTTTATTCAGATATCAGTCACATCCGCCGCATCCTGTTAAGAATACTGAGGAATTATTCCACATTGACCGGATAAAATTCGTTTTTACTGATAAATTGATGACGGGCAGAATGCTCCGGGTTTCTCTCATCATGATGTCCATTGGTATGGTAATCATGTTTATTCCTGTCTACATGATTGAACAAAACGGGATATCTTATACCACTTTTGCCTGGTATCAAAACGGAATTTTATTTCTGGGTGTTGCCGGTTACCGGCTTTTCGGGAAAATAATTGATTACCATGGCGCAGATCTGGCACTGAAATTATCGGTTTCAGGAATGGTTCTTTCCGCTTCTCTATGGCTTTTTATTGATTCCGCCAATCTCTGGCTTTTCTTTGTTGATGCAATTGTACTTGGGTTTTGTTACAGTGGATTTATGCTTTCAAATGCCACAATTGCACTTTCTGATCCTAAAGATCCTGACCGGAATCTTAAAATTGCCGTTTATGCTTCAATTACAGGACTCATGTTTTTTGCAGGTTCACTTCTTTCAGGAATGATATTTAATTCCGGGTGGGGAACTGCTGATTCCAGAATACATCTTATTTTTATTGTTGCCCTTGTTATCCGTATTTTTGCACTGATTTTAATGGTACCCAGACAGAAGACACAGGATCCAGATTATGAAATCCCCAGAAACACCCAGGTTTATTGAACCTGAAGTAACACCCGAACTCGCCAAAACTCACGGCCTGACTGAAGCAGAATATCAACGCGTTCAGGAAATTCTCGGTCGTAAACCCACTTTTACTGAGTTGGGTATTTTTTCTGTGATGTGGTCAGAGCATTGCAGTTATAAAAATTCCATTCTTGAAATTAAAAAATTACCCCGATCTGGTGGCCGTTTACTTGTAGGTGCCGGAGAGGAAAATGCCGGTTTGGTTGATATTGGTGACGGACTCGCTGTAGCTTTTAAAATAGAAAGTCATAATCACCCCAGTGCTGTAGAACCCGTTCAGGGAGCAGCAACCGGTGTTGGCGGCATTCACCGTGATATCTTTACTATGGGTGCCCGGCCGATTGCTTCATTAAATTCTCTCCGCTTCGGTAGCCTCGAAAATAAAAGAACTCAGTTTTTACTTGAAGGTGTCGTAAAGGGAATTTCCATGTACGGCAATTCCTTTGGTGTACCAACGGTTGCAGGTGAAATTTATTTTGATCCGTGTTACCAGGGAAACCCACTTGTTAATGCGATGTCGGTTGGGATAGTTGAAGTTGGCAAAACAGCTTCAGCAACTGCCGCAGGAATTGGAAATCCGGTTCTTATAGTCGGAAGTGCGACGGGTCGTGATGGAATCCATGGTGCAACTTTTGCTTCAGAAGAAATTTCAGAAGCGTCAGAGGCAAAACGTCCCAGTGTGCAGGTCGGTGATCCCTTTACTGAGAAATTACTGCTTGAGGCAACGCTTGAGGCTATTGCTACGGGATATGTGGTGGGTATTCAGGATATGGGTGCTGCCGGCATTTCGTGCTCAACCTCTGAAATGAGTGCAAAAGGCGAAGTGGGCATGCGAATTGATCTTGATAAAGTTCCTGCCCGTGAATCCCTCATGACTGCCTATGAATTGATGCTTTCTGAGTCTCAGGAGCGCATGTTAATCGTAGCCCAAAAAGGTTTTGAAGATCAGATCCAGGCAATCTTTGAAAAATGGGATCTTCACGCTGTCATTATCGGTGAAGTTACAGATACCGGTCGTGTTGAAATATTCAGAAATAATGAATTAAAGGCTGATATTCCCGCATACGAATTGGTTTTGGGTGGTGGAGCTCCGGTTTATACCCGTGAACGAACCCGGCCGGCTTACCTTGATGAGGTGCAAAAGGCTGATCTTTCAGGGTATAAAATCAAACATGTAAAAGAAGAAATTCTT
>JAIUNL010000016.1 GCA_020161835.1 Bacteroidota bacterium | reverse complement strand
TAGTATTGTTGCTAAATGGAACAAACCTATTCACAACTGGAATCAGATTTTAGCTCAATTATCCATTATTTTTAGTGATCGGGTAAAACTCAATTTATGACTCTGACACAGTTATTGGAACATTCCCGGGAAGTCAGAACCCTGATTAACAACGAATCAAAGAGTGAAGGATTGCACCAAATTACCTTTGATGCCTCAATCTTGTCTAATGGAATTTATTTCTATCAAATTACTTCAGGAAGTTTCAAGTAACACAGGAAGCCGGATGGTATAATCTTGTTTGGTAAGCAAATGTTTCGGCAGGATTCTACTTTTATCGTTTTGAAGCGGTTAGTAAAAGTGATTCACGTGACCGGTTTATAAAAGTGAAGAAAATGCTACTTATCAAATGAAAAATAGATCAGCAGAATCTTCAAAACGATCTCCATTCATCATGATTGGGACTTTACGAAAAGCCCAAACCAATCCTGGCATCGTTTGGGGTGGCACTAAATCCTGCAATGCTTCTGCTCGGTGTAGGTGAAGAAGAGGAAATATAATCCTTAACATATATTTCCTCATCTTGGATATTTTTAAAATATTTCAAATCTAAAATCAAATGTCAAAATACCCTCTTTGTCCTTCAGAAAGGTAAGTCACCTTCCAACTATTTCCAGTATTGACTAATTTAACTTCAAATAATTTATTGAGATTAAACTCTCCACCAAAAGTCCCATTGCTTTTCCCTTTAATATTAATACCAACTTTAATTGTTGCTGATTTAAGGTCATTTTGGAAATCAAATATTTTGTATTTATTATATTTGTAATAGTAATTGCTATAACCTGGTTGACTTTTAATTTTCTTAACTTCATTTACCCCAATAGATTTGCATAAACTATCAATTATTGATTCTGATAGCTCTTTGTATAAAGCCGCAGAGTGAAAAACCTCTTTCCGATCTTCTGAGATTGACACTTTTTCTTCAACTGGAACAAATCCGCTTTTCGAATATTTAACAATTAAGTCACCAATTGGAACATCCTTTATTAAATACTTCCCTTCTGCAGTTGTTGAGTCGGATTTATCTAATCCTGAAATTGTAACCAATACACCTGAAATTGGTTCATTTGAAATACCGTTGGTTACCACTCCTTCAACTTTTGGTGATGAACATGAATAAAAGAATGACATCAATAATAAAAGAAAAAAACTAGTCCTCATTTTGCTAACCTTTCGTTGATTATTTTACTCGTACGCTTGATATTACTTAAGTACCTTAAGGCTTAGTAATAATAGCAAAAAAAGCCTAAAAGAACAAATTGATGATAATTAAGAAACCAGCCCTGACGTACAATCATCGTGTTCCCAATTATAACCGGATTAATGTGGCGTCTATTTCATCCCGAAGGTCTGGTGATACTTTAACTTCATCTGCAAAGGTTTTCCACTTTCCAACTGTATTGCAAATTTGATCTATCGTTTCCGCTGACTTTTTATTTTTGATTGATTTACCAATGACCAGCAGGTCGTCTCTTGTAATGTTGGACCGCAACCCATTAACGCTTAATGCGTGCTGACTTACCCATTTATGGTTGGGCTGATAGGCATGGCAAATATCATAGGCTGGTGCCAGTTCCCACTGTCCATTCTTTTTCAATCTGAACGCAAAGTTTTTGGTGTGATCATCACAATTACGTGCCACAACATTAAACACCATTCTGCGAAACAGTTGCTCTGCATCCGGATAAGGTAACTTCAGTTCTCTCATGGTTTGAAAAAGTTGTTCGTAGCTGTAACTGGTTACCTGATTAAAATCGAAATGCTTCATGGCGCAAAAAGTTTGAATATGGTGCTTGGTTGAACCGCCTTCCCGGTCAAATCGCTTCGTCATAAAATGTGCCCGTCCATTTTCTTCGAACAACCTGGATGGCATCATGTCTATACCACAAGCCACAGCCATATTGTAATAGGCCATTTCAACCCGACCATATCCTTTGCTGGTTCCTATCTGTACATCACTTACACCGTCCAGTTTGATCAGCCAGTGTTCGAAACCTTTTGGAGCGTTGGTTTGACCGGACTTTACTTCTCCTGTTTTTTCGTTGTATGCAATCACAGCTTTGGGTCTGGCTCCACCAGCTGAAGTACCGATCTTAAAAATCTCAACGAGCGATTTTTCTTCATCCGCATTCAAATTGGTAGAAAAAGCTTCTCTTTTGGAAAGCATCTTTCGGGCAATATCGACAAGGCTGTCAATTTCAAGCGAAAACGATTTTTTGTTTTCCCTTAAGGTAACCGGTTCAAATTCCAGAGCACCCATTCCTCTGGTACCGATAAAGCAAAGCATTTCAACCGGGTTCATACTGTTAGGCGGACGACCCTGTTGTGCCAGCCAAAGGTTGATGAGTTCATTTCCATAACGATCGGGAAGCATATCAGCCAATAACCCGGGTAATCCTTTGAATGTATCGAATGTTGGATCAGCTTTTTTCCGCAAGGCAGGAAACTCAAAACTGTTTTTATTTTCAAAGATTGACATTTGCAGAGGAGCCAAATCCCATCCTTTTCGTTTGAATGCTGCATCGTACTCAAAGGTTGCTATTCCGGTTGAATCATTCCAGGCTACCGCACCAACCAGTTCCCCCCAAATTTTTACATAGGCAGTATTCATTGTTTACCAGGTGGAAGTTTCTGTATCGTTGATTTTTGTGTTTCTGGCCCGCTTCCGCTGTTCTTTTTCTGCTTTTGCCAAAGCAAGCGGACTAATGCGGTTGCGGACTTCAAAAGCATCCATTACCTGTAACTGGTCCAATACCCGAAGGACCTGAATGAGGGTGGACAGTGTGACAGTTTCACCCCTTTCCAGCAAGCTTAGCGTAGAACGGCTGATTCCGGCATCTTCCGCAACTTTATCCTGTGTTTTGTTCTGCTCCAGCCTGTTGTGCTTTATAAAGACACCAATTTGTTTTGCCAAAGCATCATCACTCATTGATAGCCAGTTATTGTATGATTTATCAGGCATAAATAGTTTTATTTTCCATTATTGAATGAATACTCATGCAAATATAGGAAAAACTATTGAAAACTGTTATAAAAATCAAAATTTATTGATTACTGTGAATGACATATCATACAATAATGAACATATAGACAGATTACGAATGATATATCATACCCTTACCCCACACTCAAAATCCGTTTCAGGGTATCCTGCATGGCGATTTTAAACGTTTCATCTTTAGAAATGAGCCGGTATAAATCAAGTTCAGTTTTTCTTTGTCGGGCCATGACTTCATCAAATATTTTTTTGAAGGCAATATCCCGGTTTTGGGTATCCGGATTCTCGGCGTATTGCTCTTTGAAGTCGGGGTGTGAGCGCATATTCTGTGCAAGATTTACAAATTTAACCCGCTGTTCTTCGGGTGTTGCCTCCCAGCCCTGAAACCACCGCTCATTGAAGCTTTTTATAATCAGATCAAGCGGATCTTCAATCTTTTCTCCGCCGAAAGCGGTACGCGGGTTCGGATTTTGTGGCTCCAGTTCGGTCTCGGATGAATCCAGTCCGATGTTGACGTTCAGCTTTACTCGTTCGAGTCCGTAAGTAGAAAGATCAACGGAATTTAAAAGCTCATCCAGTGCATCTTTCGCCGGATCGAGAATAATCAGTTTTGGAATAAGGAATTTGAGGAACCAGAACAGTTTTTCCCATTTCAGAACTTCATATGGAAGAATGGAAGCCATCTGTCCGTAAACTTTTACAAACTGCTTGGCTTTGATTTTAAAATCTGCTTTTTCCTTGTCATTCAGATCCAATTCAGAGTTAAACCGTTCTGCAGCAAAATCTATTATTGGACTCAGTTCCTGTGCATCAACCCCAAGAAAATATTTTTCAACGAAATCCTCAACCTCGGCCCATTCATAAACCCCAACTTCATCGAGATGACCTTTCAGCTCATGAAGAATGTTCACATCCGTCGCCTTACTTAATGACGTTGCCGTGTAGAACGGGTCGAAAGCTTCTTTGATTTCTTCGGTTGAATTGAAGAAATCGAGCACGAATAAATCTTCAGTTTTCTTTCCAAGTTTATCTGCTGAACGATTCAGCCGTGACAGTGCCTGAACAGCCATCACGCCCTGTAATTTCTTATCAACATACATGGCCGTTAATTTGGGCTGATCGAAACCGGTGAGATATTTATTTGCCACAACCAAAATCCGGTATTCATCCTCATCAAATTTGTCCCGGGTGTCTTTTTCAGCAAAACCGTTGATACTGTCTTCAGTATACTCGAATCCATCCACTTTTTTAGAACCTGAAAAGGCAATCAGCACTTTAAACGGATTTCCCTTCCCCTTCACAATGGCCTGAATGGCAAAGAAATACCGGATGGTTGACTCGATGCTCTGTGTCGCAACAATGGCTTTTGCTTTTCCTTTCAGCTTTTTTGTGTTGACGACCTTGGAAATGAAATGCTCAAGCATGATTTCCGCTTTAACCGCAATGGTTTGCTGATGCCGTTCTACAAATGCCCGAAGCTTCTTCTGTGCCTTGATTGTATCAAAAAGCGGATTGTCTTCTATCGACTTTTCGATCTCGTAATAACTTTTGTAAGTGGTATAGTTGGCCAGAACATCCAGAATAAACCCTTCTTCAATGGCCTGTTTCATGGAATACAGGTGGAAAGGTTTAAATTTCCCATCTTCCTGGCGAACTCCGAACTTTTCAAGGGTGGTATGTTTAGGTGTGGCTGTGAAAGCCAGATACGAAGCATTTTCTTTCATTTTCCGGGATTGCATGACTTCGATAATGCGGTCCTGAATATCTGTTTCTTCATCATCGGATGTATCATTGCCCATGACCCGGTTCAGGTTGTCGGCGGCAGTTCCGCTTTGGCCGCTGTGGGCTTCATCTATGATCACGGCGAACCGTTTTTCACTCAGATCTGCAATGCCATCAACAATAAACGGAAATTTCTGAATGGTCGTGATGATAATCCGTTTACCGCTTTCGAGATTTTCTTTCAACTCTTTTGATGAATACGCCGGAGCCACAATATTTTTAACTTCAGAGAATTCTTTAATGTTGTCCCTGAGCTGTTTGTCGAGCAAACGACGGTCGGTAACCACAATTACTGAATCAAAAAGCGGATTCGATACGCCCCTGCTTCCCGGCACCAAATCGTGCTCAGGATAGGTTTCAATAAGCTGGTAAGCTGCCCAGGTGATGGAATTTGACTTTCCGGAGCCTGCCGAATGCTGAATCAGATATTTCTGACCTACGCCTTTTTTCCCTGCATCGGCAATCAGTCTTCTTACGACGTCAAGTTGATGATAACGGGGAAAGTACAGGGTCTTTTTTGAAAGCGGATCGGTGTCTTTTCCGTCAAACCGGACAAAATGCTGGATGATGGTGGCAATACTTTGTCTCGAAAGGACGTCTTCCCACAGATAGGAGGTTTTATGTCCGAATGGATTGGGCGGATTGCCCTTTCCGAAATTACAGCCCAGATTGAAGGGCAGAAAAAAGGTTGCTCCGCCTTCGAGCCGGGTTGTCATGTAGACTTCATCAGTATCCACTGCGAAGTGAACGATGCACCTGCCAAAATTCAGCAGCGGCTGCGTAACATCCCGTTTGAATTTGTACTGAGCTTGTCCGTGAACCCGGGCATTCTGCCCCGTCCAGTGATTTTTTAATTCCATGGTTGCAAACGGAATTCCGTTCACAAAGAGAACCATGTCAATTTCTTCTCCCGGATTGACGAGAGAATACCGCAACTGACGGGTCACGCTGAATTCATTGAGTTCGAAGTTCCGTTTTACGGTATCACTGCTGCTTGCCAGTGGTAACTGAAAAAACAGCGTGAAATGGGCATCATCAACTTCAAGTCCTTTTCTAAACAACTTGAGAATGCCGTATTTTTTAACCAGCCGGTCATACCGTTCCAGAATTTTGAGTTTCCAGTCGGGTTGTTTCTGAAGTTTGGCAAGTTCTTCTTTCTGTGTGGTTTCCAGAAAATGCCAGAATTTTTTAACGTCGAGGGCGAAAGCTGCATTGAAATCTGATGGAGAACCGCTGTCATATCCGATGCCGGTTTGGTATAAGGGCGGGCGTTCTGCTGCTGTTTGGTCATTTGCAGCTCTGGCTGCAAATTCTTCAGCGCTTGATCCCGTTAACCATTTCTGGATGGTTGCTTCCAGTGCCTGTTCGTTGGTTTGACTTGTCATTTATTTTCTGCCAGTCTTTCCTTTATGTCCAATCCCTTTTCAGTAAGCGGGTATCTTTGTTTCGGACTATTTGGCTTACCGGGAATAGTCATTTCAAGAATCCCTTCGTTTAAAGCTGGGATTAGATATTTTTCCCGAAAATAATCTTCATGCTTTAATTCCAATTTGGCCTGAATTTCTGTTCTTTTCATTTCACCTGAAACAACCCAGGCTATTCTTTCAACTTCCCCGGTATTTCGCCACGACTTCCCCGGTACTTCCCCAGTGAAAATTGGCAGCTTGGTCGGAAACCTGGTCACTAACCTGGTCGGTACTACCCCGCAACTTGTCCGGTACTTGTCCGGGTTTCAACAGTTCCCGTTCGCCGGCAAACTCTTTCTGTACACTTGAAATAAAAACAGTGAATTTAGGCATTCTGACTCACTTTTATTTTACCTGTGACCGCACTGTTGATCAAGGTGGCTTTGTATTCCTTCAGCTTTTCAATTTCCTGTTCTTTCAGGGTGATGGCATCAGCGATATTTTGGGAATTGGTTTCAATGTACTGTGAAATTTCAAGTTGTTCGGATTTTGGAGGAATAGGAATGAAAATATCCTTTAATTTCGAAGCATAAGTATGAACAATTATCTCCCCTTTGGAATGGCGGGCTTTTTCAAATTTTGCGCCATTTGAATTAAGAACATAACTTAAAAACAGAGTATCGTTTTCATTTTGTTCATAAATAATAACATCGCCACCAACATAAACTGGCTCTTCACCTAAATAGACAACACATTTTGCAATATCTTCTGCTGTTTCACCCGATCCCGTAAATAAGAGCGTGTTTTTTAACACTTCTTTTGCATTTAAAGCTGTTGTGGATGACACTTTGTGAATAACAGTTTTAACAGTAAAATCATATTTAGTGTAGATATCACCATATAATATCGCCGGCAACCCATCCTCTGTTAATTCTGATCTCGAAATTCCACCACCTTTTGAAAATTTACCAAAGGAAGCAAGTCTCTTCACTTCCCAATGTTCGGGGATCTCGCCAATCCATTCAATTCCACTGTCTTTCATTCCTGTCTGAATCACGGATTTTTCGGATGACACTGAAGACACGGATTTTGGGGAAGAAACAGTTTGCCCGGATTTAGTTGATGATCCGGATGGTGCCGGGTTTTTGGATTTTGAATCCGTGGAATCCTTTAATCCGTCAAATCCGTGATTCAGACCTTTGGTTACTGCGTTATGAATCAGAATCTGCCGGCGTTCTTTGAGCAATCTGATCTGTTCTTCCTTGATGCCGATGGCTTTGTCAATCAGCAGAGTTTTTCGGTCAAGAAAGTCCGCAATAGCCTTTTGTTCTTCGAGGGGGGGGATAAGAGTATCAACTTGGCCAAAATCATCAGTATACATTCTCCACCTTGATGGAACAACTCCCTTTGATTTTCTTGCAAATTCATCCAAATATTTATCTGTTCGATATAAATAATGAAGAAATTTTGTATTACACTTCAACCTCAACTCATAAACAGCATAAGCAGGACTAACTACACCTGAAAGTTCTGAAATTCCTAATCCCCCTAGCCAGGCAAGCATGATGTTAATTACTAAATCATTTTCCCTAACTTTTTTATAACCAATAAGTGACTCACTTCTTGATTCATTTTCCCTGTTGTTTACTCCTAAATATTGGGAAACCGAAAGAAGTAATTCATTCCCCGTTTCTGATAAATCAATTTTTTCCTTCCATAGATACTTTGCCTTTTTTAGTGTCCAATGGCTCGGAATTTCTCCCAGCCAATCCGTTCCACTGTCTTTGTAGGCGGGGTATCTGGCAATGGTTAGGTTTTTCACAAATGCTCCACCGTCTGAATCACGGATTTATCGGATGACACAGATGTCACGGATTTTTGGGAGAATTCGGATTTTGCTGGATTGCGGAATTTAGAATCCGCGTAATCCTGTAATCTGTCAAATCCGTGATTCAGACGTTGTGTTAATCCGCAATTCAAGAATTGTGTTCGTAAACTCATAAAACCAGTCGTTTGTAGGTGAGGCTTTTGCTGCCAAAATTTATCAGCAATCCAACCTCCAGTTTATAGGCTTTCAGGTAATTCAGCGCTTGGGCAAGATGTACATCATCAAGCTGGATAATGGCTTTAATTTCAACCAGAACTTTTTCTTCGACAACAAAATCAGCGCGCCGGGTTCCAATGGGTTCAGGAAGGTCTTTATAAAAAATGTCCTGTTCAATTTCCCGGGCAAAATTTAATCCCCGTTGTCTCATTTCAAACGTCAGCGCCCGCTGATAAATCACCTCCTGAAATCCGTTTCCAAGAAACTTGTGAACCTCAAACGAAGAACTCAGGATTTTTTCAGTGATGTCTTTATACTTTAATTCAATCATGTTTTTGCGTTTTCCGGGAGATAAATTTCTGAATCACGGAACACTGTCTGAATCACGGATTAAACGGATTGAAGGATTACACTGATTTTAAATACAATTATCCGTGAAATCTGTGTCATCCGATAAATCCGTGATTCAGACAGTGTGTTTGTCCGTGACCACTGAAATAGGTACAGATTCTGTTTTGTCGAACTCGCTTAGTTTGTCGACAAAACTTCTATATTCGCCATTAAATTTTGTTGTTAGAATACGGTTTTCTTTTTTATTTGAAATGTATCTCACTTCCAGTTTGGTTTCCTGATTGGGGTGTTGATCAGAAATGTATTCAAGAAGATACAAGTTAAACCATTCTTTAAAGTCCCTTTTTATTTCGTCGGGTAAAAAACTAATCAGAAAAGATTTACTCTCATTTTCCTTTTTGTAAATTTCTGAAAGTGCTTCAAATTTATTTTCAAGCAGATCGGGGCTTTTTTCAGGGAAATTCAATTCAGAGGGCAATTTATTTTTCAGGGGCTCCCTTTCAGTCCCGTTCTCTTTCGCTGAAAGTAACTCTCCGGAAATTCCATCAATCAGAAAGTCGGCATCCTCTTCTTCTTCAACTCTAAAGATACTGTTTTCCTTCAGGAAAAGTTCGCCCCGTTCTGTCAGTACCCATTTCCCGGATACAATGTTGATATATTCTTTTTCTCTGAGTGAGTACAATTCACGTAGAATAAATTCGTCTGTTCGACTCAGTCCTAAAAATTCGAATAAATCTTCTGTACTCTGAAAGCCAGCCTGAATGGACCTCATTAACACCGTATAAACTTTAACCAGAGAACCATCAGGTTGTTTATTTACGAGTAACGCCAGTCTTATTCTCCTGACGGGATAGGAGAACGGTATCAATTTGCCAAGCCGGTAACCAGTTGGTGATTTTTTTGCGTAATAATTAAAAGCCTCTTGATCTGTCATACAAAGAGTTCCTTCAGATTTTCTGCTTTAACAATCCATTCGGGATTTATTCCTACAAGGTATTTTTGCAGGGCTGCCTTTCCCTTATTCAGACGACTGGAGGTTTTTGCATTAACTATGCTGGTATAATCGCCAACGATAATCAGCAATTTCTTTTGACGGGAAAGGGCAACGTTTATTCTGTTTGGCACTTCGAGAAAACCCAAATGTAAACCAACGCCACTTTTCACTAAATCTAAGATGATAATGTCCCGTTCAAGTCCCTGAAAGCGGTCAATAACAGAAACTGTAAACTTTTCCTCTGAATTAGTCCTCCTCCTGATATTTTTTAGACCCTGTTTCTGTATCATTTTATTGATTTTTGAGTTTAATAGATGAAACTGCGCTGAATATCCGGTAATGACACCAATCGAATACTCCCTTACTTTTGGGTATTTATCAAGATAATTCAAAATATCAGGTATCAACTTTGCACTTTCTTCATTTTTAGAAGATCTGTTTTTAGTGCTGTCCAGTTCACTTTTGTAATGACTGCCAATATCTATGAAGAGGATTGAACTTTTTATTGAAAGAGGCAAATTATGTTCATTTTCGGGAGAGCGAGGCACATATTCAATGGGTTCATCACCTTCAGGTACATAAAAACAATCAGAGGTCAGCTTAACCTGATCTTCTGAAGAACGGCGGCATTCGGTAAGTTGTGTTTTGAAATTAGAATCAACACGGTTAATAATGGTTTCAAATAAGCTTGGCCGGTTGAAATAATCATCCCAGTTTTCAAGTTCATCTGCTTCCACTTTGAATTTATCTCTTAACCAGTTTTCAACCTCGTACTTTTTTGTCAGCATTGGTTTTAATTGTCTGTGATCGCCAACGAAAATCAGGTTTTTCCCGGTAATAATTGGGACGAGAGCTTCGGCGGTTGTCGCTTTACTTGATTCATCCATAATGACATAGTCAAATTCAAAATGGTAACGACTGTATTTCTTCGAGGCAATATGATTACAGGTGGCGCCTATCACCCTGATACTGTCAATCAGTTTCTGGTTCAGAGCCCCATTTTCTTCAAGTGAGGCAAGAGTTGCAATCCAATCACGATGAAGACTTTGAATTTTAATAAAGGCTGCGATTTCTGTTTTTAATTCAATGTCTATCTTTTCTACTGCCCTCTCTTCCTCTGTGGGCAGGGAGTGTAAATTCTTTAGTTCTTTGAAATTACTGAGTCGTGATTCAATTTTTGACTTTTTCTTCTTCCAGTCTATTCTTTCGAATAATATTTCTGCGACAAAAGTGGCTAAAACATGTTTGCTTTGAAGATCCTCCCAAAATTTGGTTTTAACCCTTTCAAAGTTCTTTTCTGCTTGTTGCCTGACCTGTACCTTCCAGCCTTCCAGTTTTCTGCCAAGGGTTTGTTTGCCGATTTCCGGGTTTTTGGGAGAAGTAATCCCGCTTAACCGCAAAACCGGGATCTTGTTTTTAAGCAGATTTTCAAGAACCTGGTCTACAGCATTATTTGTTTGAGAGGTAATGAGAATTTTTGCTTCAGGTTTTTTAAATAGAATCTGGAAAACAATTTCGGTAATCACTGTTGTTTTACCGGTTCCGGGTGGGCCCTGAATTACCGTGAAAGGGGTATTGTTAAGTGCCTTTTGAATTGCTTTTTGCTGGTTGTAGGAATAGGTCAAAGAACCGCCATTTTTATTTTTCTGGAAGACGAACTCCAATTCAGAAAAATCAGACTGAACGGCGGGTAATTGATCAGGATTGAATAAATAGTAAATTAAGTCCGGATTTAATACTTCGTTTTTCCCAACTTTTCTTATTGCCTCAAGCTGGCGGTTTTTTTCCTCTTCCATTTTATTGGTGTTTTCAAACAAATAGCCTGACTGCGGAATTTTGCGACTATCAAGTCCTTCGCAGTCTTTTATTTTCAGGAGTTGGTCTTGAAAGATGAAATCATAAGGTTTTCCGGTAAACCCAACGTTTTCCTTCGTTTGTTTTCTACTCGCATTTGCAGATATAAAGTATTCAATACCTTCAGAGCTTACATCGTTTCCTTCATCTATATGCCGCTGAATAAAACCTTCGCTGCTAAGTTTTTCATCTTGGACAATTGAAAAGGAAATTTCATTTTCTTCTAAACTGAAAGAAGAATACCGAAGTCTCAGTGCATTTTCAGCAATAACTTTCTTTTCATACTCCAGCAATTCACGGTAAAACCCTAATTCCTCATGGATTACCCTCCGTTTTTCACGATAGGTCTGTTGCTTTTCTTTCTGTTCAAACCATTGTTCAAAAATTGGGGAAAGATTGACAGTATCAGGCGTTTTTTCTGTTTTATAAAAATACTTCCCGGGTAGTTTTTTCCCTTCCTTTCTTTTTTGTTCCAGTTTCCAGAAAGGAAAATCCTTTGTTAGACTGATCGTATTAAATAAAAGCTTTTGTTCTTTCTTTAACCAGAGTACACCTTCGCAAATAAAATTACCTATAATGATGTCTACTAGATAATTTGACCCTGGTATTGGTGATATTATAAAGACCGGTTCTGTTGAGTTTAGTAATCCCAAAAATTCGGGGGAAAAGGATTTTTTCTGAAACCCAATTTGAATGGATTCCATGTCAAAAGAACTTGCCAGATTTTTAAGAAAATCAAGAATATATGGCCAAGAAGGTCTGTCTGAAGGTTTTTCTGAGAGTATTTTGCGAAAAGTAAGTGTCTGCTCCTCAGTAATTTCCAGCTGCTTTACATCGAGATACCATTCGATAACCTTTCCCAGGGAATAAATATCAGACTGATAGGGAAATCCTTTAGTTATCAGATTGTTCAGTTTTTCAGGTGCTGCAAATTTGCCGGCAAATATTTCTAATCCGGCCTCCTGACTTAACGTTCTTGTTATATCTGTAAGCCCAAAATCAATCAGGAAGAAATGTCCGTTTTTATTAACCATGATATTGCCGGGATTGATATCACCATGGTTAATTTTATATTTGGTGTGCAACTCCTGTAAGCAGGAAGTAATTTCTGTCAATCCGCCCAGAATGTTTTGAGTTTTAAAGTCGTCAAAACAGTTTTCAAAGGTTTTAACCTCCTCTAAAAACTCAAAAACAATGGCAAATGCTTTTTGTTCATCGTCAAAACCGTATTCAATAATTTTAGGAAGCGAATTATTACGGGCCTTTTGTAGATCACGTAGTTTGTCAGATAAAATTTTACCTTTTGTGTCGGCCTTATCAATACCCAAAATCCACTTAATCCAAAAATGATGACCCTCATCGTTTTTGGCATCGACACTATGTGAATATCCCCGCTTCACCATATTGTCGGGATCGTATTGATATTTGTTAAATAGCATGCTCAGTAAAGGGTTGATTACTTATTTTAATTTATTTTTCGTTCTTTAACAATGAAAAGGCAATTGTCTGAATCACGGAACACTGTCTGCATCACGGATTTTTCGGATGACACAGATTTCACGGATTTTTGTGTTTAAAATCAGTGTAATCCTTTAATCCGTTTAATCCGTGATTCAGACAGTGTTCATTCAGATCAGGTTCAGCAGTTCTTTTATCAATCCATCACTTTTTTGTTCAAGTTCCAGGATATCAGAAGTGACTTCTTCAATACTCCGTAAGGGTTTGTGCCGGTAAAAATATTTATTGAAACTGATTTCATATCCGATTTTTGTCGCCGGAAGATTGATCCAGGCCTCAGGTACGTGAGGTTTCACTTCCCTTTTGAAATAACCGTGAATCGTGTCATTGAGCGGAACGTTCTCAGTGTCCCGGAGTTCACTTTCGGTTTCGTATTCAATAAATTCATCTTTTTCACGAGTCGGAAAATATCCGAAATCAGCTAAATTTTCTACTCTGCATCCCAGTTCGCCAAGCAATTTTTTAAGTTTTTCGCCGGTTAACTTATGGATCTGCTTTACCACTTTTTCTGCTTCGGCATCATACCAGCTTACAGCATTCAGAATCGATTTTTTCTCGGATGGTGAAAGTTTCAGTTTACGGGTTTTCAGCGCTGATTCTATCTTCTCACGGAATACAGCGAAATCGGAGAATTCTTCTGTTCCGATTTCTGCCATCAGGGCATTGGCGACTTCCATCAATTCAAGCGGTTTGTTCCAGGTTGCCGGGCTGGTCAGTGCCATACTTTGTTTGGCATTCAGGTTTAATTCCTGTTTTTCACACCAGTCCAGAATTGCCTTTTCATGTTTTTCGAGATGGGTATAAACCTCATTTCCAAATTCTTCGTACGCCCATTCCATGGGTTCTTTCAGGGATTTTTCAAACCGTAATCCGGCAATCCGCTCTTCCGAAAATTGTGCTTTCAGGCGTTCGGGACGTTCAATCGTCACTTTATAATATCCAAAATCCTGATTTGAAAAAATCCGGGACGAAATTCCCTCTTCGCCGGTACGGTCAACTGCTTCCATGCCAGCATAAACCTTTACAATTTCCCTGATATGCTCGGGGGAAAATTCGCAGTTTTTGGCACCGAGATTTTTACGGAGTTTTCTGAACAGGAGTGAAGCATCTATTAATTGAACTTTTCCACGCCGTTCTCTGAGTTTGTTATTACTCAGAATCCAGATATACGTGGTAATGCCGGTATTATAAAACAGATTGTTAGGCAATTGGATGATGGCATCAAGCCAGTCATTTTCAATGATGTACCTGCGGATGTTGCTTTCGCCGCCACCGGCATCCCCTGTGAACAAACTGCTGCCGTTGTGAACTGAGGCAATCCGGCTTCCCTGCGGACTTTGATCCAGCGATTTCATTTTGGTAACCATTTCCATCAGGAACAAAAGCTGTCCGTCTGATGACCGTGGCGTTGCTTCGGCATCCTCTTCAATTCCCAGATAATTTTTAAGTTTTATCCGGAACCGGGGATCAATAATGTCGTTGCCGTCTCTGATATTTTTCAGTTCGCTGGCCCAGGACTTCCCGTAAGGCGGATTTGAAAGCATAAAGTTAAATTGCATGCCGGCAAATTCATCTGTGCTGAGCGTTGAACCGACTTTGATGTTTTCAGGATCATTTCCTTTAATCATCATATCCGACTTACAGATGGCGTAGGTTTCGTCGTTGATTTCCTTGCCGTATAAAATCACACTGCTTTTTGCCCTGATTTCTCCATCTTCATCTTTAATAAAGTTCTGGGATTCGGTAAGCATGCCGCCGGAACCGCAGGCCGGATCATAAATCGTAATTACCGGGGGAAGATTGTCTTTTACCGGTTCAAAAATGATATGGGTCATGAGGTCAATCACTTCACGTGGAGTAAAGTGTTCACCGGCTTCTTCATTATTCTCTTCGTTGAACTTCCTGATCAGTTCTTCAAAGACATAACCCATTCCGAGATTGCTGAGTGGGGGTAATCTGCGTCCATCCGGATCCAGTTTTTCTGCTGAAGTCAGGTTGATGTAAGGTGAGATAAACTTTTCAATGACATCAAGCAGAACATCTTTGCCTGCCATGTGCTTTATCTGACTTAGAAGTTTAAACTTCTCGATGATCTCTTTTACGTTATTGCTGAATCCGTTCAGGTATTCTTCAAAGTTGGCAACCAGAATCTGACGGCTGTTTGATGAAGTATCGTGAAGCCGTTGAAGTGTCCATGGGCTTGTGTTGTAAAAAACGTAACCCGAGGCTTCCCGTAAACCGGTATCATCAAATTCAGTTAGTCCGGCTTCTTCTCTCTGAAAAGCAAGCTCGGCCATAACGGCTTCTTTTGTTGGCTCCAGAAGCGCATCCAGCCGGCGAAGAACCACCATAGGAAGAATAACATCCCGATATTTTCCCCGAACGTAAACATCACGGAGGTTATCATCGGCAATGGACCAGATAAAAGAGACCAGTTTATTATGTACAGCAGTGTTCATGGGTTGGTAGTTTGCCTTTTTGGCGGGATAAATTGTTTTAGTGGAGAAAGGATCATGGGATTCTTAACATGGGCATTCAGGTTATTTTTCCCATATAACACTCAATAGATAATTAAATGAAGGAACAAATAAACAATATTCAAAAAATTCTTTGTCAATCTCCCTTTCCTTTAATTCAAACCAATCTGATTTCCAAATAGGTTGGATTGCTTCACTGGCATAATAAGAAAAACCTTTTTTAAAAACTTCATTTGCAACAGTTCCACTTGGCGGCGGAAGACCCTTTTGAAACCGTGAGAAATAAAGCCAGTCCTCCGTTTTTTTAAACCATTTCATTTTATTGTCTTGACAGCAAACAACAAATACCGGATGGTTGCCGTTGTCCTTTTTTAGAAATTTCAAAATTGCGGCTGTTTTACTTACCTGAAAAGTATTTGCCAAATGTTCGATAACGTTATGATCAAATTTTTTTCCTTTACATTCCGCATGGAATAAGTCAGTTGGCATGAGAAATTCTGCGGCAAAGTCATTTGCTTCCGCTTCTACAGGATTAAAATTCGGTTGTTGGGAGTGGTTAAGGGTTTCATCATTGTCGCTAAAAACAGGTTGAATAAGCCGATGTAATTCAAAATGTCCCAATTCATGAGCAAGGATAAATCGTTTTCGTGGCGGAAAGTCAATGGAAGCATTCAAAGTGATTACACCAGAATTTTTTGTCATTAAGATTCTTCCATCAGCTCCATCAATTCGTTCTTCCTTGATGATAATGTTTTTGCTTTCAATGATCACCTCTAGAGGAAGTTGAAGCGGGTTGGAAATACCGCAGTCAGAATATACCTTTTTAACTGCTGAAATCACCTTACTCATCTTTGATTTCCGGGTTAAATTCCCTTTCTATTTCATCCAGAATATCCAGAAATTGGGAATCCAGTAAAATGGCTTGTCGGTCCTGTTCTGAAATGTTATTTAAATTCCTATATAACGGATTGGCTACAAGTTGTGGTTTGGATGAAAGCTTATCTAAAATTTGCTGGATTACTTGATCGCCAGGATCAATTCCAGACTTCAGTTTTTCCAGAAATTCTTTAACCCGGGAATGTTTTGCCCGGTTCAATTCAGCCTTTGACTTTGTTTTCAACTGTTTGAACAGAAGAATGTTTTTCTTCACAACCTGATCAATTTCATTGAGTTCATCCTGTGTAAAGTCTTCATTATCTACCGGAGTTTTCTCATCAAAGTAAAGATTAAACAGGTTTTCAAGTAAAATATATCTTTCTTTGTTTTCAGGTGTTATCATAATTTTTAGTCTTTCAGGCAGTTAATTCTTGTTTGAATTTTTCCAACCGGCGGACAAGTTTTTTGCGAAGAACGTATACTTGTTCAATGGTAATGCCTAAGTCTTTTGCAATGGTTTCAAATTTAATGCCTTCAAAGTACCTAAGTGTAAAACAGGAAAGCTGCTCATCGTCTTTAGAGACTTCAGTTGCCAAATGGATCAATTTTGAAATTATAGTTTCCATATCTGAAGAATCATCTAACTCTGGGATGAATAGATCATAAATCTCTGATATATCCCGATTATCAAACTTTGGAAGATCATCCTTTTTAGATTTGTACTCAGCAACTTTATCAGAAATCAATTTATTGGCGATTCTTATGAGTTGTTGGGTAATGGTAAGGTTTTCAAACTTCCAGTCCCAACCATTGGGTTCATATAAACGTTTAATTGACTCACCGACGTAGTAGTCAACAGCTTTCATTCCCAGGTTTTTTTCGCAATGGGCACCGGACTTTGTTCGGTCTAATAATGAACCAAAGCGCAGCCTTGCTTTTACATGGCGGGTAAGCCTGTCTATGGCGGCTGAAACCTCTCTCTCACTGAGGCTATGAATCTTGTTTAAAACAATTTCCCGTCTGGTCATAGATTATCACATGAGAAATATAACCGAAAATATTTTTTTTTGGTCATGACCAAAAAAAATGAACCCCGGTTATTCTTATTGTAGAAACCAAAAATTGAAAGGCTCAAAGTATGATAGAAAAACATAAAACTCAAAACGAAGGACATGAAGAAAATGTTCTCAGGCTTACCATAAACGGTAAAAACTATAGTTGGACAAAGGAGTATATTACCGGAGAAGAAATTCGAAAATTAGGGGATATCCCTGAAGGTGATACTCTTTTTCTTTCTATTAAAAAACCGTGGGAAGATGAGTTAATCTCAAATGACACAAAGGTAAACCTTGCCAGACCGGAAATTGAACATTTTTATTCTGAAGATAAACCATTTGAAATAACTCTTATTGTAAATGGACGGAAAAAGTCGTGGAATAAAAAGAAGATTTCTTTTGAACAGGTAGTGATCCTGGCCTTTGGAAGTTATGATCCAAACCCTAATAAGGTTTATACTGTAACTTATGACAGAGGGCCAAAACAGAACCCTGAAGGAACAATGGTAAAAGATGATGTTGTACGTGTAAAAGATGGGATGATATTCAATGCTACAGCAACAGATAAATCTTAGTACTGATTTAAAACAGTTAAGGGATGAAGGGTATGAGATTGAGGTGAATGGTGGACATTTAATTGTCCACCATATCCCTTACGTTAACAGCAGCAAGGAAATAAAATTTGGCAAGCTGATTTCAACTTTATCCATGAATAATAATATAACCATAAAACCTGAGACCCATGTCATCGGTTTTATGGGTGAGTATCCCTGTAACAAGGATGGAACTATAATAACAGCCATTCAACACGCAAACCCGAACCAGCAAATTTGTGATGGAATTGTTTCGAATTTTTCCTTTTCAAACAAGCCTGTGAACGGGTATGACAATTACTACCAAAAAGTAACCCGTTACGCCCAAATTATTTCGGCACCGGCAAGATCATTGGATCCTTCAGTGACTCCACAGACGTTCAAAGTGATTGAAGATTTAAAAGAAGAATCAGTTTTTCACTACATTGATACCAATGCAAGTCGGGCAAACATTAGTATGCTGAACTTGAAATTTAAAGAACAGCGTATTGGAATCATTGGTTTAGGCGGAACAGGGTCCTATGTTCTGGATTTTGTTGCCAAAACACCTGTGGATGAAATATTGTTATTTGATTCAGACAACTTTCTTCAGCATAATGCGTTTCGGGCACCTGGTGCACCTTCATTGGAAGAGTTAAACAATAAACCATCGAAGGTGGACTATTTCGCTTCTATTTATTCAAGAATGCGAAGGGGAATCAAGGCAATTTCAGAAAAGGTAACCGAAGATAACATTGACATGTTGGCCGGTTTATCCTATGTTTTTATTTGTATTGACAGCAATAGTGCAAGAAGTATGATTATCTCAACACTCACAAAATATGGCGTTACCTTTATTGATGCGGGGCTTGGCGTAAATATTGCAGAAGAAAACCTTGTTGGCACTTTAAGGGTTACTGTTGGTTCAAAATCTAAAAATGATCATATTCCCTTGCGCATCGGGTCTGAGGCAATTGATGATAACGAATATTCTAATAATATCCAGATTGCGGATTTGAATGCAATGAATGCATTAATGGCCGTTATTAAATGGAAAAAGATGTGTGGCTTTTACCAGGACTTAAAAGAGGAACATCATTCAACATTCACAATAAATACTGCACAGTTGATCAATGAAGACTATACAGCATAAATTCGTTGAGTTTATTCCCGATTTTTTGGAGGAAGGGGTACTTTACGTTTCAATTGAATATTGCACAGCCATACATCGGTGTGTATGTGGTTGTGGAAATGAAGTTGTGACTCCCCTTTCACCAACTGATTGGAAGATTACCTTCAATGGAAAAACAATTTCATTAAGTCCGTCCATTGGAAACTGGAATTTTGACTGCAAATCCCATTATTGGATAGTCAATAACCGAATCAGATATGCCAGAAAATGGATTTTTGGGGAGAATGAAAGAAATGATAATTTAAAATCTAAGAGCTGATGGGATTAAAAGTCAGCCAATGATTGAGTTTTTTGTGACCATATATGTTTCAAACCGTTTTCTTTTAGTTAGGAAAAACTGCCTGGTATAATAGATCAAATTGCTCATCTTGATCTGTTTCAGTTGTGACAGATTTAAAAGTAATTTGTTGACTTCTAAAGATGAAACGTGGAAGAAAAACGTAAATTAAACGCAAACAAAACCTGAGAATGCGGCAAACTGTTAGCCAGTTTTGTTTAAGGAATTATTTTCCAGGAATAGTTAGGGGTTTGGCGGCATGTCTGATTCACTGGTTTCTTTTTTTAATATACCTTCCAGACTAAACAACTCAATAACAAGTTCATGAACGGTTGTACAGGGTTTTTGATCAGCAAAGTTTTTCCTTCCTTCATAGGTTTTTAAGAGCCGGGTGGCATTTTTAATTGCAAGCGTCTGACTTCCATATTGGGTCAGGAGATCAAACATGTCTGTTCTGTTTTTTGCGTATATAAAATCCGTTAATCCCTTTTTCCGGAAATTTTCCTGTATTCTTCCTTTATATGTGTCTCTGGTTATCCCGGTATCATAATACTCGAAATGGAGCAAATACCAAAGTTCAAAAGCTTCATTACTCCAGGCTGCCTTAGTTTTAGCTTTTCGTTCGCATTCGAGTACAGCATTATTAAAACTTTCAGCCAAGAAGCTGTCTTTGTCAAAAACAATCCAAAGTTTATCAACCTCCCGGCTTGATTCAGATTCCCATTCTTTTCTTATTTGTAAGGCTCTTTCAACAAGAGACGTTGTGTTGTAGCCTTCACCCAGAATTTTAAAATCAACAACGTCAAGAACACCTTTGGGTAATTTTGATTTGAGTGAAACAAAGTAGTTTGGTTCAGTCTTTTCACCTTCACAAACGATAAGGTAATGCTTCCGTGTTTGCTTATTCCCTTTTTGGCGCCTGGCTTCCTGTCTTTCAAATCGTCTTAGCTGCGCCGGTTCAAGTTTTATTTTTCTTGCCATTTACTCAACAATGAATTAAGGTTGCCGATATAGGGAATTGCACCGTAACGCCCCTGAATGTAATCCTTCTCAAAGGAACGGTCCTTTCTGATCGTTTTGCCAGATTCTTTATATTCGACGAGTGAATACAAATCGGTGGCTCCAAAATCATCTTTTTCAACAAAATACACCTGATCTCTTCTGAAGTTACCAAAGCCCAATAAATTGGTGTCATGAGTTGAAAAGATTAATTGGGCATTTTTTGGATTATGCTCTGATGAATTAAAAAGTTTTGTAACTGCAAGGGTTAACAGTGGGTGCAGACTGGCATCCAATTCATCAATTGCCAGCATCCCACCAACTGTTAATACATCGAAAACTGGACCAGAGATATTGATAAGCTTATTGGTGCCCGATGATTCCTGACTCCTCAAATCAAAAGAGATATTGGATTCAACTTTGTTATCTGCAGAGAACCTTTTGTGCATCGTTCTTAAATTAACAATCATTTTTCCTTCCAGATCAGTCACTAGTTGCCTTGCGACTGATTCAGGCAGGTTTTTAGGAAGTTCTGTAGGGTCAAAGGTTTTTTTGACTATTGAAATATCATCAAATCCCAAATCAAGATTTTTAAAAAATCCCTGAAGGATGGGTTTGGTTTGGTCATTTTCAAGCAGATTGAATGTTGAAACCTTATATTCTTCATGACTTAACCCTGAAATCGCTACAAATTTATTGAACCATCCCATAACCGTTTTTGCGGTGGCACCATTAAATTGGTCAACAACAGTAAGAAACAGAGCATTGCTTCTTGTTTTTTCTTCCAGATTCCGGCCTTCTTTATATGCCGGGAAAACCTGAATTCCGTCATTATCTCTGACAAACAACGGCTTTTCTGTATTCTTTTTGGCTTCAAATAGCCATTCAGCTTTAATAGAAAGGCTATTGGCTTCAAAACCGTATCTGTAACGCGTATCGTTAACAAAAAAAAGCACTTCGAAAAATGAGGGTTTAGTCTCATAACCGGATTGAAGCATGAAGGGAGTAAGGTCGAGATCCTGAGTTGATGTTTTTTCAAAAGATTTCAGCACTAGCATCCGCATTGTGCTCATTGCTTTTATTAAGTTGCTTTTGCCGCTTGCGTTTGCGCCATAAATAACCCCACTTTTTAATAACTGGTAGCGTCCAGCCTTGAATAGGTTAGTTTTTTCATGTTCAGTAACTGCAGCGGACATCATACTCAGCGTTTTTTTTTCTTTGAAAGAAAGAAAGTTGCCGACGGTGAATTCGATTAGCATATTGCGCTCTTTATGAGAAATATTCACAATATTGCACAAATTATATAAACAAACAATACAAAAGTGAGAATAATTCTCATGAATAACGCAAAATAGCGGAGCAATTTTAAGAAAGATTGTAAAATGTGTGCGAAACCGGCACACGTGCCGGTTCTAAAAGGGGGATGCAGTGTGGGTAATAACTGAAAAGCCTATCATTCATTTACTTTGTGAGAAGGTCATCAGTCGCAGAGGTTTGATTTCAACTGATTTTGAGTGAGTTCCTTTGGGTACCCAACGTAAATTAGTTCCTCCTCAAATTGCTCCATTTTGATGCTGGTTGGATCAATAATAACTTTACCAAAATCTGTTTCAAGAACCAGAATTGGAATGATATCATCAAGAATGTAAGTGGCGGATTGAATTACCATAGAATGAAATCGGTTGAACATTCTATCATCATCATGCTAAAACGACGGTATACAAGGTCATATCTATTTAAGTTCGTCAAACTTTGCCTTCATTGTCGGGTTACCGTGGGTCAATTTTTTTATAGTTAGTTCTTCCGCTTTGTTGTTAGCCAGGCGAAGGTTGTTTTCTGAGGACAATAAGGCATCTTTAGTTTTTTGAAGATGATCAATGGTTTTATCAATTTCTTCAATGGCCGTTTTGAATTTACGGCTGGCTAATTCATAATTTCTTGCAAATCCGTCCTTAAAGGCGTTAATATTTTCTTCAAAATGAGTAATATCAATGTTTTGATTTTTAACCAAAGCGAGTTCGGCTTTGTACTTCAATGAATTCATTGCAGCGTTTCGCAGTAGTGTGATGATTGGGATGAAAAATTGGGGGCGAACAACATACATTTTGGGATACTTATGAGACACATCAACGATGCCGGCATTGTAGAGTTCGTTTTCTGCTTCCAGTAAGGAGACAAGAACAGCGTATTCACATTTCTTTTCCGTTCGATCCTTGTCCAGTTCTTTTAAAAAGTCATCATTCCTCTTTTTGGTTGAAGTATCGTCTCCCTCATTTTTCATTTCAAACATGATCGAAATAATTTCATTTCCCGCGTCATCTGCTTCTCTGTAAATGTAATCCCCTTTACTTCCTGACTTGAAATCATTGTCCTTTTCAAAGTAGGCTTTTTGAAAACCCGTTGCACGAAGTTTATTGAACTCTGTCTCACAATGTTGCTCAAGTGTTTCTCCGACCATTTTAGTCGACAGCTTGAGTTTCATGTCTTTTCGCAGGGCAATTTCTTCATCCTTAAATTTGATAATATCATCTTTTGATCTAAGTTCTGACGAGAACCTTTCGATTAATGATTTCTCGAGTAACTGCTTTTCAGTATCCTTACTTTTCAAATTGTTGGACAGCTCGTCCCTTTCTTTTTCAATTTTCTGGACTGCTTCTGTAACTTTCAACCTTGTCTCAATTTCCGCCTTTTCAATTTTTGACTTCATTTCTGCGAGGTCGGCTTCTTTCTTGGCCAGTTGAGCTGAAAGTTCGCGTTCATTTCTTGCTCTCAGTTCGAAAATTTCCTTATCCTTTTTTGCCAGGTCTTCCTGAAAGGAATTTTTAAGATTTGCAGCCGTCAATTTAACCGCATTTTCCTTTTCTCTTTCAGCGAGGTTTAGTCTGTTTTGCAATTCTTCTTCAAACTGATGATCCCTGACCTGTTTAAGAATGTCGGCAAAGCCGGCTTCATCAACTTTAAAGACCTTCTTACAATGCGGGCAAATAATTTCGTTCATATATTTTCGGGTTGGTTAAAGTGTTGGATAATGTTTGGACGGTGCACATTGTTTGGCAAGTCTGCGGTAACCCGTCGGTATGGTCTGATATCTTTATAAAGGGCCACAATTGGTATTGGTTGCTCTGAGGTTCTTAATCTTCCATTTTGTTTGAGGAAAGAAATTCGAACTGGTGAGAAAAGAGTTAGGAATATTAGCTTCTTCATCACTCAACATCCCTGACAAGGCGAACAGAGAATCCCTCTTTCTTTTTGCCGTTGTAACTGGTCACGCTGTGACTTCTATAGTTCGTGTAGCGGTGTATAGACGTATTTGTACCGGTTGCAGTAGAACTCCACCAGGAACCGTAGTAACCATAGTTGTCGAAGCCTCCATTGTCGTTACGAAAGCCACCCGGAAGAGCGTTGAAACCAAATTCATCAGTTCCGTTGCCATTGTTAGCCCAACCAATTTTGGATTTCAGTTTTGTTGCTGCATTAGATTCTCCACCCACAAAATCCGTTAATTTCGTCCAGTCTGCATCAGTCGGAACTCGCCAGCCACCGGTTTTTGGTGTCAGTTTTCCTGTGTTTACCGCATACCAATTATACAAATATCCATACGTGGCCACATTGCTTTCAGCGTTATTATACGCACAATAGGCACCATTTGTCGTTTTTGCCCATGTTGATTGATCGGTAATTTTGGTTATTGGAGTTCCATCGTTGTATTTGGTCGTCCGTAAATTTTCAACGGTCCATTCCTGCCTGCCAATGATTACTGTTTTGTACACATTTCCATCTCCATCCGTGAGCAACTTATCAGCTTCCGGGTTAGCCAGATTTATTTTCCTTGAAAACGGTTTTCCTTCCTCAAGGGTTTCTTTGAACAAGTAATCTTTGAATCCATCGTGTTTAACCAGAAAGTCAACCTCGCCAACGGCAATTTGTTCTTCAAGCGGAGTGAAACCCAATGGTTCTTCTTCACCTTTTCTAATCACCGAAACCATTGCTCCGGCCGGATAAGTTTCGAGTTTTACCAGCACGGTAACCGCAGTAAAAACCGGCTCCCAGTTTAATACGTCTCCCTTTTTAATCGTAAATGAAAAGGTTACCGGCTGAACCCCGGGTCGTTTTACTTCTGCCCGGTAACTTCCTTCAAAAAACTCAAGCAGCTGGGTTCCCGGTTTTTTGGTCTTAGTTTCACCGTTAACGATTAAATCAAATCCGTCAGAATGGATGATCTTTAAAAAGCCAGCCTTTTTTATCAGTGGTAGATCCAGTATTTTGGTTTTGCCTGATTCGACAAAAACCGTTTCCCGGTACGGATCAAATCGGGAGTCGTTCACAGTTAACTCATAATTTCCATCACGGAGTTGCTGATTATTCAGTTCCGATCCAACATCTATGGTTTGGTCGCCAAGCTTTACTTTTACCGGCAGAGCAGTACGTAAGGAGAGAGTTCCATACATCGATCGTAATTCAAAAAGTCCGCTTTGTTTCATTCCGGGCCGGATTTCAATTAAAGTATCCAAAGGGTAATAGTCGGGTTTGGTTAAAAACAGCCGGTACTTTTTGGCCTCAAAGTCCTTCAGTTCAAACGGAGTCCATTGTTTAAAGGTCGGGATTCCCTCAATTTTCAGCATTGCCCCATCCGGTTGGGTTTGAACTTTGAAAAAACCGGTTTCGGTGGTGTAAGTGTTTTCCCGTTCATTAACCCGGTAAAACTTTGCCTGTTTGGCAGAAAGATTGTCAATAGCCAGTTTTTTCTCGATGAATCCCGGAGCTTTCAGGGTTAAAACCTGTCGTTCAGGTTTAAGAAAAACACTGACCTTTGAGGTCTCACTTTGAATATTTACGACGCCACCTGTGCTCGATTCAATTGTAAATCCATTAATTGCAGTATAAAAAATTACGGCAGCCTCATTGGCGTGATCTATGAAAACCGGAATTTGCTGTTCACTCATTTCATGAAGGTCAAACTCCCGGAGGGATTGGGAGAAGAGGAGAGTTGGAAGAAGAAGGAGTGACAGGAAGAGTAGTTTTTTCATATTTAAGAATTTTAGAATGGTTTTTTTATAAAACAGTACAGATTCAGATTTTTTCCAGTTTCGTCCGGCACTTTCCCGATTCTCGGGGCTTAAAAACAGAAATGTTTACATCTATTTTTTGTTTGCCCGTCTGTAATCCTGTTGATAATAATACTTAAAATACCATACCTATTGGGGTTGATTATCAACCTTCAAGTTTAAGTGGTTATTGACAGATTGGATGTTTCCCTGGTTTGTATGAAAAGAGATTGTAGTTCCCCCAATTACCTAAGTATTAAGAAACCCCATCCATGCACTAGAATGATCTTGCTTCGCAGGTTTCGAGAACTCCATTTCAAAGAGCTCAATGATCACAAAATAGTTGTATTAACCTTTCAACATTGTCAACGGGAACCTTATAAATCCCGAACCAAGCGAATCGAATATCCGGATCCCAAGTTGTAAAAGCTATTTCTCAACACCCTTGGATTATCGAAATACATCAATCGGTACCAAGCAGATTCTAAATCATTGGGAGTGGAACTCCACCATGAGCCGTAGTTACCAACGTAGGCAAAGACTCCGTTGGAATTGATGCGAAGACCGCTAGGAATTGCAGAAAACCTGAATTCATCAGTACCATTACCATTGGAATTCCAACCGGTTTTAGCCTTTAATTTGGATCCAGCTATTAATTCACCGCCAGCATAATCAATCAATTTGGTCCAGTCTGCATCGGTCGGTACCCGCCAGCCGGAAGGTGCAAGGTTACCGGTATTCACTGCATACCAATTGTAGAGAAACCCGTAAGTGGCCACATTGCTTTCGGTTGTATCATAAGCACAATAAGCGCCGTTTGTTGTGGATGACCAGGTCGTGTTATCATTTGTTTTGGTTATAGAAGTCCCGTCATTGTATTTTGTTGTTTGCAGATTCTCAACAGTCCATTCTTGACTACCGATTTTAACAGTTCTGTAATTGAATCCATTGTATTCAAGAAAGCCATATGTTTCAAAACTAAGCTGAGGTCCGTAACCAGTTCCAGCATTGTTTGTTGCGTAAGCCCGAACATAATATGTTGTATATGGGCTCAACCCAGTAATTGAACTAGTAAAGGTTCCGGTAACTGTTCCATCAGTCGTTTTTGTCAAAAGAGAAATATCTGGATTCTGACTTGTGCTCCAACAGACACCTCGAGAAGTCAATGGTTCTCCTTCATCAGAGATAACAATCCCCTCGCAAATTGCCGAATTTGATGTTATAGAGGTAATGCTTGTTGTAGAAACAACAGGAATAAGCTTTCCAGTTGTTGTAAAACTAAGCTGACTCCCGTACCCCGTCCCTGCGTTGCTTGTTGCATAAGCCCGTACATAATAAGTTGTATTTGGGTTCAGACCTGTTATTGAACTGGTAAAGGCTCCTGTTCCAGTCCCATCCGAGGTTTTTGTTGGAAGAGAAATATTAGGATCTTCATTGGTGCTCCAAACAATTCCTTTTTCAGTTACAGGAAGTCCACCGTCAGAACCGAACACTCCACCGGAACTCGCACTTGAGTTCTTTAAAGCTGTTATGGGAAGTGTATTAACTGTTGGTACAACTAGGGTTTTAAAACTGACATTCTCTCCATAACCCGTTTTTCCGCCTGAATTTGTGGCGTAGGCCCGAACATAGTAAGTTGTGTTTTGGTTTAACCCGGTTAAGGTGCTTATAAAACTACCAGTTCCAATTCCATCTATTGTTTTTGTTGCAAGAGAAATATCTGGGTTCTGACTTGTACTCCAGCAGACACCCCGGGAGGTTACACTTGCTCCCCCCTCAACGGTTATCGTTCCTCCGCTATTAGCAGAACTGATCTTAATTGAAGTCACAGTTAAGGTAGAAACAATGGGATTAGAAACTGCTTTTGTTGTAAAAGAAAGTTGGGATCCGTACCCTGTCGATATTTTGTTTGTTGCATAAGCCCGAACATAATAGGTAGTATTTGGACTCAACCCCGTCAAAGTGCTTGTAAAGGTTCCCGTTCCAGTTCCATCAACGGTTGTTGAAAGAGAAATATCTGGATTCTGACTGGTGCTCCAGCAAACACCCCGGGCTGACACATTTGCCCCTCCATCAAAAGATACTGTTCCGCCACTTTTGCCAGAATTAGGCCCGGTTGCCGAACTCGTCGAGGTAGTAACTATTGGTGAGGTCACATTGGTAGTAAAGTTAATCTGAGTACCGTATCTGGTTCCAACACTGTTTGTGGCATAGGCCCGGACATAATAGGTTGTATTTGGATTCAACCCGGTTATTGAACTGTTAAAGGTTCCGGTTCCAGTTCCATCTGAGGTTTTTGTTGGAAGAGAAATATCTGGATTATGACTTGTACTCCAGCAGACACCGCGGGATGTAACAATTGATCCCCCATCGGAAGTAATATTGCCACCGCTAATTGAAGAATTGTAAGTCGTGGATGTAATAGGAGAAGTCGAAACCGTGGGGCTTGTAATTGAGGTTGCAAACCTAATTTCTTCCCCATATCCCGTTCCACTGCTGTTTGTTGCGTAAGCCCGAACATAATAGGTTGTGTTTGGGCTTAATCCGGTTATTGAACTGGTAAAGGCTCCAGTTCCTGTTCCATTTATTGTTTTTGTTGGAAGAAAAATATCAGGATTCTGATTGGTGCTCCAACAGACACCGCGGGAAGTCACACTTGCCCCTCCATCGGAAGTAATATTGCCACCGCTAATTGAAGAATTGTAGGTCGTGAATGTAATTGGAGAAGTCGAAACCGTGGGTTGGGTTAAGGAAGTTTTAAAACTAACTTGACGCCCATATCCTGTTCCTGCACTGTTTGTTGCATAAGCCCGAACGTAATAGGTTGTGTTTGGGCTTAATTGGGTTATTGAACTGGTAAAGGCTCCGCTTCCAGTTCCATCTAATGTTTTTGTTGGAAGCGAAATATCAGGGTCTTCATGAGTACTCCAAACGACTCCTTTTTCAGTAACCTGAAGTCCTCCGTCAGAGCTAAACACACCACCGGAACTTGCACTTGAGTCTGTTATTGCATCAATGGGAAGCGTACTTACAGTTGGTATTGAAAGGGTTTTAAAACTGATATTATCTCCATAACCCGTTTTCCCACTTGAATTGGTAGCGTAAGCCCGGACAAAGTAAGTTTTCCCTTGCTCAAGACCAGATAAAGAACTAGTAAACGGATCACCTGTTCCTATGTCATTTGTTTTTGTAGTAAGTGTAATGGTTGGATTTTGAGTTGTACTCCAAACTACACCTTTTGCCGTTATTTGTTTACCCCCATCAAAAAGAACTGAACCTCCTCCAACCGCAGAGTTTGAAGTAATGGAAGTAATTTCTGATGTCTGGACTTCAGGATCCCCAACATTTGTTGTGAAGCTAATTTCGTTTCCATACCCTGTTTTACTATCCGTATTTGTTGCGTAAGCCCGAACGAAATAGGTTCTGTTTGGCATTAAACCGGTCATGGAACTGGTATAACCTCCTGTTCCTGTTCCATCTGTGGTTTTTGTTAAAAGAGAAATTTCCGGATTTGGGTAAGTACTCCACACAACTCCTTTTATAGATATTGCTGCACCACCGTCAAAACTTATAGTTCCGCCACTTGTTGCAGATGTAGATGTCATTGATGTTATAGCCTTTGTGGTAAGTACTGGTGTCCCGAAATTTGTTGTAAAAACCACCTCATTTCCATATCCTGTTTTTCCAGCGTAATTGGTTGCATAGGCTCTTGCGAAATAAGTTTTATTCGGATTCAATTTATAAATGACAGAATTAAAGCCCGTTATTCCGGTTCCTTCATTCGTTTTTGTAGTCAAAGTTATTTCTGGAGATCCGGTTGTGTTCCAAACAATACCTTTTGCTGAGATTCCAATTCCACCATCAAATGAAATTATCCCGCTGCAAATGGCAGAAGAGTCCGTTTTTGAGGCGATTTCTCCGGTAAGGACAATTGGAGTTCCAATTTCCGTTGTAAAGGATTGAGTTGCACCATATCCAGTTATTCCATCCTTGTTGGTAGCGTAGGCTCTCACATAGTATGATTTATTCGGTTCGAGATCGCCTATTTGGCTTATAAAGCTTGAAGTCCCACTTCCCTGTTGTGTTTTTAGATTCAATGTTATATCAGGAAGAGAACCTGTACCCCAAACAACCCCTTTTTCGATAATTTCGGAACCCCCGTCAGATGAAATACTTCCACCTGTTTTCACAGAGGAAATTGTAATTTCAGAGACTGATAAAGTAGTTACCACAGGAGAAACTGCCTTTAAAGTAGTGAAGATCAGCTCGGGACCATAGGCCACATCATCGTTAGTTTGGGCATAAGCCCGAATATGATAGGTTGTATTTGCTACCAAACCTGTTAGATTACTTGTATATTCGCCAATTTCTTTACCATCAATGGTTCTGGATTGTTTATAGGTTGGGTTTTCATAAATGCTCCAGCAAACCCCTTTTGCAACTATATTATTTCCCTTTGCAGTTACAAGATTGCCCCCTGAGGTTGCTTCATTTTGTGAAAGGCTGGTAATTGGCTTGGTTTCTTTTACAACCGGCAGAGAAGAAAAATATTTGCTTTCAATAAGACTACTTTCATCCTGGCAGCCAAGCGGGATAAAAAACAAAATACTGAATAGGGAAAAAATGAACTTTTTCATAAGCCAAATCCTCCTCTAACTTGAATCTGATTTAAAGTCCGGCTGCCTGTTGCCATTATCGATCGCCGATATTCAAGACCTATTCCGAGGTTTTCGTAAACAACTTCTACTCCGGTTCCTATTAGAAAGAGGTGAGTCCCCAAACTTTGCCCAAAAGGTAATCCAAACAGGTTTTCTCCCAGAGCTGCATAACCATAACCAATGGAGAAATTGGGCCTGAAGAAATCTTTTCCCAAAGGACTCCAGCCCGAGCAAATTGAAAACCCACCCAGATAAAGCTGATCAGCAGGAGCTTCAAAACCGGCTTTTACCGACTGAAGAATAAAAACCTGTCCATCGGCAAAAAAGAAGTTTCCCTCTCCCAGCCACCGGCGGTATCCAAAGGTCAGACCCACCGGGCTCCTTTTAATGGTGCCTTCCTCTTCCATCGCCAAAAAGCGATCAGATGCGAACCAGATATTGCTCCATCCGCCATAAAACAGGGCAATTGCCGGCGGTCCTGCAGGTTTTTTAACAACCGGTTTTGGGGGTTCCTTATAAACCGGTGCCTGCGCCTGCCCGGCCAGTTTTTTAAGGGAAAGCTGAACCTCAACGGCTTTTCCATTTTTTGCAGAAACGGTTTTGGTCTGGGATTCATACCCTTCTGCTGAAATGGCTAATGTGTAGTCGCCAGGCATCAGTTCTGTAAAAACCGGGGCAAAACCCAGCGCCCGTTCCTGTCCATTTCCGGTCAGGTTAACTCTTGCCCCTTCCGGAGTCACTTTAACGGATAATTTACTTTTTTTTGCAGAAAAAACGGGAAAAACCCGTGATTGTTCTTTATGCCGGATGGAAATCTCCTGTTTCCAGGGTTCGTACCCGTCACGGTCAACAGAAAGCTGGTAGGTTCCAGGTGTAAAGGATTTAGTCTGGGTTCCTGCCTGTTTTTTCCACGGTAGTCCGTTAATTTTGATCTCAACCGCATCGGGGAAGTCAAAAATGGCAATGCCTTCCAATTTCACCAGCGCTATTTCCTTTTTAAGATAAACACCTGGCGGCAAATCGAAGGTTTCAAAGTAAGGTTCAAATCCGGGTTCATCAATTTTGATGGATTGAACACCGGCTTTCAGGGTATGGGTAACCGGCTCAGATTCAAGGCTAACCGTTTTTCCGTTCAGCAAAGCAGAAACAGGTCGTAAACAGCTCAGAGTCAGAAAACCTACGGTAGTTTCCAGAAAAAAGGTTTTGTTCTGCCGGATTCCCCGTTCAATGACCAAAGTTGTATCAAGGGTATTATAATTTATTTGTTCAATGATAATGCGGTAGGTTCTGGCTTCGTAATCCTTCAGTTCAAATGGGGTAAACTGACTGAAATCGGGAAAACCGTCTATCCGGAGTTGGGCTCCGGCCGGAACAGTATTAATTACAACGCTGCCTTTATCGGGGCGGTAGTTGGTTTCCTTGGAGTTCAGGCGGTAGAATTTGGTTGATTTGGCAGTTATCAGCTCTGAAATTAATTTCATTTCCTGAAAATCGGGAGCCTGAATCGTGATGACCTGTTTTTCTGGCCGGATGAAAAGAGTGGTTTTTGTAATCTCTGTTTCCTGACTGACGATTCCCCCTGTACTCGATTTGAAGATCAGACCCGGAATGGCAGAATAGATTACGATGGCTGCTTCTTTGGGGTGATCAATGAAAATAGGGATTTGCTGTTCATTCATTTCCTTCAGGTCAAATTCTTTGAGGTTTTGGGAAAGAGAAATACCTGGAATCAGGAAGAAGAGCAACAAGGGATGAAACCGCATAACTGACTCTGATTAATAATTCTTCAAGATAGAAAAGAAAGAGAAAAAATGATATTATAAACCAATTAAGAAACGGGTTTAAACGAGGTAGTTTTTAGAACAGTTGGTTATAATTTAACGGAAAGGAGGGATCTGGGCTGAAAGTCCGGCTCTTGACGAAGTTCAGAAGACACCTGGACTGATTATTTTGCCTACTGTTCGTTATAAATCTCTGACCAGACGGACGGAGAAACCAAGTCTTTGGTTGGTGCCATCCCGAACCAAGCGGTTGGATTGATAATAAATAAACCAACGTAAAGCTTTGGTCGCATCGCTGGCTGAAGAGCTCCACCAACCACCGCCCTGACCAAAGTCTATAAATGCTCCAGAGAAGTCAATTCGATACCCACCCGGCAAGGCGCTGAATCCATATTCATTTGTTCCATTTCCATTATCATCCCATCCGCTGCTTGCCTTGAGTACTGATCCAGCAGTTGATTCACCCCCAACGTAATCTGTTAATTTCGTCCAGTCTTCATCAGTCGGAACCCGCCAGCCACCTGTTGCTGGTGCCAGTTTTCCTGTATTTACTGCGTACCAGTTATACAAATAACCATATGTAGAAACATTACCTTCCCAATTATCATAAACACAAAAGGCGCCCGTGGTTGTTTTTGTCCACTCAGTGTAATCAGTTATAGACCGAATCGGAGTTCTGTCATTATAGGTTTTCGTCCGTAGGTTTTCAACCGTCCATTCCTGATTGCCGATAATAACCGTTTTATAAATGAAGCCGTTATAGGCCAAAGTGCTGTAACTTATCCTTTTTATTATTCCCGGCTCTCCAGATGATGGGTTAGCCAAGTTTATTGTTCTTTGGAAAGGGTTCCCTTCTTTGAGTTTTACTTTAAACCGGTAATCTTTGAACCCCTCTTTTGTAACAGTAAATTCTATTTCACCCGCTGGTATTTGTTCTTCAAGCGGAGTAAACCCTAAAACTTCCTGCTCCTGACCTCTGTTTAAGTGTACGGTAGCGCCCGCTGGTTCTGTTTTGAGGTTTACGGTTACTGTGACTGCTTTAAAGACCGGCTCCCAGTTTACCACTTCCCCCTTTTTAATAGTAAATAAAAAAGCCACTTGCCGAAATCCGGGTCGCTTTATATCAGCTTTATAACTTCCTTCAAAAAATTCAACAAGATGGGTTCCCGGTCTCTTGGTTTGAGTTTCTCCATTCACAGTAAAATCAAATTCATCTGGGTGCATGATTTGCAAAAATCCAGATCTTTTTACTAAAGGGAGATCCAGAATTTTTGTTTTACCTGATTCCACACGAATCGTTTCACTGTACAGATCAAAGCGGGAGTCGTTTACTCCTAATTCATAGTAGCCCTCCCGGAGGCTCAGATTACTCAGGTTCGGCCCCGCATTGATAGTCCGGTCGCCTAATTTTACTTCTACCGGTAAAACGGTTCGAATTGAAAGCGTTCCGTACATACTTCTCATTTCAAAAAGTCTGCTTTGCTTCATTCCCTGCCGGATTTCAATTAAAGTATCCAGAGGGTAATAACCGGGTTTGGTGAGATTAATCTGGTATGTTCCGGCTTTAAAATCTTTCAGGTCAAATGGAGTCAATTGTTTGAAGGTTGGGAATCCGTCTATTTTTAACAAGGCGCCTTCTGGTAACGAATTAACCAATAAAGATCCTTTTTCTCCGGAGTAATTTTCTTCCTTTGCATTCAGCCTGTAAAATTTGGTCTGTTTTGCTGAAAGATTTTCAATAGATAGTTTTTTCTCAATAAAACCAGGCGCTTTTAAAGTCAAAATCTGGCGTTCAGGTTTAAGAAAAACGGTGACTTTTGAGGCTTCACTTTGGATATTTACGATGCCACCCGTATTCGATTCAATTGTGAACCCATTGATGGCAGTATAAAATAGTAGGGTTGCTTCATTGAAATGTTCAATAAAAACCGGAATTTGTTGCTCAGTCATTTCCTGAAGGTCAAATTCCCGGAGAGTTTGGGAGAAGAGGTGGGTTGGAAAAAAAAGCAGGATGCCTAGCAGTAGATTTTTCATAGTTTACCGATCTGCACAAGATAATCAGGAATCCTGATACGGTTTTATAAAACTTTAATATAAGAAACCACTATTTAAAATGAAACAGGAATTGAAACAACGACGGTTAAAAAATTAAATACTTTGGTTTGGAAAATAATTAATTTTGAAATCCGGGACTCTATTTTTCCGGGCTTGAATTGGGGTGTTGGTTTTAACTGATCATAAAATTATCTTTACCAATGGTGCTTGTCGAAAAATTATCCATATCACTATTTTATCCTGATCTGTACAATTCCAAAAAGGTGTAAAATGAGTAACCGTTGTTTCCCTTTGGTATTTTTTGCATTGGTTTTATCCCCAATAATCCTGTTTGCTCAGGACAAGGAATTTGAAGATTATAAAAACCAACAAAATCAGGAACTGAATGCCTATCAGGAACAATTTAAAAAGGAATTTGAAGAATACCTGAAACAGGAAAGTGAATGGAATGAGATTACAACCGGAACCAAGGAGAAAAAGGTGGTAGTCCCCTCAGATCAGAAAGCAGAAACCGGGGATGAAAAGGTTACAGGCGTTGAAGAAAAAACTTTACCATCAGTACAACAACCTGAGGCTCAAAATCCGAAAACCCCCGAAACAAAAGAGATGCCCGTTCCCGTGAAACCGGAATTAAAGCAGGATAAAAAGGAAGTTGGTAAATTGAGCAGACCAGTTGATAAATATAAAATTACTTCCAAATTTGGGTACCGCATTCACCCGATTTTTAAAAGAAAGATATTTCATGCGGGAGATGATTTTGGTACCCCTGCAGGAACAGATCTGATTGTAAAATTGGCGGGAGTGGTTGAACGTTCCGGAGAGGTTAGGGGCTATGGAAATTTTGTTCTGATTAACCATGGTAATGGAATTAAAACCGCATACGCACACCTCTCAGCCTCCTTGGTAAGTGAAGGACAAGAATTGGTGGTTGGCCAGGTATTTGCAAAAACAGGAAATACGGGAAATTCTACCGGTCCTCACCTTCATTTTGAAGTGATTGTCAATGGAGTGAAAGTTAGCCCGGAACGTTTCTGGAACTGATGAATTTTGCTCAAAACCAGCAGTAAAGAAATTAACCCAATCCGGAGGAGGGGTTTCGAAATTCCGGGATTGGGTTAATTGAAAAAGTCTTATTCAGATGCTTTCACTAAAGAATCTTCGACGGCCTCTTTAACTTCAATTGCCTTCTCTGTTGCAGCGTCAACCCCATCACTAACCTTATCACCGAAATCCTCAGCTTTTTCTTTGAGTTCATCTTTTTTATCGTTTATTACATCTATGCTTTTATTAACCGATTCATCAACGGTTTGCTTTCCGGAATCAATCTGATCAACTCCGTTTAAAACAATGGGTTTGATCTGATCCCAAAAGAAAAAAATACCTGCACCAAGAATCAGAAGAACGATAAGCAATTTTTTCATGTGTTTTGACTCCTTTTTGTTTGTTAACATTTCGAAAGATTTTTAAAAATGCTAGTATCAATTCAATATTATTTATTGCGAACCAACCGGATATAATATCCATACTTTTTATCGATTGACCAACTACCCAGCCAGCTGCTGCTTTTTATAAGTCCGCAACCATAGGCATCCTCCCCATTTTTGGAAGACGAAGACCACCAGCCAATATCCCAATCATTCTTACTGAATTTTCCTTTAGCGCCTCTGTATCCATAATATGCTACATTAAAACCATTGGCTGGACTTTTTAATGCCGTTCCAACCTGGTTAAAACCGTAATAATTTTCCAATTCTTCCCAATCTTTTTTTGATGGAACACGCCACTCGCTGCCTGCCCGGGCCAATTTTCCTGAATTAACCGCAAACCAGTTATAAATAAGACCATTGTTTTTGGTGCCAGAATTATTTTCATAAAAACAATATCCGCCTGAAGAAGCTTTCGACCAGGCGTTATCGTTTGGAATATTTTGGATTTTACTCTTGTCGTTATAACGGGTTACCTTTAAGTTTTCTGCAAGCCAGACCTGATTTCCAATAGTTATCGTTTTATACTTGTTTCCATCGATATCGGTATAAGTTTCATTTACAACTTGTTCAGGTACTTTAGGTTTTGAGGTAGAATTTTCAGAACGGTTTAAATCTAACCCAAGTGGTTGAATAGTATTGTTTTCCCCGGTTGACATAGAGCCATCAGTTAAATACGATTTGTTTCTGACAAGCCGAACAGAAAACCCGTTTTCCTTTGGGTAATAGTCGTTCTTGAATTCTCCGCCAACATACCCGATTTCCCATGTCCGGGCATCATGTGAGTTAAAACTTGTTGAACTCCACCAGTAACCAAAAGTACCTAACTTAAAGAAGTTACCGTCTTGTGCAAACCGAAAACCACCCGGCAGCGATTTAAATCCAACCTCATCGGTTCCTCCTGTATTTTTTGGCCAGCCAGAATCAGACAATAGTTTTACTCCAGCGTTCTTACTTCCCCCTAAAAAGGAAGACAGTTTAACCCAATCAGATTCTGCGGGAACCCTCCAACCCTCACCTTTTGGTGCTAATTTACCAGAATTGACTGCATACCAGTTATAAAGATATCCATAGGTTGAGGCATTTGATTCTTTATTATCATAAGCACAATACGCACCAGCTGATGCCTTTACCCAGAATCCGTTATCAGAGACATTTTCAATTAAAGTTCCATCATTGTACTTCGTGGTTCTGAGGTTTTCTGCAAGCCATTCCTGATCACCGATCATTACTGTTTTGTAGATATTTCCATTTATGTCGGTAAATTTCCCGTATTGGACTGTAAAAATTGTATTTAAATTTATTTTTCTGATAAAAGGAATCCCATCCTCAAGTATGACCTTGAACCTGTAATCTTTTAATCCTTCTTTTTTGATTAAAAACTCAACCTCACCCACCGCTTTTTTCTCATTAACCGGTGAAAAACCGAGAACTTCCGTTTCCCCGTTTCTGACCAAATAAACAGTTGCACCATTTGGTTCAGTTTCAATCGTAACAGGAACCAGAACCGGCAGAAAAACAGGTTCCCAGTTTAAAACAACTCCCTTTTTCATATTAAAAGTATTAGACAATGACTGAAATCCGGGTCGCTTTACCTCTACAGTATAATCCCCTTCAAATAGTTCAACCATCTGTGTACCTGGTAATTTGGTTTTATTTTCTCCGTTTATTTTAAGAGAAAAACCATCTGGATGAAGGATTTGTAAATAGCCTGAGCGCTTAACAAGTTGTAGATCCAGTGTAAACGTTTCTCCTGATTCAATAGATATTGTTTGCTCATAGGGGTCAACCCTTGAATCATGTATTGAAAGAGTTGCCTTTCCTGCCATGAGTTTTAAAATTTTATACTCTGTTCCAACATCCTCAATTGTATTTCCAATCTTGACTTTAACAGGAAGTGGTGATTTTATTTTTAACGCACCGTAAACAGAACGAAGGGTAAATTGACCAGAAAGATCCTGCCCTCTTTTTATTTCAATAAGTGTATCCAGTGAATAATAGTCGGGTTTCGTAAGAGTAAGTCTGTATTTTCCGGCAACAATATCCTTCAACTCAAACGGTGTTTTTTGATTTAAAGCATGATCCCCTTCAATTTTTATTAAGGCTCCGTCAGGAACTGATTTAATCTGGTAATTACCAACCCTTTTTACAAGAGGCAATTCCAATATTTTTGTACCACCTGGCTCCAGCAATACTGTTTCCAAATATGGGTCAAACCTCGGGTCGTTCACTTTAAGGGAATAATTACCCTCAGAAAGGCGAAAACTTTTTAAATCAGTTCCAATTTCCTCTGACCTGTCATTTATTCTCACCTTTACAGAAACAGGTGCTTTTAATGATAACGTTCCAAACATAGATCGAGGTTGAAATACACTGCTTTGTTTCATCCCTTGACGAATTTCAATAAGAGTATCTATCGGATAGTAATCTGGTTTGGTTAGATTAATTCTGTATTTTTTTGCTTCATATTCGGTTAATTCAAAAGGAGTGATTTGTTTGAAAGAGGGAATTCCTTCGATTTTAAGAAGAAACCCATCGGGAATAGTTGAAATTAAATAACTTCCAATACCTGGAGTATAAGAGGTTTCTTTCTCGTTCAACCTGTAAAATTTAGCCTGTTTGGCTGAGAGATTTTCAACCGGTAGCTTCTTTTCGATGAATCCGGGTGCTTTGAGGGTTAATATTTGCCTTTCAGTTATAAGAAAAACCGTCACTTTTGAGGCTTCACTTTGAATGCTGGCCACTCCGCCGGTACTTGATTCAACAGTGAACCCAATGATAGCAGTATAAAAAATAATGGCACCTTCATTGGGATGGTCAATAAAGACTGGAATCTGCTGCTCACTCATTTCCTGAAGATCAAACTCCCTGAGAGTTTGGGAAAATAGGAGGGTTGGGAGGAAAAGGAGTGATAGGAATAGTAGTTTTTTCATTGTTTTATATCCCTAACAAGACGGACAGAAAAACCGTCCTTTTGGTAGTCGTAGCTCCGGTACACGCTGGTGCTATTGGAGATCATGCCCCGACTCCAGGCGCTCGAACCATAGGCAGCGGAACTCCACCAGAAACCGTTGTAGCCAAGGCTGCTGAAGGCTCCATTGCTGCTGCTACGGCGACCACCCGGAAGGGCGCTGAAACTATAGTCATTACTTCCATTTTCACTACTGTTCCAGCCTGTTTTGGCTTTCAATTTTCTCCCGGCATTTCCTTCACCTCCAACAGCATTAGTTAATCTATCCCAGTCTGCATCTGTTGGTACCCGCCAACCGCCGGATTTTGGTGCCAGTTTTCCTGTGTTCACTGCCTGCCAGTTGTATAAATATCCATAAGTGGAAACCTTACCTTCATCGTTTTCATACGCACAATAGGCCCCATTTGTCGTATTGCTCCACTTTGAGTTATCGGCAACCTTTGTTATTGCAGTCCCGTCATTGTATTTGGTTGTTTTTAAGTTTTCAACTGTCCATTCCTGCTTGCCGATGATTACTGTTTTGTACACATTTCCATCTCCATCCGCGGGCAAATTATCTGCTTCAGGATTTGCAAGATTTATTTTTTTATAAAAGGGTTTCCCTTCTTCAAGTTTTGCTTTGAATTGGTAGTCTTTCACGCCTTCTTTCTTTAAAAGAAATTCAACTTCACCAACGGCAAGCTGTTCTTCAAGTGGCGTAAAACCCAGAACTTCATGGTCTGGACCCCGGGTTAGGAGGACTGTTGCACCTGAAGGTTCTGATTCCAGTTTGATTTTTGTCGTTTCTTCCGGATTTGCAAGATTAATTTTTTTAGAAAATGATTTTCCTTCTTCTAATTTCACTTTGAAACTGAAATCTTTCAAGCCCTCTTTCTTTACTAGAAATTCAACTTCCCCAACAGCAATCTGTTCTTCAAGTGGCGTAAAACCCAGAACTTCCTGGTCTGAACCCCGGGTTAGGAGGACTGTTGCACCTGAAGGTTCTGTTTCAATTTTTACTGGTATCGTTGTTGCTGTAAAAGTAGGTTCCCAGTTTACAACATCACCTTTTTTAAGGGTGAAGGAAAAAGTCACTGTCTGAAATCCGGGGCGTTTCACTTCTGCCTTGTAACTTCCTTCAAAAAACTCAATAAGTTGAGTTCCTGGTTTCTTGGATTTGATTTCACTGCCAGCAGTAAAATCAAATCCATCAGGATGAAGAATCTGAAGATAACCCACCCGTTTTATCAGAGGTAAATCTATGTTTTTGGTTTCCCCTGAACCGAGAGAAATTTTTTCTTGCCAGGGATCCACTCTTGAATCGTTTACCGATAGGGTGTAGTCTCCCAATCTGAGAGAAAAGGTTCTGGGTTCTGATCCAATCTCTTCTGTTTGGTCATTGATTTTTACCTTAACCGGTATAGCAGATTTTAAAACCAGGTTTCCAAAAACCGATTTTAAAGGAATTTCCTTAATGGTGGTTTGGCCAGATAAGATAGTTATGGTTTCAGTGTAGGTGAAAAACCGGGGATCATTTACCGATAACGTGTATTCTCCAACTTTTAACGGCAGCACTCTAGGTTCAGACCTAACCTCTTCAATTGAATTGTTGATTCTAACTTTGACCGGGAATGGTGACTTTATGGAAAGGGTTCCAAACATTGAACGAAGGCTGAATTGCCCGGTAAGGTTCACACCACGCTGGACTTCGATGAGTGTATCAAGTGGAAAATAATCAAGCTTATTCAAATTTATTTTATATTTTTTTGCCTCGAAGTCAACAAGTTCAAAAGGTGAAAACTTTAGAAAATCAGGTTTACCCTCTATCTTAATCTGTGCGCCATCGGGAATGGTTTTTATCAGAAAGTTACCTACCCTTTTTACCAGTGGCAATTCCAGAATTTTGGTTGCACCCGGTTCCAAAACAACAGTTTCCTGATAGGGGTCAAATCTGAAATCGTTTAAGGAAACAGTATATACCCCATCCCTTAATCTCTGGTTATTCAGTTCCTGACCTACATCAAGTGTTTGATCATTGAGCTTTACTTTAACGGGCACTGATGCACGAAAAGACAAAGTTCCATACATTGACCTGAGTTTGAAAAGTCCGCTTTGTTTCAAGCCTGACCGGATTTCAATTAAGGTATCCAACGGATAATAATCAGGTTTGATCAGATTAATTTTGTATTTTTTTGCTTCAAAATCTTTGAGGTCAAATGGTGTTAATTGTTTAAAAGTCGGGAATCCTTCAATTTTCATTATTGCCCCATCCGGTTGGGTCTGAACTTTGTAGGAGCCTGTAGATGCCGAGTAGTTTTCTTCTTTCTCGTTTAACCTGTAAAATCTTGCCTGTTTGGCGGAAAGATTTTCAACCGGGAGCTTTTTTTCGATGAATCCGGGTGCCTTGAGGGTTAAAATCTGGCGTTCCGGTTTAAGAAAAACCGTTACCTTTGATGCTTCACTTTGAATGCTGGTCACTCCGCCGGTACTTGATTCAACGGTGAGCCCAATGATAGCAGTATAAAAAATAATCGCCCCTTCATTTGGATGATCAACAAAGACTGGAATCTGCTGCTCACTCATTTCCTGAAGATAAAACTCCCTGAGAGTTTGAGAAAATAGGTGGGTTGGGAGGAAAAGCAGGGTAAGAAACAGCAGTTTTTTCAGATCTGAATTTTTGTGGTGATTTTTAAGTTGAACAATTAAGGGGAACCCCATAAGACCTCTTTTATTTATTTAAAACTTATGAACTAAGCAGAACCTGAGTAACTGGATCCACAGTTTGTAACCGAACCTTGTAGATGAAATATTTTGTGGGTTTAAGAGATGTCCCGGGGATTTGTTTTGACCCAAATCAGGTACGATTCTCCAGATTAAATTCACTTTTCCACTTAGTTATCAGAAGGTGTAATGACTACATTCCGGATTTTAAACCCATCAGTGCTATTTCCTTCAGAAACAAGAAAGCGGTAAGATGTGTTGTTGTTTCTCACCTTATATTCACCGGCAAAACTTTCAGATTTCACCTTTAACACCTGACCGGGAATATAAATTAACGTCAAATCCTGCCAGTCACCATATTTATAAGATCCGATCTTTTTTTGCCGGCCTCCGTTTTCTGTATCCCAAAAGCACACCTCACCGTCACCAGTTAAAACAATACCAATAAATGAACCCGAATATTGAGCCCAGTCTTCACCAAAGCCGAAAAAGCCGAGATCCCCATTTACGCCACCAGAACTTAATTTTGGGGAAATCTCAACAGATAACTCAAGATCACCAGAATACCTGGTTTTTGTTCTGTATTGACCCCAGCAATAATCATCAATTGCAAAGGCAGCTTCCTCACCAGAAATCTTGGGTTCCCAGGAATAGGGTCCATTGTTATAACACCATTTGGCTCCTTCCCAATTACTGGCATTGAACTGAATAACGTTTTCTGTGTACCCATTGTAAACAAGCGTTCCGCCGGATCTGTCAATTGCAGAATCTTCCATTATCCCCAATCTTTTTGCTTCATTGATCATGTTGGCATTGAGTGCCTCCGACGAAGAAAGAAAATTGAGATACGGTTGGTAAGCCATTAATCCGGCCTTTTTTGCCTCAAGTATTGTTTTCAATTCATTAATCAGGTTTGCGGCATCTATTAACGGCAGGTTTTTATTAACACCAAGTTCTGACAGATAACGCTTTGATAGTTTCCCATTGATTTCATCTACAGCTTTTTTTGCAAAGACTTTTTCAATTGAATAGTCGGTCGAAATAGTCTCATTGTAAAGATTCCTTGCAATTGGCAGTTTAAACATTCCCCAACGGTACTTCAAAAACAAAACTGCAGAATCATGTGTCATTTTTCCGGACTTTTTATACGCTTTTGCAATGTCATAGGCCTTTTTGTAATTAGCCAAACCTTCAGAAATCAGAGTTTTGCTTAATTGTTTACACACTGCTTTTGGACTTTTTATTGATTGTTCGATTAAACTGACTGCTGCAGTCTTTGACAGAGAATAACCGGCCTCAATAAAACCACCTTTTATTATGTCGAGGCTCAGAGAGGGGGCTTCAAGTAGTAAATAACCCCCACCGTTCATGACTATTGTTGCACCGATACCATAAGTCCCATAAATTCCAGTCAAGCCAACAGGTGACCACACATCATTTGTTTTATTGATCATTTTTGTTGCAAGTTCTACAGGATCAGTGATTGTTGAGTAAGCTTCTTGATTTTCCGGGGAGGTTTGAGAATACCCGGTTTGGGAAACCAGCAAAAATATAATGGGGAGCCCTAACTTAAAACGCATGAATCCTCCTTGAAACAAAAGAAAACCAGTCTAAGAGTAAATAAGCCGTTATTTTGAAACAGTTACCTTTCCTGACCCACTGCAGGCTCTGCATGTTGCCGTAACAAGTCCGGTCTGATTACATTCTTCACATGAAATTTGAGTTGTTCCATTACATTTGCTGCAATCAGCCTCTTCAAATTTGGCTCTCTTTTTATATCGGATGACCCAATTTAAAACTTTTCCGTTTTTGCAGTTTGTACAATGCAACTTTCCCCTTCCATTACAGGTTGAACAAGTTTCTCTTACTGTTCCGCTTCCTCTGCAATTACGGCATATTTCTTCCCTTACTTGTGGAACATCTTTAAGATTAATTTCCTGAACCTGTTCAACTTTCTTTGGTTTTTCAAAGGAAACAACAGCCCCATCTGAATAAATGATTGATTTAACGTCACTGCGGGGTATTATCAAAAACGGTTTCTTTGAATTCGGTTTGTACTCAATATTATCATCGGTAACTTTAATTATTTTGCATTGGATTGAAGTGTCATCAGTTTTTAAAATGACATCCCAACTGTTTTTTGATTCCTGCGCGCAGATCTCAAAGCAAAAAAAACTGATTAGTATGGAAAATAACATTTTTGCAACCATAACACCTCCTGTGATGAAGAGATAAATATTATTCAGTCTTCAATGTCTATATCTCTGACAAGTCTTACTGAAAACCAGCTGTCTTCACAATGTGTTGAGGATACTTCTACCGACCCAAAATCTGAGATAGAAAGAAAGGAACATGTCGCTTGATTTCTGTCTGTTATGGATGACATCGCCCAGAAACCGGCATGTTCACCTTCCCCAAAGAAAATATCCTCATTGCTATATCTGTAGCCACCCGGTAGTAAATTCAAGCCTGACTCGTTGGTTCCTGCATTTTTGGTGATAGCAGTATCCCAACCTTTCTTTGCCTTTAATTTTATTGAGGCAATAGTATTATCACCAAACGAGTCAATTAGATTTTTCCAGTCATCCTCTGTCGAAATTCGCCATCCTCCTGAGTCAGGAGCGAGTTTCCCCGAAAATACTGCATCTGAGTTGTAGAGATAACCATAAACATTTAAATACTTTGCTTCTTTATTAAACAGACAAAATGAATTCTTTGCTTTTGTGTCATCATTATAGGTCATTGTTTTAAGGTTTTCTGCCATCCATTCCTGATTGCCAATTATCACCGTTTTGTAGGTTACTTTCTGATAGTCTAAAGAACTGTATATCTTCCCTTCTGAAATTTTGTATTTTTTCAGGGATCCTGATTTTTCTTCCTTTTCCTGCAATTTTCGTAATTTGTTCTGCAATTCCTGCTCAACATCAATTACCTCACCAGATTGATTTACATCACGGATTAATCTGACGGATAGGCCGTTCACTTTTTGCTTATATTGCAAATAAAAATAATCGTCCAGGCTGATGGTATGAGCCGTTAACGGACCTCGTTCGGTAGACGTCCACCACATTGCAACTTTTCCAATATCCAGGTTCTCATTAAAGTGAGAATAACCACCCGGTAAGGCACGAAATCCTTTCTCATCGGTGCCATTTTTATTATACGACCAACCTGTTGTGGCTTTTAATTTATTTACAGGGTTATTTCCGAGAGAATTTTTTAAGTCTTCCCATTCTTTTGAGGACGGAATCCGCCAACCTTTAGGAGCTAATTTTCCTGAGTTAACCGCTTCCCAATTGTAAAAGTATCCATAATCTTCAACATTGGATTCGTCGTTATCATAGATCCAGTAGGCAGGATTTCCAAGCTTGGTATTGCCTGAAAGATCGGTTAGTTTTTTTATGGCTTTTCCGTCGTTATATTTTGAAGTCCGAAGGTTTTCAACGGTCCACTCTTTGTCGTTTATGACAATGGTTGTATAAACAAAGCCATTGTAAAGCAAGGATCCATTATTAGTTTCAGAAGACTTTGATAGTTTCTGAGCAACCAATTCAAGAGGATTAACCATAATCATGAGTAACAAAAAGGAGGAAAAATACTTTGAATGGGTCAGCATGGAATCACTTCCTGTAAGTTTAAGAAATTGAAAAATCCGTTTATTTTTCTCTGATAAGACGAACTGAAAAACCGTTTCTCAGACTATTTGTATCTCTGTATATACTACCATCTGAACAGCTTAAAAAGCGGCTCCAGTTATTGTTTGAGTCATTTTCTGAAGAACTCCACCATCCTCCGTCTGTTCCCATTCCCCCAAAGGTTCCCCCGCCATAACTCCGGTATCCAGACATTACCGCCCCAAAACCGAAATCATCAGTTCCATTCCCCTCGCTGGCACAGCATGATGCCGATTTTAATTTGGCTCCGGCAGTTTCATCACCACCCAGAAAGGTTGATAGTTGTGTCCAGTCTGAATCGGTGGGAACCCGCCAGCCTGCCGGAGCAAGCTGTCCTGAATTCACTGCAAATCCGTTGTACAGATACCCGTTTTTAAGCACGTTCGATTGATCATTGTCATAGGCACAGAAGGCTCCTGAATAGGTGGTTATCCAGGTTTCTTCGTCTTCAATACTCATTAGCGGGGTACCATCGTTAAAATTAGTTGTCCGCAGGTTTTCAGCCATCCACTCCTGTCCGCCTATCACCACGGTTTTGTAGACATTCCCGTCACTATCCGTCATTTGTCCGGTTTGAATGGCTGAGACTTCGGGTAACCCGGTTCCTGTTGTTACCGAATCTTTTGTTACTTTGATTCCAATAATTTTCCAATTGCCACCGAACTTTAAAAGGTAAAAAAGCTGGAGAAGCCGTTCTGTTCCTTTTGCCGAAGTAAACGATGCATCGGCAAGAACCACGGCCGTATCTTTTTCATCTGGTCTCGGAGAAACAGAATGGATTTCAGTTGACGAAATTCTGCCGAAGGATTTATCCGATTTAAATATGTCTAACCGACCCAATGAGGTTTCATCAGTTTTCTCAAAAGCGGCCTTGTAGTTTTTTCTGCCCAGATCCTCAATGAACCCTTTTACAACATCACCGGGATCCTGACCTGGCTGGTCTGCTTGTTTGCCACAGGAAACCAGAACCAGAAAAATAAAGGCAAGATTTGTAACTCTCATTCGCATCCTCACTTATACCGAAAACGTTTCCGGTAAAATATCTGTAATTATTTGGTAGTAAAATCTGGTTTTTTTCAAGGTAATTGACCGACAAAAATCCAGTTGTAAAATTTCAAATAAACAAAGAGTCATAAATCCCTGACAAGGCGAACAGAAAACCCGCTTCTTCGATCGTAGTTGCTCCGGCTCACTTCGGTGTCATTGTGGGCAGTGTGTCGTTTCCATGCATAAGTTTTACCTTCTTCAGAAGAACTCCACCAGTGGCCACTGAAGCCAAAATTGTAGAATGAACCATTGTAGAAGTTACGGCTACCACCCGGAAATGCGCTGAAGCCATACTCATCTGTGCCTCCACCATTTTCATTCCACCCCGATTTAGCCTTTAATTTGGTGCCAGCATTTTCTTTTCCACCAACAAATTCAGTTAATTTTGTCCAGTCTGCATCAGTCGGTACCCGCCAGCCTCCGGTTTTCGGTGCCAATTTTCCTGTATTTACCGCATACCAGTTATATAAGTATCCATAGGTAGCCACATTGCTTTCTATGTTATCGTATGCACAATAGGCGCCGGTGGTGGTTGTCTTCCATGTATTGTCATCGGTAATGTTGGATATAGAAGCACCATCATTATACTTGGTTGTTCGAAAATTCTCAACTGTCCATTCCTGATTGCCAATTACAACCGTTTTATAAGTGAAGCCATTATATGTCAATTTTCCAGCCCGATAATCAATTTTTTCTTGTGGAGCTGATGATGGAACCGGCTGAGAATTGTTTATTGCCATACCATCAACAGTAATAGCTCCCTCATACATATCGACCATTATTTTTGTCTCTTTGGATTCAGGAATTGCAATCTTTTGCCGGATGACCGTACTTTTCATTTTAAACACAAACTCGTAGTTGCCGACAGGAATATCTGATGCGCGCCACTTATCCTGGGTCTTTGTAAAATTGATCTCCAGATCCGGAATTGAAATGGTAATTTCTGTTGGCAGGGATTGAATTAATATTTTCCCCACTTTCAGATTTATATTCCCTTCATCGGTTTCCCCTTCCTGACTGATTGAAATCTTCGGAACAAAGGGTTTGACTTTGTATAAAAGCACCTGTCCTGATTGAATGGTGATAGTTTCTTCCTGTGATGCGAATTTTGCGTTCACAAATTTTAGTTTTCGCTGTCCGGCAGGTACGTTTTTAAGAATCAATCCTTCATATTTTTCAGAGGTTACACCTTTAAATTCACCATCCAGATACACCGAAATTTCAGGTTCTGACTTAATTTGAATGGATGCTGTCTGGGAAAAAGCAAAAACAGGCCACAGACCCATTAGGATGACAAATATCAGTTTTTTCATTTTTGTGATTCCTCAAATAAGGACAACTTCCTGGTCATAAATCCCTGACAAGACGAACAGAGAAACCGTGACTTTGATCACCACTATTCCTGCCCACGCTGTTACGATCATAGCCCATATCTCTGTACCACGCGTCCGATGCCCCTTTTGCAGAGGAACTCCACCAATAGCCGCCGTTGCCTATGCTATTGAATTCACCTTCAAGATAGTGCCGGTGACCATTCGGTAGTGCGCTGAAACCATAATAATTCGAACCGTTACGACCATTCCACCCATCTTGTTTTTTCAATTTCTCCCCAGCGACGGAGGCTCCACCCACATAACCCGTTAATTTTGTCCAGTCCGCATCTGTCGGAACTCTCCACCCACCAGAAGCGGGTGCCAATTTTCCAGTATTTACCGTATACCATTTATACAAATATCCATAGGTAGCAACGTTTATTTCATCGTTATCATACGCACAAAATCCGTCACTTGAAGTATTTTTCCAACGGTTGCTGTCCGTAATTTTGGTTATAGAAGTTCCATCGTTGTATTTGGTTGTCCGCAGATTTTCCACAGTCCATTCCTGATTGCCAATTACAACCGTTTTGTAGGTAAATCCATTGTATTCCAAAGAACCATATTTTATTCCGTCAATTACTTGATAATTTTCCCCTGAGCCTTGCGTGTAGTCGGTGCCATTAAAACGATAAACGCTTTGATCTTCCTTGAATAGTCCAATAATATCCCGGAAACCGTTAGTCGAAGATGGCGCCAATTTATAGTGGACTTCTCCATCCATTTTTAAAACCATTCTCAAGGGGTTAGTAAAAAACACGAACCAACGACCCCAGCCATTTCCACTAATTGTTGTGTTGCAAACAAATATCTCGGGGTTTCCAACTTCGTTAAGATCATCGTAGAAATAAGCGAGCTCATCTTCTTTTTCAATTTCATTTCGATCAAGAAGAAAATTATTAATCTCCTTTTCAATAATCTCCTTTTTGAAGACAGTCCCTTCACTATTCTTCATTTGTCCGGTTTCTGTCGTTACTTTTATTCCAATAATTTTCCAATTGCCACCGAACTTTAAAAGATAAAAAAGCTGTAGCAGCCTTTTTGTCCCTTTTGCAGAGGTAAAAGAAGCATCGGCAAAAACCACAGCCGTATCTTTTTCATCCGGTTTTGGAGAAACAGAATGGATTTCAGTTGATGTAATACTTCCGAATGAGTGATCCGATTTAAATATCTCCAACCGCCCCAATGAAATTTCATCGGTTTTCTCAAAGGCGGCCTGATAGTTTTTTCTGCCCAGGTCCTCAATAAACCCTTTTACAACATCAACGGGCTCCTGGCTTGTCTGATATCCAAGTTTACCACACGAAACCAGTACAAGAAGAATAATGGTAAAACTTGCTAATCTCATTAGTTTCCTCACTTTCTTCGAAAACGTTTCAACTAAAATAGCTGTAATTTTTAGGTAGCTTAATCTGGTTTTTTTCAAGACAATTGGCTAATTAAAAGCCACTTTTGAAAATGCTAAATAGAAAGAGTCATAAATCCCGGACCAACCGCAAAGAATACCCAGTTTTCATATCGTTTTGGTTGTTAAAGTTAATGGTAGGGTAACTGTGGGACATGCTAATGCTTATGGGTTTGTCAGAACGGACGTTAGTCGAAGTCCACCATTCACCAAATAAACCGAGTTGATAGTACCTGCTACTATTACCATCACGATCTCCACCTGGAAGGGCTTTGAACCCATATTCATCCGTACCATTACCCTTTCTTTCCCATCCAGCCGTTGATTTCAATCTTGTTCCTCCAAAATTTTTACCACCTATGTATTCAGTTAATGCCTTCCAGTCTTCAACGGTTGGTACACGCCAGCCTGTTGGTGCTAATTTTCCAGTACTAACTGTGAACCAGTTGTACAAATACCCGTATGTTCTCACATTTCTTTCATCGTTGTCAAATGCGCAATAGGCACCGCTTGTTGTTCTTTTCCATTCGTTTTCGTCTGTTATTTTGGTAATGAGTGTTCCATCATTGTAGATTGTTGTACGTAGATTCTCAACTGTCCACTCCTGGCTCCCGATTATAACTGTGTGGTAAGTGAACCCATTAAACACAAGAGTACCATTATCATTTGAATCATTGCTAAAGTTTGATTCAATTATCGTTTTTGTTCCATTTCCTAATTCATTTGAATTGTCATTTTTTTTAAAGCCATTAAAAAATAAAATTAATGGCATTAAAATGATTGCTATCAGTTTCATTTTTGCTCCTTAGGTTATTGTTGTGGTTAGGTTATCTCTGAAATTGTAGAAATTGAATTATGAAATTTATTCTTAGAATAGTGCCATTAATAAATCATTTTGCAAGTCTTACGCCCCCTAAACCCCTTTTTTCAAATCCAAATAGTCAAATCAGCCCCGGTCATTGAGATGGTTGCTGCCCTTCGACAGGCTCAGGGACCAAGCGCAGCCAAAGTGTCGAAATGCCCGGGGCTGATCCGGCTTTCGCCGGATAGTCATAAATCCCTGACAAGACGAACAGAGAAACCGCTACTCTGATTGTAGTAGATCCGCCACACGACAGCGCGACTCAAGTAATTGTAGACCATGACCCAGCTCCAGGCGTCTGTCCCATTGGCAGTGGAACTCCACCAGTAACCGTAGCCGCCAAGTTGGAAGAAGGTTCCAGTGCTGCTGAGACGGATACCACCCGGAAGGGCGCTGAAACCATACTCATCGATGCCGTTTCCATTACTTTCCCAACCCGATTTTGCTTTCAGTTTGGTGCCCGCATTATTAGACCCTCCAACTGCTTTCTCGAGTTTCGTCCAATCTTCATCGCTCGATACCCGCCAATCTGAAGGTGCCAATTTTCCGGTATTCACAGCATACCAGTTATATAAATAACCGTAGGTTGCCACATTGCTTTCGTTGTTTTCGTACGCACAATAGGCACCGCTGTTGGTTTGTGTCCACTTTTTATTGTCGGTGATTTTCTCAATTGCTGAACCATCATTGTACTTTGTTGTTCGCAAATTTTCCACCGTCCATTCCTGAGTGCCAATTCTAACTGTTTTGTAGGTATAACCGTTATAAGTGAGTTTTCCAACCTGATCGTCAGCGGAATTACCATTGTCTGTCCGTTTACCATAACTTGCAACGGCCTCCTGATCTTTACCATCCTCAATACTTTGAGTTACCTCCCCATTTGTCATTTTTGCCATCAGTCGGGTGGTTGCTTTTTCTTTGATTTCAGCAGTAAATTCAATTGTTTTTTTATTCCAGGTAAATTTTATCAGGTAACGTCCTTCCGGAACTTCTTCTGCTTTCCATTCATCTTTCGTTTTTGAAGTGGCTATCTGTAAATCCGGAATTGAAAAGGAGATTTCGGTGGGTAACGACTGGATCACCAGAGTCCCCGTTTTCAGGGTCATATTGCCTTCATCGGTTTTTCCGGTTTCTGAAATTTTGATTGCGGGTCTGAAGGGTTTGACTTTGTAATTAAAAACCTGCCCTTTTTTCAGGGTTATGGTTTCTTCCTGCGGGGCGAAACCCGTTTTTACAAATTTCAGTTTTCGCTCTCCGGTTGCTACATTTTCTACAATCAAGCCACCAACATCTGCAGAAGTGATTCCTTTAAACTCACCATCAACAAACACCGATATCCCCGGGGCTGATTGTATCTGAATATAGGCGGTTTGAGTAAAAGCTATTGCAGGAAATAGGATGAGTAAAAAGACCAGGAGTGATTTCATAAAAAATGCCTTTATTGATTACCAATCATGCCTTTGATTTCGGTTACAATTTCAGGTGCCAGGGCTGCACCTTCTTTTACCAGTTCGTCAGACTTGCCCTTCATTTCATTTTTTAATTTTTCGAAAAAGTCACTGCTGATCTCGGTTTCTGTTCCGTCAACCGAAACGGAAACAGTTCGTGTTTCGAGCAGAGCTCCGGTTCTGATCATGGAGGGGGTACGAAGTTCTATGGTAAGAGAAACGGAATACCAGGTTCCCTTTTTCTCCCGTTTATAATTGGTGAGCCAGACGGAATATTTTTCACCAAAATCACGCACAACTGCCCAGTCAGATTGGCTGAGCAATAAAATGGTGCCTGTTTTGGCCGGAGCCAGATCAATCTTTTCAGAAAATTTGGTTTTAATATCCAGAATAACGGGCGACTGGGCAAAAACACTAAAGCTGAAAAGAAGAATCAGAAAATTTAAAATCACTGTTTTCATTGAACGTCCTTTCAAAATTTTAACGGACTTGAGGGCCTGGGTTCCGCAGTTAAGAAATAGCTGTATTGAAGCTGAAAACCGTACTAAATCTGAATGATTACAAGAAATCCAACAGTGATAAAATCAACCACGGTCACTGAGGTGTTAGCAGAGCCTGTTGTCTAAGCTTTCCCAAAATGACCGGACTGATTTGTGTGCCGGCGAATCGTCACTTATCTCTGACAAGGCGAACAGAATAGCCGCTATTTTTACTTGCAAAATACCTGCTGCTGTATTTAGCATCATGAGATAACTGGAAAAACCATGCATCAGAATTACTTTCAGCATTCGATGACCACCAGTACCCCTTTTGGCCAGAGATAAAAAAGAAACCAGAAATTGGATCACGTTGCAAAGAAGGAAGGGCCGTGAAGCTAAAATCGTTTGTACCAGTTCCATTTTCTTTCCAACCATTTTTTGCTTTCAACTTTTGACCAGCAATTGATTTCCCCCCAATATAATTCTCAAGTGTTGTCCAATCAGAATCAGATGGTACACGCCAACCGCCTTTTAATGGTGCCAGTTTCCCTGTTGCTATTGTATGCCAATTATATAAATAACTAGAATCAGGGAAATCTTTGTTTTCAGATTTTGAAATGCAATAACCTCCTTTTTTAGCTTGAGCCCATGAACTTGGTTCAGTAATATTAGGGATATTTTTCCCATCATTATACTTTGTTGTTCTTAAATCCTCCATTAACCACTCTTGATTACCTATAATTATTGTTCTATATGATTCACCATTATAATCCAATTGGTTAGAAATTACTCCAGATCCAATCGTTGTGATTTTAATTTGCTCACCGTAAGTTATACCAAAATTATTTGATGAAAATGCTCTTACAAAGTAGTTTTCATTAGGCATTAAATTTAAAGCTGTAAATAATAAATTGTTATTATCCTCAGAAAAGGTTACATATGAATTGTAAACAGAAGGGTTTTGGTTTTTGCCCCAACAAAAACCAGACTTTTTAACATTGGCATTGCCATAAATTAAAACTTTACCGCTAAATGTGGCGCTAGTATCTTTAATATTTGTTACCTTTTGGGTAGTTACTGAAAGTGAACCCTCATTGAAAACAACAAGCCCACCCCTTTCAATTTCGCCATATTTATTTGAGTTTACTCCAAGCCATTTATATCCGTTTTTATCAATTGTAAGAGTTTTGATGTAATCAAATGGTAAAAGTGAATTTTTTGTGTTATATAAATACCAAGAGTTATCGTTATATTTTAAAAGACCATTATCAGTCCCAAACCACTTATTACCAAACTTATCTATTTTACAGTCAAAAAAGGTACAGGAATATGGTGTGTTAATAGGAAGTTTATTGCTACTAAAAAATGTCCATTTCGAACCATTGAACTTAGCAATTCCTGATGACATCGAAAACCACATTGTACCAGATGAATCTATTTCAATATCCTTTATATAGCCTGCAGGCAACCCGGAGTTGTCCGGTTTGTACGCATCCCAAGTTTTATTGTCATACCGAAATACTCCTCCAGCGTCTGTTGTTACCCATTTGTTATTCTTTTTATCAATTACTATTAATTTTACATCATTTCCGTTCATTGCTGAATTTTCTTTATTAAAGATTTCCCAGTTAAGCCCGTTGTAAAAGGCCAAGCCATTCTTAGTGCAAACCCACGGATTTTCATCCTGATCAAATTCAATACTTTGAACGAAGTTATCTGGTAGACCAACGGGGTCCTTTTTAAATACAACCCAATTAAATCCATCATATTTAACCAAACCGTTGTCAGTTCCGATCCATTTATTATCAAATTTATCAATGCGAATACAATTGATATTGTCAGAAGGTAAAGGTGAATTACTTTTGTTAAATGTTAACCAGGATTCATTTTTTAATCGAATCAAACCCTTATTTTCTGTTCCAATCCACTTATTGCCAACAGAATCTATATCCATTGATGTAACCAATGTATTTGTAATCCCGGAATTTCCAATTAAATATTTCGACCAGGATTCATTATTTAAACATGCAATTCCACTGTTATAACCAATCCATTTAATTCCATCACTACCAATCCTTATAGAAGTTAAACCTTGTACATTAATGTTTCTGAACTTAGAGCTTCCCCAATTACAGTCAGTTAATGTTTTTCCGTCGTAAAAAGCCAACCCCAAATCTGTTGCAAGCCATTTCACGCCAAGGCTATCAATTGCGATTGAATTAACTATAGATCTACTTTTCCAAGAGTACCATTTACTTCCATCAAATTCTAACAAACCATAACTTGAACCAATCCATATTTTTCCTGAATTATCAATAAGTATGTCGAAAATACTATAATTTTGAAAATATATATTCCATACATTATTGTTGAGTTGAACAAGTCCCCTAATTGTACCAATCCACAAGTTACCTTGAGAATCAAATGAAATCGTTTCAATACTATTTGAAGGTATTTTTGAATTACTCATATTGTAGGTTGTCCAATTTTTACCATCGTAGAATGACAAGCCTTCACTTGTGCCAAACCATTTATTGCCTTCTTTGTCAAAAGCAATACTGTTAATACAATCAGAGGCAATTCCTGAATTAGTCTTATTGAATACAATCCAACTTGAACCTGAATAACAAACAACCCCCCCATCCGATGTTCCAATCCATTTAGAGCCATTCTTATCTGATTCAACAACATTTATGTTATCACTTGGAAGCCCCGAGTTTAAGGAATTATAAAATAGTTTCTCACCCGTTAATGTATTTTCAAAAACGACACCAGAATTATTTGTACAAATAAATATCCAATCACCACTATTTGTAATATTATTAATTTTTGAAACATAGTCGTTCATATTTGGGTAATAAACGATTTCGGTCGTTTGGGCCAATAAATTAAAATTAAAAAGAAAAAGAAATAGAGAAATGAATTTGAACATATTGATATCCTTTCATCAACGGTTATTGTAAATCAAATTGAAATAAGGTATTTTGTTTGCTATTAAAATGCCCTGATTGCATTCATTATTGGGGACTGTATTAACATTATAATCCAATTTGCAATCAAGATGAGAAAAACACCTTTACCCATATAGCTTGAGAAAAGGTTTATATTTTGGCGGCTTTTTTCATTTATTAATGAATATACCCTCAACGGGATTTGTAAAATAAAAAAAGAGGCAACGAAATAAATAGAAGAATTAAAGGTATAGGCATTTATAAAATTTCCATTTGAAAGCTCACAAAACGCCCTTGTTGTACCACAAAATGGGCATTCTATCCCAAATAATTTGTCAATTAAGCAAAAATGGGGTAATGAATTTGCAAGGGGAAGAATATCATCTTTAAACAGCAGAAAAATTAATAAGATCAATAGATTACTAAATAATATATTAATATCATTTTGTCTTAAAAAGTCATTTGATAAATAATTTATCATCCAACGCGGAATTATTGAAATTTCCATTTTTTGTAAAATATGTATATATGCATATAAATAGACAAGCTATCAATTATTAATAGCTTGTCCATTATTTAGTAAACATATAGTGTGGGTGGTGTTTTATGCTTGCCAAGTATGTTTACATTTTTGGCAAACAGTAACTTCTTTGTCAGCTAATAGTGCCAATAAACCTATTGGAAAAAAACAAATGGCAACAATAATTTGCCAAGTTTTGTAACCACCTTTTTTGGTTAACTCACTACATTTCGGACATGATAAATTTGACATAGCATTTTTCCCTTGTTTCTTGCTTTATCTTCCTACTCTTATGGCTTTTCGGAATCGCCCTGTTTTTTTAGGTGGTAACTTGTCTCCACCCTGGTTAAGGAGAATTATTCTAAATAGAATAAATCTAACTGTCGAGTGTAGCAGCAGTAAAGGGTTGCAGGCAGCTTTCCTTTCAAAATAGACCAAAGTTTGAGCGCTGTAGAATGCTTGGTTTACCACTGAAACCATTATTGCGGCTATACCTTGTTATGGGTTGGTTTTCTTTGTTTCAGAAGGTCACTTCTTTGGGATATTGCCCGTATTGATTTTCGCCGGGATAACTATCAGTTACCATTAATACTATTAACCAAATTGCTCCAATTAATGGAATTATTGCAATTAAAATCATCCAACCGCTTTTTCCAACATCGTGAAGCCGTCTTACGGCAGCAGCTAATCCAGGTATTAAAACAGCAAGCGCATAGAGAAAATAAAAAACACCATAAGGAAGTTCTCCTGCTGTTAAACCTAACATATTGTCCAAAATCATTGCGAAAACAGCGAAAATCATATTGAATAAAAGAAACATCCAATACTCTGTTCTCCTTGCTCTTCCGCTGAAGTCAGCGTACTGTTTTAAAGCCTTTAAATACCAATTCATAAATTACCTTTTATGATTATTCCTACTCATTTGGCTTTTCGGTTTCGCCCCGTTTATTAAAGTGGTTTCTGGTCTCCACATTTTTGCTTTTTAGTGAAGTCATCAGTGTTAAGAATTGTAAAACCGTGTTGTTAGTGGTTGCAATTAAGGCTATTGTCAGTTTATAGTATTATTTGGAATATTTTAAAGGCTTGCATGATGAACATTTGTTGATGGAACTCTATTAAAACTTTTAAGCGTAAGAAAATATTTTGGGGAAATTGGATTTATTAAATCAAAATCTTTCGTTTTAAGTAATCCGGCATTTTTATAAATAAGCCAAACTAATTCAGAGCAATATATTCTGGAGTTTTCCAGGTTATTAAAATCAAAGTCAAATGGGGCTTTAATCGTCAAGTACCTACTAAACTCAACCTTTAATCTCTGTTGAAAAGAAACGGTAATATCTTTATGTCTTAAAATGACGAAATCACTTACATCACTTAAATCAAAAAATGTTTGTAAGTCATCAAATCTAATACCATTTAAATTTGTTCCATCAGGCGTTGAATGCAGCACATACAATCTTTTATTTTTTCGGATTACAATACCAACATGAGAATAATCACTTGTTGAGAATTGCATTAGATTAGTTAATAAACTAAGTACTGATTGTCCTTTTGATACAATAATATCAAAGTCCTCTATATTATTGTCCTCTATCTCAGTCACAAGAACCTTCTCCTTTTTGATCGTGAAATAGAGGATTGAAATTAACAGCAGACAGAAAACAAAAAGACTACTGAATCCTTTAAATTTCATTTTTTATCAAGGAAGTAACCAATTATTCCGCCAATAATAGCAAAAATTACTACGCTTAAAATAACATTCCCCAGCAGACTAGACTCATTGACAATGTCTCCGAAGTGCTGTAAATAGCCAAATATCCCGCCAACTTTGGTTCTTACCATTTCAGACTGGAAGAAATAGCTTAATGGAATGCCTAAAATTGCACCAATTACTGCAAAAATTACTTTTTTCATGATATTTATCCTTTTTTCCTACTCGTTTGGCTTTTCGGTTTCGCCCCGTTTTGGCGGTTTCTGGTCTCCGCGTATGTTTTAAATTTCAGCAGAAAATTACCTGGGTCTATTATTCCACCAGCGAATAAATAGGAATCATGAATACCCTGATTTGTAAAGCTGAGTGATTCATTTGAAAAAAAAGTATCGAGGTTTTCAACTCCCAATTTGCGGGAAAGAAATGAAATCTTGTAATCGTTGTTACTATAAATAAACGTCACCCATGAGTCACGTACTTGTTTTTTAAATTGGTTAACAAATACGCCGGGTTTATTGACCGGGTGGACAACATCCCGAATAATCTGACTGTCAGCTACCCGCTTTTTAATTTCCTGATTAACAAAATCAGGTACCATGACCTTGCAGGATAAAGCACCCGGATAAAAATTTATTTGTTGGTCATGATTCAGGTTTTTCATATTGGAACCTGGTGGCATACATTTTCAAAAACAGAAACACGGCTTACTAAACTTTTTGGGAAGAAAAGCGGTTTTTGGGATATGAATTGACACTGGCACAGAAAGGCAGAACCTAAGTCAGCAGAGGTGAAATCGGGAAGTCCTATTTTGGAGAAATAAATAGAATTCATAAAAACAGTATTCCATGATCAGGACTTCTTTTTAACCTGTTTAGTTGTTTTTTTTGATTGGATTATATCCTTGACCGCTTCAATGTCTGCCAATCCTGGTGTTATAACTACAACCGTATTTGGTTTAACCCGCTTTGCTAACTTTACAATTTCCTGATTCGGAAGTCTGATGCATCCCTCTGAAGCACGCGTGCCGATGGAATTCGGGTCATGAGTACCATGTATCCCAATTCCCCGCTGGCCGGGTACAATTAATCTGATGAAATAGGGCCCATAAGCACCCGAAATTTCACCAAGAGAATCGTCTTTAAAATCATGCTTCCAGCTTGAGGCGTCTTCAACCTGGCTAACCCTGAATACACCTTCGGGAGTTTTCAGATCACCCCTTACTTTTTTATTTCCGTAATTCTTCCCTGTAGCAATTTTTGTTTTCTGAAGCAATTGTCCCTTGAAATTATAATGGTAAAGCATCATTTCCTGCTTTGAAATGATGACAAAGGATGAATTACTGGCATTTTTCATAACAGACTCGTGCCAAAAAAAGGCAGGAATCAGCGCCAGGTAAGGAAGTGAAATGACAATTGAAAGTACAATATATTTAAGTTTTATTGTTTTCATCAATTTGACCATTTTACAACGTAAACTATATTTCCATTATAACCTGATTTCCGAACATCCTTAATATCTCCTGTATCAGGAGCATCTTGTTCATCAACCAGAATAGGCTCTTCAGTATCACTAAAAGTAAACAGTAAAAACTTACGTTTATTTGTTTCCAGATTTTTAATTACGACAGCAAAATCAGAAAACTTTGAACTTGGGTTCACAATTTTTTTAGGATAAAATACGGAATTGGGTTTTACATCCTTGCCCTTAGCAAAAACCTGCCAGACTTCCCTTCCGGTTTGTACTGAATCAAATGCCTCTGTCTGTAAAGCGGCATCCATTTTCCCCATATAATTTTTATTTGTAAAATAGCTCAGGAGTGCACGCCGGCACTTATTTGTCTCAATGACCTGTTTTGATTCAGGATCGCCAAAAATGCTGTTAAGTAAATAAAAATCAGATTTCTTAGCTACCAGTTTTGTTGAAACAAAACCTTCCTGGTCATTTGTTTTTACCTGGCACCAATCAACACCCGCGTCGTAGGTTATGAGTTCAGCACCGTAACCAAGAGTTGTAATTTTGTTATAATCTACGCCGGCAATCGGAGAAGATCTGAGAATTGCATCCTGCACAACAGTAAAGTAACGGGGTGCTGCTTCATCTTTCCATTTGGGCTTCAGGTAGAAAAAGTAAGTCAGCGTAAGAATAAATACTGAAATAAGGAGCGTAGCTCCAATTACCATTTTCCATGGAAAGGGTTCAGGCGGAGGTGTTGTAAGTTTAAGATAGCGGCCTGGACTCTGCCAGTCAGTTGAACAAAGTGTTTGTCGAAGTGACGGAAGATCGAAATTGGCTCTTGGATAGGATTTATAACCCTTTTCGTTAATCAGCCCATCAATTTTCTCTGCCAGTTCATACGGATCTATACCAAGCTGATCTGCTTTTTCAAAAATCCCTGTTAGTTCTGATCTTTCAAGAACATCGTCTTCAAAAGCGGTTTTTATTAAACGGTCAATAAACTGAGGAGCGAATTTTTTTTGTTTTTTTACTTCTTCCAGCTCAAGCTGAAGCTGGCGCTCGCGTTCTTCTTTCTCTAATTTTTCAGATTCCTTTTTCTTTTTCTCTTCCTCAATAAATGACCAGTTGATGCTCTTATGGGCTTCTTTTAATACCTTTTTATAAAAATCCTCTTCAGAAAGGTTAAGAGATTTACTCTCATTAATAAAAAGGCTATAGATTTCATGCCGCTGTTGCGTGTCCTCAGTTTTAATTAACTGGGCACGTACTTGTTCGATTAGAGTTGTTAATGATTGCATTGTTATTATTATTTAAATTCAATAAATGCCTTTTTCTGAATAATCCAATCTTTCCCCGACCGGAATAAACTCCCAGGCTCTATAGTAATAATTTTAGAATTTTTCGATGGCTGATTGCTCATATCACAAGCATCTGACAGGTAATGTAAATAGTCAGACAAAGCGAATTTTTGAACGTCACTTTCTTTTGAGACAACGAAAGTACCAGAATCTTTTTGAACGGTTAATTCAAAAATCTGTTCGCCGTTTTGGTTATTTGTTATAACATCGAGGCTAAAACTATTTCCCTTGTCAGGGAATTTTGCGAAAAAACTCTGAATTGGAGGTGCTGAAGGCTCAGGTGGTGATTCAACTTTCTCTGATTGCTTTACTGAAGATTCAACTCTCTGATTCATGGATTCAAGATTATTCAGCTTGTTTTCCAAACTTTGAATTTTTTCTTCAAGGGGACGAAGATCAATATTTTGTTTTTGAGACAACCGCCCACTCAACTGACTAATTTGATTTTTTAAAGAGTCGAACTCACTCTCTTCTTCTTCTTCCTGTTTTTCGCTTTTTTTAGGGAAGAAATACGCCAGAGTTGCCAATAGCAAAGCAATAAAAGCAATTGCAATTGCAATGAAACTAAAATATACATCTTCAAACAAAATCGGTTCAGATTCGGCGGGAGGGTCTTGTGCCGGAGACTTTGTGGGAACCGGATCTACACCAGCAGGATCTGATTGTAATTCAAGTGCAGTTAGCTCTTCCCTGTAAAGTTCTGGCAGTGATGAAATCGCCTTTTCATACTTTATAAATGCAGGTAATTTTTTACGGGCTGATTTTTGTCCATCAGTCAATTCTGCAAGAATTTCTGAACCCAATTTTTCTAAATCGTCCTCAGTCGCAACTTCACGTGCTTTCCAATCCTTAATTTTTTCCTTTACCCCGGTCAGATCGTTTTTATCACAAAAACCAATCAGGCAATCATAATCCCCGTTGGTACACTTGAGTTCTTTTATTTTTATATTCTTAAAAGTTTTTGTGTCTGAGGCAAGAAACCCGACAGATTTCTTAATAATTTCGAATTTGATACTGTCGGTATTGGTTTGCCCGTAAACAAAAGTAGGGATGAGAAAAAGAACAAAAATGAGATGTTTCATAGCATTATTTTTTTAGTGAGTTTTCTGCAATTTCACGAGACAACTTGGTTAGTGAGTAATTCAAACCAAAGAAAAACGGCGAGTTATCAATATTTTCTAAAAGATTCAGAGTTGAAAAGGTCGCAAGAAAACTATCCCGGATCTTTCCCTCTCCCTGAATGTTTCCATTTTCTGGAATAAAAAAACTTTTATAGGCAGAAAAATCCTGCAACTGGAGTCGTTTGTTGATAATTGCACATAACTCCGGATTACCAAAAAGGAGAGTTAAAAAGTTGACTTCAGTTTTTAGAATCTCTGAGAATAGTGCTGAGTTAGAATTCAAAGCGCCATAATTCAGATTTTTTGCGGTAGGGCTGTCACTTTCTGAACCAATGAAGGTGTCCTTAATCGGATCCAGGACTTTTTCTTTTGCATGAGGGGCAGATGATTCAATTGCCCACTCATTATCAACGACTTTAACATTTTCACTTGCAAAATGCACAGCTCCCTTGGCTGTTATTACCTTCGGTTCCTTTGAACGATTAATCTCAAAATCATTTCGGATCGTTTCATTTGAGAATATGCCCAAAATCTTTTGAGTAAAACCTTTTAAATCATTGTCTGACGGAAATAAAAGGTTAAGATACTCGCTCCCCTTACCAGAGAAACTGATGGTTCTGGGTAATTTTACCTTGTTTTGTTTTGCAAATCTGGTTATGTAATACAGAATTGCTGAATAATGGATCAGTAAAACAACCTTCAGTTCCGGGTTTTCAGAGAATATTTCTGAAAATTTGTACTCTTTTTTACTGAATAAAAACCCAACCACATCCTCGGTTCTGTTTGTTTTACCATTTAGAACTTTCTGGATTTCGTTGAAGAGGTTTTCATCAATTCGTTTAATGAAACTGGTGTAGTAATAGACAAAGCCATTTTCCATCAGGGCAAACTCGTTGCTGCCACTTCCCCATAGTTGTTTGCCTGCAAACCTGAAGGATGAGCAATAGCCCGTGAGCTTGTTCGGGTTTTCAGGGTTTTTGTCAATTAAAATGATATCAGTTGTCCCCCCACCGATATCAATATTACAGAAACTATCATTCTGGATGTTAATATCAAGAAATTTCAACTGGTAATAGGGAGCAACAGATTCAGTAACCTCTTTTAATTCTTCATTACCATTAAGCAAATCTTTCATTTGCTCTTTAAATAATTTTTTAAGTGTTCCTTCAAGACTTTCTCCCATACTCAATGGAAAAGATAGTGCAAGTTTTAACTTGCCCAAATCACCATTTTCCAAAAGAACTTTTGTCCGGATCATGAGAATAAGCTGACGGAAGAACAGGGAGATTCTGTTTTTGTTTATAGGATCTGCGATGGAACTTTCCATTAACCATTTCAAATTGGTTTTGTACAGAATATTATCAATGAGAGTATCGTCATCGATATGGAAACCAATATTTGCGTCCAAAAACAAACGGTTATTTGCCTGGTTTGAAATGAACGCATTACTCTCACAAGTCGCTGTTCGGAATGGAAATTTAACTGAGGCTGATTTTTGTGGTCCAATTTGAAATGGAATAAATTCTCTAAGAGTTGCCTTTCGTGCAGTATCTATTTTGAAACCCATACTTCGTTCATAATCTAAATAATGATCTGCTCCATCATTCAGTATGACTTCTTTGGGTTTATTTAACAGAAACATTTGCATAAAATCAAGACTGTTATCACCATCCTTACCTGTTATAGTGAATGGCTGTGTTTCAGTAATGGCTCCATTTACAAATTGAGCGTATTCAACGTGTGTGTTTGAGGTTCCAAAATCAATGGCATAGATAAACTCATTGGTTCCGGTTTGTACTTCTTTAAATTTCGGTAAAATAAGACCGCCACAGGCAGAGTTATCTTTTTTGAAATTCAGTTGTATGATATCAAATGATGAGTTAACCTGATAATAGGTCGTTTTTGTATTGATGTCTGTGTAAGTTGCCCTCGTAACAGGTGTTGTTGAAAGCGGGTTTTCAAAATCATCCTGCTTCAAAAACCGAAGTGAATCCATTTTTTCAGGCTCGTTGGTTTTCTCGTAAGACGCAACAGTATATTTATTAATGAAAAGAAGATTTTTTTCATTTTTTGGCGCCTTGGTGAAAGGGTAGATTCCCAGAATTCCAAAATAGGTGATGGTATTGGTTGCATCATATATTTTTTTACAGATAAAATTGCGGAGTCCTTTTGTTGGTCCAAAGACAGGGATTTTTAATATGATGGTAATTTGATCTTCTTTTACTTCAATTGAGACATAATCTTTCACTTTTCCAATCGGGAAGAAATGGAAAAATATGGGCTTCAACGGAAGTAGAAAAGGTTGATTTTGTATCAGGCTTACAAATCGATCATCATTCAGAACATATCCCGGCAGTTTTAACAGGCAACGTTCAAAAAAATCAAACGGTGCAAGGAATGGATATTTGAAACCATCAAGGCCGGGGAGATCCCGTTCCATAATTTCATTTAAGCCGGTTTCAACATATACATTTTCACTTACCCTTGTATTGGCATTCCAATGGCTGTTGGGAGAAGAATATTGGCCATCATAGCTCATTTTATCAATTAAAAACAAGGGGTTTCTTGACTTCTCGAATTTATAATGAGTGTCTTCAGGCAAGACAATTTTAAAGTCACTTGTTTCGTGAATTGTGTCCTGGTAGTCAACAGCACTGAGATGTTTTAAAGAGATGTTAGAAACAGAAAGCGGGGTGTCATCAAAGTGAATTACTTTTAGGGTTGATGACTTTCCGGAGAATTTATTTTCAAATCTTTTTTTACTGTTTGTTACATATTCCTGGAAGCCCTCAAATGATTTACTGATCCCCTCAGATCCAGAAAGACTTTCAACATATTTTATGAATGATGGATCCCGGTCTTGAAGGGGTGTATAATTTGAATCGAATAATATGTCGTTGGATACAAGCCCAACCAATGGTTTAAATGATTTTTCCCGTAATTTTCGTTTAAAGTTTGGAGTAGTAAATACAAAAGTAAAAGGCGAGGTCCCGCCCATAAGAATTTCTTTATTCGCTTCTTTATAGTAAATAAAGGTAATTTCTATTTTATTTTTAAAGGGTTGATTGGCCTCTTCGGGGTGTCGGGCATCAAAAAAACAGGCTTGTTTAAAAGATTCAGCCAATAGAATGTGACCGTGATCTTTTCCAAAAAACTTCCTTATTTGCTCATCTTCACCCTGCGTATTGTCGAAAACCCATTTTTGATATCTGAACTTACTTGCATCTGCACCACTCTTATATAGAAGCTCCAGCAAGTCCAGAACTTCTGACACCAGACCATTATAAATGCTCTTATCTGCTGGTTTCCCTTCCCTGACCTGTGCTGCAACTATTTCAAATGCAGTTTTGAACAGGTACATTCTTGCCATTGGTGTTGGGATTGAGGTACCCACAGACGAAGATAAAATATTGGTTTTATCTTCAACATCTTTTAAACTGGCCGGAACAATTCTGTCAGAAGCCATCCAGTCATAAATGTTTTTATTGCGGCTTAGTATAAAATTAAAAATATGTGACATATGTTTTACTTAAATTAAGGAAGTGGACCTAAGGTTTTCAGGCACTCTTCAGATGCCTTATAGAGAGTAGTGAGATACTTTTCAGCGATCGGCATATCTTTGGGTTCAGACAAAGATATTTTTGTTACAAACGAACCGACCGTTTTTTTTGAAAGTCCTGAATCAAGGAAGCCTGATTTAATAGTTTTTCCGTGAACAAGATTATTCAAATGGTCATGCGAAGAATTAAATGTGAATAAACTGAATACCCGGCCGTTATTTGGATTACTAAGTTCTTCAGCACTCCATTTTTTATATTCGTTAAAAAATGTGATGAGCCGTTTATATTCATTGGGAACCCCAACGGCTCCCTCAATATTTAATTCCTTAGGCCCATAAAATGCTTCATCTTTTAACGTAGGGATCAAGTCAGTTGCAATCTTGGCAGCGTATGCAAACTTAACAAATGGAGTGATATATGCTTTTTTTGTTTGCTCACAGAGATCCTGAATTTTAAATGGGTTTGCATTATTTTCTGTGCCAAACTCAAAACAAACAGGATTCTCAATTTCGTCATCATTTTTGTTGATAAAATCTACAATGGCCGTAGAGGAAAGAAACTCAATGAGGTGACCATTGTTTACCTGACCCTCACCACCCTCGACGTTCGGAAGGCTTGCCCCCTGATCCTTATCAGCAATGTAGTATAAGGCATTTACAGATTTCAGATGAGAATCTGCATGATAAAATGATAAAGCAGCTTTTGTTTTTGTATCAAAAATTGCTGAATTAATGGCGCTCTTGTCATTTGATTCTACATTAAAGTACGGCATGACCGTAATCGCACCAATTTTTGTCTTTGCGAGGTTGGTGTTTTTGGAAGTCCTGATAAGTTTGACCAGAGTCGGAAATCCGGAAGAACCGGTACCGCCAAAAATTGAACTGATAATAAAAATGCGGTCTGTATTCGTATAACTTGCTTCAAGGTTTTTAAATTGCTGCGAAAAGATCAGGTCATTAAAAACAATACTCCCGATGTTCGGATTTCCTTTAAAGCCAACACTTAAATTGAGGTAGAGTTCCGGATGGTCATCCAGTGAGTCATTGTACAATAACTCCATCAAATCTTTATTTAATGGACTAAGACCGTTGTAGTTAACAAAATTTGCGAAGGTATTGTCCTGATTTTGAAAGTTGAATTGAACATCCAGGTCACCATTATCCTGAGTGCCGCTTGAATCAACCCTTGAAAAGGACCGGATGGGTGTAGCAAAGAAGGACGGACTTTTAGAGGTTACATTTTTCCCAACAAACGTCTTTCTCAGAGAATGATAACTTCTGAGAAGGTCTCTTGTGCGTGATGTATCCCCGTTATGGGCATCTGTGTCAATGATAACCGGATAAATCGTAAGGTTATCAGATTTAAACTCAACTCCACTGGCCAAAAGCATGGTAAGTGAGCGCAGAACGCGTGATCCGGTTCCGCCGATTCCAAAGATGAATACTCTCATAATAGTTTAGATTGGTGTTCGTTTAGAAAAAATTGAAAAGTTTTTGAAAAGAAATGAAAATGCAATAAAGTAAAGAGCAGCATACATCGCATTGAATATTGCAAACCGGATCAGGTAACTGTCAACATCTCCCAGCTCACCTTTAGCCTGTGAAAATGCAAATCCAAATCCGATACTTGCAACGATTAAAATGGTTATAACCCAATGAATCATCGTATACCAGAGTGCTTTCCAGCGTCCAAGACCCACATAAAACAAAAGGCAAATTGCAACTGAAATAATTAAAGTAATTAATCCAACAGAGTCAAAAATACCCTCTCTGTATTCCGGAAAGTCTGAATTTTCCCCAATAATGATTTCATAAATGAAGGAAAAAATCGAAAAAAACGCGATTGTAATGTTCATAGTTGTCTACTTATTTAGTGTAACTGAAAAATCAATGAAGTTTTTGTTCTTTGTTTCGTAAGCTTCTTTGACACCTGCAACCAGGTATTCGAATGCGAAAGTTTTGCCGTCAATACCAGACAAATTCTTATCATCCAGGCATGACCAGTCTAAGTACCATAAATCAGATTTATAGGGTAGGGTTAGGTTTATTTTTGCCTCTGAAAGCGACATTTCAGTCAGAGTGAAGACCAAAGCATGCGTAGCCTGTTCAAATAATGCAATTTGTTGTTCACTTTTTAGTTTGGATTTGTCAAGGGTTGATTTTTCCCTGATCTCAAACTCAGCCTGACAACCAACTGTCTCAAGTTGAAGATTTTCTTTTAAGTATTGGGTTGTTGTTGAATATTCAGGGAGGGACTCCAGGTTAAGTACTGCGCAAAAAGTAATCGGCTCACTTTCAACAATTTCGATATCCTTTATGCCTGAACCGGTTTTCATCCAGTTCCCTTTGCGTTCAATTTGGGGGATAATGTTATAAGTGGTTACCGGGTCATCATATATTCCGAAGTGAAGAGATTTCTCAGGTCTAAAACTGGAAATATCCTTTAGTTGCGAATTAAACTTTCTAAGAACTTCTTTGTCGCCAATTACCCACATGTAGAACGGGCGTCTGGCACCATTTAAATCGGATCTTCCATTCTGATAATTATAATAAGTTCCATAGAATTTTGAGGTAAAAGCATAGACACTGGTACCGATACCCTTTTTTTGCATATCTGAAAAGGTTGAAAAAATATTTCCCTTGAGAGAGTTGGGCGCTTCCTGTTTGTTGATTTCACGATTCATCATTATTTCACTATCGGGAAATGAAAGAATGCAATCTGAAATCAATATAGAAACATCGTTGGAGTCATTTTTTTCAGCAATCTGACTGAAAATTTCATGAAGTTCAGAGCTTTTCTTGTCAGCAATTCGGGTTGTAGCAATGTCTCGGCTTAGTTTTTGTGAATTACCCTCATATTTTGTGGCAGAATCTGCAATAAACCAAATATCCAACGGCTTAATATTCTTCTCAATCTTGGTTGAGATATCTGTTATCAACGTTTTGAAATCAGCATCCTGTTTAAAGTACCCACCCATACTTGCAGATGTTTCAATATAAAAATGAACATTTCCAATTTCCCTGATAACAGGACATCCGTTTTTATCTACTACAGTACCAATAGGAGTGCCCGGACATTTGTCTTTTTCGTTCGGAACCCCGTCCTTATCATCATCAGAACTGCATGCAAAGAATGAAGAGATGCAGATGAGACCTATCAGGTGTCTTGTTGTGGCATTAAATAACATGATGTTTCTCATTTGTTGTTTTGTAGCGCCCAATTGATGGTATTGAAAAAAAATTCAGTTTGAACCGAACAATGACAATGGATTCGGTTTTTTATAAAAACCAGAATTGATCAAGCGAAACCTCCATTTTTACCCGTTGAAAGTACATTGTTGACAAAACGGATTTTGTGCTCTGTGCCTTGATAACTGTTCAAATATCGTTCGAATTCATAATTGAGATATCGATCTTTCTGAAAGGAATAACCATTAGATTGAGAGCCCGTAACTTTTGAACTGATAAGTTCAATTAACTGTGAATAAAGCCAGGCAAAGTAATATTGTGAACTTGCGATATCCTTCTTGACTTTAATTATCTGTAAGTAATACTTATCAATCAGATCTAATATCTTTAAAGAAATTTTTCCTTCTTTTTTTAAAATACTCAGCCGGTAAATAGAAAAAATCTCTTCAATAAATTCAACATGAAAGGCTGATAGATGATTTATGAATGACTCATAAACTTCATGGTAAAATGCAAAGAGTTTTTCAGGTGATGAACTCAAGGCAATAATTTCATAAGATTTTAGTGCCGGCAGAAATGAGCCATCATTCAAGGGTATTTGTTTGGGTGACAGAACTGAAGTAATTGAATTAAACAAAACAGTCATGGCTGTTTTTCCGGGAAGTTTTTCAGAAAGGTTAAAAAAGAAAGGATTCATAATCCAAAAGAAGGGTGGCACCTTTAATTGAATCTTGTCTTTTCGTGAATATCTGAAAAATTTTAGCCATACTTTTCCATGATATCTTTGTGTATACCTTTCAAGGCTCTTTAAGCCGTATCCTGCGGGGAAAAAGGAATAAAAATCAAATGAAACCTCCAGATTATCAGGCTCCGGCAATTTTAGAGCCTCAAAAATCAGGTGCTCCATTAATTTTAACCTTCCCTTGGAAGAGAGGGTAGCTGCTGATGTTGATATCGAAGCAGAGCTCAGTGACAATCCGTGAAGAAAATCAACTCTTGTTAGAGATGGCTTATCAAAAGAGTTGGTGTTCCAGTGAAGCAAAAGCATTTATTAAGCCCGATACGTTTGTTTTTCTCAATTAAAGATAGCGGTTGAGTTTGTTTTTGCAAACTTTAATTATTTATTTTTTAGCATAAAATTAAAAAACGACAATAACAGTAAATAACATGCCATTCTATGTCGCCAGTCTTAATGTTGTCGGAGCTTGTTTTTAAATAATTTCATGTTAGAGCAGGATGTTAGATAGGTAGAAGGGATAGCCTTTCCATTCAGGATAATCCGAAATATGAGCAGTTTCGGATTAATTTTACGGAATTGTTCCACTGGAATCTGTTGGGGACACAAGAGATCAAGACCGTCGATTATTAACTGGAAAGACGTGGTGTTTCAATTTACCAGGCTACCAACACAGAACGAACTGTAAAGTTGTCATTTTACAGAGACTTGATCCCCAAAATATAAGCGAGGTAAAGAAACTTGAAAGTGAGTTTAATAACTTACCCATCCCGAACTATCCAAAAATGTTTCCGGTTCATATTGGACTTTGGGCAGTCTTAGCTTTAATCTATGGTCTTGGAATAGGTTTGTGGGCTTTATACTTCCTTTTTCATTATTCCCCTAAGAAAAAGAAGCGGATGATATTCAGGCAAGCTCAGCAAGAAGAGGAAGTGAAATTCTACAGGAATTTAAAAAATACGTCTGAGTTCACAACTTACACTCAGGATTGACCATCAATCAATTCTGAGTGTACCTTTTTAAGCGAACTTTTTGGATCATAAATCCCTGACAAGACGAACGGAAAAGCCGCCACTACTTGGGTACATTTGTCTGCTTACATTGGGTGAACCAGAATAAAAGTAGCGGCACCACGCACTGTTACTTCCAGAAGAACTCCAATATGCGCCTGTGTTACCAATTTCATGAAAAAGTCCGAAGTTGTAGTCACGGTAGCCACCCGGAAGGGCACGAAAGCCATAGTCATCTGTACCTGTATCTAAATCCCAACCGCTTTTTGCCTTTAACTTGTTTCCAGCAATAGAACTTCCACCAACATATTCAGTTAATTTGGTCCAATCTTCATCGCTTGGCACCCTCCAACTTTCTGATAAGGGAGCTAGTTTCCCGGTATTAACCGCATACCAATTATACAGATATCCATAGGAATTCCCATTCCCCCCATCAAAATCATACTCACAAAATGCACCATTTGTCGAATGAACCCAATCCCAGGAGTTACCTGTAATATAGGGTATTGCCGTTCCATCATTGAACTTGGTTGTCCGCAAATTTTCCACCGTCCAGACCTGAGAGCCAATTACAACTGTTTTGTAAAGGTGACCATCAAAAGTGAAATCATAATTGAGAATTGTTTTAAACTGCCAAACCGGTCCTTCTGTCGGGGCATTTCTGCCGTCATTGGCAACTATTTTCCAAAAGTAGGTAGTGTTTAGTGTCAAATCTGAAGTTGCAAAATTACTTGAAGTTTGATTGGTTGAAACAATAACCGACGGAGTTGGACTCGTTCCGAAATAAACATCGTAAGTCAGGGCATCTCCCTCCGGATCACTGCATGACCAGCTCAAAGAAACAGTTGTGGGCTGAAGTGTTGTCAGATCTGATGCCGGAATTGGATTTGATGGTGCCACCGGAGGATTGTTTGGTGGTAATTCAGTTTTAAACTGCCAGATCGGTCCAGTTGTACTTCCTCCCCTGCTGTCTTTAGCAACAATTTTCCAATAATAGGTTGTGTTATATGTTAATCCAGAATGTTCAAAGCTTTTTGCAGTTTGGTTTTCAGAAACAATAGAAGTTGGACTTGAGCTTGTTCCGAAGTAAACATCATAAGTCAGGGCATCTCCATCCTGATCACTGCATGACCAGCTTAATGAAACCGTTGTGGGTTGCAGGGTTGTCAGATTTGAAGCCGGCGATGGATTTGACGGCATCAATGGAGGATTGTTTGGTGGTAATTCAGTTTTAAACTGCCATACAGATCCGGTTGTAATTCCTCCCCTGCTGTCTTTGGCAACTATTTTCCAAAAGTAAATGGTGTTTGTTGTTAAACCGATGGGCGTAAAATCTTGAGCCGTTTGATTTGCCGAAACAAGAATAGGTGCCGTTGAATTTGTTCCAAAATAAACATCATACGTCAGAGCATCTCCATCCGGATCACTACACTCCCAACTTAACCGAACACTTGTCGGTTGAAGTGTGGTCAGATTAGAAAATGGAGTTGGACTTGATGGTACCAAAGGCGGATTATTTAGAGCCACTAAAGTCATAAACTGCCAGACGGGACCTTCTGTCGGGGCATTTTTGCCATCTTTTGCAATAATTTTCCAATAGTAAGTTGTGTTGGTTGTTAAACCCAAAGGAGTATAATTTTGGGCAGTCTGATTTGCTGAAACGATAACAGAAGGTTCTGAACTGGTTCCGAAATAAACATCATAAGTCAGGGCATCCCCATCCGGATCGCTGCATGACCAGCTTATATCAAGGGCTAAGGGTCGATTTATTGACCCATTTATAGGAAGTGGGCCTGTAGGTATTCCTGGTGGGTGATTTGGTTCAGGTATTGTTGTAAAACTCCAAATTGCACTTTCTTTAATTGCATTCTTACTGTCTTTTGCAACAATTTTCCAGAAGTAAGTTGTGTTGTAGTTCAATCCAGACGGTGTATAGTTTTGAGATGTTTGATTTTCAGAAACTATTGTTGTTGGATATGAATTGGTACCAAGCAAAACATTATACGTTAAAACATTGCCATCAGGGTCACTGCACACCCATGAAAGGGAAGTTGAAGTTGTAACATCAGTTGTGCCGGTAGCTGGTGAAGGACTTGACGGTGCGTCAGGTGGGTTGTTAAATAATTCAGTTTTGAACTGCCACGCTGAACCATCTGTTATTGCACCCCTACTGTCCTTTGCAATAATTTTCCAATAATATACAGTATTATTTGTCAAACCAGAACAAGTATAGTTACTTGCAGTCTGATTAGCAGAAACTATTACTGAAGGTGTTGAGCTCGTTCCGAAATAAACATCGTAAGTCAGGGCATCTCCATCCGGATCACTACAGGACCAGGTTAATGTAACCGTTAACTTTTGCAAGATTAAAAAATTTGAAGCCGGTGACGGATTTGATGGTGCCACCGGAGGTTTGTTTGGTGGTAATCCAGTTTGAAACTGCCAGATTGGTCCTGTTGTTGTTCCGCCTTTGCTGTCTTTGGCTACGATTTTCCAATAATAAATGGTGTTGACTGTCAAATCGGAAGGTGAAAAGTTTTGTGTGGTTTGATTTGCAGAAACAATAGTAGTCGGACTTGAGTTAGTTCCAAAATATACATCATAAGTCAAGGCATCCCCATCCGGATCACTGCATGACCAGTTTATTTGAACGTTTGTTGGTTGCAAGGTGGTTAAATTTGAAGCTGGAGACGGATTTGATGGTGTCACTGGAGGATTATTTGCCGGTAATTCAGTTTTAAACTGCCAGATTAGTCCTGTTGTTGTTCCGCCTTTGCTGTCTTTAGCAACAATTTTCCAATAATAAATAGTGTTGGCTGTCAAACCTGAAGGTGAAAAGTTTTGTGTGGTTTGATTAGCAGAAACAATAGCAGATGGATTTGAGTTTAATCCAAAATAAACATCATAGGTCAGAAGATCTCCATCAGGATCAGTGCTAGTCCAGTTTAGCTGAACGTTTGTAGGTTGTAGCGAAGTTAAATTTGAAGCTGGAGACGGATTTGATGGTGTTGTTGGCGGATTGTTAACCGTTCCAGTGGTAAAAGACCAGATTGGGCTGGTTGAAGATGCACCAAATGTGTCTTTTGCATTGATCTTCCAATAGTACCTGGTGTTGCCCGCCAGATTGCTACGGGAAATTGAATTCGGACTTTGGTTCGTTGCAATTATAGTTGATGGCGTGCTGTTTGTACCAAAATAAACTGTATACGTCAAGGGATCTCCATCAGGATCAGATGCCGTCCAGCCTAAGTTAGGGGATGCCGTAATTCCTGTTGCTCCTGAAGCCGGAGATGGTACCGTCGGTGGTGCAGGTGTGTTATTTGGCAGGGTTTCAAAAGTCAGTTCCGGTCCGTAAACAAGTTCATCTGAAGTTTGGGCATAGGCCCTAACATGGTAAAGAGTTTTTGGGTTAAGGCCGGTTATCGAACTTGTAAAATCACCCCGTTCTTTTCCGTCAGAAGTATGATTTTGTTCGAAAGTGGGAGCTGCCGTAACTCCCCAGCAAACACCCCGGGAAATCAGCGTCTTTCCCTTCGTAGTGGAAATAGTTCCGCCCGAGACAGCAGAAATCCGGGTGATACTTTTTGCGGTTTTCGTTTCTTTTACAACAGGAGATTCAGAAAAAACCTGACTTTCGATCAGATTGTTTTCATCCTTGCAAGTAAGCAGAAGCAGAACAAAAGCTAGCAGATAAAAAATATGACTTTTTTTCATAATCCGTACCCCGCCCGAAACTGAATCTGGTTGGTATTTCTTCCGCCGGATGCAAAAACAGACCTTCTAAACTCTGTACCCAGTACAATGTGTTCAAACATCAGATCAAAACCCAGCCCCACAAACCCCTGATGAGTGATCAGGTATTCTCCCGTTGGGAAAGCAAAGGCATTTTGTCCAAAGTTCACCAAACTATAACCAGCCAGTAGAGTTGGTTTGAGGTAGCCGAATGTAAACGGATTCCATCCAAACCCCAGGGAAAGTCCGCCTAGATAAAGCTGATCAGTAGGGGAATTAAAGGTTGTTTTCACCGACTGACTAAAGAAAACCTGGGCATCGAAAATCCATGATTCAGTTACTCCTAAATACTGCCGGTAACCCAGCCCAAAGCCAAGTGGCGAACGGCTTATTGTACCTTCCTCTTCAAGTGCTATGAATTCAGGAGTTGCAAACCAGGTATTGATCCAGGCCCCATAAAACAGATGGCGAGGCTGGGATAAAGGTTCACCAGATTCTGCCAGAATATTACTTTTCTCTTCAACCTGTTCAACAGGAACCAGCCGGATGGTTCTATCAATAAGTTCTCCATCCTTCAAAACGCCGGTCACGTTTTGATCAAGAAAACCTTCTTTTTTTATGAGTAACTGAAAAGCGCCAATCTGAATTTGTTCCTGAACCGGAGTAAAGCCAAGAAATTTTTCCTTACCCCCTCTTACCAAAGTTACTTCAGCACCTTCCGGATTCGAATTTATTTTCACCGTTGCCATCTCAGGTAAAAAGTCAGGTGCCCAGGATATGACTCCCCCTTTTTTGATGTCAAAATTAAAAGTAACCGGTTTATATCCTGAACGTTTTACAGTCGAAATATAACTTCCCTCCAAAAACTCAATCAAGAACGGATCAGAATTTTTTATGTAACTTTCTCCGTTCACCTTTATTGTAAACTGATCTTGATGATTGATTTGAAGAAATCCGGTTTTTTTGACAAGTGGCAAATCAATTATTTCGGTTGCCCCTGATTCAAGTTTGATTTCTTTCGTGAATGGTTCAAATCTGGGGTCACTGACTTCAATCGTATAGGTTCCGATCGGAAGTTTTTTGGGCACGTAAACAGGACCAACAATCAGTTCGCCATTTCCGCTTATTTTAACGGTAACCTGCTCAGGTGTCTTGAGGGATAGAGTTGCAAATTTTGATTTGAGCCGGAACATGAGATTCTGCCTGAGTCCGGCTTTGATCTCAATAAGGGTATCCAGAGGAAAATATTCGGGCTTAGTCAGAGTTATTCGGTATTTTTTGGCTTCAAAACCACTCAATTCAAATGGAGTTTTTTCCTTAAATCCCGGTATACCGGTAATGAGTAACTGACATCCGGCCGGGTCTGTATTGATTTTCGCATAGCCGTTTTCAGGCTGATAAACATCCTCACTACCGTTCAACCGGTAAAATTTGGTCTGTTTCGCGGAGAGATTTTCCATTGACAGTTTTTTCTCAATAAAACCTGGGGCTTTTAAAGTCAGAATCTGCCTTTCGGGTTTTAGGAAAACGGTGACCTTGGTAGCTTCACTTTCAATTTTAACAATTCCGGCTGTGTTCGACTCAATCGTGAATCCGTTGATTGCGGTATAAATGACTAAAGCGGCTTCATTGGGATGATCAACAAAAACGGGAATCTGCTGTTCACTCATTTCCTGCAGATCAAATTCCCGGAGAGTCTGGGAAAAGAGGAGGGCTGGGAGAAGAAGGAGAGAAAGGAATAGTAGTTTTTTCATCACTGAACATCTCTAAGAAGACGGACGGAGAAGCCGTTGTTTAGTTTATTATTGAATCTTCCAACACTGTCGTTATTTCTGCTCAGACTTCTGTCAATGGCAAAGATATTATTGGTGGAAGTTGAACTCCACCAATCACCAATTATCCCAAGATTTCCAAAGGAACCAAATTCATTATCACGGTTGCCACCGGGAAGAGCACCAAAACCGAATTCGTCATTACTTAATATGCTCCATCCTGATTTTGCCTTTAACTTCCTTCCACTTCCACCGACAGCATTTTCAAGAATAGTCCAATCTTCATCACTTGGAACCCGCCAACCCATTGGAGCTAATTTTCCTGAATTTACTGCATGCCAATTGTACAAATACCCATACTTTTCTGCATTTCTCTGATCCTGGTTGTAAGAACAATAAGCGCCATTCGAAGTCGTTGACCAATTACTGCTTGTTTCAATATTCAAAATTGAGGTTCCGTCATTATAACGAGTCGTTCTTAGATTTTCAGCCAGCCATTCCTGCTTGCCAATAATAACCGTTTTGTAGGTGTACCCATTGTAGTCTAAAGTGCCATGACGGATTCCGTTGATCACCTTAAATTCATCTTTCAGGGGATTCGCCAAATTAATTGTTTTAGAATAAGGTTTCTCCTCCTCAAGATTTACAATAAACCTGTAATCATTAAATCCTTCTTTCTTGAGAAGAATTTCGATTTCACCAACAGAAATTGCCTCCTCAAACGGTGAAAAACCAATCGTTTCTTCTTCTCCCTTTCTGTAAATGGTTACCAAAGCACCTGCAGGATCTGTATTAAGTTTCATCAAAACAGTAACCGGTTTAAAAATGGGTTCCCAGTTAATAATGTCCCCTTTTTTAATTGAAAAGGGAAAATTGGCCGGCCGAAATCCTGGCCTTTTAACTGCAATCTCGTAATTTCCTTCAAAAAATTCGAGCAGCTGGGTTCCCGGTTTTTTAATCCGGGTTTCCCCGTTTACTAAAACGTCAAATCCATCTTCATGCATGATCTGTAAAAACCCAGATCGTTTAATCAGTTGTAAATCCAGAATTTTGGTTTTACCCGACTCTACAAGAACCTTTTCACGATACGGATCAAAACGTGAATCAGTCACGGATAACTCATAATTCCCATCCCTGAGCCGCAAACTACTTTGTTCAGGTCCAGCATCCAGGATCTGGCCACCAACTTTTACTTTTACTGGCAGGTCAGTACGTAGTGAAAGTGTACCATACATGCTTCTAAGCTCAAATAGTACGTTCTGTTTCATTCCTGGCCGGATCTCAATTAAAGTATCAAGGGGGTAATAATCCGGTTTGGTTAGAAAAATCCGGTATTTTCCGGCCCTGTAATCCAACAATTCGAACGGAGTAAACTTTTTGAAGTCAGAAATCCCTTCTATTTTCAATAATACTCCTTCAGGTTGGGTCTGAATTTTGTAAGAGCCCGTTTCAATGGTGTTTGAACTTTCAAGTTCATTTAAACGGAAAAATTTGGTCTGTTTGGCTGAAATGGATTCAATCAGGTGCTTTTTCTCGATAAACCCGGGTGCTTTTAATGTCAGGATTTGCCGTTCAGGTTTTAGAAAAACGGTTACTTTGGTCGCTTCACTTTCGATTTTAACAATCCCACCCGTGTTAGACTGAACCGTAAATCCATTTATGGCTGTGTAGAAAATCAATGCGGATTCATTTGGATGTTCAACAAAGACGGGAATCTGCTGCTCACTCATTTCCTGAAGGTCAAATTCCTTTAGGACTTGGGAAAAGAGGAGGGATGGAAGGAAAAGGATTGGGAGAAGGAGTAGTTTTTTCATTCTTGAACATCCCTGACCAGGCGAACAGAAAACCCATTTCTCTTATTGTAGTCGAACCTTACCACATTGACGAAACCGGAACCAATCATCCGGTACCAGGCGCTATTCGTACCGAAAGGAGTAGAACTCCACCAGACTCCGTAATCGCCCAGAATTCCGAAGACTCCATCGAATTCGCGTGCACCACCCGGAAGGGCGCTGAACCCATAGAAATCAGTTCCATTTCCGTTGTTTTTCCAACCGGAAGTTGCTTTTAGTTTGGTACCAGCATTTGCAGACCCTCCAACTTCTGTTTCAAGTTTGGTCCAGTCTGCATCTGTTGGTACTCGCCAGCCTGCAGGTGCAAGTTTACCAGTATTAACTGCATGCCAGTTGTACAGATAACCATAAGTGGCTACATTAGTTTCATTGTTATCATAAACACAATATGCACCACCTGTCGAAGTGCTCCAGGTTGAGTTATCAGTAATTTTGGCTATCAATGTCTCGTCAATATATTTGGTGGTCTGCAGATTTTCAACCGTCCAGACCAGATTACCAATCACAACGGTTTTATAAAGGTGACCATCAAAAGTGAAATCATAACTTTGGTTGGTCTTAAAATTCCAGACTGAACCTATTGTCATTCCACCTTTGCCGTCCTTGGCAACAATTTTCCAATAATAGTTGGTATTTCTGGTCAACGCTGAAGGGGAGTAACTTTTTTCAGTTTGATTTGAGGAAACCATTATATTTGGTGATGAATTGGTCCCAAAGTAAACATCATAGGTTAATGCATCTCCATCGGGATCATTGCAAGACCAGGTTAATGAAACCGTTGTGGTTTGCAGTGTGCTAAGATTTGAGGCGGGAGATGGATTGAATGGTGCTAATGGCGGGTTATTTGGTGGAGGTACCGTAATAAACTGCCAAAGCTGCCCTATTGTGCTAGCCCCTTTATCGTCTTTTGCAACTATTTTCCAGTAGTAAGTGGTGTTGGTTGTTAAACCCGAAGGAGTGTAACTTTTTTCAGTCTGATTGACCGAAACAATAAAAAATAAATCCGGAGATGGGCTTGTTCCGAAGTAAACATCATAGGTTAATGGATCCCCATTCGGGTCATCGCATGACCAACTTATGGCCAGAACTGTTGGCTGAAGGATGGTCAGATTTGAGGCCGGATTCGGATTGGAAGGTGCTGAAGGTGCCAAATTGGGCAGGTCACCTGTTTTAAACGACCAAACCAGACTTTCCGTTGAAGCCCCCTTATTGTCTTTTGCTATAATTTTCCAGTAATAAGTGGTGTTATGGGCAAGGTTTCTAATTTCTAAATAATCCTCTTTTTTACCAGATGAGACAATTTGAATTGTTGCGGGACTTGTTCCAAAGTAAACATTATAGGTCAGAACATCCCCATCCGGATCATTACCTGTCCAGCTTAAAACAATGGTTGTTGATTTCCCCGTTGAACCATTTGCAGGAGAATAAACTTCAGGAGCATCAGGGGCATTATTTGTCAAAAGACCTTCCAATAGACTGCTTTTCTCAGAACAACCTAACAGGCCTGACACCAGTAAGATGAGCAGTGGCGAAAAATTCCTTTTCATAAACCAATTCCTCCTCTGAGTTGAATCTGGTTTATCGTCCGGTCCCCAATTGGATCCAGAGACCGCCGAAACTCAAGGCCAAAACCATACTCTTCAAAAAGAAAATCTATTCCGATACCCCAGAACAATTGACGAATACTTAACGCCTCCCCAGACTGAAAGATAAAGGCTTCTTCGCCGAAATTAACGAAACCCCAACCCAAGGAAACTTGTGGCCTTACCCATGAAATTCCCATCGGATTCCATCCTGCAGCAAGTGAAAGCCCACTCAAAAAAAGGTGATCTGCCGGAGCATCCAGATTGGTTTTTACCGGCTGAAGTATAAAAGCCATCCCATCTGCAAAAAAGAAATTCCCTTCCCCAATCCATCGCCTGTATCCCAATGCCAGACCCACTGGAGTTCTTTTAATTTCTCCGTCTTTTTCCAAGGTCTTAAAGTTATCAGAAGCGAACCAGACATTGCTCCAGCCTGCATATAAAAGGGCCGATGCCGACCTTAACTCGGGCTCTTCCTGTCCATTTTGATCAAGATTACCAAGATCTATCTTCCGTGAAAAGGCTTTACCTTCTTCAAGTGTTGTTTCAAACTGGTAATCCTCAGCTCCCTCTTTCCTGATCAGAAATTCGACCTCACCAACTGCAATTTGTTCCTCAAGCGGTGTGAAGCCCAAGACTTCCTGCTCTGAACCTCTATTTAAGAGAACGGTAGCGCCCGACGGTTCAGTTTCCAGGTTTACTTTTACTGTGGCAGCAGTGAAAACAGGTTCCCAGTTTACCACTTCCCCTTTTTTTATTATAAATGAAAAAGTTACCAGCTGAAACCCGGGTCGCTTTATTTCTGCTTCGTAACGCCCTTCAAAAAATTCAAAAAGGTGGGTTCCTGGTTTTTTGAATTGAGTTTCGCCGTTCACTTTAAAATCAAATTCATCTGGGTGCATGATCTGTAAAAAACCCGCTCTTTTAACTAAGGGGAGATCCAGAATTTTGGTTTTACCAGATTCCACAAGAATCGTTTCATTGTACAAATCAAACCGGGAGTCATTCACAGTTAATTCATACTTGCCATCCCGAAGTCTCAGATTACTCAAATCAGGCCCGGCATCAATGGTTTGGTCACCCAGTTTTACTTTTACCGGCAGGACTGTCCGTATTGAAACCGTGCCGTACATACTTTTCATCTCAAAAAGTCCGCTTTGTTTCATTCCGGAGCGGATTTCAATTAACGTATCCAAAGAGTAATAATCGGGCTTGGTGAGATTAATCCGGTATTTTCCGGCTTTAAAGTCCTTCAGTTCAAAAGGAGTTAATTGTTTAAAGGTTGGAATCCCTTCTATCTTCAAAAGAGCTCCTGCAGGCATACTCTGAATTGAATAAAGACCGGTTTCAGTTGTGTAAATCCCCTCCGTTCCGTTTACCCGGTAAAACGTTGCCTGTTTGGCTGAAAGGTTTTCAATTGAAAGTTTTTTCTCAATAAAACCCGGGGCTTTAAGGGTTAAAATCTGACGTTCGGGTTTGAGGAAAACCGTTACCTTGGTCGCTTCACTTTCTACTTTAACAATTCCGCCATTGTTGGACTCAATGGTGAACCCGGTGATTGCGGTATAAATAACCAGTGCTGCTTCATTTGGATGGTCTATAAAAACGGGAATCTGCTGTTCACTCATCTCCTGAAGATCAAATTCTTTGAGGGTTTGGGATAGGAGGAGTGATGGGAAGAAAAATACGATATGAAATAGTAGTTTTTTCATTATTGAACATCCCTGACCAGACGGATGGAGAAGGCGCCTCCAAAATAGTAACTATCTTTGTTCACGTGGGCGCCATCAAATCCCAACTCACGGTATATGGACCGCTCAGAATCAAAATCTGAAGAACTCCACCAAGCGCCATAATAACCAAGACTGTAGAAATCACCGCCATAGATACGGAAGCCACCTGGAAGGGCGCTGAAGCCGTAATCATCTGTGCCATTTCCACTACTATTCCACCCACTCCTTGCCTTTAGTTTGGTTCCAGCGGTGGTAACCCCACCCAAATAATCGGTTAGTTTTGTCCAGTCTGCATCTGTCGGTACCCTCCATCCTGGAGGTGCAAGTTTCCCTGTGTTTACTGCAAACCAATTATACAAATAACCATATGTGACCACATTAATTTCATTGTTGCCATGTGCACAAAAGGCACCGCTCGACGCGGTAGCCCAGTTCGCGCTATCAGGTATTTTGGTTATTGCAGACCCGTCATTGTATTTCGTAGTTTGCAGATTTTCAACAGTCCAGACCTGAGTGCCAATCACAACCGTTTTGTATAAATGACCATCAAATGTGAAATCATAACCAGAAATAGTTTTAAACTGCCAGACTGCCCCGGTTGTACTTCCACCTCTGCTGTCTTTGGCAACAATTTTCCAATAGTATATGGTGTTGGTAGTCAAAATGGATGGCTTAAAGGTTTTGGTTGTCTGGTTTGCAGAAACAATAGTAGTTGGACTTGAGTTGGTTCCAAAGTAAACATCATAGGTTACAGCATCTCCATCAGGATCGCTGCATGACCAGCTCAAAGAAACAGTTGTTGGCATCAGGGTTGTGAGATTTGAAGCAGGTGACGGATTTGAGGGTGCCATGGGAGGGTTGTTAACTTGCGTTCCTATAGTCCGAACAAACCGGACAGAGAACCCGTTCCTGGAAGATTTGTCATATCTGTACACACTTCGATCGAGACCCATCTGACGGATCCATGCGCCATTTGCAACGGTGGGCGATGAACTCCACCAGTAGCCGTAGTATCCAACATTGTCGAAACTTCCAGTGGCGGAACGGTATCCTCCCGGAAGGGCGCTGAAACCATAGTTATCATCACCCAGAGCCCCAGCAATCCAACCTGTTTTGGCTTTTAGCGTTTTACCAGCAGTGGATTCACCACCAACATAATCGGTTAATCTGGTCCAATCATTATCATTCGGAACCCTCCAGCCTGCAGGTGCTAATTTCCCAGTATTAACTGCATTCCAGTTATATAAATAACCATAAATTGAAGAATTATTCTGGTCATTATTAAAGGCACAAATTGCACCATTATTGCTGCCGGCCCAAGCCGTATTATCTGTAATATTTACAATTGAAGTACCATCATTATAAGTTGTCGTCCTAAGATTTTCAGCAAGCCATTCCTGATCACCTATTACTACCGTTTTATAGGTGTACCCATTATAGGTTAGAGTACCGTTTTTACTGGAATTGCTTTCCTCACCAAATAAGGTTTCAATTTTATCATTTTCGGGAGAACAAGATAAAATCGTAAAGTATAAACCAACAAAAAGTGAATATTTGAGGAGGTTTTTTGTGCTGCACAAACTCAAGTTCAGTTTAAATTCAAGCATACATTTCTCTTTTGTTTGCGAGTATAAAGGGACTATCAAAACTTTGGCTTGAGAAAATGGGAACCACATAAATTATTTGTCCCTGACCAGACGAACGGAGAAGCCGCTTTTGTAACTATCGTAGCTCCTGAACACGTCAAAAAGAGTGTAATACATGGATCGGTACCATGCGTCGTTGGAACCGGAAGACGCAGAACTCCACCATCTGCCGTCATTACCACTGGAGTAAAATATACCAAGACCGACGCCACGGTAACCACCAGGAAGGGCGCTGAAACCATAATTATCCGTACCGTTTCCACTACCATTCCAACCCGTTTTTGCCTTTAATTTGGTTCCGGCCGTTAAACTTCCACCAACATAATTAGTCAGTTTATCCCAGTCTGCATCGGTCGGGACCCGCCACCCTCCGGTTGTAGGAGCCAGTTTTCCTGTGTTTACCGCATAAAAATTATATAAATACCCGTATGTGGAAACCCTGCTTTCGGTATTATTATAAGCACAAAAGGCGCCACTTGTTAAATTTACCCAGTCCGTATTATCGGTGATTTTGTCTATTGAAGTTCCATCGTTGTATTTCGTGGTTTGCAGATTTTCCACAGTCCAGACCTGAGTGCCAATCACAACTGTTTTGTAAAGGTGACCATCAAAAGTGAAATCATAATTGAGAACTGTTTTAAACTGCCAAACTGCACCGGTTGTCGTTCCACCTTTGCCATCTTTTGCAACTACCTTCCAATAGTATGTAGTGTTGAGTGACAATTCTGAAGTAGAATAATTCTTTGAACTTTGATTGGTTGAAACAATAACATTTGGACTTGAGCTTGTCCCAATATAAACATCGTAAGTCAGGGCATCTCCATCCTGATCACTGCATGACCAGCTCAAAGAAACAGTTGTTGGCTGCATGGTTGTGAGATTTGAAGCAGGTGATGGATTTGATGGTGCCACCGGTGGGTGATTTGGTGGTAATTCAGTTTTAAAATTCCAGACGGGTCCTGTGGTTGCTCCGCCTTTACTGTCTTTGGCAACAATTTTCCAATAATAAACGGTGTTATTTGTCAAACCGGTAGGCGTAAAGGTTTTGGTTGTCTGGTTTGCGGAAACGATTGTCGTTGGTGTTGAGCTTGTTCCGAAGTAAACATCATAAGTCAGGGCATCTCCATCGGGATCACTGCATGACCAGCTCAAAGAAACCGTTGTGGGCTGAAGCAACATGAGGTATGAAGGAGGCGACGGATTAGATGGTGTCACCGGAGGATTATTTGGCGGTAATTCAGTTTTAAACTGCCAAACGGGTCCGGTTGTACTTCCACCTCTGCTGTCTTTAGCAACGATTTTCCAATAGTAAATTGTGTTATTTGTCAAACCGGAAGGCGTAAAGGTTTTTGCGGTTTGATTTGCAGAAACAATAGTAGTCGGACTTGAGCTTGTCCCAAAATAAACATCATAGGTTACGGCATCTCCATCGGGATCGCTACATGACCAGCTCAAAGAAACAGTTATGGGCTGAAGCGTTGTGAGGTTTGAAGCCGGCGACGGATTTGACGGTGAGACCGGAGGATTATTTGGCGGTAATTCAGTTTTAAAATTCCAGACGGGCCCGGTTGTCGTTGCACCTTTACTGTCATTGGCAACAATTTTCCAATAGTATATTGTGTTGGTTGTCAAACCGGCTGGTAAAAAGTTTTTTGCGGTTTGATTTGCTGAAACAATAGTAGTAGGACTTGAGTTTGTTCCAAAATAAACATCGTAAGTCAGGGCATCTCCATCAGGATCACTGCATGACCAGCTTAAAGAAACTGTTGTGGGCTGAAGTGATATCAGATTTGAAGCCGGAGACGGATTTGACGGTGCTACCGGAGGATTATTTGGCGGTAATTCAGTTTTAAACTGCCAAACGGGTCCGGTTGTACTTCCACCCCTGCTGTCTTTTGCAACAATTTTCCAATAGTAAATTGTGTTGGTTGTTAACCCGGCTGGTAAAAAGTTTTTTGCGGTTTGATTTGCTGAAACAATAGTAGTCGGACTTGAGTTTGTTCCAAAATAAACATTATAGGTTACGGCATCTCCATCGGGATCGCTACATGACCAGCTCAAAGAAACAGTTATGGGCTGAAGAGTTGTGAGATTAGATGCCGGTGATGGATTGGAGGGTGTCACCGGAGGATTATTTGGCGATAATTCAGTTTTAAAATTCCAAACTACTCCGGTTGTACTTTCACCTCTGCTGTCTTTGGCAACGATTTTCCAATAATAAATGGTGTTATTTGTCAAGCCAGTTGGAGTAAAGTTTTTTGCGGTTTGATTTGCTGAAACAATAGTAGTCGGACTTGAGTTTGTTCCAAAATAAACATCGTAAGTCAGGGCATCTCCATCAGGATCACTGCATGACCAGCTCAAAGAAACCGTTGTGGGCTGAAGTGTTGTCAGATCTGAAGGAGGCGACGGATTTGATGGTATTGACGGTGGGTTATTAGCTAATTCGGTTTTAAAATTCCATACTGGTCCGGTTGTCGTTCCACCTCTGCTGTCCTTAGCTACGATTTTCCAATAATAGGTGGTGTTGGTTGTTAACCCGGCAGGGGAAAAGTTTTTTGCGGTTTGATTTGCAGAAACAATAGTAGTCGGACTTGAGTTTGTTCCGAGGTAAACATCATAGGTTAGAGAATCTCCATCGGGGTCACTGCATGACCAGCCTAGCGAAAGTGAGATCGATTGGCTGATAGACTCATTTACAGGTAAAGGAAGTGATGGTTCAGTCGGAGGATTATTAACTTGCGCTCCCCTATTCATGACAAGGCGAACACTGTAACCATATCGAAATCGATTTGCACTTCTTAACACCGTTTTCTGGTCATAATTAAGAAAATAACTCCACGCATCGCCATCCGGTGTATTTGCTGAAGTTGATGACCAAAAAGAGGCTAAGTTTCCTGTATATAAAAACCATCCAGAATCCCAGCCCCGAAGTCCACCTGGAAGCGATGAAAAGTTGACTTCATTTGTTGCTCCAACATTTGGACTCCCCCAATGGGTAGTGCCAACTTCCTTTAATTTGCCACCCGATTCATTTAAACCACCAAGATGATCAAATAACAAAACCCAATCATTATCAGTCGGAACCCTCCAGCCTGCAGGTGCTAATTTCCCAGTATTAACTGCATGCCAGTTATATAAATAACCATAAATTGAAACATTATTCTGGTCATTATTAAAGGCACACATTGCACCATTATTGGTGCCGGCCCAAGCCGTATTATCTGTAATATTGGCAATTGAAGTACCATCATTATAAGATGTCGTCCGAAGATTCTCAGCCAGCCATTCCTGATCGCCAATTACAACCGTTTTATAGGTGTACCCATTATAGGTAAGAGTACCGTTTTTAATTTCCTCTTTTTGTGAATTACCTTCCTCACCAAATAAGGTTTCAATTTTGTCATTTTCGGGGGAGCAGGATAGGAAAATCAATCCCAAAAAAAGATAAATTAAATTTACCGGTTTTCCTTTTGAGTTGGTTTCCACGATTAAAACGCCCAACCGATTGAAGACTGAATCTGTGTAAAGAGTCTGCTTTTACTTGCCAAAAAGGCATGGCGGTATTCAAGAGTAAGGCAAACCTGTCCGAACGTAAAGTCAACACCTGCACCAGCAAACACCTGGTGTGTTGTTAAGGTCTCTCGTTTTTTTAACCCAAATAAACTCTCACCCAAATTGGTCAAACTATACCCAACAAGTCCTGTCAACCGGTTTTGTCCAGCGGAGAGTGCATACCCGCTGGCAAGTGACAACCCCCCAATATATAATTGATCAACCGGCGCCTTAAATTTAGTTTTCACTGATTGCAGCATATACGCCTGGGCATCCACGACAAAATTGCCATCCGATCCAAACCATTTTCTGAAGCCAAGGCCAACTCCAACCGGAGAACGGGTAATTGAATCGCTTTTCTCAAGAGATGAAAAATCCTTTTGAGTGAACGCTGTATTTACCCAGCCCGCATAAAAGGAGTTTCGTGCTTTTTCACTTTTTAATTGATTTGGTTTTTGAATTTCCACCGGTGGTGGTTGTAAGGAAAGAGTTTTATTGTACGGTACATCCTCTTCAAGAACAGCTATAAATTTATTGTCAGGAACACCTTCTTTTCTGATTAAAAACTCGCCTGTGCCAACAGGTAACTGTCCTTGAAGGGGTGTAAACCCTAAAGTTATTGGCTTTCCATTCTGAGGAGAGAAGATGACAGAAGCACCAGCAGGAACAGTTATCAGACTATAGCTAACCATTTTTCTTTTAAATGTGGGGGTCCAGTTTATGACTTCCCCTTTTGTGATGGTAAACGAATAAGTTATCAGCTCAAAACCTGGTTTTTTTAGTTGTATGGTATACTCACCCGGTTTTAATTCGAATATTTGAGATCCGGGATTTTTTTGGTAGGATACTTGATCTATTTTGAAATCAAACCCTTCAGGATGGTCAATTTCGATATATCCAATCTTTCTTACCAGAGGTAAGTCAATCACTTTTTTTTCACCCGGATTTAATTTTACAGTCATTTCAAAGTCATCAAACCGGGGATCCGTAACTTTTAGTACATAGGTCCCATCCGGAAGTTTTTTGCTTTTGAATTCAGGGCCTATTGTATCAATCTTGTCATTCACTCTTATATAAACCGCCAATGGTGCTTTGAGAGATAAGGTTCCAAATTTGGGAACAGGCTTAAACAAACCACTCAGGCTTTTCCCTTCATGAATTTCAATGGTTGTATCCAAATCATAAAAATCGGGTTTGGTCAGTTTTATCCTATATTTTTTTGCTTCATAACCGTTAAGTTCAAATGGAGTAAACACCTTAAAATCAGGATTACCGTCAATAGTGAAAAAACACCCGGCGGGATCTGTCGTGACAAGAAAATTCCCTTTTCCCGGAGCATAGGATGACTGTGAGGGGTTTAACCTGTAAAATTTAGCCTGTTTGGCAGAGAGATTTTCTATCACCAGTTTTTTCTCAATGAACCCAGGTGCTTTTAGTGTTAGAATCTGATATTCAGGTCGGATAAATGCGGTGAATTTTGAACCTTCGCTTTGGGTATTGACTACTCCACCTTTATTCGATTCAACGGTAAATCCATTAATAGCCGTATAAAAAACAATAGCAGCTTCATTAGGATGATCAACAAATATAGGAATCTGTTGTTCACTCATTTCCTGCAGATCGAATTCCCGGAGAGTCTGGGAAAGGAGGAGGGTTGGGAGGAAAAGCAGTACGGTGCTTATGAATTTTTTCATTATTGAATATCCCTTACAAGACGGACTGAAAAGCCATCCCTATTATTGCCAGTGCCTCTAGACACCTCGGAGTCATCGAAGTTAATGCCGCGGTTCCAAGAGTAATAAGTATCGTCAGGTTTCGAACTCCACCAGTTGCCGTAATAGCCAACATTACTGAAGCCTCCATTGTAGCCCCGGCCACCACCCGGGAGGGCGCTGAAACCATAGTCATCTGTGCCATTTCCGCCCCTATTCCACCCTGTTTTAGATTTAAGCTTTGTTCCCTCAGCTGAACTTCCGCCAACAGCTGTCATCAATTTATCCCAGTCGTCATCTGTGGGTACACGCCAGCCACCGGTTTCTGGTGCCAGTTTACCGGTATTCACAACGTACCAGTTATACAAATAACCGTATTTGGTTACGTTATTTTCATTGTTGTCATAGGCACAATATGCTTCAGTTGTTCGGTTCGCCCAGGTTGATTGATCAGTAATTTTAGCAATTGGAGTTCCATCATTGTATTTCGTGGTCCGTAAATTTTCAACTGTCCATTCCTGTGTGCCAATTTTAACGGTATGATATACATTCCCATCACTATCGATTACGGTTTCAACACCTTTTGGGCTGATTCCTGGTTGGTTTTTTGCTGAAAGATCAGATAAATTTATTTTTCGGGTTAGTGGTTTTCCTTCCACCACTGTTTCTTTAAACTTATAATCAGTAAATCCGTCACTTGAAAATAAAAATTCAACTTCACCGGCTGAAATCTGTTCTTCTATTGGGGTGAAACCCAGAACCTTTTTTTCACCATTTCTGATTAAAACAACAGACGCACCTTCAGGTTCGCTTGTCAGCTTTACCTGTACCAGGATGGGTTTAAACACAGGAGTCCAGGATACTATCTTTCCTTTTTGAATGACGAAAGAAAACTCAACTGATGCAAATCCTGTCCGTTTAATTTTCGCCTGATAACTTCCCTCGAAGAATTCAAGCAACTGAATACCCGCTTTTTTAGTGTATACTGTTCCATTTACTGAAACCTCAAAAGCATCGGAATGATCTATCTGAAGAACTCCAACCCGTTTTACCAAAGGCAATTCCAGTAATCTTGTTTCGCCTGAACCAACGGTAACCGTTTCATGATACGGGTCAAACCGGGAATCATTGACAACAAGGGTATAGACACCATCTTTCAACTTCTGGTTCACATAATCCGGACCAACCTCTACACTCTGGTTATTGATTTTAACACTGACATTCAGAGGTGCTTTCAGGGACAATAACCCAAACTGAGATCTGATTTTGTAAAAACTGCTCTGGCGTATTCCGGTTCTTATTTCTATCAAGGTGTCCAGCGTGTAAAACCCAGGTTTGGCAAGTGTAATTTTGTATTTTCTTGCTTCATAATCCTTCAACTCAAAAGGGGTAAATTCTTTAAACCCAGGATATCCTTCAATAGTCAACAGGACTCCGGATGGGTCACTGTTAATCTGGTAACTGCCTTTTTCAGAACTATATTTTTCCTCTTTCGGATTCACCCGGTAAAACTTTGCCTGTTTGGCAGAAAGGTTGTCTATTGAAAGTTTCTTCTCCATAAAACCGGGGGCCTTCAAGGTTAAAATCTGGCGTTCGGGTTTGAGAAACGCACTGTATTTGGAACCGTCGCTTTGTGTGCTAACTACTCCCGCGGTGCTGGATTCAATAGTGAAACCAGAAATCGCAGTATAAAAAACAATCGCCCCTTCATTTGGATGGTCAATAAAAACCGGAATTTGCTGTTCACTCATTTCCAGCAGGTCAAATTCCCTTAGGGTTTGGGAGAGGAGAAGAGTTGGGAGGAAGAGGAGTGATAGAAAGAGCAGGGTTTTCATATCAGGATTTAAGATTTGATGTTTAAAGTAAAAAAATAGAATCTGTTGTAGAGTTTTTCCTGTTTCGTCCGGAATTAAGATTGTGATTTTCCTTAATTAATTGCCCGGACGATTTTTGCAATCAAGCATTTCAGATCCGTCAGCTAAAGCAGACGGCAATTATTATGATATAAATCCCTTTTTTTGCCGTCTACTTTAGCTGACGGAAGATAGAATTTAAAAGGCTTGGGTTTTAACCCAAAAGAATTTTGCTATTTCGTCCTGCATTCCGGAACATCCCCCGTTCGTCCGAAAACAGGGACGAACGCCCCCTTCAAAGGGGGACTATCGAAATCTTAAATCAAAACCAAATTTCTTTAGGTTCATTTTCCAGTTTCGTGTTCTTTGTGGTAAAAAATGTACCCCCACCCCTACTGCAGAATAAACTGATCGAGGGAGAGTACTTCTTCTTTCTTTGTAAACTCGGTGGGTTGCCAGGATCTCACCCAAACCAAAGGTTCTTTTTCATTCCGGAAGTCGATCAGCAGAAATAGATACCCGCTGTCTGAGTATCCCGAAGACGTCCAGCGCTGGAGCAGGTTAACTCCATAAAAATCGGATTTGCTTTTATGCTGGTAAATCTGAATATCATCAAACCCAATTTTGATAAAGGCATTCTTTGTGAAAACCTTTGTCAGTCCGTCAAGATATTGCCTTTTGTTCAGCCGCAGAAGTTCAACCTTCTGGGATGTGAGGCTTTTATTCATGAATTCAGCATCGGTTTTGGTTTCTTTGACCACGTGACCCACAATAATCAGGGCATTATCACTAAAGACCTTTTCCAGAAACTGAATATCCTTCCGGTTGTAAGATGTTCTGAAGTTTTCAACAAAATCCAGAATAATCTGGCGCCGTCTCAGATCCTGGATATCCAGCCCGGCCATAACCTGTTTATATTGATGCTCTGGTAACCCAAGATAAAAGTTCTGAAGACTTCCATCCGAAGAAAAGACCAGCAATCCTTCCTCAAACGATTTATCCGGATCATCCGCTTTGCCAAACAGAAGCGGAATTCCTCTCACTTCAAATTCACCATTCATCCGCCTGACTGCAGAAAGAAACAACTGGGGTTCCGGACAAATAAACGGTTTGTTATCCCAAATCGCCTGAATATTATTTCTTGCTGTGTCCGGAATAGACGGATCTGAAAAATTGGGTGCACGCTTTGTTGCGTAAGCCTCATTGATTTCATTCAGAAGGCGGTTGGACACTTCTTCTGCTTTTACCCGGGCTGAAGTGTTACTGAAATGTTTAATTTTCAGCGCAACTTTATTTTGTGCAAAACTTAAAGAAGCCAGACTCAGAATGAAACCAGCCAGAATTGAATTTTTTAAAAAACCTGTACCCATATAACAATTTGTCCTTTAAACTGGTCTGAGACCGATCTGATTTCCTGATTATTTTTTTGGTTCACCCAACCTGTACCCTGCTTTTCAAGAACAGCGAGCACCTGCCTGGTTTTACTGTCAACAGCAGCAATCAGGCAATCATCGGGTCTGATAAATTGAGATTCTTTGCCGAAAGTGAGCCGGCCTGTATTTTTTGCTGAATTCAGATAGTCGAACAGGAGATCCCCATCCGACAATGCAGCAAGATCCTTTTTAACTTTCTGGAAAGTATTTCCTTTTGCCATGCCAGAAGAGGGTGTAGGTGAAGGGAAAAGTTCAATGGGCTTGTCAGGGTGCGGGGTTTTTCTGGGTTCCAATGTTCGCTTTGAAGAAAAAACCTTTCCGGTCTGATCAATTTCCTTGATGACTTTGTACTCACCATTTACAGTCAGGGTAACTTTGTAAGTGGCATTTTTTTCAAATTTATGTGAAGGTCTGGGTTCAATGGCCTGATAACCATCTCCGAAATCCCATTCCAGTTTGCTGATGCTGAAATTCCGGATCTGTGGAGTAAAATCAAGATACCCGTCAGATTTTCCATCTATTCTGAAATCCATGGCAATGATGGGCAGATAGTCAATATCAATTTTTCTGGACGCAAGAAGTGAATTGGTTGCTTCAATTCTTGCCGCCGCCTGATCATTTTCAGGTAAAGGCGGAAGTAAAATCAATTCAATGGTTTCGGTGGGTGAACCGGGTATTCTGTGAATATGCAGTTTACCTGAACCATCAATAATTGGTTTAGCATCAATTGACGGATCCCTTGAGGCGATTCTCAGATTCCTAACAAGCTTCCCGCTGTACCAACCCCTGACCTGGGCCGTATAATGAGCTTCCATTTCTTCAGCTATTCCGGCATTTTCAATTTTGATGCCATTGAGAAAGTCGGTTAGTTTTTTCCGGATATAGGTTTTGGCAATAACCGTATCAGGTGAATCTGCAGGTTTATACCGGATCAGATCAGGAACAGAAAAAGTTTTTAACCAGGCGTCATAATAAAGCAATGAAGCATCTGCCAGTCCATTTGTTTTTTCTGTTTGATCTGCCGTTTTTAAAATAGAAACAGTTTCATCTGCTGATTTCTTTACTGATGCCTGATAATCTTCAACAGAAATGAAGGCTTTCATGACGGGTTTGTCTTCTTTGTTCTTGTAGGATAAAAACCGGATTCCACCCAGATTAATGCTCGAAAACGATTCCAGATTGATATTCAGTTTGTCAGAAATGGAATTATTATTTTCATTGATTTCATAAACCTGATTCATGACAACTGTTTGGAAGATGGATTGAACAAGATCTTTCTTGGCCATCTCTTTGGCGGATGCTTCATTTCCGTCAACGATGAAAGCCTCTCCAGTCAGGTAATCACCGGTACGGATTTCAAGTTCAGTCTGAGCCATCAGGGAGGCAGAAAAAAACAATCCCAGACTCGTTGTAATTAAAACAATTTTTACTACGGGCATCATTTTTTCAATTACTCCTTAAAACCAACTTAATACCAAAAACCAATTTTACCTTAAATACTGTTTAAAATCAACCGGTTGAGCTTCTTTTCCCTAATCCAGAAAAACAAAGTCAGGCCGTAGTATGGTTTAAACTGTGCCTTTTAGAAAGATTCCGAATTTATAACCGGAAATTAATAAACCTTGGTTTCTTCAGTAAAATAATTTTCATTATATTGACATGACCAAAGTAATAAGTTCAATAACCAGAAAGGTAGCTCAATGAAACTTCGTCTGTCAGCACTTGCAGTCCTTGTCTTGTCTTTTGGTCTGTTTTATTCCTGCGGCAGCTCGGGACCTGCCCAACCCAGCAATGAAATCAGCAAAGTGATGGATGATCCATTTGGTGATTTACAGGAAATGGTCAATAATTATACTGAAGACGGGGTTGTTGCCTCGTTAGGTGAAGGGGTTAGCAGCCGTCAGGATCTGGCAAAAGAAAAAGCCATCATGGATGCCAATGGTAAATTGGCCCAGGCCCTTGAACTAAAGGTTTCTGACTTACGCAAAAAGTTTTCTGAGGAAATTTCGAGCAATGAAAAGGCAGAAATCAATGAAGCTTATTCACAGGCAACCAAACAAATTGCCGTTCAGGTTATGAAAGGTGTGATTACCAAAAAGACAAAATATCTTGAAATGGATGACAAAAAGGTAAGAGCCGGTGTTATTCAGATTATCTCCCCAAAAGCATTGGTTCAATCACTTAATGATGAAATGAAAAACCAACCTCTTCTTTATGAACGTTTCCGGGCTTCAAAAGCTTACGAAGAATTGAATAATGAAGTTAAAGAATACGAAGCAGGCAAAGCCAAACCTTGATTCTGCTTCTTGCTCTCTTTCAGATTTTAACTTCCAGCGGGGATACCGGAAAATATCCCCGTTGGTTTTTCTTCCCACCCGACTCCCTTCCCTGCATCACCGGTTATTCTTACCAGACAACTACTCCCAACTATGATGCCTCGGTGAGATGGAGTGTTTTCACTTCTGCAGGATTAACAGGCAATGTTGAGTACTGGAATCATCAATCTAAAAATCCGGATGACAGGCGGAATTCTGATTACCAGTTTGAGTTTTCATCCCCACTGGCAGATTCCATTCAACCCAAATTGGTAAGTATTGACCGGTTTGGCACCAATCAGTTTCAAAATGAATATATTGAATTATATTCTTTTTCACCGGATACTGCCGGAATTTTTGACTGGCAAAAACTGACAACCTACCCAAAACAATCCTGGACGGACTCTACTGCCTGGCATGATGAGGACTTTTTTTACGGAGTTGGAAGTTTTACCATCAAATACAATGAAAATGATGCCTGGCGGGTAGCTGAAGACCGGGCCATTCTGGCAGCCGTTCAACATTATCAGCTTGAATTAGCTGAAGTAAAGATTTTAAACCGGTCTGAGATGAAAGATGATCTTGAAGGCGTTACCCGGCTCCGGTTTAATCACCGTTTAACAGGAATCACCGTTCTGGGTCGGTGGGTAAATACCCAGTACAAAACAGCATTGGTCTGGGTGAGAGTGAAGAAAATTGAGAATTTGAAATAAAAAGAAGAGATTAAGTAACCGCTGAGGTGGTTGCTGAGCTGGTGGTAATTGAGCTTGCCGAACTGTCGAAGCACACTCGAAGCCACCGCAACGGGTTAGTCACATATCCCTGACCAGAAGAACAGAAAACCCGAATCTATTATTGTCGTAATTTCTGAGCACGTCGGTGCTATTGTAGTTCATGCCGCGGGTCCAGACGTCATCTGTATCGTAGGCAGAGGAACTCCACCAGTTGCCGCTGCCGCCAAAGCTGTTGAAGTATCCATAGTAGTTACGGTAACCACCCGGAAGGGCGCTGAAGCCGAAGTTATCTGTTCCTGTGTTTCTCGACCAACCTGTCTTTGCTCTCAATTCCCTTCCGGCATTGCTTCCAACATAATCAGTTAATTTCGTCCAGTCTGCATCCGTTGGTACCCGCCAGCCACCGGCTTTTGGAGCCAGTTTTCCTGTATTCACTGCATGCCAGTTGTACAAATATCCATAAGAGGCAACCTTACTTTCATCGTTGTCATACGCACAATAGGCGCCTTTTCTATCGTTTGCCCAGTCATTGGTACCGGTTATTTTGGGAATTGAAGTCCCGTCGTTGTATCGGGTTGTCCGCAAATTCTCAATAGTCCATTCCTGATTGCCAATGACTACAGTTTTATATGTGAACCCATTGTATTCCAGAGATCCGTATTTGATTCCGCTTATAGCTTTGTAATTACCGAGTGTTGGGTTTACAAGGTTAATTGTTCTTTGGAAAGGTTTTCCTTCCTCAAGTGTGGCCTTGAACTGGTAATCCTTATATCCGTCCCGTTTAACAAGAAATTCTACATCCCCAACAGCAATTTGTTCTTCAAGTGGAGTAAATCCCAAAGGTTCTTCTTCCCCATTTCGAATCAACGAAACCATTGCTCCGGCCGGATCAGTTTCCAGTTTTACTTTAACTGTAACTGCTGTAAATACAGGTTCCCAGTTTATTACATCGCCCTTTTTAATCGTAAATGAAAAGGTCACTGGCTGAAACCCGGGTCGTTTTATTTCTGCACGGTAACTACCTTCAAAAAACTCAAGAAGCTGGGTTCCCGGTTTTTTGATACGGGTTTCCCCGTTAACTGCTACGTCAAATCCCTCTGCATGCATGATCTGCAAGAACCCAGCTCGCTTTACCAAAGGCAGATCCAGAATTTTGGTTTTGCCCGATTCGACAAAAACCGTTTCCCGGTACGGATCAAAACGGGGATCGTTCACTGAGAGATCATAAGACCCATCCCTGAGCCGAAGATTAGTGAGATCCGTACTGGCATCAATGGTTTGGTTACCAACTTTTACTTTTACTGGTAAACTGGCCATGATTGACAAGGTGCCGTACATACTTTTTAATATAAAAAGTCCGTTTTGCTTCATCCCCGGCCTGATTTCAATCAAAGTATCAAGCGGGTAATAATCAGGTTTGGTCAGGTTAATCCGGTATTTTCCCGCTTTAAAGTCCTTTAGTTCACACGGAGTCCATTGTTTGAAGGTTGGGAATCCTTCAATTTTCATCAATGCTCCTTCAGGCTGGGTTTGAACTTTGAAGAAACCGGTTTCAGTGGTGTAGGTATTTTCCTGTTCATTCACCCGGTAAAATTTTGCCTGTTTGGCAGACATATTCTCTAACGCCATTTTCTTCTCAATAAAGCCGGGAGCTTTAAGAGTTAAAATCTGGCGTTCGGGTTTAAGAAATGCGGTAAACTTTGAACCTTCACTTTGGGTACTTACGACGCCTCCAGTGTTGGATTCAACAGTGAACCCATTTATGGCGGTGTAAAAAATGAGTGCTGCTTCGTTGGGATGTTCAACAAAAACCGGAATCTGTTGCTCGCTCATTTCCTGCAGGTCGAATTCTTTAAGTGTCTGGGAAAAGAGGAGAGTTGGGAGAAAAAGGAGTGATAGGAAAAGTAGTTTTTTCATTATTGAACATCTCTTACAAGGCGAACAGAAAAACCACTTTTTTTATCGTCGACGTTCCTGCTCACATTGGAGTAATCGTAGTTTATGTAGCGACTCCAAGCGTTACTCTCATTGGAAACAGTCGAACTCCACCAGTTTCCATAGTTACCTAGGCCGAGAAATGCTCCATTGAAGTCGCTACAGTAGCCTCCTGGTAGGGCACAGAATCCGTAGTCATCCGCACAATTTCTATTATTAAACCACCCGGATTTTGCTTTTAATTTATTTCCAGCAACTAAACTTCCACCAACTGATGTCATCAGTAAATCCCAGTCATCATTCGATGGTACTCGCCAACCATCAGGAGCTAATTTTCTAGTATTTACCGCATACCAATTATATAAGTATCCGTAATTCTCCACATTGTTTTCTTTATCGTCATAAGCACAATAGGCACCAGAGGTTGTTTTTGTCCACTCTGGGCTTTTTGTTAAATTTTTAATCTGTGTTCCGTCATTGTATTTAGTTGTTCTTAGGTTTTCAACCGTCCACTCCTGTTTGCCAATTAAAACAGTTGTGTAGGTGAAGCCATTGTAAGTTAATGTACCAGGTTTGTCGATGGGTTTTTTGTTCAGATTTTTAACATTAAATTCATCGGGATTCGCCAGATTTATTTTCCTTGAAAATGGTTTTCCTTCCTCAAATGTTGCTTTGAATTGGTAATCTTTATATCCATCACGTTTAAAAAGAAATTCAACTTCACCAACAGCCATTTGTTCTTCAAGCGGAGTAAACCCCAGAAGCTTGGTCTCACCATTCCGGGTATATTGAACGGTTGCACCTTCAGGATCCGATTGAAGTTTTACGAGTACAGAAACATCCTGAAATGCCGGTTCCCAATTAATCACTTCGCCTTTTTTTATGGTAAAAGGAAAAAAAACCGGCTGAAATCCAGGTCGTTTTACTTCTGCCAAATAACTGCCTTCAAAAAATTCAATGAGCTGGGTACCTGGTTTCTTGGATTTGGTTTCCCTGCCAACAGTCAGGGTAAACCCATCCGCATGAAGAATTTGAAGGTAACCCACCCGTTTTACCAGGGGTAAGTCAAGGGTTTTGGTTTCCCCTGAACCAATAGCTACTTTTTCAGTCCAGGAATCAACTCTCGGGTCGTTTACTGATAGAGTATAATCTCCGATTTTGAGGGAAAATGTTTTGGGTTCCGATCCAATGTCCTCTGATCGGTCATTGATTTTCACTTTAACCGGTATAGCGGATTTTAAAATCAGGGTTCCAAAAACAGATTTTAAAGGGATTTCTTTGATGGCTGTTTGACCAGATAAAATGGTTATGTTTTCTGTATATGGGAAAAACCGGGGATCATTTACCGTAAGCGTATATACACCATCCCTTAATCGTTGGTTATTCAGTTCGGGACCAACATCCAAAGTCTGGTCATTTAGATTAGCCTTAACAGCAACCGGCGTTTTGATTGAAAGCGTACCATACATCGACCGGAGTTTAAAAACACCACTTTGCTTTATTCCCTGTCTGATTTCAATGAGTGTATCTAACGGGTAGTAATCGGGCTTTGTCAGATTAAGTCTATATTTTTTTGCTTCAAACTCCTTCAGATCAAAGGGCGTTAATTCACGGAAGGAAGGAATGCCATCAATTTTTAGCATGACGCCATCAGGAACCGTGTTGATCTGATAACTTCCTTTATCGGAACTGTAGCTTTCTTCTTTCCCATTTACCCTGTAAAACTTTGTTTGCTTTGCAGAAAGAGTTTCAACCGGCAGTTTTTTCTCAATAAATCCGGGAGCTTTAAGCGTTAGAATCTGGCGTTCGGGTTTTAGAAATACCGTTACTTTGGTAGCTTCACTTTCGATTTTAACAATCCCACCCGTGTTAGACTGAACCGTGAACCCGTTGATTGCTGTGTAAAAAATGAGTGCTGCTTCGTTGGGATGTTCAACAAAGACGGGAATTTGCTGCTCACTCATCTCCTGAAGGTCGAATTCTTTAAGTGTCTGGGCTGAACTCAGGCCGGAAATCAGAAGGGATAAGGCGATAAGGTAGAATTTCATTTTGTGACCTGAGCAAAATTCAAAGAGAATAAAAAATATCCAATTGACGGAAAATAATCAAACGATTCCCCATCCTACCCCACACTCAAAATCGGTTTCAGGTTATACTGGGCAATTCAAAACGCTTCATCTTTTGAAATGAGCCGGTATTGTTGTCCCGGGCTTTTTTTCATAAACGGATTTGTTATCTCAGTTACTTTTCAGCCATAGCTGGATATAAGCAGGTTTTGTGGAGGGTTTTTCTGTACTTTTATTCAAAGGTAAAAGTATTTCGGAACTCTTCATTTCGCCGGCTCCGTGCCCTTAATTATGCCCCTCCTCCTACATCCTCTCAACGAGTTACGGTTTGGTCAAATAGGCTAAAGATCCCTGACAAACCGGACAGAGTAACCATCTCTTTTGTCATTTCCATTAATCTGAGACTCATTTTGGTGCTTAAATAAAATCAAGTTATAAGATCCGTTCATTGCATACTTTGTTGAACTCCACCAGTAACCATATAGTCCCTGATTACTGAACGCGCCGGTCATAGAATACCGATATCCGCCTCCAAACGCTTTGAAGCCGTAGACATCATTGCCATTTCCACCATTTGCCCAACTGAAAGTTGCTTTAAGTTTTAAACCTGCATCTGCAGATCCCCCGATATAATCGACAAGGGTAGCCCAGTCTGCTGAAGTCGGAACTCTCCAGCCACCATTCACCGGAGCCAATTTTCCGGAACTTGTACAAAAACCATTATACAGATAGCCATAGGTCTCAACGTTACCTTCGTTGTTTTGGTAGGCACACATTGCCCCGGTAGTCTGCTGTGTCCATACAGCACCATCAGTTACCTTCGGAATTGGTGTTCCATCATTGAAATGGGTTGCTCTGAGGTTCTCAACTGTCCATTCCTGATTACCAATAATCACAGTATGGTACAAATTACCATCAATGTCATTTACTGAATTAGCCAATTGGAAAAAGGTGATGTTGTTGATCTGCCCAACAGACACGGTATCCTTTCCTCCATTTTTTTTATCAATAACCATCCAGTTAGTCTGGGAAAAGGAAGTTGAAAAAAGGAGAAGAAATATTGAAAGTGTGAGTAGGTTTTTCATAATAGATTATTTTTAAAGGTCCCTGACAAGACGAATAGAAAGTCCAAGTTTTTTACTACCATTTCCTCTGGTTAATACTGAGTCCTCAAAGCTGGTAAATCGGTCCCAGGCAGTTTCTGTATCCATTGAAGTTGAGCTCCACCAATTTGCATATTGACTTAAATAGGCGAAAGAACCGTTAGTATGAATTCTTGCACCTGCTGGTAAGGCAAAAAATCCAAAATCATCTGTACCATTCCCGCCAGCCGACCAACCCATTTTTGATTTAAGTGGTGCTCCTGCAATAGATGCCCCACCCAAAAAAGTGGCCAGTGTTGACCAATCGGCATCTGTTGGAACCCTCCACCCACCCGTTACCGGAGCCAGCTTGCCAGTGTTTACTGAGTACCAATTATAAAGACACCCATACATTGGTGCCGTTGATACATTGTTTTCATAATAGCAAAAGGCCTCAGTTGTGGTTGTTGTCCAAGTTGAATTGCTTGTTACATTTGAAATATATGTTCCATCATTATACCGGGTTGTTCTTAAATTTTCGACGGTCCATTCTTGGGTACCAATTTTAACAGTGTGGTAAATGTTACCATCAATGTCAGTGACCGTATTTGATACCGCGCTTTCGCCAGTTCGAAAAACAATATTCTGTATATCAGAAACCTTGATAGAATCAGCTGCCCCTGATTTTTTGTTTGTAACCATCCATTTGGTCTGGGAAAAGGAGATGGAACCAGAAAGAATCAGAATTGAGAGGATTGTTAGTTTTTTCATTTGACTTCCCATCTAATAATTAAAATTTCTCACTTCGCCAAAACCATTTTCTTGACCAGAACTTTATCCTGATACTTGATGGTTAGAAAATAGACTCCCGAAGAAACCATACTTCCGTCAGAAGATTTTCCATTCCAGACCTTTACCTGTTTGCCGGGTTCTTCGACTCCGTTAAAAATTTGGGTGATTTCCCTTCCGTTCAGATCAAAAACGGTCAGGGTTACATTTCCCTTTTGGGGCAATTGATAGGAAATTGTTGTTGAAGGGTTGAACGGATTCGGGTAGTTTTGCTGCACGGAAAAAGTGACGGGATTTAACTCCACCGAGAGAATTGAAGAATAGGTAAAGGAACCATCTGTATCGAGTTGTTTGAGCCTGAACTGAAGGCTGGATTCCGTTGTCGGATAATCGAATTGGTAGTCAATCCGCTCCTTCGATGTACCTTTGCCGGACTTAAATCCAATTTTAGCCCATGAACCTGCTGTCCGCTTTTCAATTTCAAAACCATAGTTATTGGTTTCAGTGACGGTTGCCCAGGATAAAATGACTTTACCATCAGCAAATCTTCCCGAGAAAGTTGTCAGTTCAACCGGCACGGTATATCCCGGGGGTTTTGCGAAGGAGAGTTGGGCAATATCAGAAAGCAGATAGCCTGTTTTTTGCAGTCCGGTATCGGTGAGAAACAGACTGTCTGATCCGGCTGAAAAGGTTATTTCTGAAATCGTGGAAAGTTCAACCGCTTCATCCATTGAATTTTGCAGGTCAAAATAAAGGGTATCCGATTGAGCAATCGCCGTCCCGGTGGAAAAAAGAAGTATGAAAATCCCTAGTTTTGAAATCATGTTGGCTCCTGCTTCTGAAAGAAAGTTAAGGTAGCATACTTTTACAATAAATAAAACTAAAGGGAGATTAGAAAACACAAAACTGGCACTCGTGCAATGGTGTCGCGATGTCAGCTTTCATTCGATTTTTTCGAAATGAGATGTTCGGTTTCGGGGGTTTCTTTATTTATTAAGCGGGAAAGAGTAAATTAATGGTATGAAACCAATAATAAAGGGCTTCTCCCTTCGCTACAAATTTCAGTCTTTTGTTCAGGAAATTATAGTCTGGATTGGTAATCAGATAATCAGTTAGTTGCAATTCTTCACTGAATCTCCTGAGCTCCCCTTTATAGTCCATCAGGATAACGGCAGATAGGTACGCAGCTTTTGAACCTGCAACCTGTGCTTCTAAAACATTAAATTTTCCCATAAATACAAAATTGCGGAATTGGTTAATACCTTTTATGATTTCATTAACTTTTGTCTTCTCGTCCATTGTCATGTGGACGTCCTTTTTTGCGATCAATAAAGCAGTTTCAATGATATCGTTCAGAACCTGATTAACAGATTCAATTTTTCTTTCAGGTCTGTATTCGATTTCTCCTTTCGCAGATGCCAGAAATGATGCTTTGAAGACTCCAAGATCTGTAACCAGGTGAAATAAGCAACTCACATCAAAAAGTTGCTTCAAAATTTCCTTTTCTTTTCCTTTTCCATAAGGAACACCTGTCGTGTTGGGAGCAAATGCGGTAAGCTTATCACCCAAAATTGAATTAATGTCGGGTGTTTTGATGGTTACAGGGTTACCAACCTGCAGGAGCCAATCCGTTTCCAATGGAATGTCAATTAGTGTTGGATAGTGGTTTTCAGCAAAAAGAATATCGAGTAATATTTCTCTTTCCGGATTAGAAATTATCTTCCCCTCCTGATTCCGGTTTGGAAAATTTGAATTGTAGATGAACCTGTAGTGAGCCTTCGGGATTTTTCCCTGATAGCTCCGTCTTTCATCCAATTCCATTCTTATAAATGCACTTGATGCACTTATTTTTGATAAATAGGTTTCTAAGTTAGTTCTGTTGATTTCTGGGTTGACAATTATGTCGATGTCCACTGAAAATCGTTTTGGTTCTTTCATCAACAGAATTAAACTCGTTCCGCCTTTAAAAACAAATGCTAATTCTGTTAGTGCCAACTGTTCCAGCAAATACAAAGCAAAAATCATGCTTTCCATCAGACTGGGATCTTTGCTGTACAGTATTCTTTTCCCGGTTATCCACTCAGTTGAAAGCGAGGTTATGTCAATCATTTAAAATATTCTTTGGGATGTCTGTCTTATCTGATAAAAATTGCAACAGGTCAATTTCTTTATTTCTTCTCTTTGCATAGTGAAAAAGTTTTGTAAAGTCGATTGAATAGCGGTTAAAGGCAGTATTGATAAGGTACGCCAACTCGTTGCCCTGAAAGGAGGCAAATAAGAGTTTGTCAGAGTACAAATCGACTATCAGCTTTTCAAGTGTGGTTGTTGTCACCCTGTTTACTTTCTGAATCGGGGATTTTGAAACCAAAGGGTTAAGAATGATTGCTGATTCACTTTCGAAAATATATCGCTCAATTTCCTTCTCTTCAGGTTGAATGAAAAGATTCCCGAAATTTTGTTCCTTAAGAAAGTCATAAACAGGTTCTAACGCTTCCTTCTCAACCATTAAAATGATAATGGGCCTGGCAGGAATGTGAAGCATTAACTCATTGACGATTTTGGTTGACCAAACGCAGAATTTAAGAGTTGGAAACCGGTTTTCTATTTTTGAAAAGAGGTTCCTTTCAATTTCACCACTATCGGGTTTGAATACCGGCTTAAATATAAGTGTAAAAAGTCTTTTTGAAATGGATGTAATTACTTTCCGGTTCTTTAAATCGTATATTCTCCACCTGAAAGTTGTTTCTTTCAGATCAGGTTCAAACTTCCTGAAAAAGGAGAAAAGCTCCTCTCTGGAAAAGGATTCCCTTTCCCTGAACTCCTTTTTAACCTGTTCAGTCATCCAATTTTTTGCCAACTTTTGTCCTGTTTTTAATTTCAAAGATAATAAGAAAAGCAAACAAATGACAATAAATTGAGAAAGTGGCAAATGTTGGGTACAGCTTCTTGCTGGAATCATGGCCTGTAAAGAAAAGAATTTTCCAGATAATTTGTGCTTGCTTGATTGCTGGTCCAACCAAAACCGGCACCGGTGCCGGTTTTGTGGCTCAGATTCACACCAAAAGTTTACACCTGTTCGAGTCTCAGTCGGTATCAATCAGGATAAGAAATCCAGAGTAAAACGGGTAATTTTGGTGTGAAATCCGCAAAATTGCATGAAAATGTTTTGGTGTCAGATGTGAACACCCGGTGAATGGGCAAATTTGGAGCTCACTTGCCACCTGGCGGGCAAAACGGGTCACAGAACTACTATACGTTTATTCAGTAGTCTGGATTGCCACAGATGCCCCTTTTAACACAATAGCCATTTGGAAAAATTTGTGTCGCTTTGCTCAAAAGCAGAAGGGCCTCCCTAAAAACCTTTTTTTACCTCATAATGGATGAGCTACGCTGAACTACGTTAACCCACTCCCAAGCTGAAGCACGGGTTCAACAAGTTTCCAGGGTTCACCGGATCCGTGGTTTGTAAACGAACCCTGGAGAGGATGACATTTGCTGAGGTTTTTAGAGGTGCCCAGAAACTACAAAAAAATGAACCTCTTTCATTTTCATTCAATTATGCTAAGCAATCAGGTTTTGAGCGTGCGGCCTTTTAATTTCCTTATTTCCAATGCGGGAATTCCGGGCTTTTCTCCATGCCGGAATCGGATCCCTTGCTTTGGTTCCGGTACTCCTCCCTCTGGGTTTGTGGAATTCGCTCACGCGCGCGAATATAGTATAGTTATTAGTATAGGATATTAATACGTAATCGTATCTCTTCTAATTCATTAATCCAAGAGTACTTGTCTTATTGAATTAAAAGACAACTGATTAGTTGGTGATTTAATGCAGTGTATTACAACTTTTTTTGGTGATATGTGCTTCAGAATCAATTCTGGGGGGTATTTTGGAAAATTGACACAGAAAGATGCTCCATTTTGGGCGGTATTTTGGGGAAAAAGAGCAAATTCTGCAAAGAATAATGCCCCGACACCTTCCACTCTTGCCGGTTCCAATCAGCCCATAACCAGAGAGATCACTCAAGACCAATCGGATTGCCGAATAATGGGAAAAAGAAAGGCAACCGGCACGCGTGCCGGTATGGACACTTCCTTTGAACGAGTCCAACACTTGTTACTTCAAAAAAAAGTTGAACTTTTCTCCGGATGGTTTAAATCTGCTGCCCGATCATGAAGCTCCAACCTCGCCGCTGGCAGGTCGAAACTAAAAAGAATACGTGGCCACCCAGGAAAGATAATTAAACCATGGCCAGTCTATTGGTCACGGACATTTCTACAACTCAAGCTGCCATGGCGTTTGGTTAAACGAAAGATCCATGGGAATCCAAATTGGCAACTCATTACAGTATGGAACCCAAAAAGGTACTGAATTCAGGGATTTTGGGGTCAAAAACTATAGAATTGCTGTAATTATGTTCAGTTGTTTATGGCTAACCCTTGGTGAATAGCCAAATTTCGAACAGAATGGCCAACTGAAGGGCAAAATATGATGGACACCACTATACGTTTATTCAGTATTTAGGATTGGCGCAGAGGGCAGTTTACAGAGCAAGCGCGTTGTCGTTGACTGGAAAAGGAAGGTTCCAAAATCAGAAATTGGTCACTTCCCATTGAATTTACTGGATTTTATTGAACATCAGAATCAGAGTGCCTCCTCCTGCGCTGTATTGTTTTACAGTAGCTGAACCGGGATATGCTTCAATCCCCTCTCTCACTTCCAGTCGTATTTCTTGGGTATTCTCAGTGCAATATTGGACTTCCCTTACCTCTCCGCTTCCAATATGCTCCTGTTCGTAAAGGATAATATAGACTAGTTATAGTTTAGGATATTTTCAATTCAAATTACCAATACAAATACCAATACTAAGATAAGAGAGAAAAAATGTTGCCGAATTTACGCCTGTCGCAATTATTTCTAGCCGTTTTCTGCGTTAGAAGCCATTCTGAGAGGTATTTTTACTTTTATACCGTTTAATCTGCATGTAATAGTGCATCATTTTGGGTGGAAAGTTGAATGAAAAATGGAAAAGGAAGGCAATCCTACCAAAGCATAAGCTCAATGATGGCCATTTTTAATCCATTAGCCCATGCAGGGAAACAACCAGTACATGAAAGACAATACTGGATCAATCCAAATTGGAAACTTCAACAAGGTATTAAATGACGGGTCATTGGCTGGGATAGGTTGGTAGGTAAAACATGGTGAAATGGTTGGTTCCTGCAAAGATTCCTTGCAAATGGCCAGAAACAATACCAATGCAATTCAATTGCAAAGACAAAAAGGCAACCGGCACAAGTGCCGGTGGAGAAAGCCCATTTCACTGCAAAACCAGACTGGTCTCAAAAGCTATTACTCTGAGCACTTCTCCTATTGGATCTGGTTCATTCCAAGTAAACCTATCACCACCCACATAAATGGACGGTTAAAAGTGATAAAAAGAATGGGTGCCGCCATCAGATGATTTTTAAACTGGCTCATTTTCACACCAAAAGGATACACCTGAAATGGAAAACCCTTCTGTTAGTGGGAATAAATCCTGGTAAAGAATTTCACCATGGTGTCCGTTTGGTGATTTTTAACAAAACCGGCACGGGTGCCGGTTTTTCTACCGGGTTTTCATAACAATTGGTTTATGGGTTCCGTACTTTTTCTCATCTTTTCTCATTGTCACCTACCAGCCTTTACCTCAGGAATTTGATGGAATTAATGCGCAATTGAGGAGGAATTTGAAACTCATCTGATCCGGATATTTTTGCATGATTTTCTCTCCCCTTTCAGCTCACTGACTTTTTAACTTTCTGTCTGCAGAAAACTGCAATCTTAATAATTCAAGCCACTTTTTGACGAGACACACTTTTTACAAAACCGCATTTAGATACACCCTGACTGCGATTTACCCCCTGATAAAAAATATTTTCATATTTTTCCATGATTAAAATCGCCCTTTTTGAGCTTTTTCAGTTCTTCAAAAATCAAAACAGAGCAACTGACAGCGTTTTTTTGTGTGTCTCTACCCAAAATCGTAACTATTCGATGTCAATTGCTCGCTTACTGTTACCTTGACTGAGACAATTTTTACAAACTCAATTCTGCGAATTTATTACTTCATCCATGCAAACTGAGATCTGAAAAAGGCCTCTGAAATGTTCGTTTTATTTCATTTCAAAACACTTTTTTTCACTTCATTCACCGATACGTTTTAATGCCTGTATGGGTAACTTTCAGACCGGGGATTGACTGTAACTTTGGATACGCCTGTTGTAATAACCAGGTTAGTTCTTTTCTTGCCAATCCGGAAAAAATGAACCGGCACTCGTGCCGGTTTTGGTTTAACTTCAAAAAGATGGGATTCAATTAAACCTGAATCTCAGTTTTTATAAATCGGACTTTCCTACTCTTCCCTCATATCCCAAACAAAACAAATTGGGTAAAACCACTGCAATTACAGTGAAGTTCTTCTGGTCCATGGTTGGTATCCCCAATCAGAATGCCTTCATTACCAATGATGTAGTTCAGAACTGTTTGGGAGCAGGAATGTCTGATTACACCGGGTTTGCCTGGGCTTATGATAATCACCTTGGAACCGTAATAGCGCCTCCTACCTTCCGTCAAACTGATCACGGGATTCCCTTTTTGTCTTTAGTTTACTGGGTCAACTGGTTAACTCGAAAACGGCTGAAGAAGAAAAAGGGATTATTCACTATCCGGTTCAGATTGATAATTCAGCCAGTGGTGTTTGCTTTGTTTCCGTACAGACTGAAAAAGAAACTATCGTAAGAAAAAATTTGATGATCAAATAATCCTTATCAAACGGAATATTTAGAAGTATTTATTGAAATATCCTGATCAGAGGAAATATGAACCCATTTGAAATTGCTTCAAAATCAATCAAACCGGAAACTAAAAATAAGAATGGAGATTCACATTTCATCTGATATGATGAAGATGAAAAGGCTTTGTTTCTGGTTTTGTCGGATGGAATTGGAAGTAGTCCGTGCGATTAGAAGGTTTCACCGGAATTCCTTTGATCTAACTCTACATGAAACAAAAACAGACACTCCTTCCCTTCCGGGTTACCTTTATCAGTCAGGGTTATTAAAGGAGATGAAAAACGAAATTGTGATTAGGAATAATTCCGGAATTTACGAGCTGATTAAAAAGTGTGCTGATTTTTCAATCGAACTTGCAGCTGCTGACTACCTGGGTCTGATGGATCTTTTGGTCAGCGAACAGTACAAATTATATAACTGGGCGAAGAAAAAGTATCAGCAATTGGTGGTGTAAACTTTAGGGGTTACACCAACCCACGTTTGGGGTTCATATAGAAGCCTCTTGGGAGAGTGGTAGTATTTTAATATTCCGAAGTGATGTGAACAGATGTAACCCATAATGTTCCCATTGGGAATAACTTTTGTCTTTTTCAGAAACAATATGTTGTGGGCACAAGTTTAAATTTCTTCCGCCCCTTCAAGTTACACAACGAGCTGTATTGACCACCCGGTGTTTGATTTTAAATACTGAAATTATTTTTTTTGATCATATAATTAACATACGACAATATTTGTAATCATATTGCTGTTATGTGTCGCTTTTCTTAATGTTTAGCTTGTTTATTTTTGATTTTATGTTTCTCCAAGAAACAGAGAATAATTTGAACCTTGCTCATAAACTGGGTAGAGGAATACAAAAACGAAAGATTCTATTCATAAAAATAGGAGGTTTTAGCTAGGAAGACGCTTGGAAAAATTCTTTGGCACTTCCGCTTTTTTGGGTTTTAAAGTGCAATTCTGGTTTATTATTAGCAATTACCTTTGTAGCGCCCCTGTTGGTCTCGGCCTTATGGACTACGGTAAGTTTTTGCTTTGGCTATTTGGCAAAGCAATGGTAAGTGTGGCAGATCGTAATGTTGACCAAAATAAAGCATGGAAAATTTATTCAACCATCGCAATTGTCATTTACTTGCCGTTTGGGTTGCTTTTTGCAATTGGTGCAGTGTTTCAGGTTTCACTTCTTTTTAACAATTTAATTGGAATTCCTGTCGCATTGGTTGTTGCAAAATCTTTAGGAACCTATTTGAATCCAGTTAATAAAAAGTGTGTGCATGAAGCAGTTTAACATGAGCAGGATAGAGGAAAAGTAGCAAATGAAGTTAATAAACACTTGGGATAAGGGGGTGGTAATTTTATTTTTAATTTATACGATTAAGCCAAAAAATGGTATCTTAATTACCTCACCATAATTTCCAATTGCGACTTTCTATTGTAGTGGACCACCTCAGATAGAGGTTAATCATGGATAATGAATATTTAAATCAGTTTTGTTGAGGCATTAAAAATATAATCAACTATTAGAAAAGAGGATCAAAAATGAACAGTAAAAAGATATTAAGAATTGGTATTATTGTGTCTGGTCTTTCAGTAATATTATATATTTCAGGATATATCTATTTTAAAATGAATCCAAATGCAATGTTTTCGAGTGCATTTGGATATGGTGGCATGATGCCAATAATTGCAAATTGGGCTGTAGTTTTAAGTGTGCCACTGTTCTTGGTTGGCTTGGTTTTATTAATAATGGGGGGTATTTCACTACGTCGTGATGGAAAATCTTCAAATGACTCTGATATAAAATCACAACAACCAGAACAAATAAATGAAGAAAAGGAAATTTAATATAAGTGATTCCTTGGAATTTCGGTGTAACGTTCAGAGCACCTCTTAAACCTCAACAATGTCATCCTCGAATTAGCCTGCCCCGAATACTTTCGGGGATTGGGCTAACGTAGTTCTGCGAAGTTCATCCATTTTAAGGAAAATAATAAGTTTTTTGAGGTGCACATTGGTATTAAAAATGCGGAAATAAAAGACTCACAATATAACTTTATTCTGTGATAGCAGTGTTTATTCCAAAATGTTACTGGCAAAAAAAGAAAAAATAATTTCATAGAAACTGGGAGTTAAAGCTGTGAAAACGCTTGGTAATATTCTTTGGCACGTTCCTTTTTTAGGATTTATTAATGCAATCCTGGTATTTTTGCTTGGTTTGCTATTAACAATTACCGTCGTAGCAGCCCCTATTGGTCTCGGGCTAATGGAATACGGTAAATTTTTGTTTTGGCCATTTGGCAAAGCAATGGTAAGTAAGTCAGATCTCAATGTCGAACAAAATAAAGCTTGGAAAGTTTATTCAACCATCGTAATGGTCATTTACTTGCCGTTTGGGTTGCTTTTTGCAATTGGTGCAGTGTTTCAGGTTGCACTTCTTTTTATCTCAATAATTGGAATTCCTGCTGCATTGGTTGTTGCAAAATCCTTAGGAACCTATTTGAATCCAGTTAATAAAAAGTGTGTACACGAAGCAGTTCAACATGAGCTGTATAGAAGAAAAGCAGCAGATGAAGTTAATAAAGATTTGGGTTAGGATGTGTAGAACTTTATAAAATGTGTTGTCTCCATAACAATTTTTGCGACTTTGGAAATTCTTATCTTATGTCCAAACCGAAAGCCCACTTTTTTGTGATTTTTGGAACTCAGAATAACAATAAAGGCCACTTCTATGGAAAAATACTTTTCGGAGTTGACTCAATCTTTTAACAATTATTTAAAAGGAAAATGTTGTAGTGGAAAATGTTTTAAAGGTTATATTTATATCAGAAATAATTTTTGGTTTAATTTATTTTATCATTGGATTCATTATTTCACAAAATGTAAAACCCCCTTTAAAAGCACCAAAGCCTTTTTCTATGGTTTTGCTTGAGACAGTAAATTTTGGTGCACCTGAATCCGAAAGTGCTCCATGTGAAGTTGTGTTTGTTCCTGCACCAAAATATAACCGCAACCCTCCCAAAATGATATTCATGAAAGATCACATTGAAATCAGAATACCAAAGCACGGTTATTTAAATTATGATATCTCATACAATGATATCAGGTCTGTTAAATTCGGCAGATTAAAGCCGTTTCTGCTTCTTTGGAATGCAATATTTATTGGAATTTGTACAGTAATAACCTTATTATTTTCAATAATGATGCCATTGTTACTAATCGGAGCATTTGTACTATTGGTTGTGTATGTTTTAATGATGATTGAGTATACAAATTATGGTTTCGTTTTTGTTTCTGTGGATTGTCCGAGAGGTATGGTAGGCTTTGCGGTAAAAGAGACACCAAAATTTGGATTAAAAGAAGTCCAGAGAGTGGGCGACTTGGTAACAAGCCTGATTGGTCAAAATACACAAAGTCAATCTGACCCTAAAACAGTCTGAAAAGAACTCAAATGGATAAGGAACAGATTGGTTCGTTCAACAATGGAATAGTATTGCCATTAAATGATTCAGGGGTTTACAAAGCGCATCACTAGTTTAGTGTCACATAATTAATTTCATGTTAATTATGTGGGTGCTCTCAAGGTATACTGTTGAATCTCTCACAATTACTTTGTTTGGGATGGGAATTCGGCTTACCAGCGGACAAGTAAAAACGTATATTGACATTAAAAATCCTTCTTCGACGAATTCATCTATCCTAAAAGATGGATGGATAATAATACTCCAGCTGATAAATAGAATTCAAAGTCTTCGATACAATCCTGCAAGCAGGATTGTAATTTTATTTAACTACCGAAGTAATATCCCAACAATCTTACCAATTATTCTTGTTTTCTTAATTAATAAACACAATTTTCTGTTTTGATAGTACTTTTTTTGAACCCAATTCAGTAGCGATAATAAAGTAAGTACCTGAAGAAATGACTGGGTCATGAAATTGATATTCTGAATACCCTTTTTCAACCCCTAATTGTGTTGTTTTTATAACTTGTCCCAGTATATTTATTACTTTTATTTCTATAGCTGATCTTTCAGGAAAATAAAATGGAATTGTAATGCTGCCATTGGTAGGATTTGGATATAGGGCACCAAAAAAAACATTTTCATGTTCATCTACCTTGAATTCAATTTCCCTTAGCATTTTTCTGGTTCCATCCAAATCTAATTGAACCAAACGCAGATCCAATCTATTTTGTTTCCCAGTCAGTTTGTACGAAAACTCATATTTCACCTCCTGGGTTGTTGTACCGAGACCTGAAACATAACCCACCTTTTTCCAATCTGGTGTTGAAAGACTTGAATCGAAAATCTCAATTTCAAAGCCGGCATTATTGGTTTCACTTATTGTTGTCCATCGTAACATGACATGATTTCCAGTTTGGAAACACTTCATTTCAGATAATTCAACAGGAAGCACTCCGCCAGATATTGAATAAGAATATTTCCCAATATTGTTGCCATTCTGATAAAATTGAAGCAGGTAGGTTCCACTAACCAAAGGTGTGAAATCGTATGAACTGTTTATTCCCGTTTTTATTGCTGAGTATGACATTTGGGAATTTGTAGCATAGAATATATTAAAACGCACATCAACGCCTGATTCTTCTAAAATAGTAATAGTGTAAATATTATTTACTTGAGGTTTAATTTGGATCCAGTCGGAAGGATTTGACCCATCAAATTTACCCTCTATTACTTGACCCGGAGCAGAAACGGGAAAAGCTTCCTTTTCACTGTTGTTCGGTTCCATCCACTCATCCCAGCTCAGCGACGGACTTGTGTTCCAGAACGAGGGGATAACCCGGATACGGTAGTACCCCATATCCGCTGAATATGAAGAACGGGATACCCTTATGTAAAGTTGACCGTTCACCGGACTCAGTATCCAGCCGTCTTCTCCCCAGGCACCACCAATCTGACTACCCTGCTCATTGTATAAACGGGTCTCTACATTTACTCCCGTCTCCTCCAAAAGCTGGATCCGGTAGCCATACCCCGCTACTGCATTAAACTTCAACCAGTCCACATCATTCCCATTCTCGATCTGATGCGTCTGTCCATCAAGACCTACTGCTATCAGCGTTCCCTCGGCCTGGGTATTGTTCGGCTCGTAAGTTGAAGACTTTTCTTTAACTTCGAAAATATATCCGCCAATCCCTGTTTTATTTTCGCTTGAACCTAAGATTTTAAGTACATAGTCCCCGCTTGGGATTATGGCAGGAAGAGAATCTGAAAAAGACCCATCAATTAAAGTTGCTTTGTAAACAATTTCGTTATTTAAATATTTCAATATTTCAAAACCTGTTAACCCTGCATTTTCTTCTTCCGGATTGAATTTATTTAAAAAAAACGAAAGGTGAGTGTTCTTAGTTAAACTAAATTTAAAACAATCAGTATCAATGTTTATTCCTGAATATTTTGGAGTAATATTTCCGCTATATCGAACTCCTAATTGAATAGGAAAAGCGGACTCTTTTAATTCAGGTTCATCAATTCCTCTTAATAGAGTTAAACAATCACTTGTTTCATTCCAATGTGCTTTATCGGTTAACAAGGTGTCTGATATATTGAGTGGATATGATTTGTTGTTTTTATGTAGCCACTGTCTATGGAGATTTACTACCCAATCACCACCATTTTCATAAACCCAGGTGTGATCATCGGAGGTAATCCATATATAATTAATGTTTGTAACTGGTAATTTCATAGAAGGGTTATCAATTGTACCATCTTCACCTTCATTTATACCAACAACGAGATCCAATTGATCACCATCACAATTTACATCAAAATTATGAAAGCCAAAGGTATACCAATCTCCAGCATTCTCCGTTCCTCCAAAAAGATATCTGCCTTGTAACCCTAAGTCATTATAATTGTAACGCAAATCCCGGATTGCTTCACTAAATAAATTCACATCAGGGATATTTGTTTTTAAAGGGTTTTTATCACTATTTGATTTTTTTCCATAAATGGATAAATTCTCAAACAAATTTGACCCAAGATGTGGTGTCCCAATTGTTACAACTTTTGCAACTTTGTGTCCTTCACTAATATCTTCCTTATTAACCCACCATTTAGGAGATCCATTTTCATCAGTTCGCTGTAAATATTCCCTTATAGCTAAACCACCCATGGAGTGTCCAACTAAAATTACTCTTTCAGCCCCTGTTGCTGCTAATACTTTATTAATAGCAATTTTTAGTGCATACCCTTGCTTAATAATAGCTGACTCATTTCCATCAGATTCTCCTATACCCCCAAACGTAGGGCTTCCTCCATCCAGAATTTTTATTCTTGGGTTTTCAGCATCCTTATTCCAGAAATTTTTAAAATTAACAAGGTATAAATTACCATTACTAATCGTATTTACAGTATTTCCGTTATCGTCTAATGTTAAAAAAAGGACGTCATCATCAGTGGTGCCATATATTCCATCCGGCCCTTCTATACTCCTTAAGTTTCCGTAGGCATTTGGAATAAAATGAAGAACACTTTCTCCTGAGTTATAAGATGTTACTCCGAAATTAAACTTCATATAATACATCATTTCTTCCCATGTTTTGTAGTCACTATCCAAACCATGAACAAAAATGATAGGGTATGGTAATTTTAAACCTTGCGTATTACCAAAAAGAGGTAAAAGAAAAAGAAAAAGAAGCGTGCTAAAAAATCGCATAATTACCTCAAATACTTTGTTTGCAATAATCAAAAGAAATTTGCATAGGAAGGGAGTGATATATTACAATATTATTAAAATGCCATTATATATATCTGTTTTCATAAAATCAACCCAAGGTCAAAATTAAGTAATTAACTTTCGATTAAGTCTTTCTTTTTGTAAATGAACACAAGGAGAAAACCTGAGGTTTATGTTTTATTAGCATTCATTCCCCAAATTTTCTTTTTGTCAATGAATTAAATTGGTAACCTTAAATAGTTTTGGATTGTTCAAGTCATAGTCCTCTAAAAATTAATATACTTTATAGGTGGGATTCCCTGACTGATTCAATACTATTGATCCGAAAGACAATAAACCGGCACGCGTGCCTGTTCTGCTTCTGTTGCTTCACAAAAATAAGGACGGGTGTTCTGTACTTTTTCTAAGATTCATCGTTAAGATTTCTGTTCAGGGAATTGATTAAATTTTTGCGTACCCTGCGCAGAATATGATCTCCTTCTCAACCGAGTAAATTATCTGCTGGATCCAGGATTTTCTTTCCCCTTTTAGCTCACTGACTTTTTTACTTTCTGTCTGCAGAAAACTGCAATCTTAATAATTCAAGGTACTTTTTGGAAATAGTTAGTCCGAGCAAAACCGCATTTATATATACTCTAACTGCGATTTCCCCCCTGATAAACAATAAAAAAATATTTTTCGAACATTAAAATCGCCCTTTTTGAGCTTTTTCAATTCCTCAAAAATCAAAAACAAGCAACTGACAGTGTTTTTTACTAACTCTTGAGACGAAATCGTAACTCTGCACTGTCAATTGCTCGCTTACTGTTATCTTGACTGAGACATTTTTTTTTGAGGCAATTCTGAGAATTCATTACTTTATCCTTGCAAACAGAGTTCTGGAAAAGTCCGCTGAAATGCTAGTGTTATTTCATTTCAAATCACTTTTTTTCACTTCATTCACCGACAACCTTTAGAGTCTAATTGGGTAACTTTTAGACCGGGGATCGACTATAACTTTGGATATGTAAGTTATGACAATTAGGATAGTTATTTTCTTTGCAATCCTGCAACCGGCACGCGTGCCGGTTTATTGAAGCCAGACTATTCAGATTAGTTCCTATAATATTTAATACTTATATACTTAATGCAATGTATAAGTATTGCCACGTTAGCACGTGCTATTAATGCCTTGATTTATACTGCACACGTTACATTATGTGCATGCATATACGTGCACACATTCATATATATGTTGCTGTATTTGTAACATCACACATGCATTTGTAGTATCACTTACACGCTTGCTTGCGTGCTTTATCGTTTATTTACTTATATTTGTAAGTCAACAATGAGGTAAGCATGATTTTTTCAACAGTTTCATTGAAGGGTGGGGTAGGGAAGACCACCGTTGCCATAAATACTGCCGTTTATTTAAGGCACTCAGGATACAGGGTTCTGCTGATTGACTCAGACGCCAACGCCAATGCTGTCTCATGGTTTGGGGTTCGGGGATCCGAGCAATTGAATATTCCAACCGTGGCAATCAGGGAAAGCAAAGCCCTGCTAAAAAACATCAGGGTTTTCCAGAAGGAATATGACCTGATTGTAATTGACGGAACTCCCAGTGTGGACCCGTTAACCTCAGCGATTCTGGCCATAACGGATGTTGCTATTATCCCAATTAAACCAAGTCCACTGGATGTTTGGGCAACCGGAAAATTCATGGAAGCCTACAATGTGGCAACCGCAGTTAACCAAAATATTAAGACCTTCGTTTTACCCAACGAATTTGACTTCAGGAACGTTATCAGCCGCGAGACGGTGAAAGTCATCAGTGAGATGCCGTTTACGATTCTGGAGTCCAAATTGGGCAATCGGGTGGCATTTAAAGAATGCCTTGCATCCGGACTCGGCGTTACTGAGTATACAGACCCGATTGCCGCCAACGAATTTGCAAACGTCATCCTGGAAATCAATAAATCAATGGAGACTAAATAAAATGGGAAAGACAACCGAAACTGAACCTGTAAAAAAAGCTGGTAAAACGACCGGAATGGCTACCCTTGGATTCCCAAAGCAAACACCGCTTGATGAGAAAGTTGCATCTGCTGAAACCCTGATTGAAACTTTGAATGAAAAAGTTCAGGAAGAAAGCAGGGAAGGGAAGGGAAGAGCTAAAAAAACAGAAGAAGTTGTTCCTGCAGTAACAATCAATCAGGCTCCGATTCGTATCACTTTGGATATCCCACATGAAGATTACATGAAGATAAAAATGTGGGCGTTGAAACAAACTCCGATGGCAAAAGTGAAGCCCGTACTGGAGAAAGTTGTCATTGAATACATTAAAAAATCAATTCAGGTTTCCTAAGCCGTTTGAATTGAGTCAATTATAGAATCAGGTTAAAACGTGCCGGTAAATTTTATCCCTACTTGCGTACGAATCTCTCCAAAATCGACCAGCACGTTAAATAACCTGATTTACACCCATGATTACAAATCATGGGTAAACTATGATAATTCATAGATATTGAACTTTATCTTTCGATAATTCCTGCTTCAAAAAATCTGTTTTTAACAGTATCTCCACAGGCACACCCGGCCGCTCCAGCCGTGTATTTGTCAATATATTGACATTCCGTATTTCAGGATGTTCTTTGCTGCAAGTAAATCCCTCTCGTTAACTGAGCCACATTGTTTACATGTCCACTTCCTTTCAGACAATTTTAAACCGTGTTCGATATGCCCACAATAACACATTTTAGATGAGGGTTTAAAACGACCAATCTTGATGAAGTTTCCTCCCCGTTGTTCAACCTTGTATTTCAGCAGTACATAAAACTGCCCAAGCCCAAGATCAGAAAAACCCCTGGAAAAATAAGACTTCTGAATTATCGCTGGCAGATCCAGATCTTCGCAAACTACGGTCTCATAATTTCTGGCAAGATCCGTCGTCACTTTATGCAGGAAGTCAGTCCGCCTGTTAGCAATCGTTGAATGAAGAACTGCAAGGACTCTAATTGCCTTGATCCTGTTGGCACTTCCTATGATTTTGCTATTTACCCTCCTGTGAAGAATGCTAAGTCTTTTCCTATGAGCATGGATATGCCTGGGGTTCTCAATAATTCGTCCATCAGAAAACGTTGCAAATGTTTTCATACCGGTATCAATACCAACTGATGTTGAAGGGTTAATGGCCTTTTGTTTTACGATTGGATTTGGGAACTCAACAGTCAATGATATGAAGTACTTTCCGGCCGGTGTTTTTTCAATGACTGATGACTTAATCTTGCCATTAAATCCCCTGCTGATTCTTGCCTTTATCCATCCTAACTTTAAAACTGAAATCTTGTTCCCGTTGAAATCAATTCTGGTATTCTGTGGAAACCCAACTCTGCACCTGGGATTATGCCAGCTTTTAAACTTCGGAAACCCTGACTTATTTTTCTGAAACCGCTTGAAAGCATTGCTCTGATTTACAATGGATTGCTGTAAACTTTGAATGACTGATACGTTGAGCCATTCATATCCGGGTATCTCTTTTAACCGCGTGAGCTCCTTCATAATTAAAAAGGGTGACAGGGTTCTTTGTTCGGTCTGAAGGTTGTTGAGATTCATCATCAAGGCCCAATTAAAGACAAATCTTGCGTTTCCAAACATCTGATTTAATACAGCAGCTTGTGCACAATTTGGATATATTCTGTATTTGTAACCTCTGAACATGATTGCTCCGCGATCTTTATGCCCTACAATAAATCGACGTTCTATCATCCAACCGGAATTTCAATCAGGTGAAGAATGGCGTTTACTGACGGTGAGGCGGGCTTGATTAATAATTGGTTTTGAATTTCTTTGGAATAAAGCCCATTTCTATCCCTAACCACATGTGGATCCAAGACCAGGTCATGGAATATATAATTTTGGTAAAGACAAAAGGGAAGGGAAGTGTTAGTAAAAGAAAAGCGGTTAGAGAATCCGATTATGCCATTCGGCCGACCTCAATTTAGAAATTGGCTTTTATGTTCCGTTCGACATCAGCAATAAATTGCAGCCATGGTTATCCTAATCCAAAGATGAACTTTTCAGACAACTTACTAACCAATCGGTCGCAGTCAACAAGCGTAAAAAAAGAGGAGAAAATAGAGAGGTAAGTTTAAAAAAAGGGGTTGTGCTTTTTACTTTTCATCTTTCGAACGTAAGAATCAATAGCCGGTTTTACTGTTGGGTGGGAATCTAACTCTGCATTTAAAAGCTTATACCTGAATCGTATTTCCCGCAGCGACATCTCTTTGAAGTTATCCGCAAAAACGGCAACAACAATGATCAGAATCCAGTACTGCGGATATACAACGATCAATAACTGGGACAAATCAATAATAGCAAATCGAATATGCCGGACATTCATATAATACCTCCTTGTGTTCAGAGGTATTATGACCAAAAGGAATGTATTCTACACTACTTTACATAAGATATATTATATACGCATTAAATATCTGACTAATACTCCAGATTGACGCCGTTTGCTCTTAAATACGGAATCAATATTCCACGAACCATCGGGTTTTTTTCGAGAATCCCGAGAATATCGTTTGCGGAAAACTCATACAGAGGTCCATACTTTGCAGCAATCATATCCTTGACAAAAAAATGTTCTTCATCATTGATACATTTATGAAAGTATCTGACAAGCTCAATCTGATCGATTTGCGTGCGGATAGCCTCAGATACCAGCTTTCCCTCAACCCGATGATCAGGATAAGGCGACATCGGTTGATCGGTAGATGCTGAAGGTTTTTTCTCCTTTATTGAAAAGAAAAGCGAAACAACTTTATTTCCCTTTTTTTCTTCCAGAAAGGAAGTTTCCATGCTGGTCTTCAAATTGATTTCATCAACCGCTTTGTTGAGGTAAGCCCTTTTAAACTCCTTGTACGGAATATTCTCGGTACACATGATTCTGATCATGTTATCAACCCGGAACTTAACATGGCTCATGTTTTTCCACTGACTCAGCATATTGAACAGCCGGATGGATGCCTGGGATTTCAGGTTTTTGATCTGATCCAGTGAATAAGAGTAATATTTGCTTCTCAGGTTGGATATAAGCGGAAGAATGGATTGATTGAACCGGTAAATCATCATTCCTTCCCGGCTCAGGTAACTGATCTCCGAGAAAATATTGATACGGTGGAAGGAATCTTTACCACCATCCAGGCCATCTTTGATTTCAATTACAGACGTACTGAAGTTAATGGCAGCGCTTCGGACAATGGTATAAATATTCTGACTGTTAATATCGAAGGATCTGGCAAATTCTTTTACGGTTACCGACCTTGCATCACCATCATCAACAGCTTCTGTTTTGGAAATCATCAGATCTAAAAGCTTCATTTCAGTTACAGATAACCGACTCGTGACCTCATCCAGGCTTTCTTTGTATAAAAAATCTGCAGTTGCAAGGTCATTGGCCTTTCTAACAACAACGGCATTTTTAAACTTCTGAATTTTTTCTGCTTTTTCCATTGATAAAAGGTAACAAATTTGAAATTATTCTGAAAGTAGATTTCCAAAAAAGAAAGGTGTGTACTTTAGGTGCAATTACTCGTGAGGTATTTTAAAATTGCCATTAAACTCGAGTTGTTCCCCAAATTTGGTGTAAGTCGGTGTATATTTTAGGTGCTATGGTGTATAAATAAGGTGTTAACTGGTGCTTTTCGGGTCGTTTTCAGGCCAGCAGGTGTAATCTTTAGGTGTAATCGGGGTTCATTATACTCTTTTAGCACCTATTCTCTACACCTAAACACCCAATCTTCACACCTGGACATATAACAGGCACCTATTTTCTACACCTTTTCGCAGTTTTAACCCTTTTTCGAAACACCTAATCTTTACACCAACACCTAATCTTTACACCTTTTATCACCAGACTCACACACCTGTTTCACCTAACAGGCACACCGGATGGCACCAAAGAAACACACCTGATTTCATCGCATGTTATTATTATTATATGGTTTACAGCCCACTTAAAAGATATAAAAGATTTAAATATAATTAAAAGAGAGTATACGGGATTCTAATTTAATTCAGGAGGGGTACAAACCTATTTTGGATATCATTTTCGAATCTGGGAACACGTACAGTTATTGGATTGAGTATTATTCTAATATGTCTTGCGAAATCCAGTACGATTTGGTCGTATATTTTCCCATGGGAATAACACAATGAAAAATCGAACCCAATTCCTTTTAAAGCTGCAAAACAGGAATCCTTATGATAAGCCAGTCCCCCATTATCCCTCTGGAAAACTTGATACAATGAGGCCAGAATAACATTGTAGCGAATTTTGTCTATTAATTCTTTTGAGAATTTAATGGATTCATCCTTTTCCTCAGATTTTGACATGTAAATTGACCGGAGCATTCCGTTTAGTGTGACAATTTTTAATATACCATCCTCATAAAATGAAAAGGAAGGTTTCTCGTGGTGATATAGAGCAATTTGCTCAAATCCAAGAAAATATTGAAGAAATAAATCATCCTTATAAACCTTATAAGAGCGAATCTGAGCCTTAATATTTTCGTCGTATTTACAGTCCCCTGGAAGTAATTCCGGACGTTCTTGTTTTCTAATCATCTTTTCCCCTGAAATTTTATACAGTGGAATCATACTGGTTTTTCTAAACAGTGTCAACGGTTCTGCATACCAATTTTTAAAAATAATGTATCAATTCCTTCCCTGGTAAATTTAACACCCATTTCAAAGCATTCGTAAGTATTCACCCGGAGGGCTTTTGATTTATCAAACGTATTTTATTTTTTCAGATTAAAGTAGAAATTTTAAGAAAAACAAGAAGAAGTTGATAGAGAAGCAGGAGCTGTAGGTATATTAAAAAGGTGGTTAAGACACATCTTTTGTGTTGGTTAAAAAACAAACTTTCAAAACTGAACCGTAATCCCTGCAACCCATTTGTTTCCTTCAAGCTTTAGATCCACATACAGCCATTCATCTGGTTTTACTGTAATTGCATCGGTAACATTCCAGATATAAAGTACACCGGCAGAAATAAATGCAATTTTACTTATTGTATTGAAGTTCTTGGTTTCATCATTGAAAAAATCACGTCTTGCCTGAGTACGGGATCCTGAAGCTTTAATTTTTGAGTCTTTGCTTAACTGATCAAAAACGACCCCACCTGTCACCCCTGACAAGGTTGCAACGGTAAAAAATAATCCTTTCCAGGTTTGGTTGGTGTGAATCTGACCCCAACCCGGTAACAGAAAAGATCTCCATATTTGGCTGGATGTTGTGGGTGGTTCGGTTGGATTTATCTTAGGAAATGAAATCAAAACCCAGGCTTCATAAAGACCCCTGTTGTTTTCATAGTAGGTTTCAACCCGTTTTAAGCCAGTAAGGGTTTGAGATTCTCCATAAATATTGATTTCTTTAACCAGTTCATCTGCCTGATAAAAATCATTAGTTGTTTCTCTTGTGACAGAATGAAGAGATTTATTCACCTGAATCGTTATCGATTTATTTTGAATAGCTTCTGAAACAGCGTTAACCAAGGCAGCCTGTTCTGCCTCAACCAGCGAAGTTGAACTTACCCCTCTTCCCGTAAAGTAATTATTTTCAAATCCTTCTGGTACCCTTGAAACCCAAATGGGTTGTGCCAGACAAAGTGACGAAAAACTAATCAGAAAAAATATGAACTTGGTTCTCATTCTTTATACCTCAAAATTTGCCCGCCACCACCAACTGCCCAGCCGTTTTTGCTATTGAGCATTTTGATACAATAAACTGAACTTGATATTGGGGATGTCACATCAGACCATTGGTTGCCATCGAAATAAGATAATTTTGTATAATCACTAAATGATGACCAGCCCTCATTACTTGAAATCATTTCAATTGTATTCCTTTCACTATAAGTCGACCCTGATGAAAGCTTATAATCACCCGAAAAGGAATTGCCATCATAATGAAATAATCCTGAACGTTGATAATTATTTGATACCCATACATCATTATTTGAGATGGCTTGAATTGTGGAAAAATAAGTTTTATTAATACCCTCTATTAAAGCCCATCCTACGCTATTGTATTTAAAAATCGTGCCGCCATTATCTGTCGCCCAAATGTTATCTGAGGAAATTATATCCATGTCTACAATATAAGATGCAGAAACTGAAAATTTAGTCCACGTTGTTCCATCAAAATGGAAAAAAGCGCTATATCCACTTACCCAAATATCTTTGTCAGAAGTCGCAACCATGTCATAGAGATTACTTGTTCCAATTACAGTTGTCGTGACTTTTGACCAGGTCACCCCATTATATTTATAGATTGTTCCTGATGAACCAATAGCATAAACAAGGTTGGAGTTAATTGCCCATACGGATCCTAGACTTCCACCAGTAATTGTAAAATTCTTACTCCAGGATGTACCGTTATAGTGCCAGATTTCATTACTGAACACGAACCAGACATCAGTTTCTGAAAGTGCAAAAAGTGAGTTTGGTGTTAAGTAACTATAAGAGACATTTGGTATTGTAGTGGTTGCAACCCACGTTCCTAATTGTTTTTGGGTCGAGGCGCTGACTTCATTACTGCCACTACCAACACCTGCTTTGTTGTAAACAAAGACCCGGTAGTAATAAGCGGTTCCATTACTCAGATTGTTGTCAGTAAAGGTATTAGCGTCACTTTGGGTTACGGTGGTAACCAGAGTGGAGCTTTCAGTAACCCCAGGAATAATAGACCGAAAGATTTTGTATTGTCCAAAATTGGAATCCGTGATTTTGGTCCACCCTATACCAATACTGGTTTTGGAAGGTGTTCCAATTAACTGAAGCGTGGGAGCATTCAATGTTCCAGATTCAACGGCCATTTTTACCAAAATGGATTGGTTTCCACCATTTGATTCGAAAAGGAGTAACCCTTCGTAATTATTTGCAGTAAGACCTGATTTATTAACTGATACGGTGAGATTTGTCGGGCTGTTCGAAGTTGTCGTTCCTGAGGTTTTAGAAACCAAAATCCAGCTCACACTGGCACTTGCTGTCCAGTTCAGGTTTCCCGTCCCGGTGTTTTTTACTGAAATAATTTGATTGTTGTTTGCAGTTCCAAAATCAACCGTTGTCGGAATCACGCTTAATTGGGGTGCACTTGGGTTTTGAACCACCATTACCACACTGATTTGTTTTGAGCCATAGTCAGAACTTACGCTGATCAGGCCTGAATAATTACCGTAAGCCAGATCTGTTCTGGATATTGAAACTGAAATGACATCACTTTCAGACGTTGTGGTTCCATTCTTTGGTGAAACCGTTACCCAGGGTTGGTTGGCTTCAGCCTGCCAGGTTACGGTACCCACTTTAGTTTTATTGGTTATGGTGAAAGTTAAGTTGGTAAGTCCTGTATCATAATCGAGTGTCAATGTTGAAACCTGTAATTCTGATCCTTCTTCAATAAGCTGGATATCAGCATTTACAGTTTTACCTTCTACCACATTTACATTTGTTGTATTGTCATTATATCCGCTTTTTTTAGCAGTAACGACATATTGTCCAGTAGAAACGCCTGAAATGGTATAATTTCCATCTTGTCCGGTTATCACGGAGGATGTAACGGGGTTGGTCGTAATTTGAACTCCGGTTAACGGGGAGTTGGTTTTTCCATCTGTTACTTTTCCGGTAATTTTTGAAACCAACTCGGGAGCATCAGAAGGTGCTTCTTTGCAGGAAAACGGCAAAAGGAACAACAATAAAATGAATAAGTTACTGTAGAATATGGAAGGATTTTTCATTGGTAGATTCCATCGATTTTATAATTCGGTATTTTCAATATTAATCAAGGTTAAGGGTAATGCCAAATTTGCTAACTTAGAACTTTATTAATTTTGATCTTTCAAAGAGCTTTTCAATCGCCCATTGTGCGGTTTCCTAACTGCAAGTTTTATCGGGAAATGGATATGCTTTAGATTTTGTTCGGGGAGAATATTTGCGAAAAACACCACTTTCCGGTACTTATCGCAAAATAATTCTATAAAGAGATCACCGATCCCTGACTAAACGGATCGAGAAACCATTAAATTTAGGGTAGCTGTCTTTTTCAACGGCACTGAAACGATAGTCCATGATCACCACCTTGCTCATTTCAGAATTACTTTCAGTTGCTGTCCACCAGTTTCCTGTTTTGCCATAATGAAAAAACGAATTGCTGCTTCGCCAGCCCCCAGGAAGACCTGAAAATCCAAAATTATTGGTTCCGTTTCCTTTTCCTGGCCAACCGAGCTTGGATTTCAGGTTCAAGGCAGCCGAATCTCCTCCTGCCGCGAGGATTAATTTTTCCCAGTCTGCTTCAGTTGGTACCCGCCAGCCACCATTTTCCGGCGCAAGTTCACCTGTTTCAACTGCGAAATAATTATACAGGAGTCCGACTGAATCAGCAAACTCGCCTCTGTTATTATAAGTGCAATATGCACCGGTTCTGTCGTTTTTCCACTCGTTTCCGTCAGTAATTTTCTGTATTTCTGTTCCATCATTGAATTTGGTTGTTCTCAAATTCTCGACGGTCCATTCCTGATCCCCGATAACAACCGTTTGGTAAAAATTTCCGCAAATATCAAAAAGCTGGCCGGTTGGATAAATAACAGGTTTACTTTTTTCCACTTCTGCGGTGCTAAACTTTGATTTTATTTCTTGCAAATCAATTGAACGGGTAAAAGGCTTTCCCTCCTCAATTTCGGCAGAAAACTTAAAATCGTGGTAACCAGCATTTCTTACCAGAAATTCAACTTTGCCAACTGTCAACTCATCTTTAAGGGGAGTGAAGCCAAGAACCTGAGGTTCACCGTTTCTGAAAAGAGTGACCGTTGCCCCTTCCGGCTGTGTTGTAATTGTAATCGGGATAAGGACAGATTTAAATACAGGTTCAAAGGAAACAATTGCTCCTTTTTTTATAGAAAAGGGAAAGGATACGGGTTGAAACCCAGCGCGCTTTATCTGTAACTCAAAATTTCCTTCATAAAACTCAATTACCTGCATCCCGGGCTTTTTATCCATCGCCTTCCCGTTAACACTAAACTCTAACGCATCAGCATGGTTGAACTTCAAAAATCCAACCCGTTTTACTAACGGTAATTCATCAACTTTCATCTCGCCGGCCTGAATTCTGAACGTTTCCTGATAGGGATCAAACCTGAAATCATTTACGGTAAGCAGATACTCACCTTCTCTGAGTTTTTGATTCATAAACTCGTTGCCCACATCAAGTTCCAGATCATTTATTTTAACCTTAACAGGAGCGGGTGCCTTTAAGGAAATTATCCCGAACATGACTCTGAGTCTGAACATCTTGGATTGTTTTAACCCCCTCCTGATTTCAATCAGGGTGTCTATTGGGAAATAATCAGGCTTCACCAAACTAATCCGGTATTTTTTTGCTTCGTAATCATATAGTTCAAATGGGGTGAATTGCTTAAAAGATGGCATTCCGTCAATTTTCAGCATGCAACCTTCCGGGTCAGTGTTAATTAGAAAACTTCCCTTTTCAGGACTGTAGGCGACTTCAATCTGATTCAATTTGTAAAATTTAGCCTCTTTGGAAGAAAGGGATTCCATCACCAGTTTTTTCTCAAAAAAGCCTGGAGCCTTTAAGGTCAAAATCTGCCGTTCAGGTTTCACAAATACAATAACTTTAGAGGTTTCACTTTCAATTTTAACAATACCACCTGTACTAGACTGGACAGTAAACCCGTTGATGGCGGTATAAAAAATGAGTGCTGCTTCGTTGGGATGTTCAACAAAAACCGGAATCTGCTGCTCACTCATTTCCTGAAGGTCAAATTCCTTGAGGGACTGGGAAAAAAGGAGGGACGGAAAAATAAGCGTTAAGGCGATAAGGTAGAATTTCATTTGGTAACCTGAGCAAAATTCAAAGAAAATAAAAAATATCCAATAAACGGATGGGAATCAAGCTCGGTTTTTCTTTGACTGGTCATGACATCGTCAGGTGAGATGTCTCTGGTTGAAAAAGTTAGAGGTGCCCTTCTCACTAAAGAACAAAAATAATGATGAAATTATCGACATGCTGGGGTGGGAAGTCGAGAGTGTTCAATAAAGTGTGTCAAAGTCCGAACTTCGTAAAAAGAAAGGACAACAACACATGGAAAAGCAACCGTTTGATTTTGAAGCATTTAAGAAGACAGCAGCAGCCCGTCTGAAGAAGGGAG
>JAIUNL010000015.1 GCA_020161835.1 Bacteroidota bacterium | reverse complement strand
TCAGGCAGCGAAGGCTAAGGCAAGAGGATACGGTAAAAATTTCATAACCATGATTTATTTAATTGGCGCTAAACTCAATTTCAATAAAATTAATCCTTATGTTACCCATTCCATTTCATAAAGAACCAAATTTTATAATGATTGTTCATTCCAATCAAACGTTCTTCTTTGGAGATGTCAATAAGATTAAGTATGATATAATAACCTGTTTTTCTTTTTTCAAAACGTATAGGGCACCTCTAAAAACCGACTTTGTAAATTGATTTAAGAGAAATTGATTTTAAAAATATTGTTCTTTGAAATTTTGTAGAAAATCAGAGTTTTTATATTTGATTTTGACCCCTTGAAAGGGGCAGATCGGGGATTTCTCCCCGGAAAAAGTCATATTGTCTCTGCTAATTTAAGTTTAGACAAATGTATCCCTCTGAACAGATTGTAGATCAGATTATTTAAGGCAATTTGTCCGGTTATTCTCACGATGCCTTTACATCGGAGCCGGTACACTTTCAGGCTGTTTCGCATGAAGCCGAAAACATGCTCAACCCGGCAACGGATAGAAGCATATGCCCGGTTCCGTGCTTTGTCTTCTTCGGTCAGCTGACGGTGACGTACGCTTCTGTTCTGAATCCTGGGTTTAATTCCTCTTTCAATCAAAACTGCTTCCCGTTCCTGTCCGTGATAAGCACTGTCTGCCCAAAGTTCCTGACCTTTATCATCCTCGGTAAGCAGTTCCAGAAGAACATTGGAATCGTGCTCACTTGCCGGTGTTGTCTGAAAATTGGTTATCAGTTTTGATTTCTGGTCTATTTTGACATGGTTCTTATAGCCGAAATAACTGACATTGCCCTTCTTTGTCCAGTCTGCATCATTGTCTTTTTGTCTCTGATGATTTGGGTTTTCAGCCTTGTCTTCCTCTTTCGGCGGATGCTGACGCGGTGCTTCCACAAAAGAAGCATCTACGATAACGCCCTGATGAACGATAAGACCTCTCTGGTATAATTTCCTGAAGAACAGATCAAAGACCTGATTGAAAATATCTTTCTTGTTGAGTTGTTCTTTAAATGCCCAGACTGTTTTGGAATCCGGAACCACATCTTCCAGATTTAGACCCAGAAAACGCATAAAACTCATTCGATCCAATATCTGAAATTCAGTCTGATCATCACTCAGATTAAACAGGCGCTGAAGAATTAATACCTTAAACATCATCACCCGGTCAAAAGGTGGTCTGCCTCCAACTTTTGGGTCTACAACAGGAAATGCAGATTCAAGTAATGGACGAAAGTCTTCCCAATTAATCATCGAATTGAGTTTAATCAATGGATCTTTTTGCTTCTCAATTTTCGCTAACCGTTGTTGTTGGTCAAACAGTGAAAGGGATTTTTTCTTCTGCATCGGCTTCGCTTTGTTTTTTTACAAATTTCGCCATTTTATCTCTTTTATGCTACTTTAAAGGAGGTTTCTAGAGATGCCCTTCAGGTTTAAGTATGGAACACTATCTAATACTGCAACAAAAATACTAACCAGAATACACCAAAGTAGTAAAACGTCAAAACGTTTGCCGGCTTTTGTGTCGCTTTCAAAAACGATTTGATAAATTAGATGCCTATTAATCATTTCTGTCATCTAACTTAACATTAAAACTCGGTGCTTTATAGTCCTTTGGCAAATAATCGGCTGGTATTGTTGTCATATTTCCGTCTCTTGCTGCACGGTAATGTGGCGAAAGAATTTCAATACCCATTTCGTTGCATACATCCTGAATATTCTGGTGCAGATTTGAGTATATTAGAGCCTGTTTTCCAGCTTCTCTTATATATGCGTTAATTTGGTATGAAACATAGAAATCGTCAAGGCTGGTTTGTAGAACAAATGGTTTTGGTTCATCAAGAATCAAATCTGTCCTTAAAGCTGAATCAATTAAGGCCTTATGCATATTCTTCCAAGGCACATCATAACCAATAGTTACTGTGGTGTGAATGATTAATCCTTTTTCCATTGCTTCGACACTGTAATTTGTTGTATTACCGTTTAGAACAGAAGAATTTGGAATTGTAATAACTTCATTCTTTATTGTCCTTACTCTTGTAACCAAAAGCGTTTTTTCAACCACATCGCCTGTTACATCTCCAATTTTAATGCGGTCGCCAATTTTGAATGGTCTCATGTAAGTTATAACTAACCCAGCAACCATATTTGTTATTAGTGATGATGAACCAAAGGAAAACAAGACCCCAATAAATACAGATACTCCCTTAAAGATATTTGAATCGGAACCAGGTAAATAGGGGAATATTAATACAAACATAAATGCATACAGTAAGAATTTAACAATGCTGTATGTTGGCATTGCCCAATCGGCATGAAAGCCTGATAATTTTAATTTTTCAGCCTCAATTTCGTGAAAAATATACCTTACAAATCGTATTACATACTTCATAACGAGGTAAATAACAAGAATACTGAACAAATTAGGTAGGTATTCCCAAATTGCATTTAAAACACTTTTAAATGGAGACCAAACGAGTTGAAACAAAACATTAGCCCAATCACGCGAAAAAGGGAATATACTGAAAATTATAGGCAAAGTAATATAAAGTAGAATTGCATAAATAAACCAGCGGAATATCTTAACTATAAAAAGAATAACCTGCATTTCTTGTTCTGCTGTCATAAATGTATAATCCTTATAGGACAAATCTTTTAGCCATTTGTCCTTTTTCATATTAATAAACAACAGAAGTCTAGAACGCCCCTTACCAATTAACCAAATCAGCCCCCATGCAATCCCAATAACAAGCAATACCAAACCAATTCTTACAATAATTCTCAACCAACTATTCTCATTTTTTGCTTCAACTATGGAGTTTTTTATGGTTTCTTTAAATGATTGGGCTAATTCGTGCATGCTTTTGTCGTACCAAATTGCATCGCTTTCCGAAATACTCATTATTATAATTTCGCCATATACAATATCATAGGTATTTTCAGATTTCAGAACTAAAATAGAATCAGTTTTTAGAAAATCGTCTTCGTAAAGCTTTTCGATTTTACGGCTTATGTTTATTGCTCTTTCTTTCGGGGTTGAAGCTCCAATTTTTGAATATACCAAAAACAGTGTGTCATTCATTACACCGAAAACAGGATAACCTTTGGCACTATTTCGTAATGAGTCAATTTGCGCCTTTTTATTTTCAATTCTTCTTTTCTCGTTTTCCTCAATTGATTTTAGTTGTTGAAGCAATTCTTCTTTTTGCAGATTGTCCGTTGTCTTTAGTTTTGATAATTGTGATTCCAATTCAACTTTTTTAATTGAATCTGCAATTCTTTGTTGCTCAACTTCTACAAGTTTTTGATTATATTCTTGCAGGGCAATGTTATTAATCGAATCATTTTTTTGAACCAAACTATCTGTCTGTCCATAAGATGCAATGCTCCATGCAAGCATCAACATCGGAATTATTTTTCTGATTATGTTTCTCATAATTATTATTTTAATACTACAAAAATACAAAAAAGTGCGTCTGAAAAATACAGCTCTTTGTCAAGCTTTGGAATGTGGTCAGGATGTGAGGCTTGACAATGTGCTGTATGTGGGTTGGCAAATTTTAAAAATGCGAAGGGTCGGCTAATTATCTCTTCAATTACTGTCATTTCGTTTTTCTCTTTTGCTGTCAATTGGTCTGTCTGCGGTCTTTTCTTAGCATGAACGCTAACGGGTTGCCGCTTGCCGCAGTGGGGGATTTCGGAGCACTTCACTGTCAACCAAGCACAAATGTTGATAGAAGCACTGCACTTGATTTAACCACGTCAGCCCCCATTGCGGCAAACGGCTGTTATGCGGTCGGCTTTCTTTTGTCGTCATTTCTTTTTCTTCTTTTTTTCGGGTTGTTTTTCAGCGTGTATCCAAGTCCAACTATTGTCTGATTTAAATGGTGTGCTAATACTTTTTGAGTTGTCAATTACGATTTTCGTGAAGTATGATTTGTAATACCAAGCAAAAAAGACCGCTCCCAAGGTTGGTTTGTCAGTTTCCCGATAGTTTAGCCAAATTTCTCTTGGATTGTCAACTTTGAAACCACGAAACTGTCCTTGAAAGTAGCTGTCGTCTTTAAGCACTTTCGTCCCTGTCGGGTCAATTGTGTAGATAAATTCTCCGCCATAAACAGCTACACTGTTTGGTTGAAAAGCTGGTAAAATCCAAACAGAAAGTGTCTGGTCGTCATTTTCTTTTATGTATTGATTAAATCTCAAATTGACGGTGTCTTTGAGTGCTTTAATCTGTCCACTTGCAGTTTGCAATGCCCTTGAATATCTGTGAAGCAATGTAGTGTCAATTGTTTCATTTGTTTTACTTACTTGTCCATTGTCAACATTAAAATGAAAAACAAGGTCAAATTGATTGTTTTCATATTTTCCGTAAACAGCGTGCCAAGTGTCATTTTTCTTAAAGCAAAACCAATCGCTTCCTAATCTTGCTAAGTCTTTTTTGTCTTGGGTCATTACGCTGTCCGAAGTTCTCCAAGCAATCATATCATATTCATAAAGCCATTCCGCAACTTCCATTTTCTTGTTGAAGTCCGCAATGTCAAAATTTGGTCCTTTTGATTTTTGTCCATAGGTTAAAGTTGTCAACCCGATAAAAAGTAATGTTAGAATTTTATTCATTTGTCTGTTTATGTTTCGTTGTCTTTTAAGCTGCCGCATAACGGTTTCGGGCTTTGCGTTCGGGCGGGTTTCGGAGCACAAAGCTTTAATTTATTACTACATTTCATTAGAAGCACGATACTTCAAGTTTGCACGTCAGCCCGCCTGACGCAAAACCCGTGTTAGCAGCAGGCTTTTTTGTACTATGTTCTAAATTTTGAAATTCGGCTATAGTCAAAAATACCCATTTGGGTTTTGTTGTTAAAATTGCTTCTTGTTTGATTTTGTCGTAAATCTAATTAGTGTTAATTAAATATGAAGTTATATATTTTATTTTATGGCCTTTTGCTCCTTGGAATAGGTAAAAGTTAGAAAATGCAATTCTTTTTCCGTCTTCCATTTTGATTACTCCGTTTACAGCTCCTTCTTTGCCGTGAGATAAAATTTGTGTCAGTGTTAGTTCAGTTATCTTTTTGTTTTTCATTTTGGTAATTTCTGTAACATAATCTTTCTTTCCTGAGATTGTCTTGTTACCAATAATATCCCAAATAATGTCATCAATAACACTTTCTGCAAGAATTTCAATATCGCCTTTAGCAAAGGAAATATTAAATTCTTTCAAGAATTCCATTTTAGGTGAATTTCCACAATTCGGACTTGAAATAATCTTTATCATATTTAAAAATTAGTTTTTGGGTTGGTCTTTCTAAGCTTGCTGCTAACGTTTTGCGGCTTGGCGAAGGTGGCGATTTTTACCACAAATGTTGATGCGGAGAACCAAAGTTTGATTAACCACAAATGTGTCTGCGGAGAACGAAACCGCCACTTTTGCCAAACCGCTGTTAGCAGTAGTGGTTCTTCTTTCAGTCGTCATTTTGATAGTTTCAAGATTTTAAATGCTCCTTGTCCAACGATGAAAAACACAATTGTCCCTACGATAAGGTCAGGATATTTTGAGTTTGTCAAGTAAACAAGTCCGCCTGCTACAATTACTCCAAGGTTTACAATTACGTCATTAGATGTGAAAATCATACTTGCTTGCATATGTGCTTCTTTGCTTTTACTTTTTTGCAGTAAATACAGGCACAGTCCGTTTCCAATAAGTGCAAGAATTGAAATAATTATCATTGTCTGAAATGCAGGAACGGTTTCTAATCCAAAAAATCGTCTGATAACTTCTATAAAACCAAAAATTGCAAGTGTCAATTGAAAGTAACCTGCCGATTTTGCAATGTTCTTTTTTCGTGTCATTGTTCCGCCAACTGCAAAAAGTGCAAGTCCGTAAACAATACTGTCGGCAAGCATATCCAAACTGTCGGCAACAAGTCCCATTGAGTTTGAAATAAAACCTGTCGTAAGTTCAAGTGCAAAAAAGAAAAAGTTAATGGCTAAAACTTGCCAAAGCAATTTTTTCTCTCGGTCTGTGTTGTCGATTGATGATATGTAATTGTCTGCCGAAACGCTGTCAATAAGTGAAGTGTCAAATTTTAGGTTGTCAAGTCGCTGAAAAATTTGGTCGTGATTGTCTGTGTGAAAAACGGTCAGTTGTCTGTTAGGTATATCAAAGTCCAACGAGTTGATGTTTGTCAAGTCGGCAAGTTTCATCCGTATCATTTGTTCTTCGGATGGGCAGTCCATTTTTGATATTTTAAATGTCGTTTTTTTCATTCTCTATCTTTGTCGGCTAGGTCGTCCTACCATTACTGCTAACTCGTTTATATGTAAACCATTTTAACCCAGGTGGTTTACTTATCCGTGTAAAATCAGCTGGATAGGCAAACCTTTTCGGTTTTATGGTGTTGTTTATTTTCAGGTCAGATCCAAACTGTCAAAAGGGGTTTTGATCTTTTGTAAATACAGGGTGCTGACATGGGTGTAAATCTCGGTGGTTTTGCTGCTCTTGTGTCCCAAGATTTCCTGAATGTAACGCAAATCAGTTCCAGATTCAAGCAGGTGAGTGGCATAACTGTGCCTGAGCCAATGAAGTGTCACCGGTTTTTTAATTCCGGCCTTTTTAACTGCTGATTCAAGAACTTTCCTCAGACTTTGCTCAGAATATTTTTCACCTGATTGCTGTCCTTCAAACAAATAGGTTTGCGGCCTGAATTCTCTGAAATAGTCCCTCAAAAGCACAATTGTTTTATCCGACAGCGGTACAACTCTGTCCTTTTTCCCTTTCCCTTGTCTGATAATCAGTAAATTCCGGTCCGAATCCACATCCGCAGGTTTTAAATTTAAAATTTCGCTTCTCCTGAGTCCGCATGAATAAATAAGTGACAGAAGTGTTTTGTGTTTCCTGTTTTCGGTCACCTTAAGCAAGGACGCAACTTCCTGGGTGCTCAGAACATTGGGGAGTAATGAGGGGCGTTTGGGTCTGTGAATCAGCTCAGGATTCATATCGGTGTTTACAATTATCCTGAAAAAAAGTTTTACCGCGTTGATAACCTGATTCTGGTAAGATGCGGAATACTTCCTTTGCAGAATGTAGTCTGTATTGAATTGAACAAGATCTGAGTTACTGATCCTGGCGAGTGGTTTTTCATGGAAAAATCTTAAAAAAACTGCAATCGCTTCACAATAGGTTTTTACAGTTGAATCACTGTACCGCTGTGAAAGCAACCAGTTTCTGAACTTTTTAATTTCTTCACGAGTTGAATCCGGACTTTCAGACATAGCCGATTTAGTTCCACCAGTTTCATGCCTTTGTAAGTCAGAATCTGATTTTTTCAGATCAGAAAGATCGAGCCAGGCAAGTCCTTTAAAGGCTTTGAAAAGATGATTGATTTGGTCTTTCCCGTTTGGGATATACCACGCCTTGTAGGTTGAACTCCATTTTGCAGGAAATTCTTTCCTTAGTATCTGAATAAGGCCAGACTCTTTTGGAAAGATAAGTAAAAGGTGATGTTCACCATGATGAAAAATGGGTTGAATTGAAATAGTTGTCATGATACCGGGATTTTTTTTTCCGAAAATAATCAGACGAAAGATGAAAAGCGAGAAATCAGTAATCAGCCGGATATTTTATCTTTTGATTTAAAAGCCAAAGCCTGTTTCACCATTCTTTACTAGTCAACTGCTCATTTGACTATTGATTTACTATTCATTCACTATTGAATCAGGCTTCTAAATAGTCAATTAATAGTCATCCAATAGTCAATGAATGGTAAAAACAGCAGACATTCATTTGGAAACATTGGGAAAATGATGGAGGGAAAGTGAAAACATTGGATCAATGCAATATAAATTGGATGGATCAGGGGCACGAAGAAAAGTTAGATTTATTTTAAAAAGATTGGTTTCCCAACTGGTAAAATTTTATCTTAACTGCACGGGTTCATTTTTCAAATTGGTTTAAAGCGTTGATTACATGAAAAAATTAATACTTATTTTGCTCATTACCTTATCAGGATGCACCCCAATCATTGATACCTATTGGGATTACTCCTGGAGAAAATCGTTTCAAAATGGGAAACCAACTTACATGTCTAAACATTACTCATATTGGAAAAAAGACCGTGTTGGAAATGGTGATAGTTATGGTTATTACATTTCTTTTTCTAGTACACTTGTTTTCGGGGAACCCATTAATTTCATTTTGACAGATGATGGTTACCTTATTGAATTTTTTTATGAACCCATCTTCAAAAAAATAAAATATGTTACCTGGGGAACTTATAAAATTGAGAATGTTGACGGAATAAAATATTTCAAGGTACAATATTTTAAGAACGACGGTGTAAGTGGTCCAACAATCTATAAAAAAACAGTTTCCAAAATGAGCGGTTATTTTGAGAGTGACTCTTTATTGCTGATTACTAACCTGTTTTCAAATCATGTAACCTTTGATTCCACCTATTCGAGAACTCTGAATCCTCCATTGAGGTATAAGTGTGTTCCTGATTCAGTATCGACTCCAAAAAACAATTGGCTTATTGATAATGATTTATAAAATTGCAGTCAATTTTGCAGGAATTTTAGGGGGACTTTATAAACCTTTTTATTTTTCTTTTGCTAGATGAACTTCGCTGCTCAGGTTAAAAAAAACGGAATGCTCGGGCCGATCGCCGATAACGGTAACTTTAAAACTGCCACCTTTCGGCAGTCGATCTTTTTTTTATTCCTCCTGCTTGACACATACTGGTTGGTATGTTTAACTTTGCATCCATGACAGATACAAGACAAGCCATTCTGGAAAAAAATTTCGAGGTCATGCGCCTGAACGGATTTCAGGGAACGCGGTCCGATAAGATCATAGAGGATCTGGGAATCACCAAAGGTGCGTTCTACTACTATTTCCCCTCGAAAAAGGATTTGGGATACGCTGTGATTGATGAAATGCTGGCACCGGGTTATCTGAAACTCTGGGGTCAGGTTCGCCAGCAAACCGGACAAGCGCCCGACCGGTTGATTTTGGTTATCCGGTTGGTAGCGTCACGTGCTGATTCCCAAAATATCCGGCTTGGCTGTCCATTGAACAATCTGGTGCAGGAAATGTCACCCATTGATGACGGATTCAAACAAAGACTCGACTCGCTCAGCCAGCAGATCATTGGCATGATCAGAGAAACCATCGAAGCAGGAATCCGGGAGGGGAGTATCCGTCCGGAAGTAAATCCGACTGGTGTCGCACACCTGGTCTGGGCTTCGGTTGAGGGTAGTTTTTCCATCGGGAAAGCCAGTCAAAGCACCGGATCTTTTTTGACGGCCATCGAAGCACTCATTTCCTATATCAACAGCCTTCGTACTTAAAAAAATTTGCCTATATACATACCGACTGGTATGTATTAAACTTACAAACAACACAAGGAGTTACCCATGTACGTTATCACAGGAGCCACCGGACATACCGGTTCCATCATCGCACACAGTCTGCTGAAAGCAGGAAAATCAGTTACCGTTGTCGGCCGGTCTGCCGATAAACTGGAAGAGTTGAAAAAGGCCGGCGCACAGGTTGCCATCGGTAATCTGGAAGATGCAGCTTTTCTGACGACGGTTTTCAAAGGGGCAAAAGCGGTTTATGCATTGATTCCGCCCAATTTTGCCACCGATCAGTTCCGTGCTTATCAGAACCGGGTTGCCGATGCCCTGGTTACTGCCCTGAAATCCTCTTCTGTTACCCATGTGGTCACGCTGAGCAGTTTCGGTGCGCATCTGACTGCCGGTGCCGGGGTTGTTCAGGGATTGTATGACATGGAACAAAAATTCAAGGCACTCACCAGCATCAATGTTCTTCACCTGCGTGCCGGCTTTTTTCTGGAAAATCTTTTCGGCAGTATAGGCCTTTTGAAACAAGCCGGTATTTTTGGCGGATTTCCGATTGAAGGAAATGTGACCATGTCGTTTGTTCATACCCATGACATTGCAGAAAAGGCAACTCATCATTTGCTGAATCTCGATTTCACCGGTCAGGGACATGAATTCGTGGCAGGGGACCGGGATTATACCCTGAATGAAGTATCCGGAATAGTCGGAGCAGCCATTGGTAAGCCCGAACTGACCTGGACCCGTTTCCCCGATGCAGATGCGTATCAGGGAATGGTTGGTATGGGAGTTCCAGCCGATCTGGCGAAGAATTACGTGGAGTTCTGTAACCGTGCAAACGAGGGTAAGCTGACCGATGGGTTCATCCGGACGGAAGCTAACACCACCAAAACCTCGGCAGCTGATTTCGCTAAGGAATTTGCGGTTGCTTATCAGGCCTGATTGTACGCAAAGCCGGGTGAAGGGAATTCACCCGGCTTTTATTTGTGAATTCTGAGAGGTTGTCATCCCCGTCCCGCAAGCGGGATCGGGACGGGATCTTCGCTTCGCTCGCATTGAATTATGTAAAACAAGGGTACTTCGACTTGGTTCCTGAGCGTAGTCGAAGGACAGTGACCTTGTTTTTCTACTTGCCACCCCGAAGCGAGTTCGGGATCTTCGCTTCGCTCGACTTATAACTTATCACTACCTACTAATTCCTACATATTCCTGCGATACTGTCCGCCAACGCTGTAAAGCGCACCTGAGATTTGTCCCAGCGAACAGACTTTTACCGTTTCCATCAGTTCTTCGAATATATTTCCGCCTGAAACTGCAACCGATTTCAGTCTTGCTAACGCTTCTGCGGATTCTCCTGCATGACGGAGGTGAAAAGCTTCCAGATTCCGGATCTGATCCTGCTTTTCCTGATCTGTCGAACGGGACAGTTCCATTTTTTCGTACGAGGCAGGATTCTGATTCAGGAACGTGTTGACGCCGATCACCGGAAGCTCACCGTTATGTTTCAGCGTTTCGTAATACAGCGATTCTTCCTGGATTTTTCCCCGCTGATACATGGTTTCCATGGCACCCAGAACACCGCCACGATCCGATATGCGGCGAAATTCGAGAAGGACGGCTTCTTCCACCAGTTCCGTCAGTTCTTCGATGATAAACGCACCCTGAAGCGGATTCTCATTTTTTGTTAAACCCAGTTCCTTGTTGATGATGAGCTGAATGGCCATTGCCCGGCGGACTGATTCTTCGGTCGGCGTGGTGATGGCTTCATCATAGGCATTAGTATGAAGCGAATTGCAGTTGTCGTAAATGGCATACAAAGCCTGCAGCGTCGTCCGGATGTCGTTGAAATCAATTTCCATCGAGTGCAGCGACCGTCCGGAAGTCTGAATGTGATATTTCAGCTTCTGACTGCGGTCATTGGCGCCGTACCGGTTTTTCATGGCCGTCGCCCAGATCCGGCGGGCAACCCGTCCGATAACCGCATATTCCGCATCAATTCCGTTCGAAAAGAAAAACGACAGATTCGGTGCGAAATCGTCAATTTTCATGCCCCGGCTCAGGTAATATTCCACATAGGTGAATCCGTTCGCCAGAGTAAAAGCAAGCTGTGAAATTGGGTTTGCACCGGCTTCAGCGATGTGATAACCTGAAATCGAAACCGAGTAATAATTCCGGATGTGGTTCCGATTGAAAAAGAGCTGAATGTCACCCATCATTCTGAGTGCAAACTCCGTAGAAAAAATGCAGGTGTTCTGGGCCTGGTCTTCCTTCAGGATATCCGCCTGAACCGTTCCCCGAACCATCGACAGGGTTTCTTTGCGCAGTTTCCGGTAGGTGTCCTGATCGAGAACTTCAGAAGCTGAAACGCCCAGAAGTCCCAAACCAAGCCCTGTGTTTCCTTCGGGTAACGATCCGGTATAAACCAGTTGTGTGATGCCCAGCGTTTTGAATTTTTTACGGATGGATTCAACCGCAGCTTCCCACTGACCCGACTTGCGAAGTAACTGTTCTGCCTGCTGATCAATGGCGGCATTCATGAAAAACGCAAGAATAACGGGTGCAGGTCCGTTGATTGTCATGGAAACTGAGGTGGTTGGTGCACAAAGATCAAAACCGGAGTACAGTTTTTTTGCATCGTCAAGTGTGCAGATAGAGACGCCGGAATTCCCGATTTTCCCGAAAATGTCGGGACGGATGGCAGGATCTTCACCGTAAAGCGTCACCGAATCGAAAGCTGTTGAAAGCCGGGCTGCCGGTTGTCCTTTTGAAACGTAATGGAAGCGACGGTTTGTTCTTTCCGGCGTTCCTTCACCGGCAAACATCCGGGTCGGATCTTCACCTTTCCGCTTATATTCAAAAACGCCGGCAACAAACGGGAATTTCCCGGGTACGTTTTCAAGCAGCTGCCAGTACAAACTATCACCCCAATCGCGGAATTTCGGCAGAGCCACTTTCGGGATTTTCAGATGTGAGAGCGATTCAGTGTAATTTTCAACATCAATGACTTTGCCCCGCACTTCATAATGATGAACATCATCGAGGTACTCATGCCGGGTCTGATCCCAGGTTTGCAGCAGCATCCGGCTTTCAGACGTGAGATCGAGCAATGCTTCATTGTAACGCTGGCGAAGGAGTTCAATCGTTTTGCCCGTGTGGAATAACTCGTCTTTTCCGAAAAGTTCTGCCGGTTTGGGAACGGCTGACCCCAGTGATTTCAGAATCTGGTAACAGGAAAAAGCCAGAGAAGCCAGCTCCGCCTGGGCGGTTGCCTGTTTTTTGTAAGTTTGAACGGTATCAGCAATTTCGGCGAGATAACGGGTTTTTTCGGCAGGAATCACGACCTGTTTTCTTGGATCGCTGATTTCTGCAACGGTTTCAGGTTGCCAGTTGACGCCGGTTTTTTTATTGACGGCCTGAATGAGATTGAAGAAAAACCAGTTGGTTCCGGCATCATTGAACTGCGAAGCAATGGTTGGATAAACCGGCATGAGGTCAGTATTCTCATCAAACCGTTTATGATTCCGCTGATACGTTTTCCTGATGTCACGAAGGGCATCTTCTGCGCCCCGTTTTTCGAATTTGTTCAACACAACCAGATCGGCAAAATCGAGCATGTCAATTTTTTCAAGCTGAGTGGCAGCACCGTATTCGGGTGTCATCACATAAACTGAAACATCAACCAGATCGGTGATGGAAGAATCAGACTGACCAATTCCTGCCGTTTCGATGATGACAAGATCAAATCCCGCCAGTTTGCAAACATGAACGGCTTCTTTCAGCGCTTTTGATGTCGCCATATTCGCAGCCCGGGTTGCCAGGGAGCGCATGTAAATCCGGTCGCTGTAAATGGCGTTCATCCTGATCCGGTCACCCAGCAAAGCGCCACCGGTTTTTCTTTTTGAAGGATCGACGGAAAGAATTGCTGCAGATTTATCTGGAAACTGATCAAGAAACCGGCGGACAAGTTCATCAGTGAGAGAAGATTTTCCTGCTCCGCCTGTACCCGTTATCCCGATAACCGGAATTCCGGCAGGTGGATGATGAGAAAGAAGTCCGGAAGTGAGTTGGTTGTAAAGAGGTTGGGTGAGATCGGGAACTTCACCGGTGGCGTGATTTTCAAGCAAAGTAATCAGCCGGCCCAGATCACGGGGATTCCGGGATATCGTTTTAAATTCGGAAGGGGATTGAACGGCAAGCGTTGAAAAGTCACATTCGGTCATCATGAAATCAATCATGCCCTGAAGTCCCATGAGCCGACCATCTTCAGTTGAGAAAATCCGGCAGATGCCGTAGTCGTGCAGGTCCTGAATTTCCTGCGGGATAATCACACCGCCGCCGCCGCCGAAGATTTTGATGTGACCGCAGCCCTGTTCTTTCAGCAGATCGGCCATGTATTTAAAATATTCAACATGTCCGCCCTGATAAGACGAAATGGCAATGCCCTGAACATCTTCCTGAATGGCCGTGTCGACGATTTCCCTGACAGAGCGGTTATGCCCCAGATGGATGACCTCAGCCCCGGTTGACTGAAGAATCCGGCGCATAATATTGATGGAAGCATCATGTCCGTCGAAAAGGGAAGCGGCAGTTACAAAACGGATTTTATGAGTTGAAGAATGAGTCATGGTTTGGTATGAATTCTGGTCTTTTTTGAGTTTAAAATAGGGTTTTTCTCTGGTCAGGAGAATTATGCAGACAATTTACAAATAGGGAGGCGGTTCAAACAAATGAAATGCGGATTTAGGGAGTGAAAGGGAGACCGCGGAGGGAAAAGCTGTTAGCTATTGGCTGTTAGGTTTTAGGTAATTTCCATTAGTCCCCCTTTGAAGGGGGAAATCTGGCTTCAGCCAGATGGGGGATGTTGAATGTGAAATTCGGTATCTCCGCATTTTATCCCTGCACCAAACAAATTAAAGCATCTCCGTTAGAAACCAATTAGAATCTAAATCTGAAGATGTAATCAGTTTCAAAATTAAATATTCTTTTTCTTTATTTGCAATTTGCAAAAACAGGGGTTGATATGGCTTTTTGGGTTTGGGATAACGGATTGAATACAGGCATTCAGGAGATTGATTCGCAACATAAACGGATTGTTGATTATGTGAACCAGTTGGATGAGGCAATTGCAGTCAATAAAACGAACGAGCGGATTGGGGTGATTCTGGATGATCTGATCGATTATACCTATTCCCATTTCATCTTTGAGGAAACCCTGATGGAGCAGGCGGGCTATCCCATGATTGATCCGCATAAAAAATTGCATGAAGCATTCCGGAATCGGGTTCAGTCACTCAAAACCCGATTTGACCGTGGAGAAGATGTGGCCTTGATCGTCCGGTCAGAATTGAAAGTCTGGCTGACCAACCATATTAAAGGTGATGATGTTTTCTACGTCCCTTCTGTAAAGAAAAGTTTGAACCCATCCTTCATGAGCCGGACGCTGAAAAACATCTTTGGTTGAAATACCGGATTATTCGCTAAGACGCGGGAATAAGACCAAGAGCGCAAAGGATTTTTATTTTTAAAGGCTTGTCAGATGATAAGCCTTTTTTTTGAGACATTCTTTTAAATCAGATTTGAAATTTTGAATGAAACCCCATCGCCCAAGACCTTCGGTCGCGGGTTAAAAGGGTGACCTGATTGTAGAAAAATGTAAAACACAACCCCCATCACCCGGCCACAACTCCAATTGAAATCTTTGTACTTTTCCCGGGTGGACTGGAACATTTTATTTAACCGGAGCTATCCGTCGAAAGCCAACCTCGGGATAAAAGATCAAACATGGATGTTAAAAATAAGAGGAGAATTCTTTTAATCTCCTGTTTTTCCTCTGTGTAACTCAGTGGTTAACCGTATTCATGTACTCAAAATCTGTTTTTTCCTGTTCAATTCCGTAAATTCCATCCATGAAAAAGAAAATCGGACTCGCACTTTGTGGCGGTGCAGCACGGGGAAGTGCTCACCTTGGTGTTATTCAGGCACTTGAAGATTTTAATCTGAAGCCAGATTATATCTCAGGAACCAGTATTGGAGCCGTTGTGGCTGCCCTTTATGCTTTTAATGTCCCGATTTCGGAAATCAGAAAATTTGCAGAATCGCTGAAATGGTTCAAATTTACCCGCTTTTCCCTTTCCAGAACAGGATTCATGTCGAATGCAGATGTTGGCCGGATTATTGAATCGATCATCGGTTCCAAAAACATTGAAGACGCCAAAATAAAACTGGCAATTGTTGCCAGTGATATTGCAACCGGTGAAACGGTGATCTTAAAAAAGGGGAAAGTTTCTGATGCCATTATGGCATCGACTTGTATTCCCGGCGTTTTTTCTCCGGTCATTCTCGATGGGCGGATGCTGGTTGATGGGCTGATAACAGAAAATATCCCCGTTTCTCCGCTCAAACCGATGGGTGCAGATTATATCATTGCCGTCAGTTTTAATCCGAAATCAAAATTCCGGAAACCGGAAGGTTACATCGACGTGCTCTTAAATGCCTTTGAAATTGCCGCCTGGCAACGGACGGAATATTTTCTTCAGGAGGCGGATGCAGTTGTTGAACTGAATCTTGAAGAGTTCAGCCGGACTGATTTCCGGAAAAAAGTAGATGCACTTTTCAATGAAGGTTACCGCCAGACCGTCCTCCAAATCAATTCTATAAAATCCTCCCTCAATGAGTGAAACCCAATTTTCTGTGAAAAGATATCTGACCGGAGTCGCCTGCGAACGGAAACTCTGGTTCAGATACCATACTGAACGTGAACCTGAAGACCGTAAACCCAGCTGGAAGTTCAACTATCAAAAAGCTGATGTGTATCATTTTGCCCGTCAGTTATTCCCGGGCGGAATCAGAATCAGTGATGACTGGAATCTGGCAGTAGACCAAACACGTGATGCGATTTCAAAAAAGTCACCGGCGTTATTTGAGGCCACTTTTACCTCAGAAAAATACCGGATTCGTTGTGATATCCTCGAAAAAAATGAAACTGGCTGGACGGTTTACAAGGTGAAGGCAGCAACCCGGTTTTATGACCGGTATGCAGAAGAACTTACGATTCAGGTCTATGTTGCCAGGGAAAATGGGGTGAACATTTCCCGTGTGGTGTTGTTGACCATCAATCCGGATGCAACCGTGAATGATCCCGAAACACTGTTTACGCATCACGATCTCACGAATAAGGTCATGGGCAGATTGGATTTTGTTAAAGGACGGATGGATTTATTCTGGGCAATTCCTGATCAGCAAACCCCGCCTTCCGTCAGGAAAAGTTACCTGTGTCTCGATTGTTACGCCATGAAACATTGCTGGGAACCGGTTCCTGAGTTGCCTGTGTTTTTTCTTCCCGGATTGGGTGCACTCCAGATTGATGTGCTGAATGAGCATCAGAGCTTTGACATGAAAAAGCTTCCGGCTGATCTGCATCTGAATCCACGTCAGAAAGAAATTTTGGCTGCAACACTTGAGAATAAAGAAATTCTGGATCAGGGAAAGTTAAATTCCTGGTTGGATCAGCTGATCTATCCTCTTTATTTTATTGACTTTGAGGCTGATTGCCCGCCCTATCCAAAATATACCGGAACGAAGCCGTTTGATCTGATTCCTTACCAGTTCAGTCTGCATATTTTACATGAAGACGGCCGTTTGGAAGAGAAAATGTTTCTTCATACTGAAGACTCAGATTCCCGGATTCCATTTGTTGAAGCTTTGCTTGAATTTGTAGGTCCGGTTGGGACGATTATCGTTTACAATAAACTTTTTGAGCAGAAAGTTATTCAGGATCAGATGAACTGGTTTCCTGATTTTGCAGAACAATTAAAGCCCTTTGCTGAGCGGATGTGGGATTTGCATGCGGTGGTTTCGGAATGTTATTACCATCCGGGATTTCATGGCCGGACGTCTCTGAAACAGATTCTTCCGGTTTTAGTACCTGAATTAACGTACCACGATCTTCAGGTTCAATCGGGACTTGAAACTCAGCTCATGTGGAATGCCATGATCAGGATGGGGCCTTCTGCAGAACGGGATAAAATGAAAACGGATCTTGAAGCTTACTGCCGGATGGATACACTTGGGATGGTGAAGGTTTTGGAGAAATTGAGGGGGAAGGTGATAAGTGGAAAGTTATAAGTTATAAGTGGTAAGTGAATTATATAGTGTCACCCTGAGTGAATTTGAATAAAATTCAAATTTATATCGAAGGGTTTGCTGTTGGGTTTTAAATTCCCCTCTCCGTCAGTGGACGGATTTTCAACTTTTTAAGGAGAGGAAAATCCGGTCACTTAGTGTGTCATCCTGAGTAATTTTTTGTGAAGCAAAAAATTGTATCGAAGGACGAAGTGCCCGGATTTTGATGGTTTTACAATTATTAGAATTTCAACCCGGCTTAACTGGCTCTTCTTTGCACCTGGAGAAAAATACATCCCCCCGGCTTCGCCGTTCCCCCTTCGAAGGGGGACTTTTTAATTAAATTCTTACCACTTATAACTTGTAACTTACCACTGATTCCTATTTTTTCCCAAAACTCTGTCTTGCTGCCATTGCTGCACCGATAATGCCGGCTTCATTTCTGAAATGAGCGGCGACAAACGGAGTTCTGAGTTTCAGTTCCGGAAAGAACTTCTCCTGCTTTTTACTCACCCCGCCACCGATGATAATCAGATCAGGCCAGGTTAAATCTTCCATGGTTATCAGGTAGGTATTTAATCGTTTGGCCCAGGCATTCCAGTTTAAATCTTTTGCTTTTCTTACGGCATCTGAAGCATATTTTTCGCCTGCAAGTCCGTTATGAAGAAAGATATGTCCCATTTCAAGGTTCGGAACCATATTTCCGTTTACAAATAAAACAGTACCAATTCCGGTTCCGATCGTGACCAGAAGGACCGTTCCTTTATGATCTTTTCCGCTTCCGAAGGTCATTTCAGCCAAACCGGCGGCATCTGCGTCATTTAGTACGGTTACCTGAGCCCCTGTCATTTTTGAAAACAAGTCACGGGCATTGGTCGAAATCCAGGATTTATGAATATTGGAAGCTGTTTTTGCAATTCCGTTATGAATGACGGAAGGGAATCCGACGCCAATAGGGCCGTGGTAATCGAAAGATTTGGCAAGCTGGTGAATTCCGTCTGCAACCGCTTGTGGGGTTGATGGGTCTGGTGTTGGAATCCGGTGCCGGTCGGTAATCAGTTCGCCAGTTGTGGTATTTACAATTGCGCCTTTTATGCCGGATCCACCGACGTCAACACCAAGAATATTCATTTTTGTGGTTCCCATCACATTAAAAATTGAAGGTAGGAAAGGTGCCGGGTAAATTCAACTTGAAAATGGAAGAGATTAAAAGTTATTTCCTGAAAAAAAGGGTTTAATTTTTCCGCAAAAAATGATTAACTTCAATCTATTCCGTTCTAAATCAGTATTCTCTGGAGACAATTATGAAAGTAAAAGAAACAATTAAAGGCGAAGTAGCCATCCTAACCGTTTCGGGTAATATGATGGGCGGACTTGAAACCGCACAACTGCATGATTCTGTGAAAGCTCTTGCAGAAAAGAAAATTGTGAAAATTGTTGTTGATCTCAGTGATGTGAAGTGGATGAATTCTTCAGGAATTGGAACCTTGATGGCTTGTTTTTCGACATTGAGTACACATAACGGGAAAATCCGTCTTGCAGGCGTATCCGAAAAAATTGAAAGTCTTCTTGTGGTCACCAAACTGATGAACCTTTTTGAAACTGCACCAACAGTTGATAAGGCAGTAGAAGGTTTCTGATCTTTTCTACAGGTTGTTTCTGGTTTCGAAACAACCTGTGTTTTTTTCTGCTAAGGATGAGTGGTGGTATTGCAGATAATCATACTTATTGTCACACCCATTGTACTAACCATTCAGATTTGAACCCCATTTAATCAAAATATTTACTATGTCAGAAGCTGAACTCTTAAAGTGTATTGTTGAATATTTTGAAAAGAATATTTTTAAAAACCACATTAATTCAACATTAAAGAGTCATTCCAATCTGAAAAGTTATAATATTAATCCCATCGTTGTGAAGTATTTATCAAAGATACTTGATGATAAATATACCCCGGAAGGAGTAGCAAAGGCTCTTTATTACCCAAGAGTGCTGGGAACCTCAATAAATACTTCATTTGGTACCCAAATCCAAAAAATGTTTGTTGAACTTAAAATAGCAGAAGGTTCTCTCATTAAGGGAATGGATATTGAGTTTACTGATCGGTTTGATGGCAGAAAAAAATGGTGCCAATTGAAGGCGGGACCCAATACAATTAATTCAGAAGATGTTAAGCCACTGATTAAAAAGTTTACAGATACTATAAATCTTGCAAGAACGAATAGTGCAATGAAGGGAATCAGTAATTCGGATTTTATTGTTGGGGTGCTCTACGGAGAAACTTCAGAATTAAGTATGCACTACCGGGAAATTGATAAAATTCATCCGGTCTATGCAGGAAGTGAATTCTGGTTTAGGATTACAGGATATCCGGATTTTTATAACCACCTGGTAACCGATCTGCATGCCTGTATAAATTCACTTGAAACCAATGGTTTTTTTGAAATTGGGTTTAATAACCTTGTAAAAGAAATAAAAGCTTCATTACTATTCAATTTTGATTGAAGTGGTATACGCATTTAGAAATTTTATAATGGAATATCCTATCTCCTTGCCCAGATTTACTGGCACAGCATTCCCGATCTGTTTGTATTGCTGTGCAGTGGAACCCGAGAAAACCCAATCGTCAGGAAAAGTTTGAATTCTTGCATATTCGCGAACAGTAAACGGTCGTGTTTCATCAGGATGGCATCTTTCAGTTTGCTTTTGTGCCGGGCTACAAGTTAAAGTTAAACAGGGTTCATCCCAACCAATTCGTCTTCCCATTCCTGTTTTTCCACCTCCCAAATAAAAACTTTGTCCCATAAATTCCTTTTGGATATGAATTGGCAAATCCCGCCAGTAGCCCTTTGGGGGCACTAAATCTAAGATTTCTTTTTTCCTTTTTGGATAGGTCACACCAGATGAAGGTGGAACATCAGTATTAAATAATTCTCCCTTTTTCAGGGCATCCGAAAGCGTATAAATTCTCTTATAGGGTTTAGGGTATTCAAAGTTAAGATTTATATCTTTTCTTATTCCAACCAAAATAATTCTTTCCCTTTTTTGCGGAACTTTAAAGTTTACCGCTTTAAGGATCTGAATGGGTTCAACTTTATAACCAATTTCATCAAGAATTGAAATCATACCTTGTAACGTTCTACCATTATCATGACTTAATAACCCCCGAACGTTTTCTCCAATACAAATCAAAGGATTTACTTCCTTTACAACCCTTGCAAACTCATAAAATAAAGTTCCTCTAGCATCGTTTAATCCAAGTTTTTTTCCTGCATAACTAAACGCCTGACAAGGAAATCCACCAGTAACAACATCAATCGTATTGGAATAGGTTGAAAAATCAAAGGATTTAATGTCCCCTTCAAGAACCTCCCATTTTGGACGGTTTGCCCTTAAGGTTTTACATGCCCATTTATCAATTTCATTAAGTGCAACACATTTCAATCCTGATTTTTCTAATCCAACCGCTAATCCCCCCGCTCCTGCAAAAAGTTCTAAGACTGAGTAATCTTTTAACGGTTCAACAAAGTTTATATCGGGTTCATTTGGTACAGGTTCAATAAAATTGAAAAAAAGGTTTTCAACATCCTCTTTTTTATAAACCCTATAATTGCTAACTGGTTCACGAACTGCACTAAAAGTTCCTTCTCTATCCCATCTTCTAAGTGTTTCCTTGCTTTTACCAATGAGTTTAGATGTTTCATCAAGTGTTAAATACTCTTTTGTAACCATATTATCCAACCTTATACAATGGTTACTAAAATAGATAGTCTTCAACGGAAAAAGCAAATTAAATCAACTAAAAGACTGATTATTTATTCAGTATTATGGTGAGTTACGCTAATATCTTGTTTAGGCTTCCTGTCGACTCTATTCAATAGTTGATATTCCCAAATTTGAATTTCGTCATTAGTATTAGTATTCATATTGAATTCAATATTTTTAAACCGATTTGCTACCCCCTTCCTTCGGTTAATTTTCCCGATGTAATTACCTTTCGTAATTGCCGAAGGGCAAAAAACTGATCATTTGGTTGGAAATGATATTTTTGGCTTTGGCACGCATTTTGGCTCTAAATTGATATTAAATACCAAAAAACTGCGGGTTGGTGAGATTTCATTTCCCTGCAACCTTTTAAATTAATCGAAAGCCGTAAATGAAAATTCTATTTATTGATGATGACCAGATGTCACATATTCTGGTTACAAAAATGATTCAATCAATTGAACTGCCGCTTGTTCATGCCTTTAGTGTTCAGGAGGGTATTGATAAGCTTAAATCTGAAGAAATCAGCCTGATTATTACCGATATTCACATGAACGGCATAGACGGACTCTCGTTTTTAACCATGCTTAAAAAGGACAAAAAACTCAATACCATTCCCGTCGTCGTCGTAACCAGTGATGCGAATGAAGAAAAAGCAAAATTTGCCTTTCACCAGGGTGCAGTTGGGTTTTTGAAAAAACCCTTTGCAGAACAGGAATTACTCCAATTGGTTCAAACTTTTGCCATACTTGATTCATCCCGCTTCAGCGAATCAGACCCGGATGAATTTCTTGCCAGAAAAAAACATAAATTAACAACTCTCCTGGCAAAAGATTCACTTGCGCTCAATCATGAAACTGCCATTGAAAACTATATGGGCGGATTGAATGAAATTTTTGATTTCTCATCAATTGGTTTTTTTATGCAAACCAATCAGTTCAATTATGTTTTGGTAAAAGAAAAAGGGGATATTCCGTTTTTAAATGATTTAAAGCTGGTTAACCGTGAAAACTCTTCAAATCTTCACCGGCTCGTCACCATGAAAAGTGAAGTTTTCAGCAATGACCTTCTCAGAAATCCGAATCCGCAGATAAAAAACTGGGCGAATGAATATTCTTTGGTTAGTGAAGTGCTGCTTCCCTTTTTCAAATATGAAAAGACCAGTTACTTTGTGGGTTCTGGTTTGGGAACCCGAACCAATGAGATGAACGGATTTTTCTGGGGATTCAGAAATACAATCCTTTCTTCACTGGAATGTGAAACCCTGATCAGACTTTCCAATCAGGCAAATCCGATTTTGTACGGACTTCTGAATCTTCCCAAAATTACACGGAATTCACAGGTTTGATCCCATGCAAAACCCGTGTAATCCGAAGTAATTAAATCTCCATTAGAAGAAAGTTCCCTTCTCCCGGATGAACGGGACTTTCCCTATCTTTCCTCAGACCAAAAGAAAAACAGGAAACTGACCCTTTCCTGAGACGGACAAACCAAACTGAGGATACTATGACACGCCGTAAAGTACTGATTATGGGAGCCGCCGGCCGTGACTTCCATAACTTCAACACGATCTTCCGCAACAATCCCGATTATGAAGTTGTAGCTTTTACTGCTACCCAGATTCCCAATATCGATGACCGGAAATACCCGAAAGAACTGGCCGGATACCTCTATCCTGCCGGAATTCCGATTTTTCCTGAATCTCAGCTGGAAGATCTGATTTCAAAATATCACCCTGATGAAGTTGTTTTCTCTTATAGTGATGTGAATTACGGCTATGTAATGTCACGGGCATCCCGTGTAAACGCTGCCGGTGTTGATTTTAAGCTGATCGGCGGGCATCCGACCATGATCAAAAGTACAAAACCAGTCGTTTCGGTTTGTGCAGTCAGAACCGGTTGCGGAAAAAGTCAGACCACAAGAAAAGTGAGCCAAATTCTTCAGAAAATGGGAAAAAAAGTGGTGGCCATCCGTCACCCAATGCCTTACGGCGACCTGAACAAGCAAAAAGTTCAGCGGTTTGCCCAACTTTCTGACCTCGATAAGCATGAATGCACGATTGAAGAACGGGAAGAATACGAACCTCATATCACATCAGGAACCATTATTTATTCGGGTGTTGATTATGAAGCCATCGTTCGTGAAGCTGAAAAGGAAGCTGATATCATTTTGTGGGATGGCGGAAATAATGACCTGCCGTTTTACAAACCTGATCTGCACATTGTCGTCACTGATCCGCACCGGACGGGGAATGAACTTGCTTACTATCCGGGTGAAACCAATCTGAGACTGGCAGATGTCGTGATCATCAACAAGATCGATTCTGCTGATTATAAAAATATTGAACAGCTTCGCCTGAATATCAGATCGGTAAATGCAAATGCAGTTATAATTGATGCTGCATCCCCGGTTTCGATTGAAGATGCAGAAGTCATCCGTGGAAAACGGGTTTTGGTGGTTGAAGACGGTCCGACTCTCACTCACGGTGAAATGAAATATGGCGCCGGTGTGATTGCTGCCATGAAATTCGGAGCATCAGAAATCATTGATCCGAGACCTTATACCGTTGGTGAAATTACTGAGACGTTTAAAAAATATCCGAATATCGGAACTGTACTTCCCGCAATGGGCTATGGCGATCTGCAGATAAAAGATCTGGAAACTACGATCAATGCCACCGATTGTGATGCTGTGATTATCGGAACGCCGATTGACCTCCGCAGAATTCTGAAGATCAAAAAACCTTCCGTGCGGGTGACCTACGACCTCGCTGAAATTGGTAAATCTGATCTTGCAGATGTTCTTTCAAGATTCATGTACCGGGTGGATCATCCGGAAATGAAGAAAAAGGAAATGGCGGGAAAGAGGGAATAGTTACAAGTCGAGCGAAGCGAAGATCCCGAATGCTTTCGGGGTGGTAAGTTATAAGTTATAAAAACAGGACACTGAGTCCCGAGACTCGGGAAAGTGCCCTGTTTTTAACTATAAATCAAAAGTAAACGTTTACCGGTTTAGTAAATGGTTCCCCTCCTTTTGCAAAGGAGAGCCTGCCCCGAACGCTTTCGGGGGGTGGCGAAGCCGGGGTGGTTTGGCTGTTTTCCAAAGCCAGATTCAGAAAAACCACCCCATCCCGAACGCTTTCGGGATTTCCCCTCCTTTACGAAAGGAGGGGAACTAAAATGCGATAAAATATAAAAATGGGGCAAATGAGCCCCTTTTTTTATCACTCAATACTTCTTGGACCATTGCCGGTCATGTTCATCCGTCCAGTATAAAATCAGTTTTGTACTTCCCTGACTTTGCCCTGAACCTCTGGATGTCATGATGACGTCAACCATCATGCTTTCTCCAGGTTCAAGAGTCCCTATAGAAGCACCACCCTGTGCAATAATCATTGAGCCCGATTTCATTTCAGCATCAATAGAAATGTTATAAGCCGTGTAAGCGTTACTGGTATTGGTAACAGTAACAGATTGTCTGTATACTGAATACTCTTTGACAACCCCGGATTGGGAAGAAATTTCAACTTCGGGATGTTGAATCCAGGAGTCACAGGAGGAAAACACAAGGCTTGAAAAGGTGAAAAGAATAACTCGGATTGCGGGTTTCATAAACGTCCTTTCATGTTGGGGAAAGCAGACTTTACGCCATTCAGGAAGGTGGGTTGCGGAAGGTAATTTTTTATGAACTGTGGAACTTTGTGGAATTATTAAATTGGAGAATATGATCCCCAAAAATAACCGAATTCAGGGAATGTAATCCCCAAATTCATAAAAACCAGACAAATAAAAAGGGAATTGGGGAATTTCCTTTTAATCCTGTGTCCGAATTCCTAATCCGAAAAAGACAAGAATGTCATTTGGATAAGTCTCTGATTTACGTTAATTTACTTCAATGAATTACCGTTCAGACTACCTGAACGACCGGGAAATTAACTCATTCAAGAACGGAGCTTTAAGATATGGATGGATTTACCTTTTCCCCCGAACTGATCTGGGCTATTCTGGGAATCGTGCTGCTTGCCCTTGAGCTGGTAACCTTCACCTTTATTTTATCCTTTTTTGGCATCGGTGCAATTCTCACTGCAGTGACCACCTGGACCGGATTGACACCGGAAATCAGCAGTCAGCTAGGCGTGTTTTCGGTAACTTCACTTTTAGCTGTCTTTTTATTCAGAAAAACAGCGAAAAAAATGTTCGCCGGAACCAATGACCGGGTTCCTGAATATGTGGGTGAAAAAGTAACAGTTTTAAAAGAAATTCCGGTTGATGGTGAAGGTGTGATTGCTTACCGGGGTTCTGAATGGATTGCGTTTTCTGATCACACAGAATCCATTCCTGAAGGCAGCAAAGTTGAAATTTTTGCAATTGAAGGCATCAGAGTTAAAGTGAAACCCGTTCTATAAGTAAAAAGGATTACCGATTATGTCTACTTTTTTTCTCATTTTCACCGGATTGGTCGTACTGATCATTATCTCCGGCGTTCGTGTTGTACCGCAGCAAAGTGCATTTATCATTGAACGGCTTGGGAAGTTTTATGTAACCCTTCAGGCCGGTGTGAGCTACATTGTTCCGTTTATTGACCGGGTTGCTTACCGGCATACGCTGAAAGAGCAAACCATTGATATTCCTGAACAGATCTGTATCACCCGAGACAATGTTCAGGTTGGCGTTGACGGCGTCATTTTTATTCAGGTTTTTGATCCGCAGATGGCTTCGTACGGCATCAGCAACTACATGTTTTCGATTATTCAGCTCGCTCAGACGACGATGAGAAGTGAAATCGGAAAAATTGATCTGGATAAAACTTTTGAGGAAAGAACCGTCATCAATTCGGCTATTGTTGGATCCATCAACGATGCTTCCCGGACCTGGGGTGTGAAAATTCTGAGATACGAAATCAAGAATATCATTCCGCCCGAAACCGTTTTGCGTGCCATGGAAAAACAGATGCAGGCTGAGCGTGAAAAACGTGCGATTATCCTTCAGTCGGAAGGTGAAAAACAATCGGCGATCAATGTGGCAGAAGGACAAAAACAAAAAGTTGTTCTCGAGTCGGAGGCCGTCAGTCAGAAACAAATCAATGAAGCAACCGGCCAGGCGGAAGCCATCAGAGCCATTGCAAATGCTACTGCAGACGGAATTAAAGCGGTTGCAAAAGCCGTGGAATCAGAAGGCGGAATGGAAGCGGTTCAGCTTCGGGTTGCAGAAAAACTCGTTGAACAATACGGAAAGCTTGCCAAAGAAAGTACAACTTTGATTCTGCCGGCAAACTTCGGTGATATTTCTTCCCTGATTGCCACTGCAATGAGTGTGGTGAAAAAGACGAAGTAACTGACTTTAAAAGAATGAACTGTTGGATGAGTTTCTTTAAAACTCATCCAATGACTTTTTCTCAAAAGCTTTTTTACCTTTGAGGTGAAACACCGAAAACCAGGTGTTCAAACACTTTCACTGATTCCAAAATGGGCAAAAGGAACTGTAAACCAGAAGGTTGTTCCTTTTCCTTCCTCACTGAAAAATCCGATTTCGCCTCTGTTTTTCTCAGCAAATTCCTTGCATAGAATCAACCCGAGTCCCGTTCCATTTTCGCCAGATGTACCTTTCTGCGAAACCGTCTGATCCAACCTGAAAATTTTATACTGATTTTCGAGACTGATTCCCACGCCATTATCTACAACTTTGATTTTTAACATGTCCGGATTGATGGACTCCGTCTGAATTTTCACACTTCCTTGTTCACCTGTGAATTTGATGGCGTTATTAACCAGATTTCTTAGAATTCCGGAAAGTAAATCACCATCCGCCCAGACAACAAGATCCTGATCGGTTTCATTGATTAATGAAATAGTTTTCTCATCGGCCGTTGATCTGTAAAGTCCCAGAACCGTTTCGATCTCTTTTGTCAGCCGTATAGGTTTGGGTGAATAGGCCAGTGCCCCCGTTTGTGCCCGGCTCCATTGCAACAGATTCTCAAGCAATTTGTGGAGATCAGAGATGGCAAGAAAAATCCGTTTTGCGTGCTTTTTTCGGGTTTCGTCGTCCAGGAGATCATACTGATTGAATAAAAGATCAGAAAAACCCAGAGCCGGGGTTAACGGGTTTCTGATGTCATGGGCAATGATTGAAAAGAACTTGTCTTTGGTTGCATTCAGTTCCTGCAGTTTAACATTGGTCTTATTTAAAAGGGTGTTCTGTTCGACCGACTGAAGATGGGCTTTCTGTTTAAACCGGTAGGCCAGAAAAACTGCAATGATCAGGAAAAGCAGAATGATACCGATCAGGGTAATCAAAACATTCAGGTTTTCACTTTTTTCGAGCAATTCTTTCTGAATCTTATTTTCCTGTTTGAGTAATTCCTGTTCTCTTTTCGACATTTTAAGGTCGAATTGTTTTTCAATGATACTGGTTTGCTTTTTTATTTCGGCAGTACTGATACTGTCTCTGATCACCCGGTTTTCTGCAAGTGCAAGAAATGCACTTCTGAAATTTCCGAATGCAGAATCAATTTTTGATTTTAGAAAGAGGGCATCTGCCTGAATAACCGGGAACTTGTATTTCCGTGCATATGCAAGACTTTTCGAAATGTAAAAATCAGCATTTTTAAATTCACCAATATTGAAATACAAATTGGCCATATCGGAATAAAGCTGCGTGACAGCATCCCGGGCAAGATGTTTGTCCGAAAGTATTTCTGCTTTTTTAAAAAAGGTAAGGGCCTGCTGATATTGTTTTAAACCCATCAGGTCAGAGGCAATGTTCAGATAATCTATTGCAATCCCAACGGTGTCTTTCAGCTCAATTGATTTCTTTAATTTTGCACGATGGATTTCAAGAGCTTTGTCGAACTCTCCCAACTGATTAAAACAGAGCCCGATGTTCCCGAATGCGTAATTGGAGACAACCGCATCACCAATTTTGTCGCTGATCGATTTTGATCGTTCATAGTAAGAAATTGCATTTTTAAAATCCTTTTGAAACCAGAAAAGATTGCCGATTCTGAGCAATGTTCTGGCAATCTGACGTTCAGCACCCAGACTGTCAAAGAGTTCATAGGCTTTTATAAAATTTTCAAGAGCTACGGTGTAATCACCCCAGCGGGAATGGATTCCGGCAATACTTGAATAATATTCAGCCGTTTTGAAATCGCTTTTGTTCTTTTTCGAAAGTTCAAGTCCGGTATTCAGGTAAAATAAGGCCTGTGTATTGCTTGAGTCTGCATACTTCTGACCAATGGAAAGGTAGGATGAAATGAGAATACTGTCAGGGCGGTTGACAAGGGAGTCTGGCAACCTTGGGACTGCAGAATTGGATTGCCCGAAAGCAAATTCCATTCCCGGCAGCAGGAAAAGTGAAATACCCAGCCAGGTTTTTATTCCGGGTGTATTGATTGGAATCAGGTTTTAATTCCTTTGCCAGATTAAAGTTTTCAAAAAGATACATATTTTGAAAAAAGAAATCACGGGTCCGGATTTTTATTATAATTTGAGACGGTGAAGGTTTACTCCAGTTTTTTACTGAATCTCATAATTGCGCCCCATAAAATCAGCACTGAAAATCCGAAGAGGATCAGGGCTTCCTGCCACATCAGTTCCAGTCCGATTCCTTTCAGGAAAATGCCTCGAACCATGACCAGCATATATTTCAACGGGATAATCACTGAAATCCATTGAATAATCATCTGCATATTTTCAACCGGGAAAATGAAACCGGAAAAGAAAATCATCGGCGGCATAATCATGAAAATGGCGGTTAAAGCAGCTTGTTGCTGGGTGTTTGAAACCGTTGAAATAAAAAGACCGAGTCCGAGTGTGGTGATCAGATAAATGTAAATCAGAAAAATAAGAGCAAAGACATTTCCCCTGAGCGGAACTTCCATCAGAACTGAATTGACGCCAAGAAGCAAAATGACCACAATCGTGGCAGTAATGGAAAAGGGAAGCAGTTTCCCGCCGATGATCTGCCAGGGTTTAATTGGCGTCACGATCAGTTGTTCAAGGGTTCCAAGTTCCTTTTCTTTTACAATCGACATGGACGTGGTGATCATCGTCGAAATCAGTAAAACCAGACACAGGATTCCGGGAACCATGAAATTCATGGTTTTCAGATCAGGATTGTACCAGATACGGGTTTCAGCAGAAACAGAAGCCAATTTCGGTTTGACGGGGAGGGTATTCATGATTTCGGTGATGATCTGCTGATTGTAAGTATTCAGAATTCCCATCGAATAGGCAGTTGCAATACTGGCTGTATTTCCGTCAGCACCATCGATTAAAAGCTGAACCGGAGCAGAAATCCGTTGCTGGATTTTTGCAGAGAAATCCTCAGGAAAAACGACGACAACCCGTGCTTTGCCGGCATCGAGCCAGTAATCAGCTTCCCGGGCATCTTTCCCGACTTCGGTCACCGTGAAATATCCCGACTGACTGAATTTATCACGGATTTCACGGGTAATTGAAGAGTTATCAGGATCGACAAACGCCACTTTGATATTGTTGACGTCAATATTGGCGGCATAGGAAAAAAGGGTCACCATGATAACTGGGGCAACCAGAGAAATCGCCAGCAGGCGTTTGTCTTCCTTCAGTTGAAGAAACTCTTTCCGGATCATAGCGAGCAGGGTTTGCATAAGGTTTTTGTTTTAAGTAAAAGGAAAAATGAATAATAAAGGCATGGATTCCCGCCTTCGCGGGAATGACACCCATTTCAGAATAGCAATAAACACATTTTTTGTCATTCCCACGAAGGCGGGAATCCAGTATAAAAGGCATGGATCCCGGATCAAGTCCGGGATGACAACTTTGCCTAGCTAAAAGGCAAAAGCGTAATTTTCAATATATACAGTTTGTCCTGTTTCATTCTCATCTGATTAACTGATTCAGTTTTGTTCTTGTGATTCCAAGTACGATAGTGACAAAGACGATGAGTCCAACCAGATCGGGCCACCAGGCTTCAGGACCGGCGCCTTTGATGATGATAAATCTTAAGGCTTCAAGAAAATACCGTCCCGGAATGACGAGAGAAACGGCTTGCAAAAACGGATGCATCGATTCAATGGGGAAAATAAAACCGGAAAGCAAAATCGTCGGAAGAACCGAGACAAACGCTGCAATCATAAACGCAACCGATTGATTGGGTGCAATCGTAGAAATGAGAAGTCCGAGCCCGAGCGCACCAATCAGGAACAGAAGCACAATCAGGAATAAATACAGGTGACTGCCGGCTACCGTTGCACCAAAAAGGAACCAGGCGGCAGTCAGAATTCCGTAAGCGGCAATCAGGGAAATGATGAGATAGGGAATTGTTTTTCCCAGAATCAGTTCAGCCGGTTTGATTGGGGAAATCATGAGTTGTTCAAGTGTCCGCCGTTCTTTTTCCCTGACGATGGAAACCGCCGTTGAAATGACGGCAAGCAGCATCATGATGTAAACAATCAGCCCGGGAACCAGATAGCGTGAACTTCTCAGTTCCGGATTGTACCAGATTCTGGGACGGATATCCATCGGCAAATATTGATTTTGTCCGTTCCGGGCAAGAAAATCCATCCTGAATTTTTGATTGAACTGACTGGTAATCAGTGAAAAATAACTCTGAACCTGGGTGGCTTCGTTTGCGTTACTTCCATCCACCAGAATCTGAACCTGGCTTTCCGAACCGGCAAGAATCTTGCGGCTGAAATCAGGCGGGATGACCAGAATTGCAACCACAATGCGTTTATCCAGCAAATAATCAGCATCGCCATAACGGTCAACCGTCATTCCGTAGGCAAAAAATTCAGTCTCGGTAAATTTGCTGATGAATTCACGGGAATCAGCCGTTCTGCTCTGATCAAGAATGCCAAGACGTACTTCTTTGACGTCATAGGTAAGGGCGTAACCAAACATCAGCAGCATAAAAATGGGCAGGAAAATGTAGATTCCCAGACTCCGGCGGTCACGGCCGATCTGGCGGAATTCCTTCAGGGCAACGACTTTCATCCGCCCAAAATTCAGTGATTTCATTTGATTTGTTCTGCTCTTTGTTTTAAAGCAAGGTTCATGGCTGCAAATCCTTCCCGGGTAGGTCCCATCAGGTTTTTCATGAGCGGAGCAACCAGAATTCCCGAAAAATATTCATAATGGCGCAGTAATGTGGTATGCTCATCTTTTTCGATCAGTTTGAAATGATGTTCACCGTCGAAAAGTCCGTGAAACAAAACTTTCCCGAGCCACGCAAAATGTTTTCCCGTTTCCAGTTCAATGACCGTTGGTCGGAAAGTCATTCCCCGCTGACCCGGCGGCTGAAGTTTTACCTTCAGTTTGGCACCTTTTTCTTTTTTGCCGGAAATGGAAAGAATAAACGGATTCCACTCAGGGTACTTTTCAAAATCCATTAAAATGGACCAGACAACGCCTGCCGGAGCCAGAATCTGAATATCTTCACGAATTTCTTTCATTAAGCTTTTCCTTTTGAGATCTGATCGATCAGGTGGATAAAAACATCTTCGAGGCTTGGAACGACCGGTTCAGCCGATTTCAAAACCAGGTGGCGGTTTTCAAGAAACGTGCGGAATGAAGTTTCAACATCGGGCGACCAGCTGATGCCCGGCTTCAGAATGGCATGAACCAGATTGCCGAAAATGGAAGATTCTGCCACATCAGGGTGATCCGGAATGATGCTCACAGCTTCCATCGGGTTTGAAACGTCCAGCTCAATACTGGTTTCTTTAAACGTATTTTCCCTTAGGGCTGTCGGGCTGCCCAGTGCAATGAGTTTTGCGTTGTAAATCATGCCCACATTCTGGCAATATTCGGCTTCATCGAGAAAGTGAGTCGTCACAAAAACCGTGGTTCCGGAAGCAGAAAGCTGATCGATAACTGACCAGAAATTCCGTCTGGAAACCGGATCAACACCACCGGTAGGTTCATCAAGGAAAATAATTTCAGGCTGGTGAAGCATGGCACAACCCAGAGCAAGCCGTTGCTTGATTCCGCCCGGAAGGGTTTGGGTCAGCCGGTTTTTCCAGTCTTCGAGATTCAGGTCTGCAATCAGGGTTTCTTTTCTTTCTTTCATGTCTGAAGCACTTACTTTGTACAGGGTTCCCCAGAAATCAATATTCTGACTCACGGTAATGTCGTTGTACAAACTGAACCGTTGACTCATGTACCCGATTTTCGTTTTCACCTGCTCCGGATTTTGGTTGATATCGAACCCGGCAACTTCAGCCGTTCCTGACGTGGGTGACATAAGTCCGCACAGCATCCGGATGGTGGTTGATTTCCCGGATCCGTTCGGACCCAAAAACCCGAAGATTTCTCCTTTTTTGACGGAAAAGGACACATCATCCACCGCCGTAAAAGCACCGAATTTTTTTGTCAGATTTTTGATGTCAATGGAAAATCCGTTGGTCACGGCAGAACTCCCCGGGCTTTTTTCAGTTTCCATTGGTTGGTGATCAGGTCCAGCCGGTTTTGAATCTGCTGAACCCGTGCGGAAAGTTCCTGAGTCTGGGCATCCAGAAGATCAGTTGCTGAAATGAGTCCGTTCCGGTATTGATTCTCTGTCAGGGATAAATTTTTTGATGTTTGTTCAACCTGAAGCTGAGAAACTGAAGTCATTGCTTTCGCTTTATCCAGACTGGCAAGAACCGATTGTTCTTCGAGAGATACAACCTTTTCGATTTGGGATTTGGCCAGTTTTGCCTGCTGAAGCTGCAGCTCAGACATTTCAGAATTCCGCCAGCGGGTTCCCCAGGTCCAGAGATCAACACTCATCACCAGATTCACATCCCAGGTGGATTTAAATTTTGCTTCCTGCGGAAAAATGCGGGAATTCGGATTGGCGTAATCCCAGTTTGCCTGCAGAAAAAGGGAAGGGTACCAGTCTGACCGGCTAACGTTGGTCATGCTTTCTGCGGCAAGAACCCGGAATCCTGCTGCCTGAAGTTCCGGCCGTTCACCTGAACTTGGCAATGCTGGTTCCGGTTCAGGGGACACAAGTTGGGTGAATTCAGCAACGGATTCTCCGGTTAACTGTGACAGATTCAAAGCGGTGATTTTGACGTTGTGTTCAGCCTGAATCCGGTTTGCCTGAGTTTCGGTCAGTTTGACTTTCACCTTCAGCAGATCTGATTCGGTGATCAGTCCGTTTTTGAGCAAAGCTTCAGAATCTTTCTGCCGTTCAGTCAATGCTTTTTCGGTGGATTTCAGCAGGGATAAAATCTCTCTTGCTGCAAGCGAATTCAGATAAGTTGTAACCACGAGAACCGTCAGTTCAGCCCGTTTTGCCTTCAGATCAGATTGGGATGCCAATGAAAGTTGTTCTGCTGATTCCTGAATACCTGTGAGTTTGAATCCGGTAAAAAGGGGTTGCGTTGCGGTGAGTTTTAGCGCATAAGCTTCTGTGATTGAAGGACTTATTGTTTTATTTATTGCAATGGATGCCGGAGGTGGAAGTTGTATTGAAAGTGCAAAGGGATCAACTTCAGATAACTTCGAAACACGGGCGGTCGCCTTCAAGGTTGGCAGCCGGTTATCAAACGCATTTTCTGCAGTTAGCTGTGCCGATTGCGATTTTGCAGATTCAATGCCAATGGATTCGTAAGAACCCAAAGCTTTCTGAATGGCATCCTCAAGTGTCAGTTTGTTTTGACCCAAAACTGTCAAGGGAATGACAGTTAAAAATAGAAAAACGGTAGTTTTCATTTTAGTGATCCTGAACGATAAATAAATAATATTTTTTGAGTTTTGATAGTTGTCATTCCGGGCGGGACCCGGGATGACCGTATTTTCGTGACTATTGGGAGTGTCATTCTGAGTGCCAAAACAGCAGAGCTGTTTTGGTTTATCGAAGAACGACACGCATGGCACATTTCAAATACCAGACAAAATAGAGTTTCGTATAGACTTTTTAATATCAGTCGCCCTTCGATACTATTTTTTCTTCGAAAAAATCACTCAGGGTGACAGAAGATAATACTCTATTTCCTACGCCCCACGACTGGCATTTCCAACATCCCCCTCCGGCAGTAGCCGGACACCCCCTTCAAAGGGGGACTGAATACTCAATAGCTAACAGCCAACAGCTAACAGCTTCCCACCTACCCCTGACCGATTCTCTGAATAAAGACCGTTTCCATTGACGGTTCAGTTACCCGCCATGATGTGATTTCATTTTTGCCTGAAATGGAACTGATAAAAACCTCCGGATTGGTTTGAGCCGGATTAAACAGAATGTGAACCCGTTCACCTACGAGGTGCATATCAATTTCACTGAATGTTGATTTCATGACTTTCAGCAGTTTTCTCGGATCGGATGCTACGATTTCCAGAACCTTAAATCCCAGTTCATTTTTAAGATCTTCAGGGGTTGCAACTGCAATCAGTTTTCCTTTGTGGATCAGTGCAATCCGGTGACACCGTTCGGCTTCATCCATGTAGGGTGTTGCTACGATTATGGTCAGTCCGGTTTTGAGCAGGTCGAACAGGATTTTCCAGAAATCACGGCGTGAAAGCGGATCAACTCCGGTCGTAGGTTCATCGAGAAAAAGAATTTCCGGTTTATGGATGAGCGTGCAAGCCAGGGCCAGTTTCTGTTTCATCCCGCCTGAGAGTTTGCCGGCGAGCCGGTCACCAAAAGCCGTCATCCGGGTAAATTCAAGAAGTTCAATCCGCCGTTCATCGAAGTTTTCAACCCCGTGAATCCGCGCAAAAAACTCAATATTTTCATTGACAGTCAGATCTTCATAAAGAGAAAATTGCTGACTTAAATAGCCGGCCCGGGTTTTCACCAGATTCCGGTTTTTCCGGCGGTCTTCACCGAAGAGCCGAATATCTCCCTGATCAGGTTCAATGATACCCAGAATAGATCTGATCAAAGTTGATTTTCCTGCCCCATCCGGACCAATAATCCCGAAAAGTTCACCTTTGTTAACGGACAAAGAAATTCCGTTCAGCGCCTGAATTCCGGCGAAGGCATGGTGAAGGTCAGATGTTGAGAGCAAGTGTTTTGACATTGAGTTTTTATGAGTATTTGTATGGTAGACTTCGCTATACCTGATAAATATTGTGATAGCCCAACTTAAAATGAATTGTCATTCCCGCGAAGGCGGGAATCCATCCCACCGGAAAATACTGGATTCCCGCCTTCGCGGGAATGACAGCCAAAAACCTTTTACCTTACGCCTGAAACCTTACGCCTATCTCCCCACCAAAGCATCTGCAGGCATTCCCGGTTTTAAGACTCCTTCCGGATTTTGGATATGAACCCGGACTTCATAAACCAGCTTCACCCGGTCATCTTTTGACTGCACATTTTTTGGCGTGAATTCAGCCACAGGTGATATATAAGCCACTTTTCCTGTAAAGGATGAATCAGGAAAAGAATCCACTTTGATTGAAACGTCATCACCGGTTTTTACAAATCCAAGATCGGTTTCTTTGACATAAATTTTCAGTTTCAGAACCGAGAGGTCGGTGATTTTTGCTATCTGTGCACCCGGATTTACCAATTCCCCCTGATCAACCGAAATAGTTGTGACCGTTCCGGTTCCTGCAGCACGGATTGAACAATCCCGGATTTTTTTCTGAATCTGATCAACCTGTGCCTGAGCCTGTTCAAACCTGCCTTTTGCCAGAGAAAGTTCTTCGGGGCGGCTGCCGTTCTCAAGTTTTTTCAGTAATTCCTGACTTTGGTTTAACTGAGCCTGGGTCACCGAAAGTCGGGTTTTGGCATCATCGGCTTGTTTCTGGCTGGCAGAATTGGTTTTCATCAAATCAGCAAAACGGTCGGCATCCTTTTTTGCACTTTCAAAACTCGCCTGAGCGGAGGAAACGGCTTCACGTGCTGCTTTAATATCCTCAGAACGGGCACCTTTCAAAGCCAGATCATATTGGGCTTTTGCCTGATTGGCCACTGCCTGAACCTGGCGAAGCTGAATGAAATAATCAGTCGTATCAACCTGAATCAGAAGTTCACCGGGTTTTACCACCGATCCTTCTTCTTTAAGAATGGAGGTGATCAGTCCGGAAACCTGCGAACTCACAATTATTTCGGTTCCTTCAATGGTTCCTGAGGTTTCAATTTTCCCGTTGTCTGAACAGGCTGACAAAACAAAAAATGTGGCAATGGTAAAAAGCTGCGCTTTCATTTTCTTTCCTTTTACTTCTTTAAAATTCCATGGAAAACAACATTGTAAATCGTTTCCAGTGCCGTTTTAGGCGTGTGGGGAGAGTTCATCAGATAATCGGGAACAATGATGCCGTTAATGACCGCCATAAACATATCAATGGCGAGCTGAATATCAAGATCATCACGAATCAGCCCTTCCTGCTGACCTTCACGAAGCACGATGACCAGATTTTTTTTAATATTTGTCGTTCTGAATTCAACGATCCGCTGAAATAAATCAGGTCGTGACCGCTGCAAATCATCCAGCGTTTGTTTTGAAACCCTGAAAATGTAATGCGAAATGGTTTCAAACAGTTTTTCAAGCTTCTGAACGGCATTCAGAGAAGAATCGGCCACAATCGCTTCAACCTTTTCCCTGATGGAGTCCATGAGGTGCTGAACAACTGCTTCAACCAGAATATCCTTGGTTTCAAAATATTTGTAGAGGGTTTTCTTGCTGATTCCCATATCGGCCGAAATTTCGTCGGTCGTAACCCAGTTGAATCCGGAAGCAAGAAATTTGATAAGCGTCTTTTCTAAAATGGTCTGTTTCATCAGGAAACTATTCTCGTGTATTTAGTTTCCTGTAAAGTTAAACGGAAACTATTTCAGTGTCAAAAGTTTCCTGTAAGATTTTCATTAGTGATCGAAATCATACAATTTGCGAACCCTTTGGTAATGGGATTGATAACTTCTAATTTAGGGAAAAGTTGACGGTAACCAATTTTAGGATCTCCCATGAAATTTCTTTTTCCTCTCCTGATTATTCTGCTTTCTGCGTGCGGATCAACCAAGCAAAAACAGACTGACAAAGAACCGCATGTTGTAATTAAACCTGAAACCGAACTTGTAATGCCAACAAAGCTTCCGAAACCGGGACCTGATCAGGCTCTGATCACGGCAAAAATTATTAAAATATTGCCGATTACAGAGGATGCAAAAAAGGGCGTTTGCAGCCAATATCCCTGTAAGGCTACTGTTCAAATATTATCGGTTTGGGATAAGGGAAATTCCTTCAGACCCACCTTAACCCCTGAAAGGGAAATTTCTGTCCATTTCGAATTTTCCCTGAATCCGACAGCTGATCTATTTCCTGAACTTGAACAAGCCTTACCGGGTCTCAGGGAAGGTGATCTGTTTGAAACGATTCTGACTGGAGAAAAACCTAAAATGGTAACACCGGCTGAAAGAACACCCAAATCAGATTCATTATTGTTCATTTACAAAGCCTATTCTTATAATCGTCTTTAAGGAATCAGTCAATGAAAAACTGGATCAGCATCTTATTTATCTTCCTTCTAACCTCAGTAGTTTTGATCAGTCAGACAAACCGGGAAACACCGGTAAGTGAAAAACTTCGCAAAAAAGCTGAAAAATCAAAAATCAAAAAGTTGGTCAAGTCCGAAATCAGAAGCAAAGACAACCCAAATGGCCGGGCTGATTGGGAACGAAAAAGGTTGATTGATCCGTCGACAGGGGATATTCCAATCGGAATCAGAAAACGTGAGATGGAGTTCGCAAAACTGCTTCCGTCGTATGATCTGACCTCAGTTGAAAAATCGGTTTTGGGTAAGACTGCTGCCGATATCTGGAGTCACCGGGGTCCGGTTAATGTTGGTGGAAGAACACGGGCACTTGCTGTTGATAAAAGTAATGCCTCAATTTTATTGGCAGGCGGAGTCAGTGGCGGAATGTGGAAATCATCGGATGGTGGAACTACCTGGATAAAAACCACAAAACCGGAAGCTTTTCACCCGGTTTCGAGTTTAATTCAGGATCCCCGTTCAGGAAAAACCGCAACCTGGTATTACGGAACCGGAGAGTTGTCAGGAAATTCTACAAGTAAAACTGGAGCCTTTTACAACGGAGACGGGATTTTTAAATCCACTGATAATGGTGGAACCTGGACTCAGATTTCCACAACAAAATCAACCAGTGTAACCAAATTCGATTCCTATCTTGATTTTACCTGGACACTTGCAATTGATCCTTCAAATGCTAGCGGAACTGAAATTTATGCAGCAACTTATGGTGGAATTTACCGGTCTGCCGATGGATTTTCTACTTATACGATGACCTTGAAAAGCAATACTGCCGGAAATGAGTCCTACTATTCTGATGTGGCTGCTACGACAACGGGTGTAATTTATGCAACACTAAGTTCTGATGGTGACAACTATGGAATATTCAGATCAACAGACGGAATTTCCTGGACGGATATCACACCGGCTTCCTTTCCTTCAACCTTCAAACGTGTTGTTATCAGTATCGCACCATCAAATGAAAAAGTGGTTTACTTCCTTGCTGAAACTCCGGGTTCTGGATTAAACGGACATAGTTTTTGGAAATATACCTACGTTTCTGGAACAGGCACCGGTTCTGGCGGAACCTGGGTGAACCGGTCAACAAATATGCCGGCTTTTGGCGGATCTGTTGGGAATTTTGATTCACAGGGCTCTTACGATCTGGTTATTAAAGTAAAACCGGATAATGAAAATGCTGTTTTCATCGGCGGAACCAATCTTTACAGGTCGACTGATGGTTTTGCTACGAAAAATAACATCGCCTGGATTGGTGGATACTCAACTGATAACGATATCTCCCAATATAAATTCCATCATCCCGATCAGCATAGTCTGGCATTTAATCCAAATAATGCTGCCGAATTGTATTCTGGTCATGATGGCGGAATCAGCAAAACTGCCGATTGCCTGGCACCATCCGTTCAATGGCTATTTAAAAACAACGGGTATCTGACAACCCAGTTTTATACGGTTGCCTTTAATGAAATTACAGCAAATGACAATCGCCTTGTTGGCGGACTTCAGGATAACGGAACGTGGTGGACGACGACATCTGCCGGAGCAACACCTTGGAATTCAGTTTTTTCAGGGGATGGTGCTTTTTGTGCAGTTGCCAATAATAATCTCTCACTTTATGTCTCGGCTCAGCAGGGAGTCATGTACCGTAAACGGTTGTCTGACGATGCTTTTATTAATCTGAAGCCAACCGATGCTGGTGAAGATTACGAATTTATCAATCCGTTTGTACTTGACCCGACTGATTCGAAAATAATGTACCTGTTCAACGGAACAACTTTATGGCGGAACTCGAACATTGACGCCATTCCATTCAACGGCAATTACCCAACTACAAATCTAAACTGGACGAAGTTAACGTCGACGACCTCGGCTGGTTATACTTTATCTGCTATTGCCGTTTGCAAAACTCCGGCCAACCGGGTTTACTATGCGTCACACGATGGATCTTCAAACAAACTCATGAAACTTGAAGGTGCGAATTCTGGAAACCCGGTACCGGTTTCGGTTAGAGGAAGTAATTTTCCTTCCGGCGGTTACATCAGTTCAATTGCTGTAAATCCGGATGACGGAAATGAAATAGTAGTGACTTTCTCAAACTATGGTATTTTCAGTGTATTTCATTCTGCAAACGGCGGAACGTCCTGGACGAATATTTCTGGAAATCTGGAACAGAAGTCTGATGGAACTGGTGACGGACCTTCAGTCCGTTCTGCAGCGATTTTGCCGGTAAGCAACGGTAAATTATTCTTTGCAGCAACCAGCACCGGGCTTTATGCAACAGCAAATTTAAACGGAATGTCAACGGTTTGGGTTCAGCAGGGAAAATCCACCATCGGGAATGTGGTGGTTGAAATGGTGAAATCAAGACAGGCAGACGGACTAGTTGTTGCCGGGACTCACGGAAATGGCGTTTATTCCGCAAAATACACGTCAACAACCGTAAATGTTCTTGATGAATTTAAACCCAATGCAGTTGTTCTTTACGATAACTTTCCTAACCCCTTCAACCCTGAAACGGTTGTCAGATACTATTTGCCATCAGCTCAGCAGGTTAAACTTGAAGTGTATGACATGAACGGCAGATTGCTCGATGTTGCAGATACAGGTGTAAAACCTGAAGGTGTGAATGAAGTCAGGATTTCTGGCAGAAACTGGGCCTCAGGAACGTATCTCTATCGGCTGACAACAGAATCCGGAAAAGTTCTGTCAAAGAAAATGATAGTGCTGAAATAATGGTCAATGGTTAATGGAGGCGTCAGGTTTAAGGTATAAGGTGTAAATTTAAAGGTTTTAAAAAGGTAAAATATTGGACTTGTTTTGCTGTCATTCCCGCGAAGGCGGGAATCCAGTATTTAAATATCTAAAGGATGGATTTGCTTCGCACATGTCATGACCCGCCTTCGCGGGAATTACAACCGTTTAAGAACATTAAAAACACAGGTATTGTCCTGCCCATAAAGGCTGGTTAACGAAGTACTGCAAGGCTCATCCTTGTCTTTTTTGTTATTTTTTTAGACACCTTACACTATTTCACATCGTCTTTTCTTTTGTCCCAAAATCCTGTCAAGGGAATCTGAATGATAATGGTCGTTCCGCTGCCCACCGAGCTTTTGGCTTCAATGGTCCCGCCGTGTTTTTTCAGGATACTGAAGCAAACCGCAAGTCCCAGTCCCTGACCGGAACCAACCGGTTTGGTGGTAAAAAACGGTTCAAAAATTCTCGGCAAAAGATCTGCCGGAATTCCGTCACCGGTATCGGAAACCGTGATTTTTACCATATTTCCTGATTTCTCAGTGTGGATAGTCAGGGTTCCGCCATCAGGCATGGCATCAAGTGCATTGTTGAAAACGGCCAGATAAACCTGATTCAGTTCACCGTGATTGGCGTCGATCTGGGGTAAATGGTGGTCGTAAGCTCTGATCACATCCACGTCGATACTGATTTTCGGATTCAACAGATCAAGTGCTGCATTCAATCCATCGTGGATATCTGCTTTTTTGATGACATTTTCGTCCAGCCGGGTAAACTTTCTTAAATCTTTCAAAATGGCAGCCGTTCTCGATGCACCTGAATCAATCGCTGAAATCAGATCATTGATTTCCGGCAGCAGGGTTTCGATATCAGCCTGTTTTTCAAGTGCTTCCAACCGTTGTGCAAGCTCAGTATGGGCTCCCGGCAATTTTCTCATTTCACCGATAAACCAGGCAACTTCTTCCATATCTTTTTTCAGTGTGACCGAACTGGACGAAATAAAGTTGAGCGGATTGTTCATTTCATGTGCGAGTCCGGCAGTCATTTGGCCAACTGACGCCATTTTCTCTGACTGAACCAATTGTAACTGGGCTTTCTGAAGCTGATCCAGCGTTTCAACGAGCTGATCATTTTTGGTTGCAAGTTCTTCCGATTTCAGGCGGACTTCCGCCGTCCGGTTTAAAACCAGTTGCTCCAGAATTTGTTTTTGTTTCCTTTCATTTCTCAACCGGAGAAAAAACACGAGCAACACAATTGAAACGAGCAATAAAATGGCTGTAATTCTGAACCAGGTGGTCATCCAGAAAGGAGGGGTGATCGAAATGGTTAGAATTTTCGGCTGAGTCGTCCAGACGCCATCGTGATTGGTGGCTCTGATCATGAGTGTGTACGTTCCGGGATCGAGATTGGTGAACGAAACAAACCGCTGACGCTGCAGGCGAACCCAACCGTTTGATACCCCTTCCATTGAAAATTCAAATTGATTATTTTCCGGTTGGGTAAAGTCAAGTGCAGCAAATTCAATCGTCAGAAAATTACGGCTCCAGGGAAGGCTAAAGGAATCCCGTTCATCCGGATCCCGTTTACCCGTTGCGGGTTTATCCAGAACTTTGATGGCGGTAATGACAACAGCCGGTTCAAACCGGTTTTCACGGATCGAATCCGGAAAAAAGGCATTTAACCCCGAAATTCCACCAAAAAATAATTCTCCGTCAGCCGATTTAAAACTGGCATTGGTATTGAATTCCAAAGACTGAAGTCCGTGCTGGGTGGTGTAAGCTCTGACCACCGAACTATCCGGTGAGATTTTCATGATTCCAAGGTTGGTGCTCACCCAGATATTTCCGTTTTTATCATTCTGGATGCCGTAGATGTAACTGTTCAGCAGGCCATTCCGTTCATCCCAGGATGTAAAATTCTGAGTCGCCTGATTAAACCGGTTCAGACCATGGTTGGTGCCGACCCAGAGAACACCTTGTTCATCTTCAAATAAACTTCTGATGGAATTGTTGGAAAGGGAATTCGGATTTTGCGGGTCATTTAGAAACACCTGAATCGAGCCGGTTTTCGGATCCAGCAGATTCAGTCCCTTATTGGTACCGATCCATATTTTTCCGGAGACAGACGGACAAATGGCGTAAATGGTATTGTCACTCAGTCCGTTCTGATTGGTAAAATTCTGAAAGGTTTTGCGGTCAGGCTGAAGCAGGCTGAGTCCGCCTTCCGTTCCGATAAATAAACGACCGTCTTTATCTTCCCGGATAACCCGAACGGTATTTTCAACCAGGCTGTTTGGATTGCCAGGAATATGAAGAAATCGGGTGATGGACTTGTCGTTTCCCAGTTTACTGAGTCCGTTGCTGGTTCCTGCCCAGAGAAAACCGTCGTGATCCCGCCAGACTGACCACACATTTTGCTCACCGGGTGTGGGTTTTCCTTTTACAAGCGGTTGAAGTTGAAAATCAGGATTTCCCGGCAGTTTTTTATTTAATCCGCCACCCAATGTCCCGATCCATAGGGTTCCGTCTTCATCAGCAAAAATGCATCGCACATTATTATCAGAAAGTGAGGCCGGATTTTCGGGTTCCCGCTTGAAAACCCGGAATAACTTCGGTTTGAGATCGAGACGGTTGAGTCCACCGGCAGCCGTGCCAATCCACAAATTTTCAGATTTATCAATCCAAAGTGTACGAACCAGATCATTGCTCAGGCTTTTCTGGTTTGATGGATTGTTCTGGTAAACTCTTTTCTTGCCGGTTTCCGGTTGAAAGTGAATCAGACCGGCATCTGTTCCCATCCAAAGCCAGCCCTTTTTATCCTGAACGATGGCTCTGACTGCAAAATTACCGTACCGGTTTAGCGATGAATATAAAGCGGATGGCGTTTTGAATTCTGACAATTGGTCGGGTTGGAAAAAGTGTCTGACGGTTCCGGCTTTTGCATCCACCAGATTCAGTCCGTTTGCCGTGCCAACCCACATTTTATCCTTGTCGGCAGGGAAAAGTGATAAAACAGTACCATCAGTAAGTTTTTCTGCTCCCTGACCAAACCAGGAGAAAGTCATGTCTGACGTGTTCAGGATGGTGAGCCCGTTTGCAGACCCGATCCATAAGGTGCCGGAAAGGGAATCCAAGTAAAGGGTTAAAATCTGTGCGGATTGAAGAAAGGAATGGCTTCCCGGATGGAAGGACGTTGAGTTTCCGGTTTCGGGATCAAAATCCTGCAGACCATGATCTGTTCCAACCCAAAGGCGACCGTTTTTGCCGCCAGCCAGTGACCAGATCCGGTTCTGTACCAGCGGATATTCATCCTTCCCCGGAAAAAGATAAGACTTGAATTCACCGGATTCCGGATTGTAAAGCTGAAGTCCGGAATTGAAAGTGCCAACCCAGAAACGACCTTGCTGATCGGTAAAAAGGGAATTGATCCAGTGATCGGCAAGTGAAGATGGGTCAGTTCTGTCCGGTCTGAAAACCCTGAAGGAATAACCATCAAATCGGTTTAATCCGTCCTGAGTTCCAAACCAGAGAAATCCTTTTTTATCCTGAGCAATCGAAAAAATGGTGGTTTGTGAAAGGCCCTGATCCAGACTGATCCGTTCAAAATCAGAAAAACCATTCTGGGCAGATGCAGAAAAAAACGAAAGAATCAAACCCAAACCGACAAACAGCCACCTTTTACTCATCTGAAAACCTGAAGTAAAAGATGCAGAATAAAAATGAGACTCATCGCCAGTGACGAAATTTTGTTGAGCGTCATGGTATGTTCGTAATCAACCAGATTCCGGCTCGACATGGAACTGGCGTACCAGCGTTCAAAATAAACCAGAACCGGGATGACCCCGAGGATGAAAACGAGAATTTCAATCAGTTTGTCATCCAGAAAAAGCATCAATGCAAAGTAAATTCCGGCCAGACCGAGGACAACACGGGAAAAAATGAAGGTTCCTTCAATCCCTAAAATCAGGCTCAGCGTTTTATCACCCCGTTTTGAATCTTCGTGATGCTGGTAAATCTGGGTCATCGGGTAAGAACCCAAAAGAAAAAGAGTCGCCGAAAAGGCATAAGATAAATTGGGGATGGTAAAGAGAAAGTCGAAAGAGCGCCCGAGTCCGGATTGAACCGTGAGGAACGTGAAACAGCCCTGAAAAAGGGTGACGACAACCGTGCTGATCACGGGCATTTTCTTCAGGCGGATTCCCGGCCAGCTGTAAGCTTTTGAAATCAGGGTATAGATCAGAATGCCGGCAAAGAAAACCGGAGAAATCAGCCAGGAAAGAATCAGTCCGGTGAGATCAAACAGAATCACCAGAATATAAAGTTCACGGGTTACCTTGGGCGGCAACTTGAGTCCGCCGATGCTGCCTTCATCCTTATCGTAAAAAGAATTATACCCGTTGCTTGCCGGATAAACAAAAAGATGCAGAACGACAAAAACTTCAAGGAGTTGAATCCAGTCCGTCACGCCTGCGATACTTGCTGCAAACCAGAAAACCGGCATCAGGTAGATTGAAAAGGGGATACGCATGAGTCTGAGAGCAGAAAACCAGGGTTGCATCGGCATTTTGTCGGTTTCGTGAATGATTTTCAGGAAAAAGTTGTTAAGTTTAAAATAGAGAAATTTCCTGACTTTTGCATTTTTAAACGGGGAGACCACAAAGACGCAAAGAACGCAGAGGAATACCAAAGCGGGGGGAAGTTTTTTTAATTTAGGGATAAACTCTCTTCAACTTGCTGGACACTGTTGTCATTCCCGCGAAGGCGGGAATCCAGTATTTCTCGGTGGGATGGATTCCCGCCTTCGCGGGAATGACAACTGTTACCATTAAGCATTTATATTAAAATAAGTCGCCCTTCGATACATCCGTCTTTCGACGGACACTCAGGGTGACAAACGGAAAAATGCATGGATGAGCTCCGCAGAACTTCGTTAACCGGATTCCGTCAACGGCCGGATTTTCAACAAGTCCGGGATGACAGCTTTTCTCTATTGGAATTTAAACAAAAAAAAAACTTTGCGTTTCCTTAGCGTCTTTGCGCCTTTGCGCGCAAATTCCCGTAACCCGTAATATGTGACCCGTAACCATTATGTCTCAACTTATTTCCATCGCTACTGCTGTTCCTGAATTCAAAATGCATCAGTCTGATGTGGCTGAATTCATGGTTAACATTTTAAACCTGTCCGGTCGGGATGCTGACCGGATCCGGGCGTTGTATCACAGGAGTGCCATTGACACCCGGTATTCGGTTTTGCCGGATTATGGCTCGCCCATCGATGAACGAACTTTTTACCCGAAATCCCGTGATCTTGAGCCTTTCCCTGATGTTGCTGACCGGATGAAAACCTTTCACCCGAATGCAGCAAAACTCGCCATCCGCTCCGCCAAAAAAGCAATCGAACATTTGCCTGACGGACTTCAGATCACCCACGTTCTCTCGGTTACCTGTACCGGACTTGCTGCTCCCGGTCTGGATATTGAACTTGTCGAAGCGCTCAATCTGCCAACCTCGACCTTCCGCTCGTCGGTGAATTTTATGGGTTGCTATGCAGCCTTTCATGCCCTGAAACTGGCTGATGCGCTTTGTAAAGCCGATCCAACTGCCGTTGTTCTGGTGGATGCGGTGGAACTCTGCACGCTTCACTTCCAGAAACTGAACGAACCTGATCACCTGCTGGCCAATTCGCTTTTTGCGGATGGATCAGCTTCTGCCATTGTGGTTTCCGATTCAATTGCCAGGGATCACCGGCTTAAAGGACTGAAAATAAAGAACTTCCATTCGGAACTTGCTTTTTCCGGACGGAAGGATATGGCCTGGTCGGTTTCTCCAACCGGTTTTCTCATGACCCTGAGTTCTTACATTCCGGAGCTGGTAAAATCGGGCATCAAACCCCTCGCCGATACGGCTTTGGCATCTTCCGGACTTTCAGTTTCTGAGGTTGATCACTGGGCGATTCATCCCGGCGGACGAAAAATACTCGAATCGACGGCTTCTGCACTGGATCTTCCGCTCGATAAACTTCATAATTCTTTCGATATCCTCAGAAAATACGGCAACATGTCATCGCCAACGGTTTTGTTTGTTCTTGAACGGCTCTGGCGGAAACAACTTGATTTTTCACGGAAGGAAACGGTTTTTTCGGCAGGATTTGGTCCGGGTTTAACTCTCGAATCGATGGTTTTTGAATCGACGGACGGACAATGATCGATCTACGTCACCGTTCAAGCGAACCGGAATTGCTCGACGGACCTGACATTCCCCGTGATGCTCTGTTTCAAAATTTGCGTGAACTCGAAGTCATCAACCGGCTTTTGGGCGGACACCGGATCACCCTTGACGGACTTTCCCGTCTCATGACCGACCGAACAAAAACCTATAAAATTGTGGATCTGGGATCGGGTGGCGGCGATACGCTGCGGATCGTCTCGAAATGGGCAGATAAACATGGATTTTCCGTTGAGTTAACGGGTATTGATTACAATGCGGATTGTATTGATTACGCCAGACAAAATTCGTTTGGATTTCCGAACATTCAATTCATTCACGGAGACTTCCGTAAGGTACTTCCTGCCGGTTCTGACATCCTCATGAATGCTCTTTTCTGTCACCATCTTGACGATTCTGAACTGGTGGATTTATTCAGGCTGATGGGTTCAAATGCCCGGGTTGGATTTATCATCAACGATTTACAGCGTTACTGGTTTGCTTATTACAGCATCAAAATCCTAACCCGCCTGCTGAATGGCTCGTATTTGGTAAAAAATGATGCGCCGTTGTCAGTAGCCAGATCCTTTCACCGTCATGAACTTCTTGCCCTGCTTAAAAAAGCCGGAATATCAAATGCCAAAGTTGAATGGAAATGGGCTTTCCGGTGGCTGGGAACTGGACATAATGGTTAATGGTAAATGATCAATGGTTAATGGTAAATATTGGATTTAAAGATTCCCCTTCCTTTCAAGGAGGGGTGCTCCCGGTCACTGAGCGGAGTCGAAGTGCCCGGGATGGGGTGGTTTGAATTTCGGATTCCCCTTTTTCCCTATATTTGTAACCCCGACCTCCGGGTCGGGAATTGAAATTGAAAACACTTCGACCGGGAGGTCGGAGTTACACAAAGCCAGAGGGTCTTTAGCTAATTGTATTTCACCCTTCAGAAATTCAATATTTCAAGCTGCATTTGGCTCAATGGTTTTGATATTGTCCAATGCAGCCTGATTTAATTTTTTCTCTTCTTCCAAATCAAAATCATCCTGCAGACTTAACCAGAATTTGGCGGTTGTTCCAAAAAATTTTGAAAACCGTAAAGCCGTATCAGCAGTAATCCGTCTGTGACCTTTAATGATTTCGCTGATTCTGGTTTGGGGAATAAACGTTTCTTTTGACAATCTGTAGGCTGAAAGTCCAAGTGGAATTAAAAACTCTTCTTTAAGAACTTCCCCTGGGTGAATATTGGGTAATTTATTCATTTTATTCCTTTTTCAATGATAATCAACAATTTCGACATTCCAGGCATTGTCATTTTCCCATTTGAAAATGATTCTCCACTGATTATTGATTCTGATACTATAAAATCCTGCCAGATTTCCACTTAGTTTTTCTAAATGATTTGCAGGTGGAATCCTTAAATCGATAATTTGCTGTGCTGCGTTTATCATTCTTAATTTTCGTCTTGCGACATTTTGAATCTCGGGTGGGAATTTTCTGGATTGAAATCCATCCCATATTTTTTCTGTTTCAAAGTCCCCGAAATTCTTTATCATGCAGAATGCTCTCGCTATACGATACTAACGCCAAAGATAACTAAATTTGTTTTTGGTTTCCATAAAATAATAATCTGTTTTTGAATATTAATAAAAAAGCCTGACAATTTTTGCCCGGCTTTTTAAAAATGCAGATTCTTTCTGAATTTTGTTACCTGTCGGAATTCAGTTGATTTGCGCATCTTTTTATTTCGACATGCGTTAGGGACATGGTCCAAAAAGCATTTGAAACCAACTCCAACCGGGAGGTCGGGGTTACATGAAAACCACCACGAACGAATAACAGAGACGCAAAGCATTGCGTCTCTACAAAAATTCAACATCCCCCGTCCCGATTACGGCATCCTTCGATACATCCGTCTTTCGACGGACACTCAGGATGACACGCTCAATGTCCGGGGGTGCTTACGCCTTTAACCTTATTCCTTACGCCAGATTTCCTACAGCCCCATCGCCTGTTTTACAAACTTGGGTGCCGGTGAACCATAAGACAGCATCTGATCATGGAAGGCTTTCATGTCGGTGATTTCACCATTTTTTGCTACCCAGGCGGTTCTGATGTCATTAATTCCCAGATTCCCGACGAAATAGGTTGATAGCTGGGTGGATGACATGCATGCTCTCCGCCATTTGCCTGCCGCTTCGCCATCTTCCTGGAATCCTTCGTTCATCATCAGATCCATGGCTTCCTTCTCAGTCATGCCGGCTGTATGAATTTTCTGATCGATAATCGAATTGATGATCAGTCTTAGTCTCATTTTCAACTGCTGCATTTTCACTTCCGGTCCGCCATAACCTTTTTCAACCATGAGCTGCTCAGCATAAGTTGCCCATCCTTCAACGAACGGACCTGAACTGTAAATGGCACGGATCAGCGTGGGTGCTTTGAACTTGTTGGAATGAGCCAGTTGGAGATAATGTCCGGGCATGGCTTCGTGAACGGTCAGGTTTTTCAACATGTAGGCATTGTATTCCCTGAAAAAGGATTCAACCCGTTTGGCATCCCAATCTGCCGGTGTGGGTGAAATGGAATAAAACGTCTCGCCATTTTTTTCGAGCGGACCCGGTGAATCGCAGTAAGCAACCGCCACACCACGCTGAAATTCAGGCATTACAATAATTTTCACCGGCTCATCGGGAACGGTAACAAGTCCGTTGTCTCTCACAAAAGTGGTAATTTCTGCCAGACCTGATTTGGCCTGATCGACGATTGTGGAATTATCCGGGCGTGTATCAGACAGCTTGTCCAGAACCCGTTTAATCACACCTTTTTTGTCGGACAGGAAGGATTCAGAGGTTTCATTCGGGAAATAGGTTTTAAACAACGGCAGCGCAGTTTCATACAGTTTGGTTTGGGTATTGCCAAGTTCAGTTTCAGCCTGAGCCAGAATTTCTTCCTTGGTCAGATTGGATTCCAGATTGTATCTCAGCTTACTGCGGAATAAATCTTCCCCGATTCTGAAGTCACGTGTTGCTTTTGGTAACAGTTCAGTCTTCAGCCATTCCCCATAAGCATTGATGGCAGCAATAACCGAATCCTGAACAGGTTTGAATTCAGCTTTCAGTTCAGGAACCTGATCCAGATACATGTTCAGTTCATCTTTGACCAGGCTGATCGCACCCGGATTCTGCAGAATTGCCGTTTCGGTATGGATTTTAGTCGGTGTATCCAGATTGGCTTTTGCTGCTTCGAGGAACCCGGGAATGGCTCTGAGTCTGGATTTTACACTGATCAGGCGATCTTTCAGCGGAGCAAAATCTCTAGCCAGCAACGGATAAATCAGATTTCCGGCATTGTACACCATCGGATTCCAGGTATATTCCTTCAGAGAATCATTTGAAAATACGGTGGACTTCAGATTGCTCACCAGAATTTGGTAATCAATCCGGTTGGTATCAGAAAGACTTTCAGGTTGTATGGAAGAAAGGGAATCGAGATAAGCCTTGGCCAGATCGGTACTTTTCTGGATGCCGGCTTTGGAATAATCACTGATCAGGGCATCATACCGGTGATCACCGAGATAAGTCGCCAGTTCCGGACTTAATTCCAGATTTTTTTGGATAAAATGGTTCGCCAGATTGACGAATTTTTCATTTGGATCCGGCTTGGCACAACCAGCCAGAATCAGGAAGGGAAGCAGGTAAACGAGTTTTTTCATGTTGTGGTCCTTTTTTTTGATTCAGAAGTTAGAAGATAGAAGGAAGAAGTTAGAATGAAATACATATGCGATTGTCAGCTTGAAAAAGTGCAGTCATTCCCGCGAAGGCGGGAATGACTGCACTTTTATTAACCTTACGTCTTAATCCTTATGCCTTACGCCTGGTATAAAACACCGCATTTCTTGGCTGTTTCTTTGCGCCTTAGCGGTCTTCCCACTCATTGTATTTCAGTATCGCCAGAGCCGTTTCACCGCAGCACCAGGTTAAGGGCGTGGCCGGACTGCAATCTGACCCATCCGGGTAAATTCTTTCGGGCATCAGGCCGTAACTGTTGCTGTTTGCAATCAGCCAGTCCAGATAATATCTCGCTTGTTTTTTATCGCCGCGGATAAGTTCATACTGAACAGCCGCAGCCGTCATGAAGAAAAACGCTGCCTGACCGTAACCGGCAAGTCCGCCATCCGGAGAGGTGAAATACTGCATGCCGCCACCGAGAATGACGGTGTTTTTGGCGTACCAGTCCATCGATTTTTGCATGGTTTCATGATCGGGATATCCCCATAGCACACCAAAAAGAGCCGCCGTTCCCCACATGTACGTCGGTTTGTTGCCTTCAATCGAGGTGCCGTCTTCTGCCTTCCTGTCGATGGTTCTCACATCTGCATAAATTCCTGTTTCCGGATTGATCATTCTGGCGAGATTCGCTGAAATGGTCTCTGATGCTTTCAGATAAGCTTCTGATTTCTTCGGATTTTTCCAGGTTTTTGCCAGCTTTGAGGCAGTTTTCAATGCTTTTGCACAGGTCAGATTGGTGGATGGAAGAAAGCCCGTCCACTCGATGATGCCGCCTTCGTAAAGCAATCCTTTTTCGTTGATTCTGGTCACGAGAAAATCCATCAGCTCATAAACAAACTCCGGTTTCGCCAGCCATTTTCCGGTTTTTTCATGATACCGGTCGAGCAGTTCGATGTAATAGCCGTTGGCATCCCATTCAGGCTCATCATACCGGGCACCGTCTCCGCCATTCACCGCTTCAGAAAATGCATTGTACCGGGCGTACCATTCTCCTTTTGATTTTTGGGGGATGGATGGATTTTTCCAGAATGTGATGATTTGTTTCGCTTCCTCAAGATGTCCCGTTTCCAGAAAAACCCGGGCCGACATCATGGCATCTCTCGGATACAACTGGGGCATCCCCTGAGTCACGAACTGACCGGTTAAATCCGCCGGAACATGTCCCTGAATATTGGCCGACCGGGCTGCGTACAGATTTCGTTTGTAGGATTCCAGATCTTCTGCGGAAGCATTTTTTGGCAGTTTGCCTGATTGAATCCATTTCGCCCAGTGCTGATTGGCTGTTTCGAACGGATTTTTTTCCTTTTTCAGGGAAGTCATCTTTTTCAGTAAGTCCTTTTCTGAATCCCCGGCGATAACCGCCAGTTCAAAATTACCAGGTGACAAAAACGTGAGAACCGAATCATTCATCAGCAGGAAATCTGACTTTTTCTTGTCAAGGAATAGAAAACCGAGATGGGTTTTGTCTGACCAGACCGCGTGAAACCAATCGTCATTTTTCTCAAGTTTATCGAGTGTGGCCACCACCGACGTTGTTTTTTTCTTTCTCAGCGTGATTTCATACCGCATGGACGTTTTGGTCGGATTGGAAAGGGAAACCAGAATCGCATCATTCGGGTGGGAAGTCACAGCTACAGAAAGTTTTCCACCGTTCGGTTGCGTCCATTCTGACTGTGCCGTGTGAAAGTTCCTCATGCTGATGGTTGGATTTTCGGTCTGTGGGGTAAACACCTTATTAACCACAATGCTTGCCTGACTGTGGCGGATGTAGTCCATCGTGTAATTTTTATAGTAAAGATGCTGGATGCCGAGGGCACCGCTTTGTTTCTGGATCCGTGCGTCATCAGAATAAACGGCGGTGAGTTTACCATTTCCTAGAATAGCCATTCCCTTCCAGGGCCCGGCAAATAAGGTTGTTTGAAGGATAAAAGAAAATAAGAGCAGCAAAACGGTTTTCATTGGATTTTTTCCGGAAAAAATAAACCTCAAGATAGGAAATTTTTTGGTTTTTGAGGAAAAGCTGTTAGCTTTTAGCTATTGGCTGTTAGGTAATTTCAATAAGTCCCCCTTTGAAGACGAAGATCCCGATCACTTTCGGGAGGGGTAGTCTGACCTGCTACTGCGGGACCAGGCCGGGGGATGTTTGTATTTCCCTTTTTCCACGGATTTAATGACCCCACCCCCAATCCCAACCCGAAACATTTAAAGCAAATAGGTTAATGTATTTTTATTTAAATATTGCGTAATAAATATTCCATTCCGATATTCGCCGGTCTGATTTCTGAACTTTTATATAAATCCCGGAGAACCGTTCAAATGGAAAAAATAGGTCTGTTTGTTTTATTTATTTTTGCTTTTACCCTCAACCCGACAACTTCGTTTTCACAAACTCTGGCTTCTGAAGGGACCACAATCATTTCCGGTGGAGGAATTGGGGCATATTCCACCTGGGATAATCCGGGGACTGATCAAAAAGGTTCTCGATACAATTTAAATTTATATTGTGAATACTCTATGTTTTTTACAGATCAGTTAGCATTGGGACTGATGTTCGGGCCAGGTTATTCAAATTCTAAATCCGGTACATCTGAATCAACCACAGTGTCCTATGATTTAGGTCCGTTGGTAAGGTTCTTCCCTGCACCTGAAGCTTCACCCTTGTTTCTTTTTGGTTCATTCCGGTTATCCTATTCAAAAACCGAATTTGAATTAATTTTAGGCGGAAAAAAGCAAACAATAAAAATGGATGATGATTACAAGATGGTTGGTTTTGGACTCGGATATCAACTCGCTGTTACAGAAAGCTGGGCATTTGAACCTTCGATCGAATATTCCCGTGTAATTGGAGATAGAGGAAACACAGAAAATTATTCCCAAATCATGGTTGGTGTAACCATTTCAACATACCTTCCGGCAGAGTGATCCAGTAAAAAGTGATCTGTTTTGCAACCGCACATGCCCTGATTCTGGCAGAAAAATGAATTTAAAACCCCCTCCGTCGGAGGGGGTTTTAAATTCCCAATTTGAATTTCATTTACCATTAACCCCGTCTAAAGCCGGGTTTTCAACATTGATAATTAAACTTGTCTTTCTCCCAAAAAATCACAACCTTTAGGCATCCAAATCCGGTTAAACCGGGATTGGTTTTTGTCCGGACCGCTAAAAAGGAACCCACCTGTTTACTTCCGCAGAATTCTTCAACTGAAGCACATTCAGTTGGTTGGACCACCACCTATATCTGAAATGGAGATTGCCATGTCAAAACGGTTTACTTTGCTGGTTTGGGTTCCTGTTCTGATGCTTTTATCCGCCTGTGATTCAAAACAGGGAGAGTGGGAAAGTTACTTCAGAAAAATTTACGCTGTTATTTCCGACCATAAACTTACATTCGAAGCGCTCAATGAAAAAGTCGTTGCCGTAACGAGAAATCCCAAAAAAGATCCCGATGTTGCCATTGAAGGGGAAAAGAAATTCATTGCCCTTTACGCTTCCTACATCGAGGCCGTTACCGCTTATAAGGATAGCCTGAGTAAAATTGCAAGTCCGGGCGATGATCAGGGATTCCGGGTATCCCTTTTGAACCTGCTGGATGTTGAACTGGCTTATGCCCGAAAACAAATGGAAACCATGACCAGACTGGTCACTTCCGCTGAGGCATTGAAAAACCTGCCGGTGAAAAAGGTGAAGAGCAAAGAAGCCGAACAGCTCGAAAAAGATCATCAGCAGGCAAGCTGGGAACTGGCAAGGATGAAAGAACAGGGGCGCCTCGAAGCCGGATTTCAACCGGCGGTGGAACAATTTTTTGCTGCCCAGGATAAATTTTTCAACGTCACCCGGATTGGTATGATGAAATTGGATATGAATTATTTGTTTTAAGGGATTTTGATTTGGTAGAGACGCCCTTTATGGGCGTCTCTGTTATTTGGTTCCCGGTGATTTTGGAATTTGGGGTTTACCAAACCCACCCCCATTCCCTCCCGCAGTAGCGGGACAGGCTCTCCGTCGGAGGGGGTTATTGAATTACAATTTTCCCTGAATTTTACCCTTCTCACTTGGGAGAAGTTGTAAATCTGTCATACTGAGCCAGTCGAAGTACGGGTTTTGAGGGAGTGGATCCCGGTTGCGGGAGATAGATGAGGTCATAAATTCCGTGGAAAAAAGGGGATGGATTCCCGCCTTCGCGGGAATGACAATTCTTTGAATTTCATTAACCATTGACAATTAACCCTTAACCATTTTCCCCCACCCCCGTTTGACATTAAAATCCACGGTCGGTATCTTCATTGCTTGTTTTTATTGACTAGTCAGGTGCCACTCCATGTTTGAACAATATATACCTGTCCTTTTCCTCATTGTCCTTGCTTGTGCCTTCGGTGTCGGTTCTCTGGTCGTTACCGGATTTATCGGACCCAAGCGCCCCAACAAGATCAAAAACTCTGCTTATGAAAGCGGAATGGAACCTATCGGAACCGCACACGAGCGTTATTCCGTTAAGTATTACATGGTGGCAATGCTCTTCGTCGTGTTCGACGTCGAAATTCTTTTTATGTATCCCTGGGCTGTTCAGTTCAGAATGCTCGGGTTATTCGCCTTTATTGAAATGCTTATTTTTATCGGCCTCCTCTTCGCCGGTTATTACTACATCATTAAAAAAGGGGTGTTGGAATGGGAATAGAAAGTGCTTTTGGTGATGGATATGTAACCACCACCGTCGATGCTTTAGCCAACTGGGCCCGCAAAAATTCTGTCTGGCCGATGCCGATGGGACTTTCCTGCTGCGGTATCGAACTGATGGCCATGGCCGGACCCCGTTTCGATGTATCCCGCTTTGGTTCAGAAGTCTTCCGTTTTTCTCCCCGTCAGGCCGATCTGCTTTTAGTCGCCGGAACCTGTACTTACAAAATGTCAAAAGTCGTCAGAAAAATCTGGGATCAGATGCCCGATCCGAAATGGTGTATCGCCATGGGTGCCTGTGCCTCTACCGGCGGAATGTTCCGTTCTTACCCGGTTGCCCAGGGAATTGATGAATTTCTCCCGGTTGACGTTTACGTTCCCGGTTGCCCTCCCCGTCCTGATGCTGTGATTCATGCACTCATGCAGATTCAGGAAAAAATCAATCACCACTCTGTTATGATGGATAAGTAACATGCCCGTTTTCGAGGAAATCTTATCCCGGATCCAGTCTGACCTGTCAGATAGTCTGCTGAAGTCCGAACTCTACCGGGGTGAAACCACACTTTATATCAAGAAGCAGGATATTGTTTCCGTCTGCAAAAAACTGAAGTCAGACTTCGGATTTAATTTTCTTGCTGATGTTCTGGGAACTGACCGGTTTACCGATGACGACCGTTTTGAAGTGATTTATCACCTCCGGAATCTCACCGAAGCCTGGTTCCTCCGTCTTGTCGTTCTTGTTGATGAAAAAGATCTTGCCGTCGACACCGTTTCTTCCGTCTGGAAAACTGCCAACTGGGAAGAACGTGAAGTGTTTGATATGTACGGAATTAAATTCAATCACCATCCTGATTTACGCCGGATGTACATGCCGCAGGATTTTGAATATTATCCGCTCAGAAAAGAATTTCCGCTGATTGGAATTGAAGGTTCAATTCCGCTTCCGGCAAAAGAATAAGGGTTGATGAACATGCCAACTGAAAAACAACCCAAATCTACCGACGAACTGCTGCGCCTGCTCGAAGACGAACACACGTTTGTTACGCTTGAAGGCGGCGATGCACTTGATACCGAAATGGTCATCAACATGGGTCCGTCTCACCCGGCAACTCACGGTGTACTTCGTATCGTCCTGAAAATGAACGGCGAAACCATCACACAGGCTATTCCTGAACTTGGATACCTGCACCGTGCCATGGAAAAACTCGCCGAAAATAAATCTTACCATGAATTCATGCCGTACACAGACCGGCTGGATTACATGATGCCTTATTCGAATAATGTTGCGTTGTGTCTGGCTGTTGAAAAGGCTGCCGGCATCACCGTTCCAGAACGTGCCCAGGTCATCAGAACGATCGCCTGCGAATTGGCTCGGATTTCAAGTCACCTCTTGTGGCTGGGTTCGATGGTCATGGATACCGGTGCACTGACGTTATTCCTTCACACCTTCAGGGAACGTGAAAAAATTTACGACATTTTCGATCTGCTCACCGGAGCCAGATTCACCGTTTCTCACAGCCGTATCGGCGGACTCGCCAGCGATATTTCTCCGGAAGCCATTTCTGCACTGAAATCCTTTATCAAGCAATTTCCTGCACAGGTACAATCCTGGGAAAAACTGCTCAACCGCAACAAGATTTTCCTTCAGAGAACGGTCGGAATCGGTTATATCGATGCTGAAATGGCAACCGACATGGGTCTGAGCGGACCTAACCTCAGAGCTTCAGGTGTGAAATGGGATCTCCGTAAAAAAGTCCCTTACCTGAAATACGACTCCGTTCAGTTTGACGTTCCAACCTCAACTGACGGTGATTCTTACGCCAGATATTACATGCGTATTCTCGAAATGTACGAATCGGTAAGTATCATTGAGCAATTGCTCGATCGTATTCCTGAAGGCCCCGTTCGTGCCGATTATGCCAAGCAGGTTTATCCGTGGAAATCTGAAGTGTATCACACCATGGAAGGTCTGATTCACGATTTCATGCTCACCGATTGGGGAGTTTGTCCGGAAAAAGGACAGGTTTACCACGCCATTGAATCATCGAAAGGTGAACTGGGCTTTTTCATCCAGTCAGACGGCACAGGCCATCCGTGGAGATTGAAAATCCGGTCACCGTCTTTTGTGAATTTGCAGTCATTGCCGTACCTGTTGGAAGGGTCGCAAATGGCAGATACCGTAGTCATCATCGGGTCGTTGGATCCGGTTATGGGCGAAGCGGATAAGTAGGATAGGCGTAAGGCATAAGGTTTAAGGCATAAGCAATCCGGTCACTGAGCGGAGTCGAAGTGCCCGGAACCAAAGCTTTTAGCTATTTGCTGTTAGGTAAAGGCAATCCATCGGCTGTTATTCCCGCGAAGGCGGGAATCCAGTATTTAAATATCTGAAGGATGGATTCCCGCCTTCGCGGGAATGACAACAAGATGCCTTAAACCTGAATTTTGCATTTACCTTAAACCTTACGCCTTAGTCCTTTTAGCATTTACCATTAATCATTGACCATTAAGCATTAACCATTAAAATTACCCCTATGTTCAGTTTCACCAAAGAAAATTTGCAGCGGATCGAGGCGGAGAAGAAAAAGTATCCGACTGTAGAATCTGCGGTTATGCCGGTTCTCTGGATCGCCCAGGAACAGAACGGAAACTGGCTTTCAGAAGCCGCCATTAAGGCCACTGCAGATGTTCTTGATCTGTCACCGGCCCATGTCATCGGCGTAGCTTCTTTCTACACCATGTACAACAAGCAACCGGTCGGGAAGTATCACCTCCAGGTTTGCAGCAATATTTCCTGTTCTCTGCTCGGTGCCAAAAAACTGATCCATCATCTGGAAAATAAACTCGCAATTACCCATGGTGAAACCACTCAGGATGGACTTTACACCTTTTCAGAAGTGGAATGTCTCGGTTCCTGCGGAACGGCTCCGGCCATGCAGATTAATGACGATTATCATGAAAATCTCACCATCGAAAAAATGGATGAACTGTTGAAGGGGCTGGAGAAATGATCAGTCTTGCAGGTTACGAAAAAGTCATTCTCCCCGATATCCCAAATCTGAATCAGATTGCCGTTTATGAAAAACATGGCGGTTATGAGGGATTGAAAAAAGCCGTTTCCCTGTCTCAGGATGACGTCATCAATGAAGTGAAAAAATCAGGTCTCCGTGGCCGTGGCGGCGCCGGTTTCCCAACCGGACTCAAATGGTCCTTTATGCCGAAAGGGGATAAAGTCCGTTACCTTGCCTGCAACGGTGATGAAGGTGAACCAGGTACCTTTAAAGACCGTCAGATTTTTGAATTCAATCCGCATCTTTTTATTGAAGGAACCCTGATTGCCTGTTACGCCATGGGTATCAAAACGGCTTATGTGTACATCCGTGGCGAATATGTTAAGTGGATCAACATCCTTCAGGCATCCCTGGATGAAGCTTATGCAAAAGGATATGTCGGTCAGAATATCCTCGGAAAAGGTTTCAATACCGATATCGTGATTCACCGTGGCGCCGGTGCGTACATCTGCGGAGAAGAATCCTCCCTGATGAATTCCCTCGAAGGCAAACGCCCTTACCCAAGAATTAAACCACCGTTTCCGGCACAAGTCGGACTCTGGGGTCAGCCAACGACCATCAACAACATTGAAACCCTTGCCAATGCAGCAGTTATCCTGCGCAAAGGGGCTGACTGGTATTCCAAAATCGGTGCAGAAAAACATCCCGGACCTGTTCTGTATGGTATTTCAGGACATGTGAATAAACCTGGCGTTTATGAAGGTCCGACCGGAATGTCACTGAAGGAATTGATTTACGATGTGGCCGGTGGTATCAAGAATGGCAAAAAATTAAAAGCCGTCATTCCCGGCGGATCGTCAACCCCAATTTTAACTCCGGAATCCGTTGAAAAAGCAACGATGGATGCAGACGGACTCAGAGCCGTTGGTACCTCGATGGGTACAGCCGGTATTATTGTGATGGATGAGGATACCGATCTGGTTGAAGCACTCCACATTCTCAGCAAGTTTTATCATCACGAATCCTGCGGTCAGTGTACACCCTGCCGTGAAGGAACGGGCTGGCTGGAAAAGATTGTCGGTAAATTTGCTGCTGGAACTGCCACCCAGCAGGATTATGACTTGCTCCTGAAAATTTGTGCCAATATGGAAGGCCGTACAGTCTGTGCCTTAGCTGATGCTGCCGCCTGGCCGGTGAGAAATACGATTACGAGATTCAAAGAAGAATTTGAAGCCCGCATGATTGAAAACAAGAACAAAGCCGGCTGGGATTATTCAATGAAAGCTGTATCGGGAGTTTGAGGAATAGGCGTAAGGTTTAAGGCGTAGGGCATAAGGTAATTGCAATTAAAAATTCCCCTCCTTTTAAAGGAGGGGTGCCGTAGGCGGGGTGGTTTTAATAAAACCTTCAAGGTAATAAAACCTCCCCTAACCCCTCCTTTGAGAAAGGAGGGGAATAGAATGCGGGATTGACACAAAAGGGAAGAACGGATTTACGGAACAAAATGTCCGGAAGAGTTGCATGAAAGTTACAATCGATAATATTGAACATGAAGTAAACGGGAAACCGACCATTCTTGAGCTGGCCTCAAAAGTGGGAGTTGAAATTCCACACTTCTGCTACCATCCCGGACTGAGCATTTCCGGAAATTGCAGGATGTGTCTGGTTGAAGCCGGTACGCCCAAAATGGGTCCGAATGGCGTTGAACTTGATGCCGACGGAAAACCGGTTATCATGTGGGGACCCAAACCCACCACTTCCTGTTCAACTCCGGTTTCTGAGGGCATGGTTGTCAAAACCGGAAAAACCTCGAAAGTGATTGAAGACGCCCAGAAGGGTGTACTCGAATTTATTCTCATCAATCACCCGCTCGATTGCCCGATTTGCGATCAGGCCGGTGAATGTCCGCTTCAGGAAAATACATTTAAATTTGGTCCGGAAGGATCCCGTTTCGAATTTGAGAAAAACCACAAACCCAAACGGGTTGAACTGGGTCCGAACGTCATGTTCGATGCAGAACGCTGCATCAATTGCACCCGCTGTGTCAGGTTCAGTGATGAAGTTGCAAAAGCACCTCAGTTAACCGTCATTCAGCGTGGCGATCACAATTATATCGCCACTTTCCCCGGCATCGAACTCGATAATCCGTATGCCATGAATGTCATCGACATTTGTCCGGTTGGTGCGCTTACCAGCAAACACTTCCGGTTTAAATCCCGGGTCTGGGAAATGTCTGAAACTGATACGATCTGCACCGGTTGCGCCAACGGTTGCAACGTGAAAATGTGGGTAAAAAACAACGAAATTCTCCGCCAGACGCCCCGTGAAAATCAGGCCGTCAATCAATGGTGGATGTGTGATGAAGGCCGTCTCGGATTCAAATCCCTCAACGAAAACAGAGTCAGCGGACCTCGGTTCAAAGGTTCTGAACTTTCCTGGGAAGCTGCTTCCAGCCAACTTGCAGATTCATTGAAATCAGTACAGGCTTCTGAACTTGCCGTTGTGGTTTCACCTTTTGCAACGCTTGAAGACAATTATGCATCCATCAAATTCTTCAAAAAACTGGGTGTGAAAACATTCGTCAGATATCAGCATGTCAAAGGTCAGGATGATCATTTGCTGATCAAGGCCGACAAGACACCGAATCAGGCTGCACTTGATCTGCTCGAAGGCATTGCCGGCAAATTCACAACCGGAGAAAAATTAGCTGCTGCTATCGAATCCGGTTCAATTAAAGGACTCGTGGTGATCGAAGAAAATCCGTTCGGTAACGGACTTTCCGACTCGCTCAAATCCAAACTCAGTATTCTGGTTTCCTTTTCTACCAACTGGGATGAAACCGCAAAACTGGCTGATCTCGTCATTCCTGCTGCTTCGGTTGCAGAAACGATTGGTACTTTCATCAACGCCAAAGGCATTATTCAAAAAGTCCGCCCGGCAAAAGTTCTCAAATTGCAGAACCGGTCACTCATGCGCGAAACCGGCTTGTCACGCTGGGATAAACACGCATGGAAGTACGATAAATGGGCACAACCGACACACGTTACCGATGCCAAACCGACCTGGGAAGTGCTTGAATCAGCTGCTTCAGCCGTTGGCGTAGAGGTTTCCTTCAAATCGCCGGAACAGATTTTCAGCAAGGCAGCTTCTGAAATCGCCGTTCTGAAAGATGTGACTTATGAAAAAATCGGTACTGCCGGTGTACAACTGACTTCTTCAGCTAAAACGGAGGCCGTCCTGTCATGAAACTTGAACTCTTCGGTCACCTTGTTTTAACTGTTTGTATTTTCGGAAGTCTGTTCCTTTTCGTCGCCTATGCCGTTTACTTTGAACGGAAAGTCGCCGCCAAAATGCAGAACCGTGTAGGTCCTGATCGTGTAGGCTGGTACGGATTGCTTCAGCCTTTCGCTGATATTCTGAAATTGCTTCTCAAAGAAGAAATTATTGCAACCCAGGCCACCAAGCTGATTCACACGCTGGCTCCCGGAATTTCTGTTATCATGGCGTTTATCACGTTCGCCATGATTCCGATTGCCCAGGGATTTTACATTGCCGATATCAACATCGGGATGTTGTACATGATGGCTGTGACGTCGATTGGTGTTTATGGCGTTACCCTGGCCGGCTGGTCATCGAACAGTAAATATTCTTTGCTCGGGTCGATGCGTGCATCCGCCCAGATGATTTCCTACGAACTTTCCATGGGACTTGCTGTCGTCGGGATTATTCTGATTACCCAATCCATGTCTGTTGTTTCCATTGTGGATTCACAGACTGATAATCCTTTTCTCTGGAATATTATCAAGCAGCCGATCGGGTTTCTCATTTTCTGGATTGCTTCCTTTGCCGAAGCCAACCGGTTACCCTTCGATTTACCAGAATCTGAACAGGAACTCGTCGGCGGATTCCACACCGAGTATTCATCCATGCGGTTTGCTCTCTTTTTCTTTGCGGAATATACCCACCTGATCGTGGCCAGCTCTATTCTGACCACTTTATATCTCGGCGGATATCAGATTCCTTATTCCAGTGTCTGGCTGGCCGGTGCAAACGAGTGGCTGGTTGCCGGACTTCAGATTCTGATGTTCATTCTTAAAATGTGTCTGTTTGTATTTCTCTTTATGTGGGTTCGCTGGACCTTGCCAAGATTTAAATACAATCACCTGATGGAACTTGGCTGGAAATATCTGCTTCCGCTCGGACTCATCAACGTTGTGGTTACTGCAGGCTGGTTACTGATTTACGACAAGTTATTCTGATTGCTGAACGGACGGTTTGGGTATGAATTTTTCGTGGGAATCGCTTTACCTGACCTTTATTCCGTTGTTTGTTGCCTTTGATGCACTGGGAATTATACCGATTTTTATTTCGCTGACCAACGGGATGACCCTTCGGGAAAAACGGAAGCTCGGCACCCAATCGACTTTAACAGCTCTGGCTATTTGTGTGATTGTACTTCTGGCCGGAAAACTGGTTTTTAATGTTCTTGGTATTACGGTTGATGATCTGAGAATTGGCGGCGGCATTATCCTGCTGGTTCTTGCCATTTACGATCTTCTTTTTTCTTCGAAGGAAGAAGGTGTGGTGGGAATGACGGTTGGCGTGGTTCCCATCGGAATTCCGCTGATTGCAGGTCCGACAGCCATTACGTCACTGCTTGTACTCAGTGATTCTCAGGGACTGGCCATGACGTCAATCGGACTGTTTCTGAACATGATTATCGTTTTTGCAGTCTTTTATTACTCGGATTATATGTCCCGCCTGATGGGGAAATCCGGTTCAGCAGCCTTTGCCAAAGTGATGAATCTGTTTCTGGCGGCCATTGCCATTCACATGATCACCACCGGAATTATCAATATTGTAAAACAACATTTTTCGTGAAAGCGGCCCAATGATTGTTGATATCCTGTTTTATATAACGGCTCTGGTAGCCATCATTTCCGGGCTTCTGGTGATAACCGGGAAGAGTCCCGTCACCAGTGCTTTATCTCTGGTACTGAATTTTTTCTGTATTGCCTTTATCTATCTGATGCTCGAAGCCCAGTTTCTGGCCATCATTCAGGTGATTGTGTACGCCGGTGCCATTATGGTGCTGTTCCTGTTTGTAATCATGCTGTTGAATCTGCAGGATGACATGACCCTGTTCGAACGGTTTGATCTGAAAAAAGGATTTGCCGTTCTGCTTACCGGACTTTTCCTGCTTGAAATTGCCTACATTTTCTCACTTGATTCTGTTTCTGTCGCCCCGAAAGGTGTTACCGGAGCTTCCTTCCCTGAGCTGGGAACGGTTGAATCGATCGGAAAATATTTATTCAGTGACTTTGTATATCCGTTTGAAATGATCTCGGTGGTTCTGCTTTCTGCCGTTGTCGGCGCCGTGGTTATTGCAAAGAAAAAGGTGGATTGATGAATCAGCATATTGATGCAATCGTTGCTCTGAGTGCCATTCTGTTTTCAATGGGAGTTCTGGGTGTTCTTACCCGGAAAAATGCCATTACCATTTTTATGAGTGTTGAACTCATGCTCAATTCGGTGAATCTGGCTCTCGTGGCTTTTTCACGTCTTCACAATGATATTACCGGGCAAATGCTGGTGATTTTTGTTATGGCCATTGCTGCTGCTGAAGTGGCTGTGGGTCTGGCAATCGTCATCTCCATCTTCCGGAACCGGCAAACTGCCGACGTCACTGAAATTAATCTTTTACGCTGGTAAACCACATGAATATCGGGTTATTCGGATTAGTTATTGCTCTGCCGCTTGCAGGATTTCTGTTAAACGGTGCTCTCGGACTTTTCAACCTGCTGGGCTGGAGAAGTGAATCCCGGAAACCGGTCGTCGGCTGGCTTGCCAGTCTGGCCATTCTGGTTCCGTTTGTGGTTCTTCTCTTTATCTTTCTTGGCATGTCTGCTGAAGATAAATCGATCGTGACCTATTACCGGTGGTTTTCGGTTGAAGATCTGAATATCAATATTGCCTATCAGATTGATTCACTTTCGGTTTTAATGGGTCTCATGGTAACCGGCATCGGTTTCCTGATTCACGTTTATTCCATCGGCTACATGAAACATGATGAAGGATTCTGGCGGTTTTTCGTCTACCTGAATCTGTTCATCTTCGCCATGCTGAATCTCATTTTTGCCGATAATCTTGTTCTTCTTTTTCTCGGATGGGAAGGCGTTGGCCTCTGTTCTTACCTGCTGATCGGATTTTGGTACAAACAGGCGTTTGTAAATGATGCAGCCATCAAAGCTTTTGTTATGAACCGGATCGGTGATTTCGCTTTCCTGATCGGGATGTTTCTCATTTTTAAAACGGTCGGATCACTTAGTTTCGATGCCATCAACAGCAATGTGGGTTTGTTTGATGAGTCCACTTTGTTCTGGGCCGGCTTGTTTCTCTTTATCGGTGCTACCGGAAAATCAGCTCAGATTCCGCTTTACACCTGGCTTCCTGATGCTATGGCCGGTCCGACTCCGGTTTCTGCCCTGATCCATGCGGCAACAATGGTAACTGCCGGTGTTTACATGGTTGCGCGGTTAAGTCCGTTATTCTCTGCCAATGCTGAGCTGATGATGATTGTTGCAGTTATCGGCGGATTGACAGCTTTGTTCGCTGCCACGATTGGTCTTTTCCAGAACGACATCAAAAAAGTGCTGGCTTACTCAACTGTTTCCCAGTTGGGTTACATGTTTCTGGCTGCCGGTGTTGGGGCTTTCCCGATTGCCATTTTCCACGTTTTCACCCATGCTTTCTTCAAAGCCTGTCTCTTCCTCGGTTCCGGCTCGGTTATTCATGCCATGCACGATGAGCAGGACATCAGGAATATGGGCGGACTGAAAAAATATCTGCCGCAGACTTATATTACCTTTTTTATTGCCACTTTTGCACTTGCCGGTTTCCCGTTGACAGCCGGATTTTTCTCTAAGGATGAAATCCTGTTCCGCACCTTTGCCTCCGGTAATTACATTCTCTGGGGACTTGCCATTTTCAGTGCTTTGCTCACCGCCATTTATATGATGAGACTAACCAGTCTGACCTTTTACGGCAAAGAACGGTTTGATTCTCACAAAACCCATCCGCACGAATCACCTGCCTTAATGACGTTACCTTTGTGGATTCTGGCAGCCGGTGCGTTGCTTGTCGGTTTTCTCGGATTGCCGGGCGTTGTTGCCCCCACCAACTGGATCACCACGTGGCTGGAACCTTCTGTAATCAATGTTGAAGGACATGCCAGTCACTTTACCGAGTGGGCGTTGATGGCTTTGGGTTCAGGTCTTGCCATTGCCGGTTTATTTGCCGGATGGAAACTGTACACCACCAACCTTGAAACCGTTGCCAGGTTAAAAGCTTCGTTTTCCGGTTTGTACAACCTGATTTACAACAAATACTTTGTTGATGAAACCTATGACAATGTGATTGTTAAACCGTATTCCTGGATTTCAAACTCCCTGATGAACAATCTTGAAAATATGCTCTTGTATCCGCTTTATGGCTGGACAGCAAAAGCTGTTTCAGGCGGAGCAGAACTCATCAGGTTTATTCAAACCGGTCATACGCCGACTTATGTGACCTTTTTTATCATTGGTGTGGTTGGTGTTATCAGCCTCATCCTGTTTATTTAACGGAGAGTAAATGGATACGATCCTGTCTCTTGGTCTGATACTGATTCCTCTGGTTACCGCACTTGCGGTTTTATTCGCCGGAAGAGAAAATTATGCCGTGATCAAAGGAATCAGCCTGACGGGAAGTCTTGCGGTTCTGGTTTTGGTTCTGTTCGGACTTTCCTCGTTTAATCCGGTTGATGCCGGGTACCAGTTTACCTGGTCGGCATTGTGGCTGCCTCAGTTGAACCTTTCGGTTACACTGGGCTGGGACGGTCTTTCTGCCCAGCTTCTCATGCTCACGGCAATTCTGAGTTTTGTGGTCTTTTTGGGCGTGACCGGAACTGAAACTCATCCTTCAAGAGGTATGGTTTTTCATCTGCTTCTGCTTGAAGCATTTCTCTTTGGTGTCTTTCTGGCGAAAGATCTGATCAGTTTTTACATTTTCTGGGAAGCAACCCTCATCCCGATGTATTTTATTATCGGACTCTGGGGCGGTGCAGAACGGGTGAAAGCCAATATCACCTTTTTCATTTTCACCATGACCGGTTCGTTGCTGCTTTTAGTTGCAGTTCTGTATCTCGGAGTTGCCGGTGCCAGTTACACGTCATCTGGAACCATCAGTTTTATTTCTGATTTTGCCATTTTAAGTCAGTTTCTTCAGGGACAGCAAGTTCCCGCCTGGGTTTTCTTTTTCGTCTTTGCTGCTTTCGGTATCAAAGCTGCCATTTTCCCGCTTCATGCCTGGTTACCCAAAACCTATACTCAGGCACCCTGGGCCGGTTTGATTATGCTGTCCGGCGTGATGGCTAAAATGGGAACTTACGGAATGCTGGTTTTCGGATTTCTCTTTATGGATCAGGCCGTAACCAAATATGCACTTTTATTGAGTATTCTTGCAGTTGCCGGAATTATTTACGCAGCCTGGATTGCCTACACCCGGAAGGGAATCAAGGAAATTGTGGCTTTTTCATCCATGTCGCACATGGGATTTATCATCCTTGGAATTATTGCCGGAACGTCTCAGGCATTGCAGGGATCAGCCATTCAGATGGTGAATCACGGCGTTAGTACCGGAGCCATTTTTCTGCTGCTGAGTTTCATCGACAAGCGGAATTCCGCTTACGATTCACTTTCAGGACTTGCCGATAAAGCCCCGGTTCTGGCAACCGTTTTCATGATTGCCATGCTGTCCTCCATCGGTCTTCCGGGTCTGAACGGATTTATCGGTGAATTCAATATTCTGATTGGTGCCTTTCGTTCACCTGAAATTCCGTATGTGATTACCGGACTTGCAACTTTAGGTGTGGTTTTGGCTGCTGCCTATATGCTGGCGCCTTACCGCCGTTTGTTTTTCGGTGAATCTGATTCTGCCGTTTCCTTTGCTGAACTGACCGTTCAGGAAACCGTTGCTGTTTCTGTTCTTCTTGTCCTGATCGTCTGGGTTGGAGTTGCTCCTTCCGGCATCATGGATCTCAGTCTGACTACTGTTCAAAATTTACTTAAGTAACATGGATTTTCACCATGCCAATTGATCTTAATCTGCTTCTCAGGGACACACTGTCCGTTGCACCGGTTCTGATTGTTCTGCTTTCAGGAATCGTTCTTATGATGATGTCTGCATCGAAAGTTCAGAGCAAACTGCTGCCCTGGGTTGCCGGATCAGGTTATCTCATTTCTTTTCTGACGCTGACGTTTGTCACCGTTCCATCTGCTTCTGCTTTCAGCGGAATGGTCAACACCGGCTCGTTTGCTGTGGTTGGCGGCAGTATGATTCTGGCTCTGGCCTTTCTGCATACTATGGTTTCTGCAAATCTGCTTAAAAAAGATGGCATTTATCTCGGCGAATTTTATGCCCTGCAGGCTTTTGCCATTACCGGTATGCTTATGATGGTTTCAGCCAATGATCTCATTATGGTTTTCATCGGTATCGAAACCATGTCCATTCCGTTTTACGCCATGGCCGGACTGAAACGCAAAGATGTTCGTTCCAACGAATCTGCCATGAAATACTTCCTGATCGGTGCTTTTGCTGCCGGCTTCCTCTTATATGGCATTGCTCTCATTTACGGTGCAACCGGCACAACCAATCTCACCCGGATTGCAGATTATCTGGCATCACAAACTCCCGGTGCATTTTTCTGGGTTGGAATCGGACTGATGCTCACCGGATTTTTCTTTAAAGTTTCTGCCGTTCCGTTCCATTTCTGGGCACCTGACGTGTATCAGGGTGCACCTACCGTTTCAAGCGCATTTCTTGCAACCGGCGGTAAAATGGCCACCTTTATGACGCTGGCTCTGGTTTCAATGAAATTATTCCCGGTTCCGTCTGCCAAATGGGCGGCAGTTGTTGCAGTTGTTGCAGCTCTTTCCATGATTATTGGTAACGTAACCGCTCTCGCCCAAACCAACGTGAAACGGATTCTGGGTTATTCTTCTGTTGCCCACGCCGGGTATTTGCTGCTGGCATTATTGTCACAAACTACTGACGGCTATCAGGCACTTGCTTATTATGTTTTCGTTTACGGAATCACCACGTTCGCCGCTTTTGCAGTTGTTGGCTATCTTGAAAAAGACGGCAATCCGGTTACTCTTGAATCTCTCAAAGGACTTGGTTTCTCTCACCGGACCGAAGGCGTGATTTTAACGATTGCCGTGATTTCCCTGATGGGAATTCCCCCAATGGGCGGATTTGTCGGGAAATATCTTGTTTTCCTGAACGCCTACGAAAGCGGACATCTCGGGCTGGTCATTCTGGGCGTTGTAACTTCGATGGTGTCCATCGGATATTATCTCAGAATTATTCTTTCTCTTTACACCCGGCCAGAATCGACTGAAGTGATTGCCAATCCCGCCGGTGCTTTTGCACTAACCGGATTAATCCTCGCAGCCGTGATCATTCTGGTTTCAGGACTTTACCCCCCGGTCTTCACAGGCTGGATCACCTCACTCTGGTAAGTTAATTTATGGAACCGATCCTGTCTTCAGGTCTGATGCGGGAGGTCGACCGGCAAACGATCCAGGACATCGGAATTCCTTCCCTCGTTTTAATGGAAAATGCAGGACGGGGTGTTGCCAACCTCATCCATTCAATTCACTCTGATATCAAATTTCCCGTTGCAACTCTTTTCTGCGGAAAAGGAAATAATGGCGGTGACGGACTTGTAATCGCCCGGGAACTCGTTTCAAAAGGGTGGAAAGTTGTTGTCATCCTTCTTTTTCCCTTTGATCAGCTTTCAATTGATGCCCGCCGTCAGTATGACATCCTGACCAAACTTACCGAGCTTGATCCGGATCAGGAATTGAGTATTACCACCCTTTCTGATTCTTCGAAAATATGGGAACTGGCCCCTTCTGATGTGAATATTGATTCCATTCTCGGCACAGGCGCTTCCGGATCTGAACTCAATCCACTCATTTTCAGTGCGGTTGAATGGATGAATGCAAATCCGTCACCAACCTACTCAGTCGATCTTCCAACCGGACTCAATCCTGATAACGGCAAAATTTCGAATACGTGTGTAAAAGCTGAACTGACGTTTGCTCTGGGTGCCTTTAAACAAGGTTATTTTGTAAATGATGGTCCGGTTTACACCGGTGACGTGAAACTCATCGAAATCGGCCTCCCTGCCAGAATGCTGAATCAAACCAAAGTCAGCTTAAACACAAAGCCGGATGTGACCTCTTTTTTTCCATCCCGTTTAAAAACCATGCATAAATACGATGCGGGTCATGTGGTTATTTTTGGTGGATCACCGGGCATGCATGGAGCACCTGTTCTGACTGCCAAAGCCGGATATGCTTCAGGTTGCGGAATGGTGACGGTTGTTACGGCCCGGAACAGTTATCCTCTTGTGGCTGCTCAGTTGACTGATGCACTCGTTTTTCCTGCAGAATGGAGCAGATCCATTCTTGATTCAGCTCCCATCAGTGAACGGATGGAAAAAGCCGATTGTCTGGTTGTCGGTCCCGGTCTTGGCAGAAGTGAAGAAGCCATGCAGTTTGTTCGTGAGTTGGTTCTGGAAGCTGAACTCCCGGTTGTTTTGGATGCCGATGGGCTATTCGCCTTCTCAGGTTTTGATGATCTTTTCAAAAAAGTTAAAGCCCCATTGATTTTAACTCCGCATCTCGGTGAGTTTTGCCGCCTGACCGGACTTTCAGTTGAGGCTGTCATGGAAAATCCGATTGATGTGGTTCGTGATTTTGCTGCGAGAATTGAACAGGTTGTGATTCTGAAAGGACCTCATACCCTGATTGCTTCTCCCGGTGGATTGGTGATTGTGAATCCAACCGGAAATACCGGACTTGCAACTGCCGGAACCGGTGATGTGTTGTCGGGTATTATCGCCAGCATGATTGCGCAGGGTTCTTTTCTTGAGGATGCTGCTGCAGATGGAGTTTTTCTTCACGGACTTGCCGCTGACCTTGCAGTGAAAGAAACCACAGAATACGGACTTACCGCCTCGAAACTGATTGAGTTTATTCCTGCTGCGATTATGGATTTAATGAATGAGTAAAAGTGTCTGGTTTTTTCGGATTCCCGTTTTTATCTATTTACTGATTATTACGACTTTATCTTCAATTCCTGCACCTGATCTGCCTCATGTCGTGCAGCTGTCTCCCGATAAATTGCTTCACCTGTTGGAATATTTCGGTCTGGGTTTTCTGCTTTTCCGTTGGGGAAATACTGAAAAGTCAGAGATGAAACTTTCCCGTCTGTTTTATCTGGTTTGGGTTTTAGGTGCTGCTTACGCCGGCTTTGATGAAGTTTACCAGGACTTTATTCCTGGCCGTTTTATGGATTTACTCGATTGGATTGCTGATCTGACCGGCGTCATTCTGGGTTCGCTCGTTTCCTGGTTATTTATATCAAAAGGGTGGTTCAAAAAATGGATGGTTTAAAACACCGGATTTCGGATACGATCATTTTCAAAACAACAGTTCAATCATACGAACTTGATTTTTTCCATCACGTAAACAATGCGGTTTACCTGAACTGGCTCGAATCTGCCCGTGTTTTTTTCCTGAAAGAAAAGGGAATGAGTTTTGATGATTTTTTGCATCAAAAAGCAGTACCGGTTGTCGCATCCGTACACATGGAATTTAAAAAACCGGCTTACATGGATGATGAAATCTCGATTCATACCTGGATCTCATCCAAAAAAAGAGTTGCCATGACGATCTCTTACGAATTGTTCAACCAGAAGAATGACCTGATTCACACAGCGGATTCTGTTCTTGTTTTTGTTGACAATTCAGGAAAAGCAACGAATATTCCCGAAAGTTACCTGGCGATGATGACGGAGTGAAGATGGATAAACGATTATTATTTTTAGGGTTAGCTATTGTTGGATTGGCAGCCTGCCAGGCTCCGCAACCGGTTGTAAAGCCTGAACCTGTTGTGGAAGTTGCAAAGCCGGATCCGTTTGTCTTTCGTATTCATCTCGAAGCAAAATCAGCTGATGGCGTGGATGATTCCCTGATTCAGGATCTTCAGGGAAAAAATGACGTTCTGATTCTTGATCCGGTTGTCCAGCTTGAAAATTCAGATCTTGAAAAAGTTGAGTTTATCAAAAACAAAACTGAAGATGTTCAGCTTTCACTGACACTCACCAAGGCCGGACTTAAAAAACTGAACACACTGGCAAAAGGTAAAAAAAGGAAAAGTATTCTGTTTTATATCAACGGGAAAGTTTATGAGAAAATGAAGCTTGATGCTTCTTACAAAAAGCCCGTTTTGAAAATGAAAACCCTGCTCACAGCAGATCAGGCAGAGAAAATAAAGAAAACGATACCGGTTGAGTTGTTGGATTAAAGACAGATAAAAGGTGGATTAAATCTGACCTCCTTAATAATTTCAAAACCAGTATCTAAAATTTCTATTGATTCCACTACCGTGGGTTTACAATAGACTCCTGCTTGAATTCTTTTCCCGGGATTAACGAAATATAAATACAGGACATTTTATGAAAACGATTCGACTGGCATTTCAGAATAAATACATCTTTTTATTCGTTTTTGCTTTTATTATAATGATAGCCGGGACAGGTTTAAATTCTTGTGATTTATCTATATTTCCTGAAGAAGACAAAGAAATACATGTTACTACCCTGGAAGCAGATTCAATCCAGGGTTTGTCAGCAATTTCAGGGGTGACCGTAACGGTTGAAGGAGATATAAAAGTTACAGCAATTGGAATCTGTTATTCTTATTTTTCAAATCCTACCGTTGAAACCGGAGTTGTTCATTCAACAAATAAATCTTCCGGGACTTATTCTGTAAGAATGAATTCAATTGCAAGAGGTTCTACTTATTATGTAAGAGCATTTGCGGTCATTAAAAAAAAGCTGGGGTTTTCATATTATGATCATATAGAATATGGTAACCAGATTTCTTTTAAAATTGATAAGGATATTCCAAAAGTTTCTATATCTGAAGTTTATGAAAATTCAAGCTACCGCTCAAGAGCTTGGGATGTTACTTTAGAAAGTGATGAAGGAGACCAGGTTTTAGAAATAGGTGTTTGCTGGGGCTTAACTGACAATCCAACCGTTGATCAAAAGAAAGTAACTGGACAACTTGGTGTTTATAGAAATATCCTAACTGTAAATAATCTTCCACCTTCAACCACCTGTTATTTCCGGGCTTATGCTATAAATTCAACCGGAATTGCTTATAGTAGGTCAAAAACTTATACGACATTCAAAAGACCCGTTGCAACGACAACTGATGCGTACGGATTCCGGAATGCTTCTGCAGTTTCAGGAGGCAAGATTGATGCGTCTAGAGGGTTGCGAATTATTGCACACGGACTATGCTGGGATTTGAATCCAAATCCTGATGCCAAATTGGTTTCAAAAACTATTGTAAATAAAACTATTACAGATAATACACTCTTTGAAGCTTCAATTTCAAATCTTACCCCAGAAAAGCGGTATTTTTACCGTTCCTTTTTCATTAACGAATTGGATACAATTTATGGGGACGAAAAAACATTTTTAACAATGCCTCAATTAACTGACATCGACGGTAATGTGTATGATTTAGTTCAAATCGGAACTCAAATTTGGACAGTCCAGAATCTGCGGGTATCGCATTATAATGATGGAACCGAGATTCCTTTGGAAAGATTGAATATAGATAGTTATAACTGGCGTTTTGCTGTTTCCGGATTACGTTGTGCCTACGATGATCAGGATCAGAACGTTCAGAAATTTGGGTATTTATATAATTGGTTTACAGTTGAAACTGGAAAACTTGCACCCCCTGGTTGGCGGGTCCCAACTTTAGCTGATTTTGAAAAACTGGCAAATTACCTGGGAGGAGTCAATATCGCTGGGGATAAACTTAAAGAATCAGGCACAGTTAATTGGAAAAATAATAACAATGGAACAAACAGCTCCGGTTTTACTGCTTTGCCTGGGGGCGCGGCATCTCCTGATAATGGTGGTTATGAGTATATGTACAGCCAAACCGCGTTTTGGACATCAACCCCGTCTACAACTGTTCCAGAATTTACAAATACTGCATCTCTGAGTTCCGGAAGTAAACTTTCTCTCTTTGAGGGACGAAAGCTTTGGGGGAGATCCGTGAGGCTTGTAAAGGATGTGAATTGATAACAACTGAGTTTTCCTGGTTTCTTTTTTTGTTCTTTTATTGCCTTAGTTACGTGCATTTCCGATAATTGGAGCCTTATAAAAAATTGCATTAATTACTAACGACGGGAAAATCAGATATCAGGACTTTTGCACTGCATAAAATCCCATTTTTGAAGAGCTAAAATCTCGTTACGACTAAATTAATGGGTGCCTTGATGCGGGATAAGTGCAAACTTTAAATGACTCAAACTTTGTTTGGAAGTTAGAAAACAACCCCGGAAAAGTGGCAGAGTGGTTGATCGCGACGGTCTCGAAAACCGTTTTACCAGTAATGGTAACGGGGGTTCGAATCCCCCCTTTTCCGCAAATAAAAAAGCCAGTCGCAGGACTGGCTTTTTTATTATTGCTAAATGCTGATTGGGTACATCAGGTTTTGATCTGACTCTTCTGTCCCCAAAGTAACACGGGCGCTTTTAGTTTTTCTTCAAACTGAGCGCAGCTTGCCTTCCGGTGAACCTGAAAATAAAAATAAGGTTTTACCGCATAATAATGTTCGCCAGATAATCCGGCTGGTTTGTCTTTCAATTGTTCTGCCAGTTTGCACCGGTCAAACGAACCGGTCGTAAAAGTAGAATGGATGCAGTTTTCGCAGATGCCAGACATTTTGGTTTCCTCGTTCCGGGATGTTATTTCCGAATCAAAAATCAGGAAAATCCGGGTAACCAAACGTGCTGAAGATCATACCAGAACCAAAGCATGCTGATTTGTTGACGGGGATCATAAGAACATGGGAATTGGCAACCTGGCCAGAGAGTTTTCAACTTTCTTCATCAATCCTTAACATCCCCTTCGCATTCAGGTAAAACCACTTCCCGAACTTTGCAGAAGAAAATACAGGAATGCATTAATCGCAAAGACTCAAATTTTAATTTCTTTAGTAACTCAATGCCCAAATGGAACCTCTGTTGTCATCCCCGTGAAAACGGGGATCCACGCCTTCGATACTGGATTCCCGCCTTCGCGGGAATGACATTCTGTTGGCTTTTCGTGGGGTAAAATGATTTTATAGATACTAAATAAAAAATGGAAATTTCTTTGTGCACGCTGAATTTCCTTCGTGGTAAAAGAATTTATAAAAAGGAATTATGCTGAAAAAAGCAGATCTGCACATCCACTCCAAATACAGTGACAAACCTTCAGAATGGCTGCTCCGCCAGATCGGTGCACCTGAATCCTACACCCAGCCCGCCTTTCTTTATGAATCAACCAAACGCCGGGGAATGGATTTTGTAACGATTACCGATCATGATACCATCAACGGAGCGCTGGAAATTGCCCATCATCCCGATGCCTTTATCAGTGTGGAAGCGACCACCTGGTTTCCTGAAGACGGTTGTGCCATCCACGTTCCCTGTTACGGCATCACCGAAAAACAATTTGCTGACATTGAACACCTCCGTGAAAATGTCTACGATTTGCTTGGTTATCTCCGTCAGGAAAAAATCGTACATTCCTGTGCGCATCCTTTATATAATGTAGCCGGGAAACTGACAATTGAAACGTTTGAAAAATGTCTGCTGCTTTTTGATGTGCTTGAAGTGGCTAACGGACAAAGTAACGCCATCGAAAATAAACTGATTCGGGAGGTCACCCGGGCACTCACACCCGAAGTCTACGACCGTATCCTTGCCGATCATACCGGACTCCCGATCGCACCAGCTGGCTGGCAGAAAGGGTACACAGGCGGATCTGATGATCACAGCGGATTATTTATTGCCCGGGGTTATACGTTTGTAAAAGATGCTGAAACCGTTCCTGATTTTTTACTGGGAATTGCAGAAAAACACTCGGATGCCACCTGTATTCCGGAAACTTCGGTCAGTTTTGCCCATGGACTCTACTATACGATTTTTTCCTACTACAGAAATAAGTATTTTGTTGGAAAGGGATCAAACGGAGGCTTTGGTAATGCCATGAATGTAGTCGGCGGTTTTGTTGGAAGTGAAGAAGCTTCCATATCGTTCCGGGATAAAATGACCTTTGTCATCAACCGGCTCCGTGGGAAAAAATCACAGCAGGATTTCAAACAATACCTGATGTCAAATCTTAACCATCTGAATGAAGAGTGGGGGAAGGATGAAAACATCCTCGATCCTCAAAAAAACCGGCAACTGAATGCCAAAACCTTCGAAGTCGCCAACCGGGTAACGAATGAATTACTGTTCAGATTTACCCGGAAAGCCATCAATAAAATTTCAGAAGGATCCATTTTCGGATCCATTCAAAGTCTTTCTTCCATCGTTCCTGTCGGAATCGGGATGGTTCCTTACCTCATTTCCTTCCTCAATTATAACAAGAGCCGTGAATTCTTCCGGACGGTCAGCAAAAAATATCTCAGGAAAGATCTGGATTTTTACTCCAATCCGAAAAAGGCCTGGGTGACTGATACGTTTACTGATGTGAATGGGGTTGCAGTCGTCATCAGGAAAATGGTGGAAGCTGGGTTGAAGCACAAACATCAGCTTGTCATCATCACCTGTACCAACGAAGAAATTCAGGATCACGGACTCCCGCTGAAAAACTTTACTCCCGTCGGTGACTTTAAACTTCCGCAGAATGATTCGTTTACGATTGCCTTTCCGCCGTTTCTTGAAATGGTGCAATATTTCGAGAAGGAAGGGTTTACCGAAGTTATTATTTCAACGCCGGGTTCTGTTGGACTTGCTGCATTATGGGCCGCAAAACTGCTCAATCTGAAAATCACCATGATTTATCACACCGATTTTCCCGGATATGTGCGGTATTACACCGATGACAAAGCCATGGAAGAAGTGGCCTGGAAATACATGACCTGGTTTTATGATCAGGCCGATCTGGTTTACGTGCCCAGTTCCCATTACCGGAATCAGCTGGTCAGGAAGGGAATTGATCCAACTAAAATGTTCCTGTTCCCGCACGGAACTGATCTGGAATCCTTCTCACCAACCAAAAGAGTGAAACACGCCTTTGACAGTTTTGGCCTGAATGGCGGAAAAAAAGTTATTTATGTTGGCCGGGTTGCGAAGGAAAAAGATCTTGATCTGCTGCCGGAAGTCTGGAAGAAAGTCCATAAAGCCGTTCCGTCTGCATCGTTGGTGATTGTGGGTGACGGACCTTATCTGAAAGAATTAAAATCTGAACTGAAAGATACAAACACAGTTTTCACCGGATTCATGGGTGGAGAATCACTCTATAAAAGTTTTGCCTCAGCAGATGTTTTTCTCTTTCCCAGCACGACGGATACCTTCGGAAATGTGGTTCTGGAATCGCTTGCAAGCGGTGTTCCGGCCATCGTGAGCAATATTGGGGGTCCGAAAGATATTGTTCAGGACGGAATTACAGGCATCGTGACTCACGCCAAAAACACCGATGAACTGGCAACGGCCCTTATTGACCTGTTGACGGATGACGTTAAAAGAAAAGAAATGTCAAAAGCTGCCAGAACCTATGCAGAATCACAAAGCTGGGAACAGATTTATCTGAATTTTTGGAATCACAAGGTCGTAGGTAGTAGACAATAGTATTAAAACAAAATGAGTGTCACCCTGAGTGAATTTGAACGAAGTTCAAATTTTTATCGAAGGGTGTCCGGCAACTGCCGGACGGGGTGGACGGTCACTGAGCGGTACTTCGACTTTGCTCAGTAACCAAGTCGAAGTGCCTGTCAGCAACCACCTACTACCTACTAAACTACTAACTCCTTGTTTCCATTGCCTTTATGCCTAAACCACTATAATGAAAGGTTTTAGGTAGACTTTCTTTAAATTATGTGGTGAAAGTGGAATTTGGGTTGCTTGGGGTAAAAAAACGTGTACTTTTGCATGTTGATTTTTTGTAAAATCCGGTACCGAACCCACCGGATGAAGTTCTTTTTAGTTCGAAAATTTATAAATCAGGAATAAGCTTATGAAAAAAGGGTTACTGTTAATCGCAAGTTTGCTTGTTGGAATGAGTGTTTGGGGACAGAGTTTAACCGAAAATTTTAATTACACTGGGGGAACCGCCTTAACTTCAAATGGCTGGACTGCTCACAGTGGGGGTGGAACCAATGTTATTTCTGTAACATCCACAGGCACCGGGCTAAGTTATTCAGGATCTTCAAATTCTGCAATTGGGTTTGCTGCAAGCCTTACAACATCAGGTGAAGATATAAACAGAGGCTTTACAGCCATATCAAGTGGATCTATTTATGTTGGTTTAATGGTCAATGTTACGGCGGCTCAGGCGACTGGGGATTACTTCTTTCATATTGCACCTGCAACAATCGGTTCGGATTTTAAAGGTAGGATTTATGCAAAATCTACAACTGGTGGCTATTTTATAGGCTTTAGTAAGGCAGGAACAAACGTTACTTACTCTTCCACTGTCTTAACATATAATACAGTTCATTATATCGTTTTGAAGTACACCTTTGTATCTGGAGCAACAAACGACCAAGCCGCCCTATTTATTGACCCAACTTTAGGCGGTTCAGAACCTAGTGCAACTTTAACTGGGACAAGCTCTGAGACTGATATTTCTGCAACTGGTGCTGGAACTGTTGCACTTCGTCAGGGAAATACTTCAAATGCTCCGACGGTGCTTGTGGATGGAATATTAGTTGGTACTTCTTGGGCTTCAGTAACACCACTTTCAACCCCAATAGTAAATCTATCTGTGACTTCAAATTCTGGATCAGAAGCTACACCAGCCTCAATCACACTTACTGCAACATCCTCTTCTGCCGTTTCTGGTGACCAAACTGTGGATGTTGCCGTTACAGGAACTGGAATCACCGCTGGTGACTATACTCTTGGGGCCACATCCATTACAATTTTAAGTGGGGCAACAACCGGAACAACCACTTTCACTGTGGTAGATGATGGCGATATTGAAGGATCAGAAACAGCAACCGTCACCATATCAAGTCCAACTTCCGGACTTGTTTTGGGTTCCACCCTTTCCCAGAATATTGTCATTACAGATAATGATACTCCGCCTTCAGCTTCCATTTCCATCAGTGGTTCCGTTGGTGAAAGCAATGAAGATGCCGGAACTGTAACAGTAACCCTTGCCAATGATACCTTTGTCGGTTCATTAACTCCTACTAACTGGACAATCACCAACCTTCCAGCCGGTGTTACTGTGGAATCAATCACCCGTGATTCTGATACCCAGGCTACCATTGCCTTTTCAGGAAACCGGATCACAGATTATGATTCTGATATCACCAACCTTACTGTTTCAGTATCCCATGAGGAATTGACCACACTGGCATCCGGAAGTGTATCGGATAACAGCGGTTTTACATTTACAGCGACCAATGATGCCGAAAGCATAACCATTGCTGATGACGGATCAATCACCGAAGGCGCAGAAAATGGTGAAATCATTACTGTTACTCTGGTGGGCGGAACCTTTATCAGCACCATCAATGCAGCCAATTTTACTGTTTCAAACCTGCCAACCGGTGTGACCAAAGGAACTGTTACCCGCACATCCGCCACCTCAGTAACAATTGTCCTCAGCGGTAATGCTACAATCGATTACGACGCAAACATCACCAATGTGACTGTTTCAGTAAATGAAGCGGAAGTTGATGAGTATACCGGAGCAAATCTGACAGCCAACACAGGCGTGACTCTGACCGCCACCGTTGAACCAGTATTTCTTACCTTTGAATTTGTCAGCTTAGCCGGAGATGAAACAACTGTTAGCTCCAGTGGCAATGACGCTAACTTGACTGCTTCAACGATGAGCCGGGGAGCGGGATTAACTGCCACCACGAATGCCCAACGTTTAAACGCAACCAACTGGGCATTGACCTCCATAGCCAATGCAGTTAGTGAAAATAAGTATATGGAATTTACCATCACTCCTCAAACAGGATTCCAGTTCAGCGTAAGTTCAATTTTTATCAATCTTCAGCGGTCTGCAACCGGTCCCAGTGCCGTTGCTCTTCGCAGTTCTGTAGATGGATATGCATCAGATCTCGATCAGGTATTTTCTATTGTTGATAACACGTCAACACAATCATTTACTTTTACCTTTACACAAAATAACTCCTCCGTACCAGTAACATACCGGTTCTACATGTATGCTGAAGCAACGGGTGGTTCTGGTGGGATTGGTGATGGAACCGGGGATGATATTATTGTTACAGGATCTACTTCAGTTGCTCCTGCAAACACCGCACCAACAGCTTCATCGGTTTCTTTCTCAGGAACACTAAACGTTGGCCAACTTTTAACCGGAAGTTACACTTATTCTGATTCTGAATCTGATGTTCAGGGAACTTCAACCTTCCGTTGGATGCGTAGTGATGACGGTTCAGGAACAAACAAAGCCGCAATTGGCGGTGCAACTTCATTGACTTACACACTGGTTTCCGGTGATAATGGTAAACATATTTCCTTCGAAGTTACACCGGTTGCTACAACAGGTGTGACAACAGGAACTGCTGTAGAATCAAGTCTTCAGGGACCTATCGCCAATCCAACAACCGTCCAATTCAGCACTGCAACATCTTCTGTTGCTGAATCCGGTGGTACTATTGATCTGACTGTTTCTATTGCCAATCCGAGTGGATCTGTCGCTACAACCGTCGATGTTGCTCTTACCAGTGGCACCGGTTCTGCTGCAGATATCAATACTTACACAACTCAAACGGTTACTTTCCCGGCTGGATCTTCGACATCAGAAACCGTTACCTTAACCGTAACCGATGATGCAGTTATGGAAGGCAATGAAACCCTTGGTTTCACGCTTCAGAACGTTACAGGTGGATCCTCCGCAACTTTGGGTGCCCAAACGACTCATACGCTTACGATCACTGATGATGATAATGCTTCAATCACTTTATCCGGTTCTGCAACAGAATCATCTGAAGATGCTTCTGTCATTACTGTTAATCTGACCAACGATACGTTTGAACCTTCACTCACAACCGGAAACTGGGCAGTGACCAATCTGCCTGCAGGTGTTACAAAAGGGGCACTGAATCGTGTGAGTGATACTCAGGCTACCATTACACTTTCCGGAAACCGGACAACTGATTATGATACCAATTTCAGTCCGATTGTGACCATTGATCATGCTGAATTGGTCGTTACATCTTCAGGATCGGCATCTGCCAATTCCGGATTTACCTTCACTGCAAATGATGATGCTGAAAGTATTACAGTTGCAGGTGACGGAAGTATTACTGAAGGATCTGAATCAGGTGAAATTCTGACCGTAACCCTTGCTGGTGGAACCATTTCCTCAACTTTTTCACAATCTGCCTGGACTCTGAATAACCTTCCTGCCGGACTTTCAAAGGGAACCGTTACTCAGGTTAATGCAACTCAGGTTACGATTGCAATCACAGGTACGGCTACAGATTATGATGAAAATGCAAATGTTACTGTTTCTGTTTCTCAGGATCAGATTGATGATTATTCTGGATCCGATTTAACATCAACGAATAATGTGGTGTTTACGGCCATCATTGAAGCAGTTTCCGCCAGTACAGTAACCTGGAATTTTGCAACAGCAAGTCCTTCATCCACACCGGTCAGCAACCTGACCGTTTCAGCCGTAAGTCAGGGGAACAATAACGGGACCACCACACTGTTGACCACAACTTCACCTTCTACTGGTTATGCAGGTGCATCAGGAACCAACAATGCCGGTGCTGCTGCAAGAACTGGTGGCATTACTACCGGTGCCTCAGGAAGTGCCTATTTTGAGTTTTCGTTAACTCCAGATGCAGGATATAATGTAACCCTCAGTTCTTTTTCTTTTGGAAGCCGTTCAACTGGTACTGGACCAGCTGCATACTCTCTCCGGTCATCACTTGATGGTTATGCAACAACACTTGCTAGCGGTATTTTATTGACAACTGGTACCTGGGAACTTAAATCAAATTCAGGATTTTCATCAAAGAGTCCGAACGGATCTGCAATTACATACCGGATTTACGGTCATAGTGGTGCCGGTAGTCCAAGTGCGAATACCGCAAACTGGAGAATTGATGATTTGACTCTTGGTTTAACTGTTACGGTTGTAGCTTCAAACCCAACTTCCGGTTCACATGTTGATGCTCAAATTTCTGGCAATACAACCCTCACCGGTAACCTCACGGTTTCTGGAACCCTAACGATTTCGGGTGCCAATCTGAGTACGGGTTCTAATTCCATTAATCTGGGAACTACCGGTTCCATTTCAGGTGAAACGACAACCAACTACATTTTGGGTACGGTCAATGCAAACCCAACATTGAGTGGTGGTTCACCTGTTGGTATAGCTGGTCTTGGGCTTACTATCAATCCGAATGGGAATAATCTGGGTTCAACAGTAGTCATCCGCCGGACAGGTCCTTCGGTAGCTGCCTTGGGTGTAGGAATCAACCGTCGCTGGACCATTACACCAACCAGTCAGCCATCCGGTGCAGTAGATGTAACCATTACCTGGCCATCTGCTGATGATAATGGCAGAAACCCTTCAAATCTGTTTGTCTGGAAATCAGATGACAATGGCGTAACCTGGCAAATGCATGCAGGTCCATTTTCAACAGGAACAAATCCAAGATCCATTACTTTCACAACGACGTCATTTTCTGACTGGACGGTTAGTGATGGGGATTCACCACTGCCAATTAAATTGCTATCCTGGACTGCGACACCAGGAAACAAGAAAGTAACTTTGAATTGGGAAACGGCATCCGAGCTGAATCATGATGGTTTTGAGATTTACAGGTCAACAACCACAAAGGAAAACTTCCGGTTATTTAAAAGTTATATTTCATCAAATGAACTTAAACCTAAGGGAAATACAGGCGGGAAGTATTCCATTGTTGATCAATCGGTACTTAACATGGAAACCTACCATTATAAACTGGTAGATGTAAGTGTTGACGGAAAGCGTAAAGAACACAAAATTCTTACCGTTATTCCAACAGATGGAAAACCTGTTCAACCAGGGTTCGTTGTTCCGATTACCTTTAAAATCAGTTCCATCTACCCGAATCCGTTCAACCCAACAACGAATCTGGTATTTGACTTACCAAACGATGGTTTGGTCGTGATTAGATTGTATAACGTGATCGGACAGGAAGTTCAGGTAATCCGAAATGAAATCATGAAAAAAGGCCGTGAAAAGGTTGTAAACATTACTACAAATGGACTTCCGTCAGGCGTTTATATGGTTTCAGTTGAGTTTGGCGGTCAGAGATTAACCAAGAGTCTTACCTTCCTTAAATAACGGGGGAGTTTTATCGCCCGGGGTTCTTTTAGGGCAGTGAAATTTAAAAAGCCACTCCATTCGGGGTGGCTTTTTTTTGCAGGAAAAAGGACAAAGAAGATAATGGTTAATCGAGCGAAGCGAAGATCCCGAACACTTTCGGGATGATCAATGGTAAATGGTTAATGGAATTCAAAACCCGTCAGCTGACGGGGTGATATGATTTTAGCCCCGGTTGATAAGGTTCATTTTCCCAATTAGATTCCACAATAGTTTTTCAACTTAATTGTAAAATATTGTTTTGTTATATTGAGATTAACAGACCTTTTTGTTACTTTATTCTTTTTATAATCGGGAGGTATCTATGAAAAAAATGTTAACGATTCTATTTGCACTTACCCCAATTCTGGTATTTGCTCAAATTGAAACACCAACGGCACAAAGTGTTCTTGCTCCTCCGCAAATTTGGGAGCCGGAAGGATTGAATTTACCTGGCGCATGGAATAGCTATACAAATCCGCCTGCTACTGGCTCAGCACTCGGAAGTTTAACTCAGGTTTCTGGACAAGTCACGCTGAAAACTACTGGAACGCGACGTTATTCAACCACCATAAAGGTTGCTGCATCTGGTGGTGACGTAACAGGCGGTACTTATGAATTCCTGTTTACATCGGGTCCTACTGGTAGCCCATGGAATAACAAATGGACAGGAACCAATGTTTCAATGAATACAATACAGACCTACACTTTTGGTGCAGATCCAAATAACTCCATTACAGTTGTAGATGATAAATGGTACACTATGAACTGGAAAGATATTGGCTATACCAATACCGAAGCCATTTTTATGGAAACTACTGGTGATCCGGTTACGATTTCTTCAGTTTCTGTTCCTGCCGAAACACCAACTCCTGACGATGCAGTTTCCATTACGGTAACGCTGAGCGGAAGCAAATCTGCAGAAGAAAAAGTGTATATCAGGTATACCGCTGATGGATGGTTCTCTTCTGATGCCGTTCTTGCCTCGGTTACTGGTGCCTCAGCAACTGCAATAATTCCGGCACAGGTTGAAGGAACGGTTGTTTCTTATTACGCACTCACCACAACTGTATCAACTCCATGGAGTGATGCAGATATGATTACTATTAAATCGAATACTAATAGTGGCTCGAATTATTCCTATACGGTTGGTCCACCAACACAAGGTTCGGTAACCAATGTGACCTATTCAGCCCCTACTACTCTGACTGGAGACCTAACGGTTACAGGAACTCTGACAATCGGTGCTACCGTAAACACAGGTTCTAATGGAATTGATCTGGGTACAACCGGTTCAATTTCAGGTGAAACGCCAGCTACATATATCGTCGGAACGGTTCAGGGCCTGGCTGATATCAATGCAGCTCCTGTTTTGAATTTTGGCGGTTTGGGAATTTCTGTTGACCCTGCTGCTTTCAATCTTGGAAATACAACCATCCTCCGTGAGTCTGGTCCTGGTGCTGGAATTGGAACAAGTATCAATCAATCATGGACGATTACACCAACCAATCAGCCTGGTGGAAATCCGGTTGATGTTGACTTTTCCTGGCCTGCCTCAAATGATAATGGAATCAACCTGGGTGATTTATATGTCCTAAAAAGCAATGATGGCGGACTGACTTGGGTTATTGTTCCTGGTGCAGTATTTAACACAGGAACCGATCCGAGAACTGTTTCCTTTACCGTTACGTCATTTTCTGAATTTACTATTGGTGACGGCGATACACCACTCCCAATTGAGTTACTTTCCTGGTCTGCAACCCCTGGAAACAATAAAGTTACGTTAAACTGGGAAACGGCTTCAGAACTCAATCATGCTGGATTTGAAATTTATCGGTCAGCAAGAGAAAAATCTGATTTCAGACTGGTTGCCAGTTATACCTCAAAAAGTGAACTTCGTGGCAAAGGAGATCAGGGAGGCAAATATTCGCTGACTGATCCTCAGGTCATTAATTCCGTGACGTACTATTACAAACTGGTTGATGTTAGTATTGATGGAAATCGTACCGAACATAAGGTTCTATCCGTTATTCCAACAGATGGAAAACCTCAACAACCTGATTATGAACCTCCTGTTGAATTCCAGATCAGTTCAATTTATCCAAATCCTTTTAATCCGGAAGCAAAAATGCTTTTTGATATTCCGAAGGATGGATATGTTTCGATCCGGTTGTTCAACGTGATTGGTCAGGAAGTGAAAGTTCTCAAAAACGAATTCATGAAAAAGGGCAGAGATTATGTCCAAAACATCACTACAGATGGCATACCATCGGGTGTTTACATGATAGTAACTGAGTTTGAAGGCCAGAGACTGACCAAAAAACTCACCTTCCTGAAATAATGGGGGATTCTACCGCGGAGGCACGGAGAACGCAGAGACATTCAGATTTATATAAAAAAGCCACTCCAATCGGGGTGGCTTTTTTATATTTTGGGAAAAAGAAAAGAGAGGATAATGGTTAATTGTAAATTGTAAATGTCAAGAACCCGGCTTTTGGCGGGGTTAATGAAAATCTAAACCCTGTAGGGGTGAAATGATTGTAGATAAAAAATTCCCAAAGACCCACCCTCGTCCGGGCATAAATCTTGTAAAACCGAAAATGCCAATTCCGGACGAAACGGGGGAAATTCCAAAATTTGCTTTTATTTCCAAAAAGAAAAAAGGCGGCTGAAAGCCGCCTTTTTTGTTGCCGGATTTTGTCATCATCTTGTTAAAACCGGAATTTCTTTCGGTTTTACAGCTTCTGACTTTGGAATGGAAATGGTAAGTTGTCCATTCTCAAATTCGGCCGTAATCTGGTCAGTATTAATCAGGTCAGGCAATTGAAATGATCTGAAAAACTTCCCGGTGACACGCTCAATCCGGTGATAATTCCGGTCTTTCTTTTCGTTTTCAACCTGACGTTCACCGCTGATACTGAGTTTACCATTGGCAAACTGAATTTTAACATCCTCCTTTTTGATTCCGGGCAAATCACATTTTATAAAGAAGTGATCCTGATCTTCCAGAATATCTGTTAAAGGTGTCCAAACGGAAGATTCATATAAATCAGTTTCAGTGTTTTTCTCTCCAAACGGATTCACCTGATCAAAAACTCTCCTGAATTCCTTTTCAAAATTCAGAAGGTCTTGTCCTGAGTTCCATCGAATAAGTGACATGGCGTCCTCCTTGATTTTGATTGAGTTTATTGGCTTTTGGTTACTTTACTTTTATTGTAATCTCTTTTGGTTTTGCTTCCTCTGCTTTTGGCAGGGTTATGGTGAGCTGTCCATTGTTATGTTCTGCCTGAATGGAATCAAGATTGATGTTTTTGGGCAATTCAAATGAACGGAAGTAACTTCCGAAGGACCTTTCAATCCGATGGTAGTTTTTTTCCTTGGTTTCAGTTTCGAGTTTCCTTTCTCCTGAAACGGTTAACTTTCCATCCTGAACATGAATTTTAATATCGTCCAGTTTGACACCCGGCAGATCAAGATGAAGCAGAAACTGATCCTTTTCTTCGATCACATCGGTAAGGGGTGACCAGACTGAGTTTGATTCACGTGTGGCTGAACGGTTTGCCAGCTCATTGAAAAGACGATTGATATCTTTTTCTGCTCTTAGTAAGTCAAAAGCGGGGTTAAATCTGATAAGTGACATTGTTTTTATCCTTTCATTTAATTTAGGTTTCTGACATCTTCTTTTTCAAAGTGTGTGCCAAAATCCGAGTGTGAAAAGAGTGACAGATGAGACTGAAAAGTTTTCAGTCCTGTCTGAAAAAAAATCAGTTTCGTCTGAAAAAATTTCAGTTTTAAGCTGACAGGGAGGGAAAAGTTGTCGGAGATAAATGACAAAAATAATGGTCAATCGAACGAAGTGAAGATCCCGAACACTTTCGGGATGATAAGTGGTGAATTGTTAGTGCAATTAAAACCGGTCAGGCGATGGGTTTCATATGAATAGCCCCGTGTGCGAACACGGTGGAATAATGAGTGTTGATAATTATCATCGTCCGAACACATAATTTTTAAAAAAACGATAAATTTCATTCGGACGAAACGGGGATGAACCACGGGATTGGTAGCACGGGTAAAACAAAAAAAAGCCAGTCCGGCAAAGGCCGGACTGGCTTCAAAAAATACAAAAACGGAAAACTTACCTGATTAACTGAATCATCCGGGTTGTTGATTGATTTCCTGCCGTTAACCGGTAGGTATAAAATCCACTCGCAAGAAAAGATCCATCCATTGACCAGGAGTGAAGTCCTGCATCCATCCTGCCAAGACTTTTACTCATGATTCGTTGCCCAATGATGTTGAACAACTCGAAGTGAACCGGTTGAGATTCGGTAAGGGTGAATTCAATGGTTGTCGATGGATTAAATGGATTCGGATAATTACGGGTAGAGAAAACAGCAGGTTTATTTCCACCAGAAACTTCTATCGATTGACTAAAGGTCGTAGTTCCATCCAGATCAATCTGTTTAAGACGGTAAAGCGCCGGTGACAGGGGACTGGTGACAGGTGACGAAAAACTATAAGACTGTGCTTCTGTGGTGGTGCCTTTACCGGCAACAAAACCAATTGTCTCCCATTCTGACCTGGACCCTGAGGCTCTCGAAGGGTCCTGGTTTGAGATGCCCGAAGCAGAGCCTTCGAGAGCCTCAGGCTCCGCGATTCTTTTTTGTATTTCAAATCCGAAGTTATTCGTCTCAGTCGCTGTTGCCCAATTCAGCAACACATTTCCATTTATCCATTTTCCGGTGAAAGATGCAAGCTCAACTGGAAGCGTAACGGAAGTCGCATATTTTGAAAGCGAAAGCGGATCATTCCAAGCGGCCATAGAAGAATCATCAGGAACGGAATCAAATGAACTATGCTCCCCTGCATTATTTCCGGAAATATAAAACTGAACATCACCTGAGGTTACATTTCCGATCATGGATTGAAGGATTCTGACTTCAACAAATGTCGTGGTGAATTTTGTCCAAACATCTTCTGTAAGTAAAGTAGCATGATCAACCCAGGCACTTCCATCCCAAGTTTTCAGGTTGGCGTTTAATCCGTTCTGAACGATTGCAAAATCTGGAAGCTGAGAATGCGCATAAGTGGCAACATCTGAGGCCGCAGAAACCGAACCTCCTGCTCCTGAAATTGTGTTGATTAAAAATACCCATTTTTGCCAGGATGCATAATCAACTTCAGCACCCAAATATACATAATTGGCGTCATGGGTGACGTACATTTTTTTTGCATTGACGTCAAACCAACCTGCAACACCGTCAGCAATTGCAACTGGCGCTCCCCATTTTGATTCACCATCAAAAAGACCATCCATAATGATAAGAGGTTCGGCTATAGTAGATGCAGACACTTCGTTCGACAATGTTGCTTTGTTGGTTGCCTGATCAACGCCACGAATTTTAAAATAATAGGTGCTCCCCCATGAAAGTCCGGTCAGTGTTACTGAATTGGATGTACGGGTACCCAGTGCAATAAATTGGTTTTTATCAAATTTGGAATCGACATCGGAAACTGAACCGGTCAGATTGTAGAAAATTTCATAAGTATCAAAGTTGTCTTCCGTAGCCGGTGTCCAGGAAAGGGTGATTCTGGCCAGATCAGCATCTGCAGTGGCAGTAAGATCTGAAATGGTTGATGGTGGTGTCGTATCTGCTGCTGTGGCCGATGTGTAGTTGTAATTGGTTCCGGCATTGTTATTTGCTTTAAGGGTCAGTACATCAATGTTTGCGCCCCATGAAGAAGAAGTAACAGGTGTAGTCAGTGCATAATACGAAACGACAGTTCCCTCAGATTGAGCCGGAATCGTAACAGAACCCGAAGTTCCGGTGATGGGGACTAAAAGAGGGGTACTTGTACTCCAGGCATCTGTTGTGTATCTGAGATAAACAAACTGATCTGCACCGGGTGCAGCGCTCAGGTTTACTGTAATTAAGGGTGCATCGGTTGGAGCAGGGGAAATGATATCCCGGGTAACACTGCTGATGGTAACCGGTGCTGAAGAAGTTTCCAAAATTGAAAAAAGTTGGGATGTGTTTCCAACCAAAGGAGTAGTTGGAACATTAAACGTATAATATTTCCCAAGCGTAACACTAAACCGACCATCGGGAGATCCGCTTCCACCTGCGCTCGAAAATGTCATCGCAGTATTGACCGTATTTACTGCATTTGTCCATTTATTTGCCCAGTTTGTTTGACGATAAATGTAACCTGCGTTTGTTGTTGTAGCCGTGGCCTGAACAGTCGCTGAGCTTAATCCTGCAAAACCTTTGGAGGTAACAGCGGTTGGTGCGGGACCCACGCCATCAAACAACCATAAATCATAAACTTGTGCTTCTGCGGTAAGGGTAAAACCCAGCAGAAAGAATAGGGGTAGTAACCGTGTTTTCATTGCTTCCTCGTCATCATTAAATTGGGGAACGTTTGAAGTAAAAATAATAAAAAAAAAGAAAATCGGGCAGATAAATACAAAAAAATCAGGAATTAAATGGGAAATGACTCATAAAAAAAAAGCCCGTCGGATGACGGGCTTTTAAATAACTTAAAACAAACCCTTATTTCAGGAAGCTCATTGTTTTGGTTACCGATTTTCCGTTAAAGGTTAATTGGTAGAAATAAACACCTGATGAAAGTCCGTCAGCTTTAAATGAAAGCTGATTAAGACCACTGATTCCGTTCACTTTTGATGAAGAAACAAGTTGACCTAAAGTGTTAAATACTGCAAAATCAACTGTTCCTGCAGAAGGAAGCGAAAACTCGATCACCGTTGATGGGTTGAACGGATTCGGATAGTTTCCTTTTAATTCGAAAGATTCAGCAACTCCAGAGAATACTTCGATTGAAGCAGAATAGGAAGTGGTTCCGTCAAGATCCAATTGTTTCAGGCGATAGGTAGCTTTATCGCTGACTTTTGAATCTGAGAAGGAATAGGATTTGGCTTCAGTTGTAGTTCCGTTTCCGGCAACAAATCCAACTTTATTCCAACCGTTTCCAAGATTTTTCTCAACTTCAAATCCGTAGTTATTCTTTTCAGAAGCTGTTGACCAGCTAAGCAGAACATTTCCGTTAACCATTTTTCCGGTGAAGGAAGCAAGTTCAACTGGAAGGGTAACTGAAGTTGCATAGTTTGATAAGGTTAGCGGATTATTCCAGCTAGTCATAACCAAATCATCAGGAACTGAATCAAATGAACTGTGTTCACCAGCATTATTGCCTGTGATATAAAACTGAACATCACCAGGTGAAACATCATTCAGCATGGATTTCAGGATTCTGACTTCAACATAGCTTGTTGAAAAACCAGTCCATACACCTGCAGTTAATGAAGTTGCATGATCTTCCCAGGCACTTCCGTTCCATACTTTCAAGGTTGCATTTACACCATTTTGTACAATTGCAAAATCAGGTAATTGGGCATGACCATAAGTTGTGGCATCATTTGCAGCAGTAACAGAACCACCGGCACCCGGGATTGTGTTAATGAGGAATACCCATTTTTGCCATGAGGAATAGGTAACTTCTACAGCAAAGTAAACATAGGTTGCATCATAGGTGATGTAAAGTTTCTTAGCATTCACATCAAACCATCCGGCAACCTGATCAGCAGTTGCAACAGGTGATCCCCATTTACCTTCTCCATCAAATGTTCCATCCATGAGAACGATTGGTTCAGCAATTGTTGAGGCACTGACTTCATTTGAAAGTGTACCTGCATTGGCGGAAACGTCAACTCCTCTGATTGTGAAAAAGTAAGTGGTGCCCCAATTAAGACCTGAAATGGTAGCTGTACTGGTAGCAATTGAACCGAGTGAAGGAAGTGTTGTTTTGTCGATTTTGGTATCGCTGGTAGAAACTTCACCCGTGGTGTTATAGTAAATTTCGTAGGTTTCAAAATTGGCTTCTGTCACCGGTGACCAGGTGAGTACAATTTTATTCAGGTTTTCATCAGCAGTTGCACTAAGATCAGAAACGTCTGTTGGGTTGGTTTCATCGGGTCCGGCACTGACAGTGTAGCTGTAATTTAGTCCACCATTGTTGTTAAGTCTCAAAGTTAGAACATCTTTTGATGTTCCCCATGAAGCAGAAGCAACCGGTGAAGTCATGGCATAATAAGACACCGTTGTTCCCAGGGTTTGGGCGGGAATATTGGCAAATCCAACATTACCTTCCATAAAAACAGCTGCTGCGGTATAGGTACTCCAGGCATCAGTTGAATAGATGACATAAACCAGCTCGTCTACACCAGGTGAAGCAGCAAGGGTAACTGTGATTTCAACCATGTTTGATGGAGTTGGTGTTGGAAAATTCCGGGTCAAACTTGAGATTGCGGTTGGTGAACCGGCAGTTTCAAGAATGGCAAATTCGGTAACATTGTCACCAAATACAGGTACTGTTGGAACGTTGAATGTATAATATTTATCAAGGGTTACACTGAAACGTCCGTCAGGTGATCCAGGACCACCAGCACTTGAAAAGGTCATAGCAGTATTTACAACATTGGTAGCGTTGGTCCATTTGTTTGACCAGTCGGTCTGGCGGTAGATATAACCAGCATTTGTGGTAGTTGCTGTAGCCACAACGGTTGCAGAGCTAAGATTACCTACACCTTTGGGTGTTACAGCAGTTGGGGCAGGTCCGACTCCGTCGAAAAGCCACAAATCATATACCTGAGCACTTGCAGAGCCTGCAAATCCCAGTACCAATAAAACAGACAATAACCACGTTCTCATATTTTTCCTCTTTCATGTTGTTGGTTGTTACAGAAGCGCTTCCAATGTCAATATTATGTCAAATAAAGTCAAGGGAGAGGGAGATTGGGCAGAAAAATTAATTTATTTCCAATATAAAATGACCTGAAAGGAAAGCCCTTTCCACAGTTATTTGTGTTCTGATTGGGATTCAACCTGCTACTTTCTTAATTTTACACTCCGGCTGAACCTTAGCCGGATTCATTTTGTTCATATTGTCTACAATTTAACTGAGGATTTATGCTTACTACCCTTTTATTGTTTGCACCACCCGCACCCGGACAAAGCACTACCGGAAGTCTGATTGCCAATTTACTGCCAATCGTGCTGATTTTCGTAGTCTTTTACTTTTTCATGATCCGCCCTCAGAAAAAGAAACAAAATGAGCGTGAACTCATGATCAAAAACCTTCAGAAAGGTGACAAAATCATCACAACCGGTGGCGCACACGGTGTTGTGGATGCCGTTGAAGATAATGTTGTCATTTTAAAACTTGCTGAAAACGTCAGAATTAAATATGACAAATCTGCAATCGGAACAGTTGTTAAATCTACTGAAGTGAAATAATGTCTCACCCGTTTGACTCCATCGAATCAGCCCTTGAAGATATCCGGTCAGGAAAAGTAATCATCGTCGTGGATGATGAAGACCGGGAGAACGAGGGCGATTTCGTAGCTGCAGCCCAGTTTGCGACTCCGGAAATGATCAACTTCATGGCCACTTTCGGTCGTGGGTTGATCTGTGCTCCGATTACCCGTGAACGGGCAACCCAGCTCAATCTTGAACTTATGGTTCCTAAAAACGATTCCAAATACGGAACTCCGTTTACCATTTCAATTGATTACAAACACGATGGGGTTACAACGGGAATTTCTGCTTCTGACCGGTCAAAAACGATTCAGGCCATTGTCAACTCTGAAAAAAGTGCTGACGACTTCACCCGTCCCGGACATATTTTCCCCCTTATTGCTGCTGACGGTGGATCCATCCGCCGTGCCGGACACACAGAAGCCAGTGTTGATCTTGCCCGCCTTGCCGGTTGTTTCCCCGCAGGAATCATTTGTGAAATTATGAATGATGACGGAACAATGGCCCGTTTGCCAGATCTGATCAAAGTTGCTGAACGATTTTCACTGAAAATTATTACAATAAAAGATCTGATTGCCTTTCGGTTACAAAAAACCAAACTGATTTCCCGTGCTGCTGAAGTGAATCTTCCAACCCGTTTTGGTGACTTTACTATTGTTGCTTATGACAGTTTGGTTGACGGTAAAACTCACATTGCTCTCGTTAAAGGTGACGTTGCCAATGGGGAGCCGGTTTTGGTTCGGGTCCATTCCGAATGTTTAACGGGTGATGTTTTCGGGTCTCAACGTTGCGATTGTGGTGAACAGCTTGAAGCAGCTATGCGCCAGGTTTCCAAAGCCGGTCGTGGCATTGTGCTGTATATGCGTCAGGAAGGGCGGGGAATTGGTCTGATCAACAAACTGAAAGCTTATGTGCTTCAGGATCAGGGCAAAGATACCGTAGAAGCCAATCTTGAACTTGGTTTTAAACCCGATTTGCGTGATTACGGAATTGGTGCCCAGATTCTTTGTGATCTTGGCGTAAAAACCATGCGTTTGATGACCAATAACCCCAAGAAAATTGTTGGACTGAATGGTTATGGTCTTGAAGTGATTGAACGTGTTCCTCTAGAAATTGAACCGAATTCAGTCAATCAGAAATATCTCGAAACCAAACGGGATAAAATGTCGCATGCTATCCTGGGTTCTGAAAATTCTGCCAATCATGACGCCTCCATTTTCGATTCTCTGATCGGGGATGAAGAAGCCTGACCTTCCGGATGATTTCCGGCCTGATCTTCATTTTCTCCCCCCTGCCAGGTTAACTCCTTCCTGGCTTACTTCTGACGTTATTTCTAAGCTTGCTTCATTTTCTATTCCTGATCAGGTTCTTTTTGGCGAACTTCGGTTCAGCAGGCAGATTTCATTTGAATCTGGAAAAGCTAGTCTGCATGATCCGGTTTTCTCCTCCGGTTTTTCTCTTTCTGATACCAAAACCGGCGACGAGCTTCTCCTTCCATTTACCTTCGGGTCACTTTCCAGTTTTTTCAATTTACGTTCTGCCAGATTTGACAAAAAAGACCTGGTTCTGAACCGATTTGAGGTGCAGTCAGGACCCAAATTGCCAACTGATCCTTCTGTTATTATGGAAATGCTTTACAGGTGCAATGACTGGATCCGTCAAAAATCCAAAGAAATTATCAATGTTGCTTTTCAGGCTGAAAGTGAAAGCAGGCAGGTTTTAGGCATTACTGAATATTCTCCGGGTTTTATCAGGAATGAAGTGCATTCTGACTGGATGTGTACCGTTTACCTTCGAAGAAAAGGGAAGATATTCTCGGGAAGTTCACGTTTGGGAGAACGGGATTCAGTTTCCGGAGCTCAGGTGTCAGATCCGTTCAAGGTTGTTTTAGCTGCCCTTCAAAAGGCAGAATTTGCAGCCGGATCCCATCCGATAGAAAATGGATTTTACGATATTTTACTCCCGCCCGGGTGGGGAATGATGTTTTTTCATGAGATTATAGGTCATGCCTGTGAAGCTGACAATGAATCCGGGATTTTTTCATCCCTAAGAGACAAGACAGGAAGTGAACTGCTCACGATTTCTGATGAGGGACTTTTTCCGGGTGGACGTGGATCACTGGGATGTGATGATGAAGGAACTCCGGTTTCAAAAACTCTTTTAATTGAAAAGGGAAGATTTCATACTCTTCTTGCAGATCGTAAAACTGCAGATGTGAAGGGAATTCACCCAACAGGAAATGGCCGAAGGTCCGGATTTGACCAGCCCGTCCAAACCCGCATGACCAATACCATCGTCCATCCCGGAAATTCATCACGGATTCAGCTTTTTAATCAGATCAGTGAAGGAATAGAAGTTACCGACTCTGGAAATGGCATCGTCAATTCAGAAACCGGTGATTTTAAATTCGAAATCCTTCACGGGTATCTGATCAAAAACGGGAAACGAAAACACCCGGTTTACAATCTGCAAATTGTAGGAAAGATTCAGGATGCGCTTGAAAAAGTTGTTGGTGTCGGAAATGATTTTTATCTTGAAACTTCTACCGGATTTTGTGATAAAAAAGGTCAACGTGTTCCCATTTCGGTTGGCGGACCTTCTGTTTTACTTGAAAAATTACGTGTGATCGGATTACCTGCATGAAAAAACAACTGATTACCGAAAAAGATGTATTAAAAGCTGCATCCGGCACTAAAATTCTTTCCGTGCCCAAAAATGCACTGATTACCTCATTGGCAAAAGATGCTGCAAAGGAAAAACAGGTCAAATTTGTTGAAGAGCAGCCTGTTGGTGCGGTAAGTTCAAGTCCTTCAAACGTGGTTCTTGAAGTGAAAACAATCATCATCGGTTCTGATCATGGCGGATTTTCGTTAAAAACTGAGTTGATTCCCTGGTTGGTTTCAATGGGCTATCAGGTTGAGGATGTGGGAACAACGTCTGAGGCTGCGGTTGATTATCCTGATTTTGCCTTTGCCGTCGGGTTAAGGGTTAAACAAACACCTTCCGCAATCGGTATCATGATTGATGGTGCCGGTATCGGGTCCGCAATGGCTTTGAATAAAATCCCTGGTATTCTTGCTGCCTGCTGTTACAACGAATTTACAGCCCGGAATGCCCGTCAGCACAATCATGCAAATGCGTTGACTCTCGGGTCAAAAGCTCTTGGTTCTGAAACCTGCAAATCAGTCATCCAGGCTTTTCTAAAATCGGTTCCCGAACCCGGAAGACACGAAGCACGTGTAAAAAAAATCAGAGACTTAGAAGCAAAGTTTACCCTGTCATGACTGGTGATGTTGTTTTTTTGCCAGACTGTGTGGCTTTACCCCCCCTTCTGATCAGGGAATTATTCGGGTTGACTCCGTTAACCTGGACAACTGAAAAAGGAGTCTCACTTTCATCAGAAACGGTTGCAGTTGAGCTTGAAGGGGTTCGGTACTTTCTTCCGGTACTTCGTAATGATTACCTTTCTCCCCGGCTTTTTCTTGATTCGGCCAATCTGCCAGGCCTGACAGGTTCTCTTTATTCACGTTTTTCTGATCAGGATCTTACTTTTTTGGGTCCGGCTGGAACGGTAAAACGACGGGGGGCCTCCTTTTCCGTTACACCGATGATCTGGTCTCCATCAAAAGAAAGTGAAGATATCAAAGAGTGTGTTGCTGAGGTAACACTTAAAACCAGAAACCAGACTCTTATTTTTCATTCAGCACCAGTCATTATAGCCTCTCACGACCGTTTAAGCCTAATTCTGCCAGAAAAGTGGAAATCAGTTACTGGAATCCCTGAAGAGATTACACTTGATTTCAACCGTATTTTAAATGACGACTCAATTCTGACCTTTAGCAGGATCATCACCGAAAATGATGTCAGGGTCGCAAAACGCAAAAATCAGACAATCAGACTTGAAAGTTTTACACGGCTCACACCTGCCGCCCGAGATTTAGGTAAAGACCTTAAAATATTTAGATGATCCCGATCACATTTGCCAAAAATAATATTTGTCAGAAAAGTATTTAAGTTGTTGTTTCTATTAGGCTAAGCGCTTCCACTTTGATTTTTCCAATATTTGATATGTGGTGGTAATCGATTAATTTCACCTTCCGAAATGGAACAAAACAAACCTCAGACTGATGTCAGCATACTGAGTTTAGCCGTTCCAAATTAAATTTAACTCCACATCAAAAGAAGAATATTATTGCCAGAAAAGAGAAATAGTATGGATGGTTCTGACAAGAAAAGTAAATGGGATGAGATGCGGAAAAACATGTTCCAACGTCGTCTGACCCAGCAAATGATGGATATTGGTGTTGACCGTCCGCTTGCCATCAAACATGCACGGGTTACCATTGATATTGCAGTTGAAACTTTTGATTCGCACAATAAATCAGTATCCCAGATAATAAAGAATAATTTCAGACAATCTTTATCTGAAAAAAAACGGGCAGGACGGGACAATTCAAAAGTTGTCTATCTTTCGCCTGCACCCTGGCAGCCAAACCCGGTTTTGCCTGCCTGACCTTTTGGGAAATGGTATTTCTCTTCATTCCGTTTAAACCGTTTCATTGCCCCGGGTAAAAATTGCCCTAAATTTGTGATTTTTGTTGAATTTCTATTGAACAGACAATCGTATATTTACGATTGGAAGACTTCTGGTTGATAAGTGTTGGCCGGTTTTAATTATTGCTTCCGGCAAAACCACGTTTACCAATAGGGATTACCATAATGGAAAATCAACAAACCCAGTTCGCTGCCACAGCTCATGACCGCAAAGAGACTATTCAGCGTCGTCTTACCCAGCAGTTGCTCGATGAAGGGGTGACCCGTGACATTGCCATCAAACACTCGGCAATTACTATTCAAATCGCACTTGATGGATTTGATAACCACGGCAAGCCACTGCCCGAAATTCTCAAACACAGTATTTTACTTGCAATAGATGATTACCTTAACTCAGATATTGGCGCAGAACTTGACCTGTTTAATCAAAAAAACCCGAATTCAGATCCGGTTCCGCGTGATCTTATGGGGAAAAGCTGAGAACGCCATTCTGAATGGCTGACATTCCACTCTATCTTGATTATAACTCAACCACACCTGTAGACGAGGCTGTGGTTGAGGCTATGTTGCCTTATTTTTCCCGGCATTTTGGAAATTCTTCTTCCGTTCATCGGTTTGGTCTTGAAGCCGATGTTGCAGTTCGTCTTGCCCGAGAACAGGTTGCTTCTCTCATCAATGCCCATCCCGAAGAAATTATTTTCACTTCCGGTGCAACAGAAGCATCAAATCTGGTCATTAAAGGATTGGCATTAAATCCCCGTAATACCCGGAAATCACTTTCAGTATCATCAACAGAACATAAGGCAATCCTTGATCCTGCCGGTACACTTTCTGCGTTCGGATTTTCCTGCAGAGAAATTCCTGTTCTTGCTTCCGGGCTTGTTTCCGCCGATGATTTTAAGTCATGTGTTGACGATCAGTCTTTATTGTCGGCAGTGATGCTGGCCAATAATGAAACTGGTGTTATTCAACCTGTCAGTGAACTTTCTGAAATTGCCAGACGTACCGGATCTTTTTTTCTTTGTGATGCCGTTCAGGCGGGTGGAAAAATATCAATTGATGTGAAAGAACTGGGTGTTGATTTTCTGCTTCTGTCATCCCATAAACTTTACGGACCCAAAGGTGCAGGGGCATTGTATATTTCCAAACGGGTTCCTCGGTCAGTTATTCTCCCGTTAATTGATGGGGGTGGACATGAATCAGGACTTCGTTCGGGAACACTAAACGTTCCGGCAATTGTGGGATTTGGGAAAGCCTGTGAACTCGCAAAAAGCAGGATGAACCAAGATTCGTTAAAAGTAGGCGATTACCGGAATCAAATTGAAAAGGCCCTACTTGCCTCATTTCCTCAGATTATCATAAATGGTGCAGATGCACCCCGCCTTCCAAATACCCTCAGTTTTTCAGTTCCCGGATTGCGGCCGAAACAACTTATCAAATCGCTAAAACAGATTGCTGTTTCTTCGGGCTCAGCCTGCTCTTCGGCAAATCCAGCACCTTCTCATGTGCTTTTGGCGATGGGAATGCCGTCCGCTCTTGCAGAAAATACAATCCGGATCAGTTTGGGACGGATGAATACACAGGAAGAAATTGATCATGCTATCTCAATTTTGACCGAAACCATTGGGCGGATAACGAGTTAAGAATTTTGAATCGACAGTTCTGCGATGCAAATTCCGATTAGAAGATTCAGAAAACCACCCCATCCGGCGCTTGCCGGATTGCCCTACCTTGAAAAGGAGGGGAATTTAATTCCAGTAACCCGTCATTCGTGACCCGTAACGACATACCACATACCACATACCACCTATTCACTTTTTTTTCTTCCTATTTGGAATTATTTCCCCGATTCTTGACTTTTATATATAGATTCAATTTTTAAAAGATTTTTGAGGTTTTTATGATCAGTGTTTCAGAAAAAGCAGCTTCGCACGTACATTCCATTATGGAAGAAAAACAGGTTCCTTCAGATTATCATCTGCGTGTTTCAGTTGTGGGTGGTGGTTGTTCAGGCCTATCTTACAGTCTCGCCTTCGACAACGAAATGAAAGAGGGTGATGAAAAAATCACCGAAAATGGCGTCAGTCTGGTTGTTGATGGGAAGTCACTTCTTTACCTGGCTGGAACCGTTCTTGATTTCTCTGACGGCCTCAACGGTAAAGGATTTGTTTTCAACAACCCGAACGCATCAAGAACTTGTGGTTGTGGTGAATCTTTCAGCGTTTGATGTCAATTAAGTACACCATCCTGGTCAGAGATGAGCAACATCTCTGGTTTCTCGAAAAGGGAATACCGGTTTTTGATATTCTGGACTGGTTTTCCCCCCAAAGTATTTCAGATAAAGAGGGAAACTCAATAAAACCGGGATTCCCTCTGCTCCCGGTTACTTTTGAAACTGATCTTGGATGGACATTTTTGTCATCTATTGAAAATGGCAAGTTCCTGATTTCAGAACGATCACAAAGCCGCCCGGGAACCTTTCAGTTTTTAAAGGAAGCCGGTGTAAAACCGGGAGATCAGATTCAAATAGAAAAATTAAACGAGTTTACATTCAAGCTATGCAAGATTTAAACATCCAGCAACCCATTGCACCCAAAGAATCACCTTTCGTTACGGTTGATATGCAGGATTTTATTGAAGGGGGTCTGCTTCGGGAAAAGCAGTTTCGTGCTGCCCTGAAAGCTCACAACTGGGATCAGTATAAAGATCAAACCGTTCTGGTAAAAGGATGCGGGGAGATCCCGGTTCCAACCTGGTCTTATATGCTCATTGCTGCTTATCTCGTTCCCGTTGTCGGGTATCTCATGTTCGGCGAAGGGTGTTCTGCCATTCCGATCTACAGAAAACAAGGAGATAAGTTATAAGTGGCAAGTTATAAGTTATAAGTCGGTGCGACCGGCTGGTCGCCCATGATCTGATTTTCCCCCGATTCCTCACCTAAAAACTCATCATCTGCGTAATGTTTTCAAAGTGATCAATCGTCACTTCTCCGTTTATCCTCGCAATACTGATCACATCCAACCGCTGATCAAAATCCTTAAAATTTTTGTTGACCAGTAAAAAACCATTGATTCCAAGCATGACCATTCTGATTTTCTTCGGGGTAACGGCATCAAAGGGTTGTCCGTAGTCGAGTCGGGATCTCATTTTCACTTCAATAAAAACCAAGGTTTTATCTTTAACCGCAATGATGTCAATTTCTGCCTTTGAGAAGGTGAAGTTTCGTTTGACGATGCGGTAACCTTTCCCGGTTAGAAATTCACAGGCAGCCGTTTCTGCCCATTCACCGATCTTCCGGGTCGGATTTGAGTTTGAATGATTTTCTGTGGTGGGGACATTGTCCATGGATTTTCATTGCCTTTCTGTGTTCAAGGGTTCCGTAGCCTTTGTTTCTGTTAAAACCGTAAACGGGGAATTCACGGTGAAGGTCAGTCATGATCTGATCACGGGTTACTTTTGCCAGAATTGATGCAGCTGAAATGGATAAACTCAGCGCATCACCTTTTACAATGGCTTTTACTTGTCGTCTGCCCGGGATTCCATAATTTCCATCAACTAAAACAAAATCTGCTTTTATACTCAGGTTTTCAATTGCACGGTTCATCGAGAGAACAGTTGCCTGAAGAATATTCAGGCGGTCAATTTCCTCAACAGAAGCCATCCCGATCCCATAAGAAACAGCATTGGATTGAATCCAGATGAAAAGTTCATTTCGCTGGGATTCAGATAATTTTTTACTGTCGTTCAGTGACCAGTTTAGGTTTTCGGGATCTAAAATAACAGCGGCAGAAACAACCGGACCAGCCAAAGGTCCACGCCCGGCCTCATCAACACCGACAACCGCTTTTTTGCCGGACTGGATCAAACTCAATTCAAGGTCAAATCGGGAATCAGGAAAACCCGGGGGACGGGTGAAATCGTTTACATCAAAAAATGAGTTCATTGATTACTAAAAGTTTGTCATGAATGCAATATCCTTCAATATTGTCATTCCCGCGAAGGCGGGAATCCAGCATTTAATTAAAGCTGTTCTCCAATTTCAAACCAATTAACTGAAAGATCATTCCATTCAGGATTATTTTCTTCGATAATCCTGATTTTCCATTCCCGGTTCCACTTTTTCAATTATTTTTCTTTCAAAATTGCTGCGTCAATTGAATTGGTTTCTTCAAACCAAACTAATTGATTCGTGTTGTATTTTTTTGAAAAACCATCAAATTTACCTGATTTATGTTCAAAAACTCGTCGAATTAAGTTGTTTGTAACACCGATGTACAGAGTACCATTTCGTTTACTTGCCAGGATATAAACGTAGTAGGTGTTCATGTTTAACTAAAAAAGATTAAATACTGGATTCCCGCCTTCGCGGGAATAACAACTCTTAGATGCCGTAGTAAAAATTCAGATCAAAAAACTAATTTCTGAGTTTCAATTGAAATTACAGATCCAGCTCCCGCATATAAGTTGCCAGATCTTTATCGCCACGACCGGAAAGGTTGATGACAATGTGTGTGTTTTCGGCGAATTTACCCGGATTTTCCAGAAGATAAGCGATGGCATGGGCACTTTCAAGAGCTGGAATAATTCCTTCCAGTCTGGAAAGAAGTGTTACTGCTTTTAAAGCTTCAGAATCTGTTGCTGAATAGTATTCCACAATTTTCTGATCTTTCAGGTAGGAATGTTCAGGTCCGACGCCTGGGTAATCCAATCCTGCAGAAATCGAATGGGCAATCTGAACCTGTCCGGCTGCATCCTGTAACAGATAGGTCATGGCACCGTGGATCACGCCGGGAGTTCCTAGTGTTAACGTCGCTGCATGGGCATTGGTATGAATTCCGTGTCCGGCAGCTTCAACACCGATGAGTTTAACCTGATCAGAATAAGGTATCATCGGGTGGAACATTCCGATCGCATTTGATCCGCCACCGACACAGGCCAGAACATAATCAGGCAGGTCACCGATTTGTTCATAACTCTGCCGGATCGTTTCCTTCCCGATAATGGATTGAAAATCTCTGACAATCATCGGGAAAGGGTGCATTCCGACAACAGAACCAATAATGTAATAAGTATCATCCGGATTGGTAACCCAGTCACGGATGGCTTCGTTGGTTGCATCCTTCAGTGTTTTTGAACCGGAGGTAACGGTACGAACTTCAGCACCGAGCAATTTCATGCGGTAAACATTGGGTTCCTGGCGATGGATATCTTCTTCACCCATGTAGACGATGCATTGAAGTCCGAAAAGGGCACAAACTGTTGCAGTTGCAACACCATGCTGACCGGCGCCGGTTTCAGCGATAATTCTCTTTTTCCCCATCCGGTTGGCGAGTAAAACCTGTCCGACCGTATTGTTGATTTTATGGGCGCCGGTGTGATTTAAATCTTCCCGTTTCAGCCAGATCCGGCGGTTACCGCCGATATGTGCCGAAAGTCTTTTTGCTTCATAAAGCGGGGAAGGCCGGCCCACATAATTTTTGAGCAAATCTTCAAATTCATCCCAGAAGGCAGGATCATCTTTGGCACGGTAATATTCCTGCTCAATTTCCTCAGCAACGGGAATCAGCGTTTCAGGAATAAATTTCCCGCCATAAGGTCCGAAATGACCGGTTTTGTCGGGGATGTTGGAATAAGTAATCATGTAGTAAAGTCCTGTCGGTTACCGGTCAGGTTAAAATTTGAAAATCCGAAGAATAAAAGTGACCCTTGTCCCTGATTATACCATCTCAGTAACACAAAAACTGATAGATTGGTTTTGAGTGCCGGGTCATTTCTGTTAAATTTAAAAACTGGGAGGGTGGAAATCGATTTTCATGCAGATAAAATTCATTTTACCGCAGAGGGAGCAGAGTTAATCACAGAGGAACGCAGAGAAATACAAAATTCCTTAACCACAGAGAGCACAAGAGGATTTCACAGAGGAGCTAACCTTGTTGTCATATTGAACTTGAATCAGCATCCAGTATAAAAAGGCATGGATGAGCTTCGCAGAACTTCGTTAACCGGATCCCCGAAAGTGTTCGGGGCAGGCTAAGTCCGGGATGACATCTTTTTTTCCCCCTTACTAATGGAGACTTAATGGTCCCGGTTCCTTTTTTGTACTTTAATTTATTAACTTTAGTGATGCATGATCTTTACATATAAAGACTAAACGATCTCAATATCATAGGGAGACGAAACGGTGATAATTGGTGTACCAAAAGAAATCCTGGACGGTGAGTTCCGGGTGGCCATGGTTCCGGATACAGTTGCAAAACTGATTAAATCCGGCTTCCAGGTTGTTGTTGAAAAGGATGCAGGAAGTTCTGCCCATTTTCTCAACGAAGATTATGAAAAAGCCGGGGCAACCCTTGCTGCTTCCGCAAAGGAAGTTTATGAAAAAGCTGACGTGATTTTGAAAGTCGGCCGGCCGGATGTGCATCCGGTAACAGGAAAACCTGAAGTTGAAATGATGAAAAAAGGCGGTTTACTGATTGCTCTTGCCTTTGTGATGGCTTATCCGGAAAGTGCTGCAGCTTGTGCTTCTGCCGGAATTGATTTTATTTCTATGGATATGGTTCCGAGAACAACCAAGGCCCAGCGTATGGATGCTTTGTCTTCTCAGGCAAATCTTGCCGGTTACAAATCTGTTCTGCTTGCAGCCAACGAGTTTGGTCGGATTTTCCCTCTGCTCATGACGGCTGCCGGTACCATTACCCCGGCAAGAGTTGTCATCATGGGTGCCGGTGTTGCCGGATTGCAGGCACTTGGAACAGCAAAACGTCTGGGTGCTGTCGTTGAAGTTTCTGACGTACGGCTTGCTGTAAAAGAAGAAGTGATGTCGCTCGGCGGCAAGTTTATTGAAGTGGAAGGCATGGCTGATCTTCAGGATGAAAGAGGATATGCAAAAGAAGCCTCACCGGAATTCCTTCAGCGCCAGAAAGATGTCATCTCCAAACACGTTTCAAATGCAGATATTGTGATCACAACGGCTCTGATTCCCGGCAGAAAAGCACCGGTTCTCGTCACAGAAGCCATGATCAAATCGATGAAACCCGGTTCGGTGGTTCTTGATATGGCTGTTGAATTCGGCGGAAATGTTGAAGGATCAGAAAAAGGAAAAACGGTTGTGAAACACGGTGTTAAAATCATCGGTCACGCCAATTTGCCTGCTCTCCTTTCAACACAGTCAAGCGATCTTTACTCCAAAAACCTGCTGGCTCTGCTCGGGCACATCAGTAAAAATGGTGAAGTGACCCTTGACCTGAATGACGAAATTGTAAAAGGTGCTCTGATTGTTCATCAGGGACAAATTATTAATCAGCGGGTTGCTCCGCTTTTAACAAAATAAGGAGGTCATGATGGAAGGTACATCTTTGCTCATGCTCATTTATGTGTTCGTTCTGGCTGCATTTGTGGGTGTTGAACTCATCAACAAAGTACCGCCAACGCTGCACACCCCCCTGATGTCGGGTTCTAACGCCATTTCAGGAATTACCATTATCGGATCTTTGATTGCCGCCGGAATCGGTGAGACAAATGCAAGCAGCATAATGGGATTTGTAGCTGTTGTTTTTGCAATGATTAACGTCGTGGGTGGCTATCTGGTGACTGACCGGATGCTCCGCATGTTCAAAAAGAAGTGAGTGAGTCATGGAAAATTTTAAAGAAATTCTGATTAATATAACCTACCTCGTTGCTTCTTTTCTGTTCATTTTCGGAATTAAGCGGATGAGTTCACCGGCAACAGCCAAAAACGGAAATTTGATTTCCGGTATTGGTATGCTGCTTGCAATTGTGGTAACCCTGATGGATCGGCACATCATTTCTTATGAACTGATTATTGCCGGTCTGGTTATTGGTTCCGCAATTGGTGCTGTTCTGGCCTACAAAGTTCAGATGACAGCTATGCCACAAATGGTTGGTCTGCTCAACGGATTTGGCGGCGGTGCTTCTGCTCTGGTTGGTATGGCCGAATATTATCACACCAGTTTACTGGGTTTCCCGGATGACGGAGGTAAGTTCCTGGTTTCGGTTGGACTCAGTCTGCTGATCGGAGCTGTTACTTTTACCGGTTCTTTGATTGCCTTTGGAAAGTTACAGGGAATTGTGACCGGAAAAGTGGTGAAAATACCCGGACAGAATGTGGTGGTCATCCTTCTGATTCTGGCCATCTTTACTCTGATTGGACTCGGGATCTCACAACCTGACAATATGTTGTTCTTTGAATTGGTTGTGGGCCTTTCATTGCTGCTTGGCGTTTTGCTTGTAATGCCCATTGGTGGTGCTGATATGCCTGTGGCTATTTCCCTGCTGAATTCCTATTCGGGTATTGCCGGATCAGCAACGGGATTTGTGATTGACAATAACATGCTCATCATTGCCGGTGCTTTGGTTGGTGCTTCAGGTATCATTCTTACCAATATTATGTGTAAGGCTATGAACCGGTCAATCATGAATGTGCTGCTTGGCGGATGGGCAAATGTTGCGGATACCGGAGCTGGTGATGCGTCTGCAGTGGATAAAGTTGTAAAATCGGTTGATACTGAAGAAGCGGCTATGCTTTTCTCCGGTGCCAGCAAGGTCATGATTGTTCCGGGTTACGGAATGGCTGTTTCTCAGGCACAGCATGCAGTGAAAGAATTGATGAATGTTCTTGAAAAAAATGGAACGGATGTCCGTTTTGCGATTCACCCGGTTGCGGGTCGGATGCCGGGTCACATGAATATTCTTCTTGCTGAATCGAACGTTCCCTACGACAAGTTATTCCCGTTGGATGAAATCAACGACGATTTCAAAAATGTGGATATTTCACTGGTTATCGGTGCGAACGACGTAGTGAATCCTGCAGCCAGAAATAATCCTCAATCTACCATTTATGGTATGCCGATTCTAAATGTGGATTATTCCAAAACTGTGATTGTTGTAAAACGGTCGATGAATGCCGGTTATGCCGGAATTGAAAATGATCTGTTCTACATGGATAATACTTTGATGTATTTTGGTGATGCAAAAGATGCCATTTCCAAACTCGTCAATGAGCTGAAAGCCATGAACAGTTAATCCTGGTTTGGTTTAAATGCTGTAAAACCGACCTCCCGGTCGGATTGGTAAAACAAAAAAGTCAGTTGTAAAACTGACTTTTTTGTTTTTTGGGATTTTTGATTGCGGTGAAAATTCCCTTCCTTTTCAAGGAGGGGTGGCGAAGCCGGGGTGGTTTGATATTGTCGTCCTGAGTGGCACTGCGAAGCAGGGCTGTATCGAAGGATGACAATTTTTGCAGGGGCAGAGCCCCGACCCGTTTGTAGAAAATCACAAAGAAAAACAAATAAAGCTGCAGAGCCCCGACCAGTTTATAGGTTCCAATTTCATTACAGGTCGCTTCTATGAAGCTTTGTTACCGGACACAAATTTCTTATCTACAAATGGGTCGCACCTCTGGTGCTGCAAAATGTTTTAATTCCTCTCCTTTTCAAGGAGGGGTGGCGAAGCCGGGGTGGTTTAGAATTATCATTCTGAGTGCCACAGCAAAGCAGGGTTGTACCGAATAATGACAATATTTGCAGGGGCAGAGCCCCGACCCGTTTGTAGAAAATCACAAAGAAAAACAAATAAAGCTGCAGAGCAGCGACCAGTTTATAGGTTCCAATTTCATTACAGGTCGCGTCTACGAAGCTTTGTTACCGGACACAAATTTCTTATCTACAAATGGGTCGCACCTCTGGTGCTGCAAAATGTTTTAATTCCCACCTTGCAAAGGAGGGGAGTTTTAACCCGTTACCTGTAATTTGTAACTGGTTACCAATCACCCCTTAAAACCTCAAACAATCTTCTCATTTTCCCTGCATCCTTGATTCCCGGACTTTGTTCAACCCCGCTTGAGAGATCAATGAAATCTGCAGGATAAACTGAAAGCAAATCTGAAACATTATCCGGTGACAATCCGCCGGCGACAATGATAGGTTTCGGGAGATTTAAATTTTGCAGAACTTTCCAGTCGAAGGGAATTCCGGTTCCGCCAGTTTTTCCTTTGATTGAACTGTCAATCAGGTAAAATTCAATGTTGGGATGGATAGGAATTGTGCTCGATGCGAGATCTTCGGAAGAAATCACTTGCCAGAAGGGAACAGATAAACCAGTTTGTTCTGAATTCGTTAAAAAACCGTGATACTGAATCCGGTCGAGTTTACAGAATTCAGCAATTTCGTTGATTTCTGAAACCGGCTGATCCATAAACACGCCAACTTTTGGGACGGAAACTTTCAAGTTTCTGATCCAGTCCCGGTTTTCGGGCGGATTGAAACGTTTACTTACAGGTGCAAAAATAAACCCAAGAGCAGAGGCCCCAAGTTCAACTGCAAGATTGGCATCCTCTAAACGGGTTAATCCGCAGATTTTAACTTTTACCAAGAAGTTCTTTCAGTTTTTTTACCGGATCGCCGGATTTGACGAGACTTTCTCCGATCAGTGCTGCCTGAAACCCGGCGTCCTGCATCTTCAGCATATCTTCGCGTGTGAAAATTCCTGATTCAGTCACTTTGGTGTAATCAGCCGGTAAATGTTTTACCAATGACAGGGCCACATTCAGATCCACATGAAAATTATGCAGATTCCGGTTGTTAATGCCGATGATGGGGTTTTCGAGGATAAAAGATCGTCTGAGTTCGGGTAAAGTGTGCACTTCAACCAGCACATCAAGTTTGAGATTATGGGCAACCTTGTATAATTCTTTCAATTGGCGATCTGATAAAATCGCAACAATCAACAAAACTGCACTTGCTCCTGCCGAAAAAGCCTGCTCAATCTGAACCGGATCAATGATGAAATCTTTCCGGATTGCAGGTTTTAATTCAAGTTCACAAACTGTTGAAAGGTCAGTTAAACTTCCCTGAAAATAATGTTCATCAGTTAAAACCGAAAAAGCAGCAGCCCCGCCCTCAGCATATTGTTTAGCAAGTTCAGTCGGATTAAAATTCTCAATCAGGATTCCCCGACTTGGAGAAGCCTTTTTAATTTCTGCAATAATCTGGATTTCAGACTGGTGAATGGCCTTACGAAAAGAAAGCGTTGGTTTGGTCTGATGAACGTGTGGCTGAGCCTGAGCCTTGATGTGGGTGATTTCCTGCATCTTGGTCTGAACGATTTTTTCCAGAATAGTCATTGGGATTTGAGACAAGGGGACTCCAGATTTTACAACAATTTCATGAAATCAGGTTGAAAACTCAACTTTGTGGTTTGCGGATAGGGAAAAAATGACTTTAAATGTTTAAATTGTAATATGTTAACCAAGTTTTTATTCAATCTGATCGGTCGGAAAACCCAAATATTCTTCAGGGATTTTGGGGCTGTTGCCACTTTATTGAGGGATATTCTGCTCTCGCTAAACCGGTTATGGCGTGACCGTGCTTTAGTGCTTCAGCAAATGCACCTGATCGGGGTGGGGTCACTTCCGCTTGTACTGGTCATTGGCGTTTTTACCGGAGCGGTTGCTGCTCTTCAGGCGGCTTATCAGTTTAAAGGTATGATGCCTAACTCTTTTGTTGGTTCGGCGGTTAGCCGGGCAATTTTTCTGGAATTGGGTCCGGTTTTGACCGGAATTATTATTGCCGGTCGGGTGGGCGCTTCAATTGCTGCAGAAATCGGAACTATGAAGGTAACCGAACAGCTCGATGCGCTTCAGGTGATGTCAATTCCACCCACCCGTTTTCTTGCAATGCCCCGTTTTCTGGCAGCTATTACCATGCTTCCGGTTCTCGTCATTTTTGCAAATGCGGTTGCACTTTTCGGCTCTTTTGTTGTAGCCAATTCTTTTTTGGGCGTTTCTGCACCCACTTTTTTTTATTCGGTTCAGAAATACTTCATCCTGAATGATCTGATTTACGGAATTTCAAAGTCTGTTGTTTTTGGTGGACTTACCGCTTTACTTGGCTGCCACATTGGGTTTCAGACTGAAGGTGGTGCAGAAGGCGTCGGGAAGTCAACTATTAAGGCTTTTGTGCTGTCGTCGGCTTCGATTCTGGTTGCAGATTATGTTCTTTGGAGTTTGTTTTTTGATTGAGGAAATTACGAATTACGAATTGCGAATTGCGAATTGCGAATTGCGAATTGCGAATTGCGAATTGCGAATTACGCACTAGTAAACCCAGTTTTATAAAAATTGCCAATTTCATTTTGAAGCACCAGAGGTGCGACCCGTTTGTAGAAGCAAACCCCACAAATTAGGAAAGCTCCGTAGGAGCGACCCATTATTCAATTTCTAACAGATCGCTCCTACGGAGCTTTTTTTATTTTCATTGACTTTTAATCTACAAACAGGTCAGGGCTACGTCCTTTCTGAAACACCAATAAAATTGACGCCACCCATTTCGAAGCATTTAATCCTTCGAATTAACTTCTTCTATCTGCTTTTCTAACCTTTTCTTTTCCTTTTCCGCTTCTATTTTCCAGGCAAGCATGGTACCGCACATTCTTCTTTGGTTATTCGAAGGTTCAGTTGGACTTACTTTTGCTACTTCTCTGACCAATTCAGGTCCTTCGAAAATAAATCCGGTATAAAGCTGAACCAGATCTGCCCCGGCATCTAACTTTTCCCTTGCATCTTCTGCTGAAAAAATCCCACCAGATCCGATAATGGGTAAATCGGGCAGCCAGGTTTTGAATTGCCTGATCATGTCGGTGGATCTGTTTTTTACCGGAAGGCCAGAAAGTCCGCCGGTTTGAGAAGAAAGTTTAAACGGACTTTGTAACCCCGAACGGTCAAGAGTCGTATTTGAAATAACAAGTCCGTCTATTTGCAGAGTATTCACCAGTCCCGCAATTTCTTCCCTTTGAAAGTCTGACAAATCGGGAGCTAGTTTCAGCAGAACCGGTTTTGAAATTGATTGTTGGGCACGAAACGAATGCAAACTATGAAAAATCTGCTGAAGGGAGTCGGCATCCTGAAGTTTTCTAAGGTTGGGTGTATTGGGTGACGAGACGTTGACAACAAAAAAGTCGGCGTGATTGTAAAGCTTTTTGAAAACTGCCAGAAAAGCATCAGGTGCCTGTTCATTGGGCACCCATTTGTTTTTCCCGAGATTAACTCCGACCGGAATGGGAAAGTTTTTTAATTTATCCAATCTGTCAGCGATTACATTCATCCCGTCATTGTTAAATCCCATCCGGTTGATGATGGCTTTATCAGAAGGAAGACGGAATATTCTTGGCAACGGATTTCCCGGCTGGCCAAACTCAGTTACCCCACCAAACTCAATGTGACCAAATCCCAGCATCCACCAAAACCACGGCGCCTGAACATTCTTATCAAATCCGGCTGCAAGTCCGACCCGGTTGGGAAAGGTGATATTCCATAAGGTAACCGGTTTCCATTTGGTTTCATCGACCAGATAGTCGTGTATGAGGGACATGAGCTCAGGGTATTTTTGAAGCTGATTGGCATACTGCACAAGAACATCGTGAACAAGTTCAGGATCGTATTTGAAAAGGATGGGTTTGATCAGGTTTTGGTAGAGAAAGGACATGGTTTTTCCGGCTTTTTACAAAAATCGGAAAATCAATCGGGAAAAGCACATTCGGGAAGGAAAAACGGGGGGATTAAACACAAAGTCCACAAAGAAAAAGGCAAAGTACACAAAGAAAATTCATAGTTATGGATGAAAAAACAATTCGAAAAATGGTTATTTATTCCTTTGTGAACTTTGTGGTTATGCCTGTTTCTTGTTAAGAACGTAAATTCTAATCATAGTGCCGTCACGAATTAAAGTCAGTAAAAACATAGCATTACCGAAAATCTTTCGGCTTTACATAAATTAAATCCTGGTAATACAGTGTTTTTTCCTGAATCATTACCAAACTCCAGCCGAATAACTCATCCGTGCACAAAAACGGGTCAGGCCAGACCCAAACGGTCACAACGAAGGATTCAGGTCGAAGGAGTTTAAAATGAAAATGGTTATAAAAATATTCACGCTGTCAGGATTGTTGGTAACCTTAACCGGATTCACCACACTGGCCGGAATCCCATCCGGAACAAATCCATCAGCAACTTCACTTGCAAAAGGTCCGCTTGACGGACCTTTTGCTGAAATAACGGTTACCGAAGCCGTCACTGAACTTGATCCCTGGTATTCGACACTTGAAAATCAGGAAGAACTGGAAGCATGGCTGACTTATAATGCGTCTGTCAATTCCATCCATCAAACAGAACTGACACATTTCTTAGGAGATTTCTATTCAGCCGGAATGAACAACGAAGCAATTGAAAGTGCCGGCATAAATCCTGTTCTTCCTTACATGGATCAGGTTAATCTCCTCAATTCATGGCAGCAACTACCCAGAATTCTGGGTCTTCTTCATAAAATCGGAATCAGACCCTTTTTTGATATGAAAGTAAGTGACGGATACATTTCTCCTGTAGCAACCCTTCCCGATTATGCAACAAGCCTTTCTTCTGCCAAACAAACCGAACTGATTTCAGGATTACTTGAGCTGACGGATGAGGAGTTTAATACTATTGAGAAGTCCGTAATGGTCATTCAGTCGATTGACGATTTCTGGATGAACGAAGCGATTTTATTTGATTCAGAACTTGAAACCGAAAAGGAATTCGGCTGGAAGGATTATCTGGCAGTCCTTGATGGCAAGAGCAGCCGGTTAGGCATCCGGCACGCACATCAGATTCAATATGCTTTTGCAAAATTGAGTGAAGTTTACACCCTCGAACAAATGAAAATTTATCTGAACTGGAGAATTCTGGAATCAACCTCACCGAACCTAAGCTATCCGTTCAGGGCAGTTTATGGTCAGTATTTCCCTGAAAATGACAATCAACCCAGATTTATACAAATTCTAAAAACAGCAGATTTGGTATTGGGTGATGAATTCAGTCGGTTCTATATGCCAAAATTGATTTCTCACAGTGATTTAAAAACAGCTACCGGAATTGTAACGGAAGAAAAAATCCGGTTAAAAGATGTGATCAGGACATCAGGGTTTTTATCAGGTGAAGAAAAACGGAATCTGGTTAAGCATATTGAAGAAATGGTAATTTCTTTTGGTCATCCGGAAACACTGAATTCCCTGACTAAAATCGAATTCAGCCGTACCGATTATCTTGGAAATTTGTTCATAGCAAAAACATGGAAAACCCGTCAGGATCTTCAAAAAGCATTAACCGGGAAGGTAGCAATTAGGGCTTCAGTTTATTCTCCCGACAGAAATGAATTGGTTCTGACTGCCGGATATATTTTTCAACCTATGACTTCAAGAAATGCAGAGACCTGGAATAAAATCAGAGCAACCATCAGAAAAGAATTGGTATCTCAGATTCTTGGTCATTCGGGAATTGTCGATAGCAGCACACTGAAAGATATGCTTGTAAGTTTGTAGGGATTTGGAAGCGGAGCAGGGGTCGTGTCGTTCTTCGATACAGCCCCGCTTTGCGGTGCCACTCAGAATGACACGACGAGTTTTCTGCTAAAACTAAAAGAAGTTAAATTTTAAACATACCCGTTCGGATTTTGAGACTGCCACCGCCATGCATCCGAACACATTGCATCAAGATTACGTTCGGCCTTCCAGCCAAGTTCCAGATTTGCCTTTGATGAATCAGCATAACAAGCTGCAATATCTCCGGGACGACGTTCTGAAATGCGGTAAGGAATTTTTCTCCCGGAGGCTTTTTCAAAGGCCTTGATCATATCCAGAACCGAGTAACCGATTCCTGTTCCCAGATTGTAAACCTGCAAGCCCGGATTTCCTTCCAGTTTTTTTACTGCTTTCACATGTCCGTCTGCAAGATCAACCACGTGAATGTAATCTCTCACACCCGTTCCGTCGGGTGTTGGGTAATCATTCCCGAAAACGGATAATTCTTTCAGTTTACCAACCGCAACCTGAGAAATATACGGGAGTAAATTATTCGGGATTCCGTTCGGATCTTCACCGATCTGTCCGGATTCATGTGCGCCAACAGGATTAAAATACCTGAGCAAAGTCAGATTCCATGATTTATCGGAAACGAACAAATCACGAAGGATTTCCTCGATGAACAATTTCGTCCGCCCGTATGGATTTGTTGCGGAGAGGGGAAACGTTTCAAGGATGGGAACAGAGGCCGGGTCACCATAAACGGTTGCAGATGAACTGAAAACCAGGTTTTTTACACCCGCCTTTTTCATCACTTCCAATAATAGTAGAGTTCCGGTAATGTTGTTATGATGGTAGTAAAGGGGAAGTCTGACCGATTCACCCACTGATTTTAATCCGGCAAAGTGAATAACCGCATCAATTTTTTCTTGTGCAAAAATGGCTTCCAGACCTGATTGATCTAACAGATCAGTTTGGTGGAAGGTTATTTTTTTGCCAGTTAACCGTTCAACTCTTTTCAGGGATTCAGTTTTGCTGTTGAGGAGGTTGTCAACCACAATAACGTGATAACCGGCATTGAGCAGGGCGAGGGACGTGTGGCTGCCGATGTATCCGGCTCCGCCTGTAACGAGAATAGTTTTCATAGAGATAGGCGTATAAGTTATTGTAAAATATGAGTATATGAGTAATGATTCCCCTCCTTTTTTAAAGGAGGGGTGGCGAAGCCGGGGTGGTTTGGCTGTTTTCTGAAAACCAAACTTAAGAAAACCACCCCATCCCGAAAGCGTTCGGGATTCCCCCTCCTTAAAAAGGAGGGGAGTTTGGGAAAACATTTTCAATTTAAAATTTATAATTTTGAATTAAAAATTATACCAATTTACCCCATCCAGATTTTGTCGTCGTCATCTGTCGGGTCAGGTGGCTTTTCCTGATTTGGATTTTGCTTTTTCCACTTTTTGACCGATTCCCTCAGGATGTATTCAATCTGGCCATTCAGACTTCTGAGTTCGTCAGCAGACATGGCATTCAGATCATTCCAGAGGGAAGGGTCAATACGGAGCAGCAAATTCTTCTTTTTATCGGCCGGTGAAGCCATCAGACACTCCGGCTATTTTTTTCAGCATTCCCTTTACGCCAGAAATTCCAGGCGGTAAACAGGAATAAAAGTCCCACAAACAACCAGATCAGCGGAAGATACTCTTTTCCTGCTTCTTTAAACAACCAGGCAGTTGTAAAAGCCATCGCTGAATTTGCAATACTTAATCCGATCTGGACAGGAAAATGATGTTTTTCAATCCAGAACAGACCTAACAGATTAAGTCCGCCCATTGCAAGATTCAGCGAAATGGCAATCCAGTTTCCATGGAAAACACTGTCTGTTCCCGCCAGAAAAAAGGGGAATGCAGAAAGCAGCAACAGTTTTTGATTTCGGGTTATTGCCATCTTAATAAATTGTACCCGCATTGATGATCGGTGTGGTTGATTTATCTCCGCAGAGAACGACAAGCAGATTGCTTATCATTGCAGCCTTCCGTTCTTCGTCGAGATCGACGACGCCTTCTTCTTTGAGTCTGATAAGAGCCATTTGAACCATACCAACTGCGCCATCCACAATTTTGGTTCTTGCCGCAATAATTGCTTCTGCCTGCTGACGCTGAAGCATAGCTCCGGCTATTTCGGGTGCGTAGGCCAGGTGGTTGATTCTGGCTTCTGAAATGATGACACCAGCATCTTTCACCCGTTCCTGAATTTCTTTTTCGAGTTCTTCAGAAACTTCTGACAGGGAAGATCTTAAACTGAATTCTTCAGAATCGGAACTGTCATAGGCATAAGAAGTTGCCACATGGCGGATTGCAGATTCGGCCTGAACGGTTACAAATTCATGCTGATTTTCAACATCAAACACAGCCTGGGCGGTATTTCCGATTTTCCAGACCACCACGACGGAAATTTCGATCGGATTCCCCTTTTTATCATTCACTTTCAGTTTCTGGCTGTCAAAGTTGCGGGTTCTGAGCGATAATTTCTTTTTGACGTTGAACGGATTCGTCCAGCGGAAACCTGATATTTTTTCAGTTCCCTCATATTTTCCGAAGAAAATCAGGACGGCTGATTCATTTGGTTCAAGGGTAAAAAATCCGCCAAACAGAATCAGAATGATAATTCCGGCCAGAAGGAGCGGAATCAGAAACCAGGGAACCAAGGATTCATCCAGTTGAGTGGTGAAGGCAATACCGGCGATATCTGCAATCAGGAGGAGAATGAGAAGGGGTAATACCAGCCATCCGCTTTGAGTTTTTGCAGAGAATTCCTGTGTCATTTTGTTTGTCCTTTCGTAATGATATTGAAATGATATCATAATGAATCAAAAGTATGAAGTTGGTTTTGAATTGTCAAGGAAAAAATACTGGGGAGACCGCAAAGGCGCAAAAGTCGCAAAGCGGTGGGATGGAAAACGGACAATTCGTAGGGCAAATGATAATTCTCCCCAAACGATTCGCGGAATTTAAATCAGTTGAAGATAAATTCTATAATAAGTGACACTTACTTTGGGCTGATTCCAATTAGTAAGGTGGCTGGTTTTGTTCAGGTGGGCTGTGGGTGTTAGCTTTCAGTGCCTGCAAATCACTATTTTCCGACTTTTGGGGTATCGGGTTGAAATTGTTTAGGGTCAATTATTGGAAGGATTGCTCCATGTAAAAAGGTTCCTTTGAAAGTAGAAAACATAACCCCTCTGGTTGTTGAAATCGAAATGCTGTTGAGTGTTTCAATCAACCGCAGAGGTAAAACAAGGTTCCCGTTCCCATCACTTTTAATTACTTCATCAAAATTGACAATTTCAAAAATGCAGCTCACCGAAAGTGCCCCAAGGACAAGTGAGTAGTCATCATTTTTTATATCAACATTGACAATTACAAAGACAAGTTTGTTTGGCGCATCCGCCCTACTTTCAATACTAATGTTAAAATTAAATGTTGTAACCGTAGTATTGGGGACTGCAGGTAACTGTAAGGAACCCTTTAATAGTTCAATTGCTTTTATTTTTATTTCGACGTTGACGTCTGCATTCTCAATCTTAGCCATTTTATGCCTGGTAATTTTTTGTGAGTGCTGTTTTGTTCCCTTGAATTGCAAATAGATTATACCCATAGACATCTATGCCATGTGACATAGGTGTTGTCATAAAAATAGTTGGTTGGGGGGCGGCAGCTTTAACGACAATTTCTTTTCGATAAATCATCTGGACTTGCTTTTTGCCAAATAAGGCAGGTAGCTCAACCCCAAGTGCAGAAGCAATTTCAGTCAACACATCAATGGTGAAATTTTGTGTGCCGCTAAACCATTTTGTAATTTCGGACGGATTTTTCCCAACCTTTTCAGCAAACTGCGACTTATTCCAACCTTTTGCATTCATATAATCTTCAATAGAAGCAGCAAGTTGCATTTTCACTTTTGTTTGTTCCATTTCCAATGGTGTAATTTCGTCCAATAGTTCATTGAGTATTGAACTATTATATTTTCTCGCTTTTGTTGGCTTATTCATCATCGTAATTTTTTAAATTTCCTTCTAACTCTGTTTTATCTTTTGACCAATACAAATCACCGTCATCAAGTCGCTTCAAAATATCCTTTGCATAGTCAATCATTTGATTTGCTTCTTTTGATAACTTTTCATCATCCTGCCATGCTCTGACACCCTCTGCTTTTTCTCCACCACCACCGAGAATAACAGCCACCATTCCGAACCGGATACAATACACTCTCAAATTCTTTTCCGGTACATCAAACAAGGCACAAACGAAGTCACCATACTTCCCTTCATGTTGCTTAAAGAACGAACTTCTTGCTCCTGTTGTATGACCAATCTGATAAATGGTTTTGATTATATCTTTTACTTCATTTTTAAATCCGGCCTTGTACTCCACCACGAACTTCTCGAACAAGGTTTCATCTTCTCCCTTTGGAATAAGGGAGTAAATCTTTGCCTCACTCCCACTGAATGGCTGTAATTCGACTATTTCGTAGTTCAAATGGTTTAAAGAATGGTTTAGTGAAAACGCCTATTTCGAGATTATGATTCACTTAAAAGTGAAATGATACTACAAATGTCGGTATAATTTTATGCAATTAGCAAATATCGTAAAGAAATGATTTACTTATAAGTAAAATATTGTGATTAGATCGACAAGTTAATGAACCTGGGTGATAAATGAAGCAAGAATGGTTAATGGCACCTGGCAAATAGGCGGAAAAGGGTGAACCTGATTTTCTACTACTCTCGATTACAAAGGAGGATTTTAAAAAACAGAACCCTTTTCCTGAATTTAAAGATGGATGAGTTTAGCGGACATTGCAAACAGCAATGAATGTGTCGAGCCTATGTCTGGTACTGAATAAAAAGCAAAACGGGACACTTTTCTTCAATGCAGGCTGTCGTACCAAGGTCAGGGCAGATTGAAAAGTTTCCCGTTTCAGGATAAAATTAGGCATCAAAACTTAAACTGGCAATTGTTTGTCTGAATTTACAACCTTCAACAAGTCACTTTTCCTTTTTGATGTTAATGATGGGTTTCAGAAATTATTGCATATCATAAACCAAAAATGAGTTCGGGACTTTTACCTGAAAGCTGATAAAAACAGAAAAAGGCATCCTGATTTCACTGTTGTCCCCATTATCAACCAGGTAACAGGAAGCCATTCAGCCTTCTTTTTATTCAAAATTAAACGCCGGGTATAATAATGGCAAGTGCACTCAGGAAAGAAAAGGTTGAACAACACAACGGTTGCTCTAAACTCAGTTGAAATAATAAACCAACTACCGTATTTTAGAAAAGTGTCATTCAGAAACACGGTGAATCTCCCAGCCGTAGGACTCATGAAAATGAGGTTCGCGTGGAAGTCGGGGAGCCTTCCCTGAATGACATGTTTTTATACAGGATAGATAACCTGGCCGTTTTTCAAAATGTCAAGATCCCAATCACTCAGAAACTGTCTTACCAGTTTTAAAACCAGTTCATCATTTGTATAACCTGGCACCTTTACCACCTGCTTACCTTTTTTGTCTTCCCAGGTAAAAGTCAAAACAGGAAGTTGATCTGGGTACCCAACGTAAATGAGATCCTGTTCAAGCAGTTCGATTTTAATGCTGGTTGGATCAATAACAACTTCACCCAGATCTGTCTCCAGAATCAGAGTTGGAATTATATCTTCATGAAAGTAGGTAGCTTTTTGGATTACCATAAAATGAACGCAGAAAATTGTAATTTCTTTTTTGAATGGTTAGGATAAATAAAATTGAATTGTAACCCGGACTCAAGAATTAAAAACGGTGGGGGCGTGTCAATGCCTTCCATTGGAAACCCTGCACGCAACGCCCAGAGCGTTTCCCCCACACAAAACAAAAATATCAGAACCGAAGAAAAAATGAAAACTGTCAATCTTAGGCCGCCAAAAGACAAAGCCCTGACCTGAAAAATGGGTTCCAGTTTTTATACTTTTTGAGTCAGCTTCAGTTGGTTGTCTGGGGTTTAAGCCCCAGACTTTCCCAACTTCCCTTTACCGCTATCCGGCGTATCCATGCCGGGACGGAAGGAATATTTGATGCATAAAGATGAAAATGTATCCAGAAGTATAACCCAAAATTTACCCAATCTGGTATCTGACTTTTCAATTTATAATTTAAAAGCCAAGACAAACCAAATTCAAAACTGGGTAAACCAGGAATTTTATGCTGTAAGATATAATATCTGTTGTTAGAGTATTAAACCATGAAAATAACGGTTGTAGTGAGGAACAAACTCCTGATTTTGTTTCATCATTCGACGTAATTTCCTGTGATGCTGTTTTTTCCAGGTCTTTCGGCTTTGAAATCCTACAAGTCGTTTTTCAGACAAATTAAGTTCGGACTGTTGTGATTTTAAAGCCATATCACGTTGTAATTCTCATTTTGACTTGTTTCTTTGAGAAATTATTGATTGCCACCACTTCCCTGATGATCTCATCATTTTCTAAAAGAAATGCCCATGATGGCGGGCACATTTTTTTCGAATTCTCAGACCCCGTCCAACCCAGTTTTTTTAATTCAAGAAAAAAGGAAGGATTCGTCTTTAAAAACCTAAAGAATTCCCTTTTTGAAATTTGAAAGGACTTTTGAGCCTCCTGTTCAGACGCCCCATAACCAATCAAATTCAGTTCCGGACAATAAAAAAAAGAATTTCCTTCACTCGTGTAAGAAATGATTGAAACCGGGAAGGTCCATCCTGGCGTTACCGTTATTTGTGTTTGGGGTGCCATCATATACCTGGATAAAGCGGTTCATTCTTTAAATTGAATAAAAGGAGGGGAAAAATTAAAATACCGAATAATTTGCTCAGGGGCATTTGCTGTTTAAGTCCACGGCACTGGAGTCTGCCAACTCAGACACGCCGACGCAAAGCCCCCGTTCAGTTGGGAAGAGCAACGGCAAAGGTAAGAAACCAGCACGAAAAAAAGCAAAGACAAACATGTCTTAAGTTGAGGACTTGTGAACCGGAGAAGAAGGAACTTGTAGCCAAAACAATGTATATCAGAAAAAGCGGTGGGGGCGTGTCAATACGTTCCAGTGGAACCCCCGCACTCATCGCCCTGAGCGTTTCCCCCACACAAAAAAAATGAGGCTCAGGGGCATTTGTTATTTCAGATTACGGCAATGGAGTCTGCTACCTCAGACACGCCGACACAAAGCCCCCGTTCAGGTAGGAAGAGCAATAGCAAAGGTAAGAAAAGGCTACAAAAAAAAGCAAAAAAAAACCCGCCCGAACCGGCACCGCTTCACATAGGTAAAGTTGGGTTTTCCGGCATTGTTGATGGCAGGTTTGTAGGTGCTTTTTCAAACACCAATTCAAATATACGAAATATACTATAAACCGAAAAAAGTTAAGAAAGTTATTTGGTTTTGGATAACCTATCATCACCAAATGGTTGATTCCAACTGATTTTGTAGATAATTTATTAGGTCGGAAGAAATCAGTTATCCTTTACGTACTGGTAAACCGATTTAACAAGGGTTTCGGGAAAATGGCCTAACCCTTCTTTTTGAAGTATGGTGATGCCTTTTTGATAATCACAGATACCGTATTTAATATCAAGTGACGCCAGAATAAATAAAAAGCCATGAACGGTTGCTTGTTTTTTAAAGGCTACTTTCCGGGCTTTTTTTTCATCAATCAAAAGTGTATGGGTATTATCAAGATACTGGTTTTGTGCAAAAACTTCAGATTCACCCGGATCAAGTTTTTCAATCTTGACATAAATTTCAACCGTTGCAGAATCGTATTCATTACATTGAATAAACCATCTCCGGTGACTTTCATAAAAGCTGGTAATAAACTTGAATCTGGCACTTGCTTCTGTCGGATCAGTACGGAAAAGAAATTCTGATTCAACTTTTCTTGGAACTCGGATTTCAGAGAATAAAAGATTCAGTTTATCAAGAATATTAAGACGGAAAAGACAAAGCAGAACTGAAGTATCAATGATAGCTGTTGGTTTCCTCATTTATCTTTAGTCAATGCCCATGCAGCTAAAAGTCCCAACCCCAAAAGAATGAGAGCGGAACCGGAACCGGCAGTTTCTTTACCTTTTTTTGTACGGGCCGAAAACTGACCTTTCAGAAATTCTGCAACTTCATATGAGGCTTTGTCAATCGAATTAAAATCTACCTCTACGGCTCTGATATTGTCATTTTTGGGGAAGCCACTCTGGGGCATCCCTTTTTGGAACAAAACAATAACCGGCTTATTTTTCTGTGAGGCATAAACAATTTCTTCATTCACGCCTTTAGAAACCCCTTCAAGAGCAAAGATTGCGACCATGTCAGCAGAATCAATCCGGGTTTTTGTTTCCTGGTTAATTGCACTTGAATTGGGACGGCGTAAAGGTAAAACAACTGAAAAGCCGTAAAGCCCGGCTATAGTTTGAAGCCTTAGTGCTGAATGCTGACCCATGTCAGAATCTTTATTGTAGGAAAGGAAAAGTATATTTTCCATGTTATCACCTCTGATTGCAAATATACGAAAATTACTTCTGTCATTTCTTTGCGGAAACAATGAGGTTTAAGTTCAAAAGGTTTCCTGTTGAATTGTAAAATGGAACCTAAACTACTTTTTCCGGCCAAAGATTGACAAAATGCTGTTTTTTGCCAGCTTACCGCAATTTTTATAGTACAATATTACTATCTTGAAAACCTTTAATAGACCACATTCAATTTAATAAGACCCAAAAGCACACGTATGAACAAACAGCAATTGGCTGCAAAAATCTGGGAATCTGCCAACCAGATGCGGTCGAAAATTGAAGCAAATGAATACAAAGATTACATACTGGGGTTTATCTTCTATAAGTACCTGTCTGAGCAGGAAATCAAATTTGCCAAAAGGGAAGATTTTACAGAAAACGATTTAATCACTCTTTCTGATGGTGATGCGGAATATTTCAAAAGCAATATTGGTTTTTTTATTGCCCATAAGGATTTGTTTTCGACCTGGATTAGCATGGGGAATGACTTTGATGTGTCTAACGTCCGTGATGCCCTTTCTGCTTTCAACCGTTCAATCTACCCGAAACATAAAAAACTGTTTGAGAAAATATTTAACACCCTCGAAACCGGATTGAGTAAACTGGGTGATAGTTCAGGTGCCCAGACAAAGGCCATCAGTCAGCTGATCCATCTCATTAAAGATATTCCGATGGATGGGCAACAGGATTATGATGTATTGGGATTTATCTATGAATACCTCATCGGAATGTTTGCAGCAAATGCCGGTAAAAAAGCCGGTGAGTTTTACACCCCCCACGAAGTTTCTGTGCTGATGTCAGAAATTGTGGCCAATCATTTAAAAGACAGAACAGAAATCAAAATTTATGATCCGACAAGTGGGTCCGGATCCTTGTTGATCAATATTGGCCGAAGTGTAGCCAGGCACTTCGCCAACGATAACAGTATCATGTACTATGCTCAGGAATTGAAGGAGAATACCTACAACCTTACCCGGATGAACCTGGTGATGCGTGGAATTCTGGCTGATAATATTTTCACCCGCAACGCCGATACACTTGAGGATGACTGGCCCTATTTCGAAGAAAACGACCCGGTTAATACCTACAATCCGCTTTATGTTGATGCCGTGGTTTCAAATCCGCCTTATTCACAGAAATGGGATTCTGCCAATAAAGAAACCGACCCCCGTTATGCCCGTTTTGGTCTGGCACCTAAAACCAAAGCCGATTATGCTTTTCTGCTTCACGATCTCTACCACGTTAAACCCGATGGCATTATGACCATCGTGCTGCCACACGGGGTGTTGTTCCGTGGGGGTGAAGAAGGAGCCATCCGTAAAAACCTGATTGAATGTAATCACATTGATACTATCATCGGGCTTCCGGGCAATATTTTCTTTGGTACAGGAATCCCAACCATTATCATGGTGCTGAAGCAAAAACGGACAAACACCGATGTGCTGATTGTTGATGCCTCGAAAGGATTCACGAAAGTTGGAAAAAACAACCAGCTCAGGGCTTCTGACATTAAACGGATTGCCGATACTGTGGTTGGCCGTTACCCAGTTCCCAACTTTTCGAAAGTGGTAAGCCGGGAAGAAATACGGTCAAACGACTATAACCTGAACATTCCCCGGTATGTCGATTCGTCTGAAAAGGCCGAAAGCTGGGATCTTTATGCCTCGATGTTTGGCGGAATACCAAAAAAGGAAATTGACGGGTTGTCGCTCTACTGGAATGCGCTGCCGGGTTTGCGTGAGGCATTGTTTCTGAATAACGGTTCACCGTATGTCGGTTTGAAAGTAACTGATGTAAAGGCGGCCATCAGGGAACATAAAAGTGTACAAACCTTTTCAGGCAAATTTAAAACCGCCTTCGCTGGTTTTGACGGCACACTACGGAATGACTTGCTTAAAAATATGCTGTCAGTGACTCTATCAAAAGAAGAAACCATTCTGAGCAATGAAATTTTTAACCGGCTCAAATCCTTTTCATTGATTGATAAATACGGGGCATTTCAGCTTCTTGATGATGAATGGATAAAAATAGCCGGTGATCTGGAAATCATACAAACCGAAGGATTTGAAACCACCCGAAAAGTAGACCCGAACCTGGTGTTGAAGAAGACCGTAGGAAACACTTCGCAGGAAGTACAGGACGGATGGACCGGGCGTGTGCTTCCCTTTGAACTCGTGCAAAAAACTTACCTCAACACAGAATACCAGAATCTGAAAACAATGGAAAACCGGCTGGCAGAAATTAGTGCCGGTTACGATGAAATAATGGAAACCCTGACGGAAGAAGAAAAAGAAAGCGAACTAACCAACGAAGCCGGTGACAGCTTTGTATCCTCTGCCATTACCAAAGAAGCAAAACAGATACAGGCCAGCCTGAAGAAGAATGAAGTGTTTGCAGAAGAAACTCTGGAAGCAAAAATTCTGAAACTCGCAGAACTGATTTCCGAGGAGAAAGATTTGAAAGCCCGGCTCAGAACCGAAGCGACGAAACTGCATAACCTCACCAAAGAAACCATTGAAGCGCTTACCGATGACCAGGTGCACCACTTACTGGAATTAAAATGGATAACCCCGCTCCTGAGTTCCCTGCATAAACTGCCTGAAACAGTCATAACTGAACTCGCTGCCAAAGTACAAACCCTTGCTTTGAAATATGCCACCACTTACAAAGACGTGATGGAGCAGATTCACGAAACGGAAAAAACGTTAGCTTCCCTGATTGATGACCTTACGGGCAATGAACACGACCTGAAAGGACTTGCTGAATTTCAGTTGCTGTTAAAAGGGAACAACAATGACTGAGGGAAAAACTAAACCGGATATTCGGTTTAAAGGATTTAATGAGGATTGGGATAAGTTTGAATTAAAAGATATTGCTGATAGATATGACAATTTGAGAGTCCCTATAACTGCTTCTGAAAGGATACCGGGTGACACACCTTACTATGGTGCAAATGGTATTCAGGATTATGTTGAAGGTTTTACCCATGATGGAGAATTTATTCTCGTTGCCGAAGACGGTGCAAACGATTTGAAAGATTATCCTGTACAGTTCGTAAATGGAAAAATATGGGTAAATAACCATGCTCATGTTCTTCAGGCAAAACAGGATATCGCTAAAAATAAATATCTTAAATATGTTATTTCTCAAACCCAAATTGAACCTTTTTTGGTAGGTGGGGGGCGTGCAAAACTCAATGCAGAAACAATGATGAAGCTTGAGCTTTTAGCGCCTTTAAATATTTTTGAACAAGAAAAAATTGGAGAATATTTCAACCAGCTTGACATTCTCATCACTCTGCATCAGCGCAAATACGACAAGCTGACCACTTTAAATACGGCCATGCTCGAAAAAATGTTTCCCAAATCGGGTTCAGATGTGCCTGAAATTCGTTTTAAAGAGTTTACGGGCAAGTGGGAAGAACGGAAGTTGGGGGAGGTAATGGAAATTTCATCAGCTTCTCGTGTTCATAAGAATGAATGGACAGATTCTGGAGTACCATTTTTTAGGACGAGTGATGTTATTTCTGCATATTATGGCTCAGATAATAAAAAAGCATATATCTCTCAGAATTTATATGAAGAGTTATTGAAAAAGTCTGGTTCCGTTCAAAAAAATGACCTTCTGGTTACTGGTGGTGGTTCAATTGGGATTCCTTTTTTGGTTAAGACTAATGAGCCTTTATACTTCAAAGATGGAGATTTGCTATGGTTAAAAAATACCGAAGAAATTAACGGTTCTTTTTTATATACTTTTTTTTCAACTTCAACTTTCAGAAATTATGTAAATAGCATTACTCATATTGGAACAATCTCACATTATACAATTGAGCAAGCAAAAGCTACCCCTTTTAAACTTCCAAAGAAAGAAGAGCAAGAAAAAATAGCAGGATATTTTCAAAATCACGAAACCATTATTACACTTCATTTGCAAGAACTAGAAAAACTAAAGGCCATCAAAAAGGCCTGTCTGGAAAAGATGTTTGTATGAATTATAAAAAGGCTTAAATCACAATGTCATTTGCCAGCGAATCCGGTTTTGAAGAAGCACTTATCGAAATTCTGAGGAATAAAGGGTGGGAAAACGATATTCTGAAACACCCCACTGAGGGTGAGTTACTGCAAAACTGGGCTTCTATTCTTTTCGAAAACAACCGTGGGATCGACCGCCTGAATGAAACACCCCTAACCAATGGTGAAATGGCCCAGATTCTTGAACAGATTACCCGGCTAAGAACGCCATTAAAGCTGAACGGGTTTATCAATGGCAAAACCGTTTCAATCGTCCGTGACAATCCTGCCGATCCTGATCATTTTGGTAAAGAAGTCAGTCTGAAAATCTACGACCGCCGTGAGATTGCCGCAGGGCAAAGCCGGTATCAGATTGTGCATCAACCCCATTTTACAAGCAAATCAAAAATCCTGAATGACCGCCGGGGTGATCTGTTGCTGCTGATCAACGGTATGCCGGTCATCCACATCGAACTGAAACGGAGTGGAATTCCGGTCAGTCAAGCCTGTAACCAAATTGAAAAATATACCGGTGAGGGCATTTTTACAGGGTTGTTTTCTCTCATTCAGATTTTTGTGGCTATGGAACCCGGCGAAACGGTCTATTTTGCCAATCCCGGTCCCGATGGCAAATTCAATAAAGATTATTATTTCCATTGGGCCGATTTCAACAATGAACCCATCAATCAGTGGGCACTCATTGCTTCAACACTCCTCTCCATTCCGATGGCACATCAACTAATCGGGTTCTACACGGTTGCCGATGATTCTGACGGCATTCTGAAGGTCATGCGCAGTTACCAGTATTATGCTGCCAACGCTATTTCGGATAAAGTTTCAAAAACCGACTGGAAAGCACATTCCCAGCGGGGTGGATACATCTGGCATACCACCGGTTCCGGCAAAACCATGACCAGTTTTAAATCGGCACAACTTATAGCAAACTCGAAGGATGCAGACAAAGTTCTTTTTTTGATGGACCGGATAGAACTGGGAACCCAATCACTTAAGGAATACAGCAATTTTGCAGACGAAAACGAAGAGGTTCAGGCCACCGAAAATACCGGCGTTTTAGTTTCCAAACTCAAAAGTACCAAACCTGCCGATACGCTTATCGTTACTTCCATCCAAAAAATGAGCAATATCAAAGATGAAGATGGGGGACTCAATTCCCACGATATTAAGCTTATGAAGTCAAAACGGATTGTCTTTATTGTGGATGAAGCACACCGGTCAACCTTTGGTAAAATGCTGACATCGATCAAGAAAACATTTTCTGAGGCCTTGTTCTTTGGTTTTACCGGCACTCCCATTCAGGATGAGAACCAAAAAAAACTGAACACCACGTCAACTGTTTTTGGCGATGAGTTACATCGATACAGTATTGCCGATGGCATCCGGGACAAAAATGTTCTGGGTTTCGATCCGTATAAGGTTATGACCTATAAAGACCACGACCTGAGAAAAGCTGTTGCCATCGCAGAGGCAAAGGCAACCAGTGAAAAGGAAGCCATCAAAGACCCGAAAAAGAGCAAAGTTTATTATAAGTTTATGGATGCGTCAAAGGTGAAAATGGCCGGTTTCCTTGACACAAACGGGAAATATGTGAAAGGAATTGAGGATTACCTTCCAACTTCACAGTATGAGCGCATCGAGCATCAGCAGGCTGTCGTAAGTGATATTGCAGATAAATGGCTGACTCTTAGCCGGAACGGGAAGTTTCATGCGCTTTTTGCCACCAGCAGTATTTCTGAGGCTGTTGACTATTACCGTTTATTGAAAAAAGAAAAAACGGACTTGAAAATAACTGCACTTTTCGATCCGAATATTGATAATCACGGGAATGTAAAATTTAAAGAAGACGGTCTGGTTGAAATTATCGGAGACTACAATCAAACCTTTGGAATGGATTTTGCACTTTCAAGTCATGGGAATTTGAAAAAAGATATAGCCGCACGGCTTGCCCACAAGGAGCCCTACACCCGGATAGAAAAAAATCGGGAAAAACAGATTGATCTTTTAATTGTGGTCGATCAAATGCTGACCGGTTTTGATTCCAAATGGATCAATACCCTTTACATGGACAAGGTTCTTAAGTTTGAACACGTTATTCAGGCCTTTTCACGAACTAACCGCCTGTTTGGGCCAGATAAACCTTTCGGTACCATCCGGTATTACCGGAAACCACACACAGTAGAACAGTATGTGAATCAGGCAGTAAAAATGTATTCGGGAGACAAACCACTTGCACTGTTTGTCGATCATTTGGATGAAAACCTGAAAAAGCTGAATTCAGTATTCGATGAAATTTTTCAGGTATTCATACACGCCGGGATCCAAAACTTTGAAAAATTGCCGGATGATCTTTCTGAACGAGGCAATTTCGCAAGGCTTTTTAAAGAATTCAACACGTATCTGGAAGCATCCAAAATACAGGGCTTTACATGGAGTGAGTCAAAATATGAATTCGAGACGGTTTTAGGGAAAGCAAAATCAATCATCGAAATGAGTTTTGATGAAAATTCGTTTCTGATTCTGGCTCTTCGGTATAAGGAGTTAAATAGTGGTGGTGGTGGCGAAGGTGGATCTGAAGAAGTTCCATTTGAAATTGATGGTTATTTAACCGAGATCGATACCGGGATTATTAATGCAGAATATATGAACTCCCGTTTTGAAAAGTACCTTAAAATGCTGGAACAGAAAGATATTGACAGGGACCAAAAGGAACAGACCTTAAATGATCTGCACAAATCGTTTGCGTTTCTTACCCGGGACGAGCAGAAATTTGCCAACATATTCCTTCATGATGTTGAAAGCGGGGATGCTTCAATTGCAAGCGATAAAACCTTCCGTGATTATATTGCAGATTATCAATCCAAAGCAAAAAACGATCAGATCCGGCATATTTCAGAACTTCTTGGTCTGGATGAAACCAAACTGAGAGCCATGATGAATACGGGTATAAATGAACTGAATATCAATCAATTCGGGCGTTTTGATGATTTAAAGGAGTCTGTAGATAAAGAAAAGGCTAAAGCCTATTTTGAAAAAAAGGAAGGAAGTGTTATTCCACTTTTTAAGGTGAATATAAAAATTCACAACCTTCTTCAGCATTTTCTTATCAGTGGTGAGGTTGAGTTATAGATTTTTTATTGTTTTTTTAATTTTTATTTCCACTTCCTTTTCCCGCACCCCGATACATTCGTCTCCGGACGGACACCCGGTGACCGTTTCCTTTACAAGGTAAGGGGTACTGCGTATCTCGAATTCAATTCCCAAAACAATTTTATTCTTTGTATCGATTTAGTAACAGAATGGTGTTTTCACTACCTTTGCTGCATGTTTTACAGAAGAAAAATTATCCTGAGTTTATTGCAGCTTTTTGAGGGACAGATAGATAAAATCAGTCTGCAAAAGTTGCTTTTCCTTTTTACCCAACGTCAGGTCAAACCTGACTATGATTTTATCCCCTATAAGTTTGGGTGTTATTCCTATTCAGCCGTTGCCGATTTAGGTGCGATGGTTCGCCGGGGAATGGTAGATGAAACACCGGTACATTACATCAGTAAAGAGAAGACCGATTACTTAAAACTCCTCAAAGAAGATGACAGAAACCTGCTTGCCGGTATCAAAGCGCAATTTGGTGGCATGACCGCTGGCGAATTGATGAAATATACTTACCTTAAATTTCCTTATTGGGCAATAAACAGTATAAAGGCAAAAGAAATATTATCCGAAGCGCAATTTGAAAAGGTGAAATTAAGTCATCCCGGAAACGATAAAACCGTTCTCTTCACAATCGGTTATGAAGGTCTTTCGCTGGAAGACTATTTAAACCAGCTGGTCAAAAATGATATAAAAGTTTTAGTGGATGTCCGAAACAATCCGTTGAGTATGAAATTCGGTTTCAGCAAAAGTTCGTTAAGCCGTTATTGTGAGAGTTTGGGTATCCGGTATGTGCATTTTCCTGAAGTTGGTATTCAATCAGAACAACGCAGGGAATTGAATACACAAAGCGATTATGATCAATTATTCGCTGTTTACCGTCAAAACAATCTTACCGAAACGAGCGGTACTCAGTTACGCATTTTAAACTTGCTTCGGGAGAGTAAACGTATTGCTTTAACTTGTTTCGAAGCGAATAGTTGCCAATGCCACCGAAAACACCTGGCAGAGGCTATAGAAAACTTACCTGATTTTGAATACGAAGTCAACCATCTTTAAAAATGGCCAGAAGAAAAGTTCTTTTAACGGTAACGACCTATCCACTGCCATCCCGCAGTTATGACGAATTAGTTTGCACCGCTGGCATTCTGGAAACAGGTGAATGGATCCGCATCTATCCGGTTCCGCTGAAATTTTTACGCGGTTTGCGTAAAGATGGCAAGGTTGAGTCATTCAAGTATAACTGGATGGAACTGGACCTGGTGAAGCGAACGGATGATTTTCGTCCGGAGAGCCACTCACCTGTTAATTATGATTTTAAAGATATACAGCTTTTTGGTAAACTGGATACAAGAAATAATTGGGAGGAACGCAAAAAGATATGTACATCAGAAGTGTATACCAGTTAGACAAAATTGATTGAAGATTCTAAAGCACCCCTAAACCGATCACTGGCAACCTTTAAACCGAAAACCATCATCAGCTTTGAAGTAGAGAAGGAAGAAATCCGGGAGTGGAAAGACGAGTGGAAAGAACTTAGAAAACAAGGTGAGTTATTTGATCCGGATAAAAATCCTGAAATTCAAATTCCAAAATTACCTTATAAGTTTTACTACCGGTTTTTGGATGAAGAGGATAGGGAAAGCCGCATGATGATTGAAGATTGGGAAATTGGAGCACTCTATTGGAAATGTTTTAAATCGGCGGAGGGAATAGAAGCAGAAGCCCTCGAAAAAGTTCGTGAGAAATATGAACTGGAATTCCTGAAAGAAAAGGATATTTATCTCTTTCTCGGGTCAACAAAAGAATGGCACATGAGAAGAGCAAAAAATCCTTTCGTCATCATCGGGGTATTCTATCCTAAAAAAGAAACACAATTTTCTTTGTTCTGATTAAAGAGTCAGAGCATACACCCTGATAAAGATTTCCGCCATTACCACCCAGGTACCATTTTTCTCCCTTTCCTTTTAATTTCCCCTTTCTGATCTTGCACCCCGATATCCCGAAGTAAAGAGAGTTTCCAATGGCCATCGTCAAAGACAACATTATCACCACCGGTTTAAGCGGAAAGCTGGGGAAACAACTCATTTTTAAACAATCAGGCAGGGAGACCGTTCTTGCTCTCGCACCCAAAACCTGGCCATCCCGAACCTCTCCCGACCAAATTCAAAAACAAAACCGGTTCCGGGAAGCGGTTGCCTTTGCAAAAAGTGTTCTGTCAGATCCAGTGTCGCTGAAAAAGTATGAAGACCTTGCCGGTGAAAACCGAACCGCATATCATGCTGCGCTCTCCGATTTCCTAAGCAGGAGTGGAACAGACCCAGGTTAGTTCCACAACGAAAGACCAACGAAAGACGGACGAAGGAAAGCCGGAAGAACACTGAAATTTGGCCAAAGAAATGGAAGGGAAAAGTGGAAGAGTATTGTGTATTTGGTTTGACGGAAAAGGTATGGATTTGCTTCACACATTTCATGACCCGACTTTTGAGTGCATTGGTTCTGGGTATCCGGTCGTCGAGTAGTCCGTCGAAAGACGGACATACCGAGATGCAGAAATTTTAAATCCCAACCTCAACGCATACCCGGGCCCCTCGATAAATCAGTCTTACGACTGACACTCGGGGACCGGGTTTTTTTGTACAGCGTACCCCGTACAACGTACATCTTAAAACCAGATTGTATCTTGACAAACATTAAAATTTGTCACAAACTATTGACAGTAAGTGTTTTTTTTTGACATTTGTATCAGGTACCGGGTAGGCTACCACTCGTCCCACATAAATTAAGGAGATACAATGACAAAAATGCTGTTGCCAGGCATTTGCCTTGGCAGTTTACTTTTCATACTGGCTGGTTGTGCAGAACCCAAGTATCTGGAAGAAGGAGATAGTATAAATTCATCTTCTAAAACAAAGTTAAGACCCACACAGGGTTACCTCTTATCTTACCAGGAAGAAGTGATTTCGGTAAAACCCAGAATCCGTGCCGGATTGCTTGGAAAAACAAGTGGTGACTATCAGGATGCACCTATTTTAACCCGATATGAAAAATCACAGGTTAGTGGTGCATTTGATGGAAAGGGCACTTACCGGATTGATCAATTATTTATTGATGGAACCTATGATGGCAATGCATTTCCGCCGTCAAAACAAGGGAACCCGGGACCCGATGAAATTCAAAAATCCCAGAATGATATTGATAATGAAATCGTTCGTGTAGTTTTTGATGAAACAGGAATAACCAATTATGCAAGAAACGGAAAGGCAACCAAGTATTCGCCTTCTGGAGAAGAAATGGCGCTTCGAAACGAATGGAAGCAAAAATTCACATTGATGGCAGATTCACTTGACTTGGATACCTTACCTGGAATTGGAGGCAAGAAACTTGAGTTGATGCAGGCTGAAATTTTAAAAAGTGGCGGAAGTATTAACATCAATGATCAGGGTCTGATGTCAATTGTTCAGAAAAGCCAGGACAATACCTCAGTAACCCATACTATGATGGATAAAAAAACAGGAAATATTTTACAGGATGCAGTTTTTACAAATGGTAAACTTGATCTGCTAACCAAATATAATTACGTTTTAAAGGCCGGAAGATGGTTCCCAAGTGTTATTCATTCCCGTCTGTTCAGAGATGACGGAAATGGAGCGGAAGTTATTTCTGAAACTGTTGAAACCCGAACCCATATAAAAGTAATTGCCCGATAAGGAGCCTGAAATGAAAAAGATATTTATTTTACTTGCGTTTGTTTTTTCTGCATCTTCTGGTTTCAGTCAGGGATACGGTGTTGTTTTTATCCCTGGTCTCGGCGGAAGTCCTGATGAGTTTAAAAGTGGGTATGACCATACCCGGCTGGTTAATGATTTGAAATCTACACTTAATATCACAGACGCTGATATTGTGTATATTAACCATAATCTTGCAAACGGAGTTAAAACAAACTTGTCTGTTGATGATAGGGCTGCGCAGGTTGCAACCATCATGAGAACTCAAAATCTGACAAAGGAGTGGTTTTTAATTGGATATAGCACTGGAGGAGTAGTTGCAAAACTATTTAATGATCAACAACCCTATAATTCAACAAAATTCACCGTACAAAATTTAAAAATCAAGGGGGTGGTTACCATTGCCTCCCCAATGGGTGGTATGAATAATTTAAAAGGCGGATTAGCAGCTGCAAAAGCAAAATGGGCTTCTTACTATGCTCAATTAAGGACCGGACCAGATGGTTTTAACCCTATTATTGGCGATGATGAAACTTGGTGGGGTTGGATGGCAAATGTTGCTTTAATGGACAAATATTTGTCTTTGATGAATACCGGCATCATAAATGGTCTGGAAGGATATTTTGATAATTCCCGTGAAGATATTAAGTCACTTCAAAAAAACAGTGGTGGAAGTTATTCGCCTGGATCCAGTTTTTCAAATGCGAATAAAAACCGTTTTATTGGAGGTGAGGATTTTAAATATGCAACACTAAGAGCTGGAGGCTCTTTGCCTTCATATCTCACCGCAGGTTCTGTAAATTTAATTGAAAATTCCGGATTTTATCTTTCTGCCCCAGGCGCAGTAAATATAATGAGTTTGTTTGAGGGAATGGAAAATTTTAGTGATGATTTTTATAAAGGACCTCTAAATGCGGTTGGAAACATTGAGGCCGTTAAAAGTTATTTTCATTATAAAAGAAACAAATACAATGATAGGGCGAACTACTACAACCAGTGGTTCTTTTTTGGTTCCCATAGTGGCACGGTGGCAAACGCAAGAGCAGCAAGAGACCGGTATGCAGTTTCACGAGATGCCGTTGATAAATTGGACTGGGTTAGTCAGGATGTTTCAAATGATCTGAAATATACCTATGAAACCATAGTGGTAACGCATAAGGAAATTGATGAGGCCTGGCTTGAAAAGTGCGGTGATATTTATTATGGAAATCCTACACCGGAACCTGAAGTTGGGTTTAGTTTGTATGATTATGACAGGTTGCCCTCACTACTTTCGGCTGATGTATGTAGTGCCCCTATTTACTCCAGAATTTGGAATGAGACAATCATACGTGTTACTTCGGTAACTACTGTTGCCACTGATGGAATGGTTACCGTTTCAAACCAACAGGGTAATCAGGGTATTGTATACTTCAAGGCACCCAACACAAACCAGAATGACGGCCACAATCACGCTTCTTCTTTGTATGTGGTGAAACCTTGGAATGGGGATCAAACCACAACCATGATTGATGCAAAAAATTGGATTCGTGATCATAAATAGTAGCGTTAAATTATGAAGAACCTGATTTATTTTATCGCCTTATATATCATGTTGCTAATGGGTTGTAATAAAACAGAAGAGGGAGCAACTTCCTCTTCTGTTTTAAAACTTATTTGGAAATCACCTTTGAATAAAAACCTTGGATTGCAAGGATTTGAGTTACCAATAATAGATGGAAATCGTGTCTATTTTCCAAATGGCCCAAATATTGATTGCAGGGAGTTGACAACCGGGAAGTTACTTTGGACCAAAAATGTAGCAGGCACAACAAAAGATTATATTGGTACTAATTTCCCCGTCAATTCTACACAAATTGTCATAGATGATGCATTCTCAACTAGGGGTATGAATAAAATTACGGGTGAGCAACTTTGGTTGGCACCTGATTCGGGGGTTCAACGTGATTATGGTAGTTTGAGTTGGATAGACGAGAATTTTGGTTATCGCCATCCTACTATTGAAAACGCAAAGAAATTTATTCAATATGATCTTTTTTCGGGAAATACTATAAAAGAATTCGTTTTGGATACCGGAAGGGTAAATGCAGTAATTGGCATACCTGATGGTTTATTGATCAACACTTTTGCTTTTTCCTACGACTCACGCAATGACCCCATTTATGGGTTTGGCGAGATCATGAAATTTAATCCATACACCGGTCAACTTGAATTTAAAATCCGGGTAAAACCCAGGTATGTTCATCTTGATATCGGAAGCATATATTTATCAACAAAAAGTAATTTATTTTCTGCGCCGGTTTTAGACGGGGAGGTTGGGTTCAGTGTATTTGATGACGGTACAGTAATCAAATACAGGTTGACTGACGGAAAGGTTCTTTGGAAATTTGAACTTGAATACTCCGTTTACAGAAAAGACTATCCTAGTGCTAATTGTCTGATCCTGGATAAAGAAAAAAACAAATTGTTTGTTACTGGGAGTCGTGATAACTGGTACTGCCTTAATCCCGAAACCGGTAAATTAATATATTGGAAAAAGTTATCGGATTATGACGGCAATTCATTTCCAAGTAGTTATGATGGGAATCGGTATGTGTTCAAACCCCATACGTTTAGCCAGAACGAATGGTACATCATTGATATCAATACTGGTGAGATAATAGAAGAGTTTGATCAGCCCAATGATTCCATTTTGTCACAAGATATTAAAAACGGGTATATTGCTGCCTTTGGAGTGCTCAATTTTTATGTTTATCAGATTGTGAAATGAAGATGGCTGGTATAAGTATTTGAAATATTCCATTTTCATACTTTTTCTGATTTTACTTTCATTTTCCTGTTCTGAAAACGGAGGAGACCCAAAAGGGTCTTCCTCCGTTTTAAAATTAGTCTGGCAGACCAAGTTAAATAAAGTAGAACCCCACCAAGGTTGGGAGTCGCCCTTGATTGACGGTAACCGGGTTTATTTTCATAATGGACCAGATATTGAATGCCGTGAACTTGCAACAGGAAAGGAAATCTGGAAAGCAAATATAACTGGCAAAGAACGCGATATCGTTGGGTCTAATTTAACAATCAATTCTCGGCTCATTGTTGTAAACGATATCTTTTCAACCAAGGGATTCAATAAATATACCGGTGAATTGATTTGGATGTCACCAGATTCCGGTTTATTCAGAGATGATGGTGTTGTAAATTGGCTGGATGAGATAAAAGGGTTTAGAAATCCAAACGGTTTAAATGGGAAACAATTTATTGAATTTAATTCTCAAACGGGTCAAACAATAAGGGAAACACCTCTTGATACCGGAAGTGTTTCCTCAATTGTTACTAATTCGAATGGAATTTTTATAAACACTAGAGCATTCACCTACGACTCACGCAATGACCCAATTTATGGTTTTGGCGAAATAATGAAATTTAATCCAAACACCGGTGAACGTGAATTTAAAATCCGGGTAAAACCCAGATATGTTCATCTTGATATTGGAAGTATTTATTTATCAACAATCTCCGATTTATTTTCAGTGCCGGTTTTGGATGAAGAGGTTGGTTATAGTGTTTTTGATGACGGAACGGTAATCAAGTACCGGTTGACTGACGGAAAGGTTCTTTGGAAGTTTGAACTGGATTATTCCATTTACAGGAAAGACTACCCCAGAGCTCATGGTGTTATTTTAAGTCAGGATAAAACCAAGCTTTTTATAACTGGAGCCAGAGACAACTGGTATTGTCTGAACCCAGAAACTGGCAAGCTGATTTATTGGAAACGGTTAACTGATAATGATGGTGATCCCTTTCAAACCAGTTATGATGGCAACCGGTATATTTTCAAACCCCATACGTTTAGCCAGAACGAATGGTACATCATTGATATCAATACTGGTGAGATAATAGAAGAGTTTGATCAGCCCAATGATTCCATTTTGTCACAAGATATTAAAAACGGGTATATTG
>JAIUNL010000014.1 GCA_020161835.1 Bacteroidota bacterium | reverse complement strand
TGTAACTGATACCGGTTGGTTGACGTCAGTTTCGGTTTTTGAAAGTTTCATTATACCGGTTAATTGACCCGTCATCCCGGAAAAATCGGCAGGCGGATTACCGACGGTCTTGACATTGAGCTTCACTGACTGACTTGTCACATTAATCTGTGCATATTCCTGAAACGGATCTGCGAGAAAATCATCAAAAATGGTTTGACGGGATGACTTCCTTGGCCTTGCAGCCTGCATGGTGAGCACCAACGGGTTAATGGTTACCGCACCGGCCTGTTGCGGATAAACAATCAATTCCCTTACAGTCACCACACTAAACTGCTGTCCGTTCACCGTTTCCTGATCAGGTTGCTGATTGGGTCGTCCTGAATTTAAATCTTCTGAAAGAACACCGGTTCCGGCTGCATCGGTAACCAGATTCACATTACTGATACGTGTTCTGAAATAAAGCTTGTACTTAATATAAACCGGCTGACCCACAACCGGATTTGTGATCGATGGGATTGCCCTGAGAAAAACAAAATCTTCAACCGATGAACCACCAGATCCGGCCTTTGCTTTTTCATCTGCGGCAAGAATTTTGAGTGAGAGAACATTTGACTGATATTTTGTTCCGTTCAAAATAACAGATGCAGGCCCAAGTGAGTAGGTACCGGGTTTACTTGCCATCAAAACAAGATTCTCACTTTGGGTAATTTTGTAAGAACCATTGACAATGGAGATACCCTGACTTGTTGAAGACTGTCCGGGCATTTTTTTTATGCCGGCAGGTATTGCAAGTTCAGCCTTTGGCAAAGATAAATTTGACCCTGCCGTAACTTCTACTGATATCTGAAACAGATCGTTAACCCGGTAGGTGGTTTGTTCGGCAGAAATCTGAACTGAAACTGTTTGTGCCCCGGCAGCATGAAAGCCAAAAATGGCAGTAACCACTAAAATATAAACAAAGAAAATTCTGGTTTTGGTCATAGTACTACTTTAATCTGAGGGGACTTCTTAAAAAATGAATTGATTACCAGTCTTTTTCAACTTGTTTTCTTACTTTTCCTGACATTTCTTTTCGCTTCAGTAAGGCTTCTTTTTCATTTTTTTTCAAGGCATCGAGAAGGCGCTGAGCTTGTTCTTTTGGAATCTGGCTTTGCTGAGGCTGCTCTTTCTGCTGATCTTTCTGATCTTTTTTATCCTGATCTTTCTGATCCTGTTGCTTCTGTTTATCGTCTTTTTTCTGTTCTTTATCCTGCTTGTTCTGATCTTTTTGCTGCTGTTGCTGTTGTTGCTGCTGTTTTTTCAGTAATCTGGATATGACTTCAAAATTTGCTTTGGCATCAGCATCTTCCGGATTCTGTCTGATTGCATCTTTCAATCCGCTTAAGGACTTTTCCAATTCTTTCTTTTTAAAATTTGCGAGTGACTGATTATACTGACCCGCAGAAGATTGTGTTGCAGATTTTGTTAGGGTTTTCGCATGATCGAAAAGTTTCTCTGCCTCGTCAAATTTCCCCATTTTATATAGGGCATTCCCGGCATTGAAAGCCAGTTCGAAATCACCCGGATTTTTATCAAGTTCTTCACGGTAGATTTTATAGGCATCTTCATACTTTTCCTGGCGGTACAAACCATCAGCTTTTTTAAGTTTGGTAATATCACCTGAAATGAGAAGAAGAATCATCAGCAACCAGGTCATGCAACCGTCTCCTCTTTTTTAACAACCGGAATAATGAACAAATTCAGAATGAGAAGAAGAAGTGAAACACCCAGCGGATACTGGAATTTATTGTCAAGATCAAGAACTTCAGAAGATTTGAAATCCGTTTTTGTCATGTTATCAATTACATCTTTTAATTTGTAAAAATCTGAGGTGGTAGCTCCGATTCTGTAATATTCGCCACCGGTTTCATCAGCTACACGGGCTAGCCCGTCCTCTTTAAGCTGAGTTGTAACCACATTACCCTGACGGTCACGTTTGAAATCAAGAAACTTGCCTGCTCTGTCTTTCACCGGAATCGGACCACCTGCATTGGTACCTACACCAACAGTAAATACCTTTATTCCATTTTCATTGGCGATTTTAATTGCATTTGCAGTTGAACCTTCATGATCTTCGCCATCAGAAACCAAAATCATTATTTTATTTTTCTTAGAGTCTTCTTCAGATTCACCGATAGTCAGGGTTCTTTTAAAAGCATCTTCTGCATTTTCTAACGGAGCCGCCAGATTTGTACCCGGTGTCGGGAGATAACCGGTTGTGATTGCATCAAGATATAGGCTGATCGCTGAATAATCGGAAGTAAGCGGACATTGAAGGAAGGCATCATTTTCAAATACGATCAGACCAACCCGGTCACCCCTGAGCTGACTGACGAAATTCCGGATTTCAAGTTTGGCTTTCTCCAACCGGGACGGAAGTACATCCTGGCACATCATCGAGTTAGAGATATCAAGTCCGATAATAAGATCAACACCCCTGTGTTTCACTTCACGTGTTCTTTCTCCAAGTAACGGACCCATGAGTGCAAGAATTCCGAAAACCAGAGCAAGCGTCCAGAGTGTGAGCCTGAGTGTATTTAGCCGAAGCCAGGAAGTTTCATTAAGTTTAAGCAGGTTTTCAGGCAGAAAATAAGCCGTTAAATTCTTTTTCTGATTCCGCCGGTAGAATATCACGATAAATAAAACAAGAAAAAGCAGCAGAAAACCGGCAGAGTACCACCAAAATCCAAATTTCATATCAGCTCCTCGCCAAGTTCACTCACAGCCTGCCGGCAACGGGTTTTTGCAAGTAAAAATTCAAAAATCAGCAGAAGAAGCCCCGGCAATAAAAACCAATGATAAATTTCATCGTACTGATAGTAATTCTTCACTTCAATTTTTGTTTTTTCCAACGCACCAATTTCAGCGTAAATTTTACGTAACGATTGATTATCAGTAGCCCTGTAATATTTCCCACCGGTTGTTTCGGCAACTTTCGTTAGCGTTTCGTCATCAACATCAACTGTCTGGTTAACCAAAACGGTGCGGCCAAACTGATCTTTTACCGGAATTTGTGCCTCACCCAATCGTCCCACGCCAATGGTATAAACTTTTACACCCATACTTAAGGCCAGGTCAGCAGCCGTTACAGGATCAATATCACCCTGATTATTCCGACCGTCAGTTAACAGAATGATGACTTTTGATTTTGCATCAGATTCTCTGAGCCGGTTTATTGATGTTGCCAGTGCCATGCCGATAGCAGTACCCGGGTTTGCTTCATCCCAGGTAGTTGATAAGAGAAGATTTTTGATCATGTCATAATCAAGAGTAAGCGGTGCCTGGGTAAATGCCTGTCCCGCAAAAACGACCAACCCAATCCGATCTGCTTCACGCCCGGCAACAAAATCGCGGGCAACTTCTTTTGCAGCTGCCAGCCGGTTCGGTCTCAGATCCATTGCCTTCATTGACGCCGAAATATCAAGAGTAAGAATGATATCTACCCCTTCTGAATTGATAATTCTTTCATTATTCACAAGCTGAGGCCGGGCAAAAGCAAGAATCAATAAACTCAAACCGATTAACCTGAACGGAAGAAGAAAAAAGGACATCCAAACCCAGAATGTTTTTGTTTTCTTCCCGAAAGCAGCAAGCCTTCCGTAGGTTAAAACCGGCTTTGTTGTTTTTCTCCGAAACCAGAACCAGATACCCCAGGCCGGCAAAACCAAAAGTAATAAAAGCAGTTCAGGTGATTCAAACTGAATCATAGACTGCCTCCCTTTGATTCGCTTTTCACATCAGGATTTGTTGCTGTAACCTGAACCGGGGCCTTTTCAGTTTCCAGTTTGTGAACAGAAATCCTGACCGAATTAAAATCAAGATTCATTTGAGACTGGACTGTATTCTGTTTTGCAAATTTGATCAGGTCGGCACGATTTAGAAGTTCATCCATTTCGGGCAAAACCGCCTTTAAACCAGGTTTTCCGTTTAACCACACCAGAAGCTCATCACTTGTCATTTCAAGAACAGGTGAACCCGTGGTTCTTTCCAGATACGATTTGAGAATTTCAATCAGATCAGAATAAAACGCCTTTACATCATCTGGCCAGATTGCCTGACGGGCAAGCAAGTCATCCATGGCAAGTTGAAAAAGTTCCCAGGCTGATTGTTCAACAACGGGTACGATTTCAACACTTACATTCTTCGATTTCCTGTTTTTCAAAACCTTCCGGTAGATTAAATAAATCACGCCGGCAAGTAAGAGTCCTGCCAGAATCCAAAGAAAATAATGCCACCAGGGCCGTCCTGTTTCGAAAATATCTTTTTCAGGCCTGGGCAAAGTATCATTTTCAGTGGTAAACAATTTCGGATTCAGAATCAGACTTGGGGTATTAAACCAAACAGAGTCACCGGTCGTTTTATTTTCAAGTACAAAACTTACCGGGTCCAGAGTATCGTGCTGAAATCCCCAGAAAACAAACGGAAGCCTAAGCTGATACCGGGTTTCATTTCCCGATACAACAATTGAGGTATCACCCGAAAGTGGCTCAAGTACGGTTGCGGTTGTCGAATCCATCCTGAAAATCCATGTGTACCCGCTTGAACCCTTCCACCCAGCTGTAAACGTAAGGGTATCACCTACTTGCAAAGAATCTTTTTTGTCAATTTTAAATTGCCATTCAGCAGGATTCTGAGCAAAAACCTGCACGGTACCACATAAAAAAAGAAAAATGGAAAAAAGTTGCCTTGTCATCAGTTACGTCTTCCTCTCATCCTGAAGAAGGCCATCAGCTTTTCGACAAAATCATGGTGGGTGAAAAGTTCAATTGAGTCAATTTGTAGTTTTTTAATCAGATCTGCTGATTCTTTGTGCTGCCTGAGGTAGTACTGTCTGAATTCTTCTCTTACCCGTTTGCTGCCAAAATCAACAGTTGTGGTTTCGCCGGTTTCAGGATCACGAACATTTGCAAGTCCGATATGTGGCGGAACCAATTCACCCATATCCCGCATGATCACAGCAATCAGATCATGTTTCTGATTCAGAATCTTAATTTCCTTTTCAAAACCCAGATCATCAAAATCTGAGATAAGAAATACAATGGCACGCCGTTTCAAAACCCGTGAAATATATTCTGAGACAAGTCCGAGCCGTGTGGGACGTTGTTCGGGTTGATGTGAAAACAGTTCACGAAGAACACGCAAAACGTGGGTTCTTCCTTTTCTTGGGGCGATGTACCGTTCAATTCGATCAGAGAAAATGCACAAACCTACTTTATCATTGTTCTTGATTGCACTGAATGCCAGAACAGCAGAAAGCTGAATGGCCATTTCATATTTGAGCGGATATTTTGAACCGAACCAGAGTGAACCCGAGGCATCAACCATGAGCATGAGGGTTTGTTCCCGTTCTTCATGATAAATCTTGACGAAAGGTTTTCCCTGTCTGGCAGAAACATTCCAGTCAATCATGCGGATGTCGTCACCGTAGTTGTATTCTCTTACTTCAGAGAATTCAATTCCCTGCCCTTTGAAACTGGACCGGTATTCACCCGAAAACATAGTATTGACAATACCTTTTGTCCGGATTTCAAGCTGACGGATTTTCCGGAAAAGGTCTGCAGGAACCTCAGCCATTAAGGCACCTCAATTTTCGCCAGAAGTTCACCAATGACGAAATCAGTTGTTTTTTCTTCAGCTTCGGCTTCATAGGTCAAAATTACCCGGTGACGCAATACATCATAAGCCATTGCCTTAACATCTTCAGGGGTTACGTAACCCCGGTGTTTAAGAAAAGCATGGGCTTTGGCAGCAAGGTTCAGGAAGATGGAAGCACGGGGTGATGCACCGTATTGAATGAGTGGTTTCAGGTGCGGAAGTCCGACCGTTTGTGGGTCCCGTGTAGCAAAAATAATATCAATTATATACTGCTCAATTTTCTCATCCATGTAGATGTCATTGATCAGCTGACGCGCCTGCAGAATTTGCTTTGGAGTGATAATCTTGTTGATGGGCTTTTTCTCAGCAGTATTAGCCATCCGGCGCATGATTTCCATTTCTTCAACCTTTGTTGGGTATCCAACAATGATTTTCAGCATGAAACGGTCTACCTGTGCCTCAGGTAACGGATAGGTACCTTCCTGTTCAACCGGGTTTTGGGTAGCAAGCACAAGAAACGGTTCTTCAAGTTTATACGTTTCGTCACCAATGGTCACCTGTTTTTCCTGCATGGCTTCAAGCAAAGCAGACTGAACTTTTGCAGGCGAACGGTTAATTTCATCAGCCAGAATCAGATTTGCGAAAACCGGACCTTTTTTCACGAAGAAATTACTTTCCTTCTGATTGTAGATCAACGTACCGGTTAAATCTGCAGGAAGAAGATCAGGAGTAAATTGAATCCGGTGAAATTTACCATCAATAATTCTGGCAAGAGTTGAAATGGTAAGAGTTTTTGCGAGACCGGGAACACCTTCAAGTAAAATATGGCCATTGCACAGAAGCCCGATCAGCAACCGGTCAATCATGTACTTCTGACCCACGATGACCTTACTGAATTCAGTTTGAATCAGGTCAATGAAAGCTGATTCCTGTTTAATCCGATCGTTGAGTTCGGCAATATCTAATGCCATACAGTACTCCGTTTAATAGTCTTGTTAAATTAAAATAAATAAATCGTCGGTTCAGACGGAGATTAAAAGTCAGGGTTCCGTCTGCCAAAAGTTGTTTTTATGCAGTTCCAATGGGTTAACAAATCATGAAAGTCTGGCAAGAGCATTAAAAAGCGGTTCTAGAGTCAGGATTTCTGAAGTTGCAATTACACCAGGTGAAGTCAGATGGTTATTATTCAGGTCACCGGTTTTCACCCAGATTGTTTTTATTCCAGCCCGCCAACCCATTTCAATATCAGTGTACATGCGATCACCAATAATCACCATTTCTTGCCTTTTGACTCCAACCTGCTGAAGAATGGGTTCAAGCATTTCGATGTTGGGTTTCCCGATAATTTTGGGTGTAATTCCCGTTGAAGTTTTGAAAAGAGAAATCAACGAACCGCAGTCAGGCAGTAAGCCCCGTTCGGTTGGAATGTTAACATCAGCATGGGTTGCAATAAACGGGATTCCTGATCTGATCAGAATACTTGCATCCACAATCCGTTTATAAGTGATTTCCTGGTCGAAGGCGAGTACAACAAAATCAATGGGTTCAGCATCTATTTCACCCACGCAGGCAATGCCAAATGCAGAAAAATCTTCTACCAGAGCACGGGTACCCAAAAGGTAAACCGAAGGTTCAGGCTTCACCTGATTGATATACTGAGCCGTTGCCTTACCAGAAGTATGGATTTCAGTTGGTTTTATACGAAATCCTAAAAAGGTAAGAAACCTGAAATAATTATCAATAGACCGGCTTGAATTGTTGGTAACAATTGTAAAAGATTTGCCCTGACTTTTGATGAGGTCAAGGGTTTCTCTCGCGTAGGGCAAAACCTGATTTCCGAGAATCAGGGTTCCGTCAAGGTCAAATACGAAATGTCGTATCTCTGAAATCCAATTCAAGCTTCTGCGCCTTTTGTTTTATCTGGCAAAAGTATAAAGATACAAAAAATTTAAATCTGATTTCTGTGATGGAGACAGTACAAATAGCGGGAATATGAAAAAGAGGAAGGAAAAAGAGTTCAAATCATCCAAAAAAATATATTACACTGACCAAAGCAGTAAAAAATCAGTCATAATCTCCGTAAACTGACAAATGGTACGACTTTGAAAACTCATCCTTATCCACAATAATCAAATTCTGGTGATCACAGATTTCGCAGTTTTCATAAAACTCCTGATGGTACGCATCAAGTTCATCCATATCGAGAGTATTCACTGCTCCGCAATATTGGCATTGGTAGCTCAACGATTCATCAAACATCGTTTGTTCTCCTTCTGAGAGTTATATTTACAGAAGAAATTTATAAGCTTATCAACATCAAACTCAATGGGATGTAGATTAGAATCGGATTAGAATAATTACCCTAAAACTGACCAAGGACTTGATTTTCTCTTTTTATACTGTTTATATTTACAGGTATACTAAAATGAGAATTGGGAATGAGTATAATCAAACTTTCACTTTTCCTCCCTGTTGAACCCGAGGCCCTTTATCTTAGCTGGCTTGATTCTGATGAACATTCATCATTTACCGGATCAGAAGCGTCAATTGATTCATCACAGGGCGGAGGTTTTACAGCATGGGATGGATATATCATGGGCAGGAATCTTGTTCTTGAGCCATTTAAAAGAATTTTGCAGGCCTGGCGGACAACTGATTTCCCGGTTGGGGCTCCTGACTCAAGACTTGAACTTCTGTTTGAGCCATCAGGAAGGGGAACTCAGTTGGTTTTAATTCATTCTGACTTTCCACAGGAACAAAAAGAGGCTTATGCCCAGGGCTGGAAGGATTATTATTTGGACCCGATGAAAGAATACTTCGGGGGGAAATGACGAATGACGAATGGCGGACTTCGAATTAAGAATTTTGAAACGAAGTTCTTCGAAGCAAATTTGAAATTTTGAATTGAAGTTTCTAAACAGAGTGTCAGCCCTTTGGGCTTTAAGACAATTTTGAGTTTTAAGTTTTAAATTTTGAATTGAATTTCCGAGATTTCAAGTCTTTAATTTTCTGACTTCTGACTTCTGACTTCTGACTTCTGACTTCTGACTTCTGACTTCTGACTTCTGACTTCTGACTTCTGACTTCTGACTTCTGACTTCTGACTTTCAGAATATTTTCCCATTATGATACATTGCCGGCAAACCAGAATCTGGTTTTATTCCATGAATAACTCTCCCGACAATCCAAACGTGGGTGCCAAGATCAAGTTCCTGCTCGACTTCACATTCCATCCATGCAGAGGTACCTGAAAGAACCGGGATGCCGGAAGGGGATAATTCAGTCACAAGTCCTTCAAACCTTTCTGCCGGATTTTCTGATGGTGTTCCAAAATGATAAGCAAGCTGCTGCTGACTCTGACTCAGAACGTTTACAACAAACCGTCCGGATTTCCTGATTAAACCGGCGGTAAAACCGGTTGGTTGTATCCCGATCCCGACTCTGACCGGGTCTTTTGAAACCTGCGAAACCCAAACTGCCGTCATTCCTGAAATTAATTCGCCATCGGCAGCCGTGAGAACATAAACGCCATAAGAAAATTGATAGGTAAGCTGCTTAAGAACTTCCGCTGAAAGTTCGGGTATCTGAGACTCTGAATTGTTCATGTGATTTAAATATTGCAGTCAATAAATTGAGAAAAAAGATTATTTCTGTCCTAAACACAAATCTGTGCAGACTGATTCCATCAGGCAAGAAAAAGAAAAATGGCGGGCAAATCTTTTGGGATAAGGATTGGATCCTTTTTCCAGATTCCGACAGAACGTGAAAGAATTCTTTCTGACGATCCGGTGAGGTCAATGGCAAGACAAAGCCGAACAGAATCAGGCAATACCCGCAGGCATTCTTCAATGAGAGCCTGATTCCGGTACGGTGCTTCAATAAAAATCTGAGTCATCCCTCTTGCTTCAGATTCCCTTACCAGGCCCTGCAACACAACCCGGCGTTCCTGTTCATTTCTTGGCAGGTAGCCCTGAAAAGCGAATCGTTGTCCGTTAAAGCCTGAACTGGCAAGTGCCAGAATGATTGAAGAAGAGCCTGGAACCGGTACAACCTTTATTCCCCGCTGATGAGCAAGGGCAATCAGATTAGAACCCGGATCAGCAACAGCCGGATAACCTGCATCAGTTACAAGTCCCCATTCTGAACCATCCTTTATTTCGGAAATAATATCCTTAAAATCATCAGGTTTCATGTTTTCTTTGAGTACAATATGGGGAATTTCACGAATATGGCGGTTTGTGTTCAGATTTTTAAGTAATTTACCTGTACTCTTAACCGATTCAATCACCAAACCATCCAACCGGTCAACTAATCCGGCAAAAGCTGCAGGAAAAAAAGGATCCCACCTTGAATGTTCAGAAAGTAAGTTGGGAATCAGGTAAATTGTTGCCATTTTTTACTGCCTTAACGGAATTTATTAATTTTCATTACCTATTGTGACGGCGGTATCACAATTTTAGCAAAAATATTTGTTAATATTGAATCTAAACTAAAAATTTTATACCATCACGTAATTAAAAGTGAGACGGAGAAACTGCAATGAAGCAGGTTCAAAATGAATTTATTGAAACAGAGACCGAATTAAACAGCCATGACAGGGGTTTCAAGCCCCATCTTCAGGTTTTTGATGGTGTGGGTTTAGATACTGAAACATTTGATTTTGCCTTAAAATCTCTTGAGAACCACCTGATTCTTCACAAGATTCAAAAAATTGACATAAAAAAAATTAATGCCATTAAAGATCCGGCTATCCCGGCCCATCTGATTACAAATGTTTTACTTGTAGATTTAGGTGTTCTTGATACAGTAAGAGCAAAACTAACCCCTGAACAATCAGAAAAAATCACTCTGATTGCGGTTGCAGGTCAGCGTGAACTTGACGAATTCCCCGATGCATGGAAACTGGTTGATACTGAAGTCCTTTTTGATATTATTGACAGACCCATCAGTAAAAATAAACTCGTACTTGTTCTTAAAAAGATTCAAAAACTAGCCGCCGGCCGCCTTAAAATTCATAAGCTTCATGAAGAAATTGACACTCAGGCCGGAGCTCTCAAGAAACTGAATGATATTGGAATTGCACTTTCCTCTGAAACTGATATTCACAAACTGCTCGATCTCATTCTTACCATTTCAATTGAAATCACCAATTGCGATTCAGGTTCACTCTACATTCTGCAAGACAAACCCGACGTAGAGTATGATAAAGCCAACTACCTGAAAAACAAGGTATTATGCTTCAAGCACACTTTTAACTTCACCAAGGCAATTCCGTTCAAGGAATTCACCATGGAGATTTCATCAAAGAGTTTGTCTGGTTACACAGCATTAACCGGAGAAATTCTCAATCTTGAAGACGTGTATTACCTGCCTGAAACCTTACCCTATCATTTCAACAAAAGTTTTGACGATTTCATAAAATACCGAACCAAGTCTATGCTTGTTGTTCCGATGTTGAATCAGGACAAACAAACGATCGGGGTCATTCAGCTTATCAATAAAAAACGTGACCGTGATGTAGCACTTTCTTCTGATGAAATTGTGTCTGAACAGGTCATCCCGTTTACCAAAAAGGACGAAGAGCTTACTCTATCATTTGCTTCACAGGCAGCAGTAGCCTACGAAAACAGAAGTTTGTATGAATCAATTAAAATTCTGTTTGAAGGATTCATCAGGGCTTCTGTTACCGCAATCGAGGCCAGAGACCCAACGACCTCAGGTCACTCTGAGCGTGTTGCCGTTCTGTCAACCGGAGTGGCAGAGGCCGTAAACAAATCAAAATCTTCCCTTTTTGGTGGCATTCAATTTGGTACACGTGACATTCAAGAATTGAAGTATGCCTCTCTTCTCCATGATTTCGGGAAAATCGGAGTAAGAGAACCTGTTCTCGTGAAGGCCAAGAAATTATATGAGCCTGATCTTGAACTTTTAAAATCACGTTACATTATTCTTCGTCAGTCTGTACAGCTTCAGTACTCTAATATGAAGGTTAGATATCTGCTTGAGAAGTCACGGGAAGAAGCCTTGGAAGATTTGCTGTCAATAGATTCTGATTCTAAAGAAAGACTTGAAGAACTTGACCGTTATCTTGAATTTATTACGAAAATAAACGAACCAACTGTACTTGAATCGTCCGGATTTGAACTTTTAAAGGAAATTCAATCTAAGTCAATGATGGTTGAAGGACTCGGGAACATTCCATTTCTGACAGAACAAGAAGCGGTAAGACTTTCAATCGCAAAAGGCTCTTTGGGCGATGATGAACGGCTTGAAATTGAGAGCCATGTGACACACACTTTCAACTTTCTAAAACAAATTCCATGGACAAATGATCTGCGATCAGTTCCCAAAATTGCTTACATGCACCATGAAAAACTCGACGGTTCCGGTTACCCGAATAAAGCAAACAGTGAGGCTATACCGATTCAGTCAAAAATCATGACGATATCTGATATTTTTGATGCATTAACAGCAAACGACCGTCCATACAAACGTGCAGTTCCTGTTGAAAAAGCTTTGGATATTCTTGGATACGAAGTGAAAGCAAAGAAGGTCGATTCTGACCTGTTTAATCTCTTTGTTGAAGCCAGAGTTTTTGATGCAATTAATAAGGGATAAGAGTGATAAGTGATAAGTTATAAGTGGTAAGTTATAAGTGATAAGTTGTCATTGCCTGAAAAATGGTCACTGAGCGGCACTTCGACTCCGCTCAGTGACCAAGTCGAAGTGCTCGTTTTTCATTTTAGTCTTACCACCGATCACTTACCACCTGTCACTTAATTACTTTTTCCCCCAGATTTTCCAGGACCACGGAGCAAGTTTTATTTTCGTACCCGTTTTAAGTTTTAATTTTTCCCCGGAAAGCAAATCCTCTGCATCTCCCTCAAAACCTAAACTTTTCAAAGTAATTGTTTTTTCTGTTGCAGATAAATTAACTACAATCTGAACACCATCTCCATCAATTTCCCTTGAAAATGAGAACACATTCTGGTCATCAGAAGTGGTTTGGAAGGTTAAGGTGCTGCCAAATTCCCCATTCCACAGTGCAGGATGATCACGTTTTAAAGCGGTTAATTTTGTAAATAACTCCCGGTTAGGATGATTTTTCCATTGGATTGGATCTTTCTCAAAAAATTTGAGTTCCTGGGTCATTCCTGCTTCCTGTCCGTTATAAATCAACGGCATTCCCGGCAAGGTAAAAGTAAGCACTGACATGACCTGATAGGCATCGCCCAACCGTTTGTATTCATTCCCATTCCAGGTATTTTCATCATGATTGGTGATAAAAATCATCCGGTAGTTGTTCTTATGATAATGCTTAAACTCTTTATTTTGAAGATACTTGCGCAAACTGTCAGCATTTTGCTTCCCCTGGGCTATTTGGTTAAAATAATCTTTGAACTGCCAGCCATAGGTCATATCAAAAGCATGAGTCTGCAATTCAGGTTCATGAGCTTCAGCGAGCATGAAAACAGGTTTCACTTTATCCAGTTCTTTCCTGGCAGAATTCCAGAATTCAATCGGCACCATGCCGGCAACGTCACATCTGAATCCGTCTATATCGAATTCTTTGACCCAATATTTCATTGATTCAATCATATCACGACGAAGTCCATCATTTGAATAATCAAGATCAACAACGTCTGCCCAATCTTCAACCGGAGCAATCATTTCACCTTTTTCATTTTTGGTATAATACTCTGGGTTTGTAACCACCCATGGATGATCCCAGGCTGTATGATTGGCAACCCAGTCAATAATTACCTTCATACCCATTTCGTGGGCTTTATTTACCATATCATGAAAATGAGCTTCTGTACCGAATTCCGGATTAATTCCCGTATAATTTCTGACGGCGTAATAACTGCCCAATGGTAATTTTCTGTTTTTTTCACCGATTGGGTTAATTGGCATCAACCAGAGAATACCAACCCCAAGAGACTTTAACTCAGGAAGCTTTGCTTCGAGAGCCTTGAAAGTTCCTGACTCAGAAAATTGCCTGACATTCACTTCGTAAATAGTAACGTTTTTACTCCACTCAACCGTTTTAAAAGATGGCTTTGGTTGTGCGAATAAAACCAATGATGAAACCGAAACTGCCAGTAAAATGAAAAGTTTTTTCACGACTTTGTCCTTTATTTAATTAAAGAGTAAAAAGCTAGTTATTCTTTCATCGGGATTCTAACACCCCGTTCTTCTGCAACCTTAATTGCAATTTCATAACCGGCATCTGCATGACGGATAACACCCATACCCGGATCTGATGTAAGCACTCTTTGCAGCCGGTCCTTCATCATTTCAGTACCGTCAGCCACAACAACCATTCCGGCATGGAGTGAATACCCCATTCCAACACCACCACCATGATGGAACGAAACCCAGGAAGCACCAGATGCCGTATTGACCAGAGCATTGAGGATAGCCCAGTCTGCAATTGCATCAGAACCATCAATCATTGATTCTGTTTCACGGTTTGGGGAAGCAACAGAACCACAGTCGAGGTGATCACGGCCGATTACAATGGGTGCGCTTACCTTTCCGGTTCTGACCAATTCATTAAAAACGAGACCCAGTTTGGCTCTTTCACCGTAACCGAGCCAGCAGATCCGTGCCGGAAGGCCTTGAAATTTCACCTTTTCCTGAGCCATTTTAATCCACTTATGAAGGTGCTGGTCATCAGGGAAGGTCTCAAGAACAGCCTGATCAGTTACCCTCAAATCTTCAGGATCGCCGGAAAGAACAGCCCAGCGAAAAGGTCCTTTTCCTTCACAGAAAAGGGGTCTGATGTATTCAGGAACAAAGCCTTTAATATCAAATGCAGCATCCACACCGGCTTTTACTGCCTGTGCCCTGATATTATTTCCGTAATCAAAAGTGATTGCTCCCCTTGATTTCATTTCAAGCATAGCAGAAACATGCTCACCCATTGTTCTGATGGATTCTCTGACATATTTTTCAGGATCTGTAGATCGAAGGTGAAGTGCATTTTCAAAAGAAAAATGATTGGGAATATAACCATTCAGTTCATCATGGGCGCTGGTCTGATCTGTAAGAACATCCGGAATCAGATTTCTGCGAAGAAGTTCAGGAAGCACATCTGCAGCATTGCCTACAAGGCCGACTGATAATCCGGTTTTATTTTTTTTCGAAGTATAAATCCATTCAAGAGCCTCATCGAGATGAGTTGTCATTTTATCCAGATAACCCGTATCAAGCCGTTTCTGAATTCGGGTAACATCAACATCAATTCCAAGAAAAGCAGCCTCGTTTAAGGATGCAGCCAGTGGCTGAGCTCCGCCCATTCCACCAAGACCGGCAGAGACTACCCACTTCCCTGCAAGGGAACCATTAAAATGAATTTTTGCAAGTGAGGCAAAGGTTTCAAACGTTCCCTGAAGAATTCCCTGTGTCCCAATATAAATCCAGGAACCGGCGGTCATCTGCCCGTACATGATCAGACCTTTTTTTTCCAGTTCGTTGAAATGCTCCCAATCTGCCCATTTCCCGACTAGATTTGAATTGGCAATTAAAACACGGGGAGAAAATTCATGGGTTTTAAAAATCCCGACAGGTTTGCCTGACTGAACAAGCAAAGTTTCATCATTTTCGAGCCCTTGCAATGCTTTTACGATTCCGTAATAGCAATCCCAGTTTCGGGCAGCTTTTCCGGTTCCGCCATAAACAACCAGATCTTCAGGACGTTCTGCCACTTCCGGATCTAGATTGTTCATCAGCATTCGCAAAGCAGCTTCCTGCTGCCAGCCTTTACAGGTTAAGGTGTTTCCATGTGGTGATTTGATCGGCATGATTTTGTTGGTCCGGATTTCATTATTGGAATTTGGTCAGGGCAAAATTCGGGAAGAAGACCATTATAAACAAGGGGTTATTTTTATTGGCCATTTTATTTCCGATTCAAAAAGAAAAGGCCGGTTTTCGCCGACCTTTATAAAAGTCTCAATTATTTTAGAACTGTTATCTTATTCACCAGAGAAGTCTCTGAATTTGTCATTCGAAGCAGGTAAATGCCACTGCTCAGACCAATCGCATCAAAAGGAACATCATAATCTCCTTTTGAAACAAAACGATCAACAAGAGTTACCACTTTAGCACCCTGAACATCATAAACTTCAATTTTTAAATTGCCGGAAACCGGAACTGAGTAAGAAATCAGGGTTACAGGGTTAAACGGATTCGGGTAATTACTCAGGAGATAAAGTGAAGAGGGTAATGAACCGGAATGAACACTTTGCGGGGAACTGTAGCAACGGCTTTGCGTTGAATTCACACTTAAATTCTGACCCGAGCCAAACGTAACAGTAAAGGGAATTGTACCAATAAATTCTGGTTCGCCAAAATTCTTAAATTTTCTGGAAACACTGGCAACATAATCGCCGGCAGGCAATCCAACAACTTTAGCACACAAAGTATAGTAGCACCAGCAGGTTGCATGGAATAAGGCAGTATCTACCTCTGTTACAAAAACCGTATCATTTCGGGTTTCAACCTGACTTGTAAATTCGGCAGCACAATTCCAGCCCACATTTCTATCCCAAATTTGGGTAGTATCGCCAGAAAAAGTAACCTGAAGCTGGGCATAAGAAGTGTTCCAAAAAATCATTGCCAGATTGATAAATAAAAAACACGAACAGTTTTTCATAGCTATTTCCCTTCGGGATAAAACCAACTGACTGAATTGCAAACTGACCCTGGATTGCACTTAGAATTCTGTTTGAAACAGGCTAATTACAGATAGAAAGGTACGTTTTTGTTCGTAAATAATCCACCTTTTCATGTTCGAATCAAATGCCATGAAAAAATTAATCAAGATGATTGGATGTAATTTGCCTGCGTCATTCTAATCAAAGAAAAACAAGCAGGTACAAAAAATTCACTGTCTAAAATTATTTTGTAAATAAAATTCATTATTTGCAATATTTTATCAATTTTCCCTCTTGTAGACTGCAATTTATTCAGTTAACTTAGAGCAAAGCAGAGCCAATCAGTAAACAGGTTTCTGCCAACAGTTTAAACCGGGAAAAACGGTTATGAATCCTGCCAAAAGCCTGAAAATCACAAATTTGCTGATTTTCTTTTTATTTCTGATTCCCTTCTCTGCCTACCCGCAGAAATTCAATTTTAACATTTACGATTCAGACAAGGGTCTGGCGAGTAATTTGGCCAAAAAAGTAATCAAAGACCGGCAGGGACTGATCTGGATTGCTACTGATGGCGGATTGGTTTTTTTTGACGGAATCAGGTTCAGAACCATAATTGAAGAGCTTCCCAGTCATTATGTGAAAGATATTTTTCTTTCTGGTGATAACACTCTGTACTGTGTCACCGATATGGGAATTGGAAAGATCAACGAAAATAAAAAATTTGAATTAATCTGGGCGGGATCTGAAGCAGATTCTGATACAACAACGGGGTACCCCAAAAGTATGTTTCAGGATTTTGCCGGTACACAATGGATTTCTGAACGGACAGGTATTTCCAGAGTAGCCGGTTCAAAATTAAAGAAATACAAATTTGACCAACAATTTCACACAGACAGTTATAACCGGTCTTTTCTTTTTGCAGAAGATAAATTTAAACGGCTGATTGTTTCATCGTGGAAGGGTGGTTTATTCTTTCTTGATAAACAATCAGACACCTTTATTCAACTCCCGTTTTTCAGAGAATCGCCCCGGTCAGAAATCAATGCAATCATAACCTTAAATGACTCAACCTTTTTAATTGGTACATCGGTTGGCCTTTATCATTTCATTCCTGCTGCCAATATCATTACATCTAAGCTAATTAAACTAAATTCTCTCTTCCAGATATCGTCACTGGCTTTAAACAGGTATGGAACCCTTTTTCTGGGAACCTTTCAGAATGGTCTCTTTTCAGCAAAACTAAATAACCTCCAAAACCCCGTTAAGGTAAAAGACTACCCTTTCTCAAATATCAACTCCATCACGATTGACAATGAAAACATGGTCTGGACAAGCACAGATGATGGTATTGTTGCCGCCTATGAGACGTTTTTCGATTACAGTGAACTGAATAATAAAAAGCTTTATATAAGAGTTGTGAAAAAGTGGATTGACGGAAAAATCCTGACTTGTGATCAGGAAGGAATTTTTCTGGCCGAGTTTAAAAACGAACAGGTACAGGTTACCCGGGCAGTCAATACCGGCACAAAGGCCATTTTTGACATGGAAACCCATGACGGAATAATCTGGATTTCGTATCGGGATGGCACTCTTGAGCGGGTAAAAGGGAATCAGATCAGCAAAATCCCTTTACCTGGAACGGCCTTCAGACTCAATACTCTAACCCTTGATAACAAACACAATCTGTGGGGATTTGGCGAAGGTGATTACCGCATTTACAGAATTGACACTCTTTCGCAAACCGAATCATTTGGTGCTGGCGAAGGTGTGTTGCCCACCATCAATTTTGTTTTTCAGGATGGTGACGGGGCTATCTATTATTCTGCCGGGAAAAGAAAGTCAACCCTGCACAAATACAGTTATGTTGAAAATAAATTTAACCCCGTTGAACTAAAACCTGCACTTGGAACACCAGATCCTGAATTCATCAGGGTTATCAGAAAAACCAAAACCGATGGCTACTTTATTGGGGCATCAAACGGATTATTTAGTGTTGAAGCTGGCGTACTTACCCAAATCCGTACTGTTAATGAATTTGGAATTCCGGATGTAAAAACATTGGAGTTTGACCGGTTCGGACAACTTTGGATCGGCTGCGAAACCGGGATCATCTGCCTTCAGGGGAATAAGGCCGCCTACTTTTCAAAAACAGATGGGTTGAGCAACACAACAATTACTCATCAGGCAATGGCTTTTGATAACGAGTCGAGGTTGTGGGCCGGAACTGCAAAGGGTCTGGTTTTCTGGCAATCCAGAATTGAACCGTTGGCGACAACTGCTACACCCAGACTGTCAACACTCCGGTTTGGCAATACTGAATTGCTTCCTGACCTGCCAATTGATCCTGAACTGAAAACAGAAACACCATTTACTGCCGGTTTTTATTCAGTAACCTACCCTGCAGAATTTATCCAGTTTCAAAGCCGGCTAATTGGATATCAGTCAGAATGGTCTGCCCCTTCCTCCCAAAAACTGATACAGTTCCCGGGTTTGGGAGAAGGCACCTATTCGTTTCAGATCAGGGCAATTAAATCAGGACATTTCTGGAGTGAACCTGCTGAATTCAGTTTTACGGTTATTCCTCCCTGGTATCGAACACCTGTCATGGTTGTTATTTATTTCCTGTTGGTTACCGGCACCATTTTTTTCCTTGTTACCGGTATTCAAAGACGGCGGTTTTCACTTTTGACTCAAAGACAGGCAAAACTTGAGCAACTCATTGAAGAACGAACACAAAGCCTGGTAACTGAAAAAAACAAAACAGAACTAGCCCTTGAAGACGCTGAGAAAGCAAGACAGGATGCTGAAATTCAAAGGGAAATTGCCCAGTCTGCCATGGAAAGCCTCACCATTCATGAACAAAAACTTGTTGAAATGGATCAGGCAAAAACCCACTTTTTCGCAAATATTTCACATGAATTCCGCACACCGCTAACCCTTACAATTGGCCCGGTTGAAAGTGCTCTCGACGGTAAATTCGGTCCAATAAACTCACAATTAAAACATCAGCTTGAAATTGTTCTTAGAAATTCAAGGCGGCTTCTCAGACTCATTAACCAACTTCTTGAAATTTCGAAAATTGATTCCGGCCAATTCAGGATTTCGGTTCAGGAACAAGATCTGGCGGTCTTTGTAAAAGAAATTTATGAATTGTTTCATCCCTGGTCGGCAGAAAAACATATCCGTTTTGATTTTATTTCTTCCGAAAAAAGGCTGATTGGTTTTTTGGATATGGATAAAGTTGAAAAAATACTGTCCAATTTATTATCAAATGCATTCAAATTTACACCTGAAGGTGGCAGAGTCTCGATAAAGCTAAAAAGAAGTCTCAACAGCGATACCGGTGTTCCTATTGCTGAATTTACTGTTTCTGATACGGGTTCCGGAATAAAAGCTGAAGACCTGCCACATATTTTTGACCGGTTTTTTCATTCTGATCATAATTTGCCCGGCGGACAAAACAGCACGGGTATTGGTCTTTCGCTTGTAAAGGACCTCATTCATTATCATCATGGTGAAATTCAGGTAACCAGTGAAGTTAATCGGGGCAGTGAATTTACTTTCTGGATTCCACTTTCACGGGAATCTTATGCACCCGAAGAAATCAGAGATGAAGAACCTGAGCGGATACAATCATTCATTGAACGGGCTAAATCTGAACTGATGGAATTAAGTGAGAATATTGAGCTTTCTGATTTTAATTTCCTGCCGGCAGGCTCTTCTAAAATCTATACTGTTCTGATTATTGATGACAACCGGGATATAAGAAGTTACGTTCGTGCCATTCTGGAAGAACAATATCAGGTCATTGAAGCTGAAAACGGGCTTGATGGACTTGAAAAGGCAGAAAAGTATTTTCCGGCCCTGGTTATAGCTGATATCATGATGCCCGTGATGGATGGTTATGAATTTATCAGGCAAATACGGGTGCATGAAAAACTGAAACACGTCCCTGTTATTTTGCTTACCGCAAAAGCAAGTGGTGATATGAAGGCTGAAGGTCTTGAGATCGGCGCAGATGATTACATGTTTAAACCCTTTTACACGAAAGAATTACTTGCCCGTGTAAAAAACCTGATTCAACTCAGGCAACAGGAAAATCAACTCAGAAAAATGAATCACGATCTTGAATCAGTTGTAGATGCACTTAAAAAAGCCGATTCGCTTAAATCGAAACTGCTCAGTATTGCTGCACACGATCTCAGAAATCCGCTTCATTCCATTATCGGCTATGTTGAACTGATTGAATCAAAATTACCCGAAAATTCAGAATTGAACCCGAAATTGAATAAAATCAGTAAATCTGCCGACCGGATGCTCACATCGATAAAAGATTTGCTTGACAGTTCTGTAATTGATAATGATACGTTATCGATGAATGTTGTGCCTGTAAACCTGAAGGACCTTATTTCTCAGGTGATTTCACAAAATGAACCGATGGCATCAAGAAAAGAACAGGTGGTTGACTTTAAGTACGATGCAAATTCTGATCTTGTAATTTCTGGTGATGAAGATAAAATCAGAAAAATTGTGGATAATCTGCTCAGTAATGCAATTAAATATTCACCAACCGGAAAAGAAATATCAATCAGACTTGCGGGAAATGACGAAACTATCCGAATCGAAGTGGAAGATGAAGGCCCTGGTCTGACCGAAGAAGACAAACAAAAAATGTTCAGACGGTTTCAGAGACTTTCTGCACAACCTACCGGCGGAGAAATTTCAACCGGACTAGGTCTTTCGATCGTGAAAGAATTCGCAGAACTTCATCAGGGTTCAATTACAGTCGAAAGTTTACCCGGAGCCGGTGCTACATTTATCATTGAGCTTCCAAGAAAACTCTTATAAATTCTCAAGAAAATATCGATTTATTTTCGACCAGAGATGTAGTCGGTCTTTCCCGGAAATTCCATGTAAATGCCCAGGATAAACAAAGTAATCGAGCGGTGTATTTGTTGATGCAGCTTCTTTCACAAACAGCAGGCTGTGCTGCCACATTACCACAGGGTCTGAAGTTCCCTGAATGATGAGCAGCTTTCCCTTCAGGTTTGAAACATAATTAATTACATTTGCTGATGAAAATCCGGCAGGATTTTGTTCAGGGCTATCCATATATCTTTCTGTGTAAACCGTTTCGTAATATTTCCAGTCAATCACAGGTGCCCCGGCAACACCGGCTTTGAAAAATGAAGGCATCCGCGTCATCAGAGACGTTGTCATAAATCCGCCATAACTCCACCCAAAAACCCCAACACGTGACCGGTCAGCATTTGGGAATGTTTTAAAAAGATAGTTCAAACCGGCAATTTGATCTTCCATTTCCAAAGTACCCAATTTTCGATAGGTTTTCTGTTCAAAATCACGTCCCCGGCTTGATGTGCCCCTGTTATCTACAGTTAAAACGATAAACCCCTTTGAAGCCATATAATGTGACCACAAACTATAAGAACCTGTCGGCCAGGAATCAGTGACCTGTTGGGAATGCGGCCCACCATAAACGTATAAAATAACCGGATATTTCTTCTCGGGGATCATGTTTCGGGGGAATATCAACCGGCCGTAAAGCTGTGTACTATCCTGACCTGAAAAAGTAAAAACCTGGGTTTCTCCTGTTTCAATTCCAGCCAGCGGATCTGCAGAGTCCAGAATGGTTTTAAGTCTTTTCTTGCCCGTTTCTTCCAGTCTGATTGAATTCGGTACTGTTAAACTGTTGAAAATATCTAAAAAATACTTGCCCGTTGGTGAAAAAATAACCTGATGAGTACCCTTTCCCTCCGTTAGTTTTTCGATTTTCCCTAATTTCAAATCAGAACGAAAAATCTGTTTTTCCATCGGACTTGTTTTTGTAGCGGTAAAACAGATTCGTTGATCAGAATCAAATCCTTCGATTTTGGTTACTTCCCAGTTTCCTGATGTCACCTGTTTGATCAGATTTCCGTCTCTGTTATAGTAATAAATATGTTTCCAGCCATCCCTGTTGGAAAGCCAGAGAAATTCGCCTGAGTTTCCCGGAACAAAGACAGGTCCGGTGGTAGGTTCAACCCAACAGGAATCCCGTTCTTCAAACAGGATTCTATCCAATTCTCCGGTTTCAGCCTGGTAGCGATTTAATTTCATCTGATTTTGGTCACGGTTTACATGAGCAACATAAATATATTTACTGTCCGGACTCCACGTAATATTGGTGAGATACTGATCTGCGGGATCCCCGGTTTTCAGATATACAGTCTGGCCTGTTTCCGGATTGAAAACTCCAATAGTGACAATCTGGTTTGACATTCCAGCCATCGGATACATCGCCGGAACTGACTGCGCCGGCCGGGTTGTAAAATCAACAAATGGATATTTGGTAACATTGGCATCATCAGAACGGTAAAAAGCCAAAAGCTTTCCGCCGGGAGACCAGAAAAGTCCCTTTTCAATACCAAATTCACGCTGGTGAACATCCTGTCCAAATTTAATATCCGTGCTTTCTGCTTTGGCAATCAAAGTATGTGAAGATTTGGGGGTGACGAAAAACAAAGCATTATTAACCGTATATGCAATTTTCAGGTCCTCAGAAATTTCGATTTTACCTGTTTCGTCCGGAATGTCTGCAACCGAAATTGCTTTTTTTGCCTGAAGATCAGCAATCACCAGTTTTTTATCGGTCAGTGTCCAGAATTCAGTCTTACTGATCCACTTAATTGCCGGAAAACTTTTTAATTCGGGTAAACCGATCGGCTTAAACAAGGAATTCAAATCAGGCAGGGTGATGGTAACTGTCTGATCAGGATTTTTCACGTGGGAAATGACAAGATTGTTTTTGACCGGATCAACGTAACTATAACCTTCAGTTTCGGGTAACCACTGAAGTTGCCTAAGTGTTTCAGGTCTTATTTTACTGTATGCAATTTCGTCTTCAGTGATCAACCTGGTTTGACCGAATAAAAATCCGGGAAGGATAAACAGACAACTTACTATTAATTTAAAACTCATAATTAATCCCATTTAAAACTGGTTTTTGGGTCAGGAAATCAAAACGTCGTTGTTTAACATAAACTATAATGTAAAAAATATAAAATTTCTCTATCTTAATCATTTTTACAATCAAATCCTGCCGGAACTTTATTTCATGAAAACACACGCACCCAGATTTTTAGAACTTGTGAATGACTCCAGAAAAAACATAAAAGAACTAACAATTGCAGACGTTAATGGTAAAATAACCCGGGGACATTCTTTTATTTTTATAGATGTGAGAGAAGATAATGAATGGGCCGTCAGCCATTTACCGAATGCGATTCATCTGGGAAAAGGAATAATTGAGCGTGATATTGAAAATACGATACCTGACCCTGATGCTGAAATCATTTTATATTGCGGAGGCGGATTCCGGTCGGCACTTACCGCAGAAAATCTTCAGAAAATGGGTTATACCAACGTCTGGTCTATGGATGGCGGATTTCGGGGATGGGTTGAGGCCGGACTTCCTGTAATAAAATAAGCTCTGTAGCCTTGTAATATAAAGGAAATCATCATGAAAGTTCTGGTAACCGGTTTAAGCGGAACCATTGGTCGGGTACTCAAAACTTCACTCGAAACCGCCGGACATAAAGTTGCCTATTGGAACCGTCAGGAAGTGCCGATTGATGACTACGCAAAAATGGAATATTATGTCGGATCAGTCAGACCGGATGTACTTATTCATCTTGCGGTTAACTCAAGACCAACAGGCCACCCAAATGAAAACTGGCTGGTAAATTACCAATGGCCCAGTGAACTGGCCTGGATTTGCAAACATTTCAAAATCAGGTTCGTTTATACCAGTACGGTCATGGTGTTTTCTGATTTTTCACCGGGACCTTTTACAGTAACATCTGTTCCGGATAACAACAAAGGATATGGTTTTGAGAAACGGTTGTCTGAAGCCCGTGTGATGTATCAGAATCCGGATGCAGTAATCATACGACTCGGCTGGCAGATCGGGGAAGAAATCGGGACGAATAATATGACCGATTACCTTGAAGTTCAGAACCGGGAAAAAGGGCTGGTAACCTGCAGTACGAAATGGCTTCCGGCTTGCTCTTTTATTGAAGATACTGCAGACCTGCTGATCAGAGCCGGAAAATTCCCTGGCGGACTTTATCAAGCAGATTCAAATCGGGGATGGAATTTCTTTGAAATTGCCACAGAATTAAATAAACAGAGAAAAGCCGGATGGACTATTGAAGCTGATGATCATTTTGTGTTTGATCAGAGAATGCTGGATGACCGCACAGAAATGCCGCCACTTTCTGATCGTTTACAAGGCCTGAAAAAGAAGAAAAAATAAACTTTTTAGGATACTGGTTAATGGTCAAGGGTTAATCGAGCAAAACGAAGATCCCGAACACTTTCGGGATGATTAATTGAATTTGTAACCCAGAAACTGAATTTAATTTTAAAATGGAAATTTGAAGGGGCGACCAGCTGGTTGCCTGTTTTTGCCGGGAGCCTAAGCAAGGTATCCCAACAGTTCACAAACTGCTAAAAACTAAAAAAGTCCGGTAAAACCGGACTTTTTTAGTAATAAATTGGAATTGCGGAAAAATCAGTTTTGCGGAAGAACGTTTACGTACTGCCGTTTGTTGGCTTTTACACGAAATTCAACAGTTCCATCGGTTAAGGCAAAGAGGGTATCATCACTTGCACGTTTCACGTTCAAGCCAGGATGGAATTTGGTTCCACGCTGACGAATGATAATACTTCCGGCAGTAACAACTTCACCACCAAAGGCTTTAACACCCAAACGCTGACTATGACTATCACGACCGTTTCTGGTCGATCCCGCACCTTTTTTATGTGCCATGATTTTACTCTCCTGTCTTAAACTTTAATATCGTTTACAAGGATCTGGGTATAGTTCTGACGATGACCCATGTGTTTACGATATCCTTTTCTTCTTTTATACTTGAAGATCCGAATCTTGTCGGCCTTCACGTGGGCAAGTACAGTAGCTTCAATTGAAGCATTCTTCACAGTAGGGGCGCCTACGGTAACTTTTGATCCGTCATCAACCAAAAGAACCTGATCGAAAGAGACTTCTGCACCAATTTCTTTATCAAGAAGTGGTACATAAACTTTTCTTTTGCCTTCTACCTTAAACTGCTTGCCAGCTATTTCGACGATGGCGTACATCGTGTGTCCTCCTGCTAGCGTTCTAAATAAGGTACTTTTTGAGAACCACAAAGATGGTATTTTCTGGACGTGTTGTCAATATTAAGATGGGAAATATTTCACTTATTTTCATTGAGAAAAGAACGGATCAGAGAAAGCGAAACCATCCAGACGAGGAGTGAGGCAATGGTAAGGATACCAAAGATTAGAGCTTCTACGCCAATTGAAGGAAAATCTGCCATTTGATTGGTTTTTGCAAGTGATCTCAGATGTATAAAAGTGGTGGTTGTTCGCCATCCAAGAAGCAGGGTCATAGCAAGGGTAATTCCCAGGGAAGCCCAGAAAACCGATTTATATTTCAAAATGAGACCCGTTCCGGTTATGGCAAGCACAATTGCACCTCCCAACAACACCATCCAGTCTCCTGTGAAAGAGCCGGAAAGCAAAGCAACGATTACACCAAAAACTGCAAGTATCCATGCAAAGGCACGCAGCAGTTTTCCTAATTTTTCAAGTTCCACTTCTTCTCCAGATCAGGGCATGACATAAAATAAAACCGCAAAAAAGTGGCAGATTGTTCCGCCAAGAACAAATAAATGCCAGATGCCGTGGCTGAAAGGCAAACTTTTCCAGGAATAAAAGATCACGCCAAATGAATAAAACAGTCCACCGGCAAATAATAAGAACAGGCCCCAAAAAGGAAGTGCATCATAAAGGGGTTTGATGGCAATGATAATCATCCAGCCCATTCCCAGATAAATCCCGGAGGAAAGCCTGGGAAACCGTCCGGTAAACATGGTTTTGAAGATAATACCGGCAATTGCAAGTCCCCAGATGACGCCAAAAACTGACCAGCCCCAGGCGCCCTGCATAGTCACTAAAGTAAAGGGAGTGTAAGTTCCGGCAATCAAAAGATAAATTGAAGAGTGATCAATAATTTTAAAAATCCGCTTCACATTTGGCCAGGGGAATGAATGATAAAGGGTTGAAGCCAGATAAAGCAAAACCATAGATGAACCGAAAATAGAAGCGGAGACGACATGAATGGCTGTTCCGTTTACCGCTGCATAAACGACGAGAATTACCAATCCGGCAATGGCAAGAGCAGTTCCAAGTCCGTGAGTTACCGCATTAACTAGTTCATCAAGAAAGGAAGTAAAATCAGCATCATGAATGCCGGTATTTTTATCTTTTTTCATTCTTTTTCCGTTCATAAGTAATTAAATAGGGTGCCGGACTTTTAGGTTCCGGTACTTTGAAAATCCGGATCAGCAAACCGGCTGCTTCCAATGTTGGAATCTGATCAATCAGGGCATTGCCTTCCATGGTCCCTTCCTGATGTCCCGGGTAAATGGCCACCGTTAAAATGCCATCCTGTGATAAAAGTAACAAGGATTGCCTGATTGCTTCGAGTGAAGTTGGAACCAGAGTGGTAACCTTTTTATCAGATCCGGGAAGATAGCCTAAATTAAAAACAATTCCTGAAACCGATCCAGCCAAATGTGACGGGATAACAGAAATCATTTCAGAATGACTTTGAAGACATAAAGTTACCCGTTTTTCAAATCCGGCAGCCTGAACCCGGCTTTTTGTTGCGTCAATTGCCGCCTGCTGAATATCAAATGCCCAGACATGACCGGTTTCACCAACCAAATTTGCCAGAAAAACGGTGTCATATCCATTTCCTGCAGTACCATCAATTGCAATTGCCCCGGGTTTTACCCGTTCTTCAAGAAACTGATGATAGGCGTCGAGCATTCGGGGGACTAATATCGTTTCAGCCATTTTTAAAATCCATAACTTGTGAATCCGCCATCAACGGCAAGACACTGACCGGTCACGTACGAAGCGGCCGGCATTGAAAGAAAAGCAACAACACGAGCCACTTCTTCAGGTTCAGCCACCCGTTTCATTGGTGTTCTGGCCAAAACATCTCTCAGCCAGTCAGGGTTACTCAACACAGCTTCAGCAAGGGGCGTTCGTGTGTACCAGGGGGCAACAGCATTCACACGAATTCCATCAGTTGCCCATTCGATGGCCAGGTTTTTCGTCATCTGAATCATGGCAGCTTTGGTCATGGCATAAGGAACCCCACTTCGCAAGGCAGTAAGTCCGCCAACCGATGACACATTGACTATTGAGGCATTTCCTGATTTTTTTAAAAGCGGATAAAGTTTTCGGGTAAGATCAAAAGCGGATTCCAGATTGGTTGAAAAAATCCGGGCAATTTCTTCTTCAGAATAGTCACCCGCCTTTTTCCGGATATTCATGCCGGCGTTATTTACCAGAATATCAAGCCGATCCCAGCTTGAGAGGTGATCAATCAGTTTTTTTCTGGATTCCGGATCTGCAACATCACATGCAATTCCATCCACAGAAAATCCCTTCTTTTTCCAGCCGGAAATTTTTTCAAGAAGTAAATCCTGATTTCTGGCTACAACAAAAACTTCAGCGCCAAGTTGAAGCAGCTCAGCAACAATTGCCTCACCAATGCCTTTGGTTCCGCCGGTAACGAGCGCTTTTTTAGAATGTAAAGTCCAGAAAGAGGACATAATGGTTAATGATAAATGATTAATGGTTAATGGAATACAAAAACTAAATTGTCTCGACGATTTTCTTAAGTAGTAAAGTCTTCGATACAGCGAATTTGTTTCACAAATCCGCCACTCAGACTGACAAAATTATAGGGTAAAGAATAAAATCCAGCTTTACTCTGTGTTCTCTGTGGTAAAAGCATTTAAAATAAAAAAGGCAATCCAACCGGATTGCCTTTCAAAGTTACCACAATTTTTAATCAATTCTTACCAGGTTCTTCTTCCAAATCTTTCAAATGTTGCTTTATCCAGCGCTTCACGGTGATCGGGGTGAGCAATTTTGGTCAGGGCTTCAGCACGCTGGCGGTTATTCAGTCCGAAAAGCTGAACAATTCCCCATTCGGTTGCCACATAATTCACCTGAGCACGGGTAGTTACCACACCGGCACCGAGTTTCAATGTTGGTACAATCTTGGATTCTCCTTTTTTGGTGGAAGAAGCAAGTGCAATAATGGGCTTTCCGCCTTCAGATAAAGCTGCACCTCTGATAAAATCAACCTGACCACCAACACCAGAGAACATTCTTGTTCCGATGGAGTCAGCACTGATTTGTCCGGTTAAATCCACTTCAATGCAACTGTTGATTGCAGTAACACGTGGGTTTTTTCTGATTACGGCTGTATCATTTACATAGGCAATATCACACATGGCGATGAGTGGGTTATCATCCATAAAATCCCACAGTTTCTTTGTTCCGTTTGCGAAACCGGCCACAATTTTTCCCGGATGAGTTTTTTTGCGGTTATTGGTAATGACACCTTTGTAAACCAGATCAATAATTCCGTCAGAAAACATTTCAGTATGGATGCCAAGATCTTTATGGTTTGCCAGTTTTTTCAAAACGAGATCAGGAATAGCACCAATTCCCATTTGCAGAGTTGCACCGTCTTCAATAACCCCGGCAATATGACCGGCAATCAGTTCGGCGGTTGGATCGTTATCATCAATTTTATGTTCTGGAAGTGGATCGTTAACCTGAACCAAAGCATGAAATTTTGAAACGTGAACGAAGCCATCACCGTGGGTTCTAGGCATGTTTGGGTTAACCTGGGCAATCACATGTTTTGCAGTTTGAACCGCAGCACGGGCAGTGTCAACTGAGGTTCCAAGAGTTACAAATCCGTGTTTATCCGGAGGCGAAACGTGAACCATAGCCACATCAATCGGGAGAATTCCTCTGCGGAATAAGGTCGGTACATCAACGAGGTGGATGGTCATATTATCAGCACGGCCTTCATTAACTGCGGTCCGCATATTTGCTGCCATAAACAGACAGTTTGCCCTGAAGCTTTCTTCCATGCCGGGAACTGCATACGGTGCAGGACCTTCGGTATGGAGGTGAACCACCTCAACATGCTTCAATTCAGGTGCACGGGCAGCCATGGCATTGATCAGCCGGGTTGGAGTTGCAGCTGCACCCTGAATGAACACCCTGTCACCACTTTGTATAACGGAAACGGCTTCTTCGGCAGTTACGTATTTTATCATAATTCAGATCCCTTTTTCTTCAGATTTACAGGATTTTCAACGGAAAGAATGCGAAAATCACCGTTTTTGTATTCAATTTTGACGAAGATAAAGTTACGGATGTCCGGAATTCGGTTCAATTTTCAAGGTGATGGAATCAATTAACGTTCCGTTAGATTTTGCGGAAGCAAAGTCACGAGGGTAGCACCAGAACCAGAGGAATCGCCGGTTGCCAGATTCCATTTAACGACATAATCCAACCGGGCAAGAATGGAATGAACGGTATTTTTGAGGGATCCACTTCCCTTCCCGTGGATGATTCTGACCAGCAGAATATTTTTCTCACGACAAAGTTCAAGATAATCCGGGACGAGAGTTTTGATGTCTTTCGGGGAGAAAAGATGAAGGTCAAGCATTCCGTCAATCGGGAGTTCTATTTCTTCAGGAAAATCGGACATGGAAAATGGTTAATTATTAAGGGTCAATGGTTAATATAGGACCGCATTTCTTTGGAATAAATGATAATTAAGTTATGATTCCTGGTTTACAAATTTTTTGTTTTCCTTTTTGCATCACCTTCAATTTTCTTTTGATCCATTTCCAATTTTCGCTTAACCTTTTTTACATCCTCGTCTGGAGGCAACGATTCAGGTCGCACACCCCGGTCAAGAAGCATTTTTCTTACGGCTTTATTATTTTCTATATGCTCATTGGAGATTTGGGAATCACCGGTTAAATCTTTATCAAGAACATTATGACTTGTAAGTTCAGATGCAAAATCTTTTGCTTTAATAGTAAGAGTTGGTAAAAAATCAGCCAAAGGTCTGTTATCAGGCACTGAAAGTTTTCGTTTCATATCATTTGTTGAAAACCCCCCAAATAAGGCTCTGTCACCTTTTGAACGGATTTTGGCAAAACCGTTTTCATCAACTCCCCTTTCATAAATAATACCAGAAAGTTTTTTCTCTGATTTGCTTAATTTTTCCCGGGCTGCAATTCTTGCAATATCAAGTAACCGCTTTTCAATTAATTCCTGTTTTCTTGTCTGAACTGCAAAATAGGTTTGAGCAAATGCAATTTCTGGTTTTAACGGGTCGCCATTTTGTGCAATCAGAAAGCAGGCATATCGGGTTAAAGCCAAATCAGAAACTTCCCGTTTTGAACCACTGCCAAGAGACACCATTTTCCTGATATCGGCAAAATGGTCTGAAACCAATATTTCTGAATTCTCAGCAGAAATTTTAGCCTTTTCAATAACATTAACAAAGTTATCCCATTTTGAATATCCCAACAAATTCTGCAATTCCCTTCCACTCCAGCACTCAACGCCGTTATAGAGATAGCATATTTCCTCAAATTGCTTGAATAATTCCTTTATTTGCTCCTGCTTCATTTTAATTCCCGGGAAAAACGGTGATCATACAATCGTGAACAATTAAAATACCAAATGAGTTGAATTTTTTCAATTTTACTTTACATCCCCATTCAGTAATAATTTACAGTAACCAGGTTACTATTTACAAGGCAAACAACTGAAAGAATGGCATCAAGATTGTAAAAATCAATATGCCTTTCTACTTCCATTCTACCTTCTTTTTGAACCTGTGAAATTTTTGCATGCGTTGATTATTCAACCCATTTAACCTGTTCAGAAAGGTATTTTAAATGCTTGTTTATAACAGTTCTGTCTACTCCAGATAAACGGCAATTTTTTGCTGGAATAACCAAATTGTTACATTTTGATTGAAAATCTCTTCAAAATCATTTTGTATCAAACCACAACCTTAATTAGAGTGAATCAAGAGCAATCAGATGGTTCAATCTAAAACCAGTAGAACCGAATTCCCATTTCCCATCGGGGTACTTCTTTTGTTTTTACTGACCTCCATCATTAAATTGCCAAAGAATTTAATCCAGATTTAAAAAATCGTGAACCAGATTTACGTGTTGTTTTTCAACTTATTTCTCTTTTATTAAACTCAAATTCCAGACTATTCTGGAATTAGGAGCCCGTTTTACAATGACTGAATCTTATTTTGAGACAATAACTGGCAACCTGATCAGAGAAATTGAATCAGAGCAAATTAAATCCGGTACAAAAGAAGTTTCTGCCGGACTTTTTCCGTCCTATCGTGAAAATAAAATGCTTTTCTATCATCGAACTGATGAAAATATCTTCTTCACCACCATTATCTGTTTTGTGTTGAAATCTCTGAAGGATAGGCTGCCTTCGATTCATTGGGATAAAATTGATTCAATCATGTCAAATGCTCAGGCGGCACTTGGTTTGTTCAGAAATAAAGATGACCGGCCTACCTATAATTTTTACCGGACACGACCTTCAAATCATTTTCCAAATGGTTATTTTTTAAACCGTTTTGATTTTTTCAGGTTACCTGATGATGCTGATGATACCGTCATGGTCAATCTGGTTTTTGGTTCATCAACTGAAGAAAAGCAGCGAATAAGCGAGTTACTTTCAAAACATTCAAACGGCGAAACAAAGTGGAACCAGTCTTTCTTTCATGAAATCCGATCATTGAAAGCCTATTCAACCTGGTTCGGAAAAAACATGAGGGTTGAGTTTGATGTTTGTGTGATCTCAAATGTATTGTTATGGAAGTACCATTCCGGGTTGAAGTGGAACGAAAATGACCATGATTCCATCAGATTGCTTCAACAAGTCATTGAAAAAAAATACTGGATTACCGATCCCTTTACCTGTGCACCAAATTATCCACGTCCTGAATTGATCTTGTATCATCTTGCCCGGCTGGTTCATGAAGTTAAACCACCTCAATTACCATATCTTGCCGATGAACTTCTTTCAGCAGCTATTCAACTGCTGAAATCAGACCTTCATCCGATGAACCAATTGTTAATTCAAACTTCCCTTATGAAATTAGGTTACCGGTCGCAAACACAAAACTGGATTCCGGCCGAAAATTTTCTTTCACTTAATACCGCAGGGTTTTCATTTTTTATTGCAGGAATGTTAACCGCATTCGATTTGAATTTCATCAGCCGGGTAGCCAGAAATTCACTCGTCCATATTCATTGGGTTTGTCCGGCATTTCACAATGCCTTAATTTTGGAAAATCTGGTTTTAGACTTTCAGTTAAACAAAGAAACCCGTAACAGTTAAATTCAATAATAATCCACAAAAACCTGTTTTTGGAAGGATTGAAGCAATTCCATCAGCTCCCTGATCAGATTTTTACGGATCGACATGGTTTTAGGTAAAATCGGATTCTGGTAATAATGGTTGATCTGAAGTCCGACCAGGAAACGGATGCGGTCGGCGGCCATAAGTTCTTGTGCAAGCAGTGAGGCGCCATCACTTCCCGAAGGTAATCTGTAAATATCGCCGCCACTTTCTCTGATAAACTCCATGGCATTTGAAAGTGTGACAATTCCTTCCGTCAGTAAATCAAGTCCGTCAAGTTTACCAATCGGCGGGATGTCATGAGTCATTGATGAGGTTATCGTTTCAATTTCCTGATCCAGAAATTTGGCAATAATATTGCCGGAAGTTCCGCCGCAAACTACTTTTCTGCCGTCATAATTCAGCACCCGTTCTGCAACCGTCCTATCAAGAGCCGGGTCAACTGGCGGACCTGTAAAAACCACCAACCGTTTTTTGTCACGCACATAAATTCCGGTGAAAGTGGCGTCATCACCAATCTGATCACGGTAATAAATCCGGGTTTGTTTCAGAACTTCCTGTACCAGTTTTCGCACATTCCGGTCACCGGTAATGAGTAATCCTTCAACAAAACGGGCAATTTCTTTCCATCCCCAGCCAAAATTCATGGTGGTCCCCATGCCGGCATAGAGAACACCATCGGTCATCATTCCCAGAAAATCACCACGTGAAAATTCACCAACGGCAATTCTCACCTTTTTTTCAAGAATGTACTCTTCCCTCACCGGAAGTTCAGTCAGACTTCCCTTATGGATCCAAATAGTTGACGGATTATCAAAATTGACCAATTGAAACTGATTGGTTTTGTGCCGGATTTCAATGAAGGTGAATGTCGCATACCCAATTTTCCGAACTTTACACACAGGTAACGTACCGATAACAGTGTGAATCACTTCTTTAAGTTCAACATCATTTTTAAGAAGAGTAAGAATAATATCAGAAGTCATCGTAGCCAGAATATTGGCTTTTACACCAGAACCCAAACCATCAGAAAGGACAATGATTGTACGTTCATCATCCTTGTAAACTTTGAACCGGTCGCCGCAAAGTTCTTCACCGGTTTTACATAAACTATGCCCAAAAACATCAAAATAATAGGACATCAGACTGATTCCTGTCTGAGCATTTTAGCAACTCTGAGTAAACTAACTTTTGTTTCAGCAGTCGTTTCGCCAAGCAGCCCTGCAATTTCCTGTGCAACTTTCATTTGCCGGTCAACCACCTGATTTACTTCTTCAAGAGTTTGCTGTTTAACCCGCTGAAGTTCATTTTTCTGATGCCATTCATGCGTCAGATCAACAATAATTGAGGCAATAATGCCTTCATTCCTGATCGGGAACATGACCTTTCTGACGTAGAGATTATATCGGTCATATTCCTTTTCAACTGCCCTGATCACTAAATCTTTCTCCCAGACCATTTTGAAATCGTCAGCATCATCGAGAAAATCAGCAGCCTGTTTTCCGATCAGATCCTTGGCTTCCTGACCCAGCATTTTACAGAAAGCAGGGTTTACAATCCGAATATTCAAATCAGTATCAACGGCAATAAGTCCGTTCGGATCATATTCCCAGAGTAATTCCCAGAGTGATTTTTCAGGAAGGTTCATTGGCAGCCTCGCTTTGTTTAATTATAGCGGGAAGGATTTTTTTAGTGAATTTTCGGGAAAGGGTTTGCGGATTTATTCCTGTTATCTGAACAGTTCCAACATTGATAACAATTCCTTCAGTACAGGGACCCAGACAGAAAGCACCTTTTAACTCAACCAGATCAGAATAACCTGATTCAGCCAAAAGCCCTCTTAAAACAGGTAAAACACCATAAACTCCAAACTGATGACAGGCTGAACCCATGCAGAGTGAAACCACTACCTTTTTAATTTCCATTTGAAAGGACTTCCGTAACCATAAACCGGCAAGTTACGACAAACCAGTCTTTTATTCTGTGAGGATTGGATTAGAAGGGGATCGGGGAGTGAATAATGCTAAATTTTGAAACGAAGTTCTGCGAAGCAAATTTTAAATTTTAAATTAATAAAACAATTCAGGTGATTTAAGAATCGTTTTTTTAATATTCCAGGGTAATCGAAAAGATTAACTACTTCACTTCAGCAAATTCAGTTTCACAACGGATTCTGATTGATTTTGCCTGACTCGAACCAGGTAGATACCCGAGGGAAGATCAGAACCGGAAAAAGTCAGCTTATTTTCACCTGAAGAGAGCATGAGTGAATTACTTTGCTTAACACGCTGACCCAGTACATTCAATACTTCAAAAGTTGCCAATCCGGGTGAAGGTGTAAAAATCTGGATGGTAGTTTCCGGATTAAATGGATTCGGATGGGCAGAAACCGAAAGCCGGGAAGGTTTTTCAATTTTGGATTCGACTGAAACCTGAGAGTCATAAGGCCAGAAAAACAACAGCATATCATCGAGCAAAGCCCGCCAGTTTCCCCAGGAATGACCTTCATTCACCTCAACATAGGTATAGTCATAACCTTTCCCCTTGAAATAAGTTGATTCCATCAACCTGGCTTCTGTTTGCGTATCATAAATAACACCGGTTGACATAAACAGTTTCAATGGTAGTTTGTCGCCTTTAAAGGGATTGTAAACCGCCGAATTGTACCAGAATGCCGGCGAATTTATTCCAATCAGCCTGAATTTATCGCTTCTGGTTCCACCAAACCAGGCAGAATTAAGTCCGCCCATTGAGGTACCAAGAATGGCTCTTGATTCTGGTGCGGTATTGGATTTGAATGCTCCTTCAATTGCCGGAACCAACTCATCACAAACAAAGGAAACAAATTTATTATTGCAGTTATATTCAGTCATCCGGCGGTTATCCCCGGTTGACGTATTTCTCGGGTCAATAAAAACCGCAATTACCGGATTGATTTTTTTCATTGCTATCATATTGTCCAAAACAATGATCATCGATCCCATTAAGTCATTTGCATATTCATGACCGTCAGTAACATAAATAACGGGCAAATTGGAGAGTGTATCGTATCCGGCAGGAGTGTAAACCCGATAATTTACAGAATAACCCAAATTTGAACTTGTGATTTTAATATTTGAACCAAACTTCCCACGACTGATTCCCGATTTTAATTTCACCCATTCTGAAGGCACATAATCGGGCATTTTGATTTCTGAATTGTTACCAAAGCCACTCATTTGTACGTACGGATTATTCGGGTCAAGAATCCAGTTACCCCCAACAATTAATTTGTAGTCCAGCCTGGCATCCGCCGGGAAAGTTGTTTCATAAATCCAGACATCAGATAATCCAGCTTTCGAAAAAGAGAATGCTTTTCCCCAACCTTCAGTAAAATCGCCTGCAACTTCAACCTTAGCGGCAGAACCCCGGTAAAGAAAAGCAGCCTGATTGCCTTTTTTAAATGGTATCTGGTCCTGGCTTTTTAAGTCATTCCAGAATTTTGTGAGTCGTGCATTCCGAGCAGAAACATCTGAGAGTGTGGTGAGGACGTTCAGTGTGTCTTTGAATTGCTGGTAGGAAGTAAAAACAGTTTGTGCTTCTGATTTACAGATAAAAAGAGTACTAAGTATGGTAAGAAGAAAGTAAAATTTGGTTGTCATGATGAAATCCGAATTTAAAAACGAGAAAAAACGAAATGCCGGTTGGGAGACTAAACAAGTAAGCCAAAACCCTTCAGGCAGTTTCGTCAGAACTCACGATTTTGCACATTCGAGTTTAAAACTGGGAGAGAAAATGCTCTACAGCAGCTGTGAAAGCTTCAGGTTGCTCCATCATTGGCATGTGACCGGCGCCATCGAAAATGGTTAAAGACGTGTTCGGATTCATGGCGGCGATATCTTTTTGCATCTGCTCATTGATTGAAACGTCATGTTTCCCAAAAAATAAACCAACTGGAACTTTTAGTTTTACCAGATTAAAACTACGGTCAGAACGGGCAGCCATTGCCTCCTGGCAATTGATGACAGCTTCATCTTTAGCCTGACGCATGATAACTTTTACTGATTCAACCAATTTTGAGTTATTTCTCAGAGTATCTGGTGCCCATAATTTCTGAGTCATGACATCTGCCACAAACCATGATTTATCTTTTTGAATCCGCTCAATCATTTGCCTGCGACCAGATTTGGCTTCAGAACTGTCTGCATAAGGGTGAGAAGCAACCAAACCTAAACCAGCAACCATTAGCGGATATTTTGAGGCAAAAGCAAGGGCGATATAACCACCCATTGAATGACCAAAAACAATCGCCCGTTCAAATCCGTTTGATTTCAACGCATCTGCCAGTGAACCGGCAAGTGACTCAATAGTAAAGGTGCCTTCGTAGGGTGCATCGCCCATTCCCGGAAGATCTGGCGTAATAAGAGTGTACTGACTGGTGAGACTTTCCTGAAATTGCCAGGTTTGGCTTGATAACGGGAATCCGTGAATAAAAACTACTGGAATTCCTTTTCCGCGGATGAGAAGAGACAAAGGTTTCATTTATAAAAATCCGGTTTAAATGAGTACACCTTCAAATTACGAAAAATACTTTCAGAATTTCAAAAATTCAGGGTTAATTATGGATTTTCTGGGGGTGATTCTAATATAAACAGGTAAGGTTTCAGTTTTGAAATACGGGATTCAGTCATTCCCGGAACTGAAAGTAATTCATCCATTGAAACAAATCTTCCCTTTTTATCTCTGAGCTCTACTATCCTTTCAGCCAATTCGGTCGAAATTCCCGGCAAAGTTTTCAGATCAGACACTGACGCCTCGTTTAAATTTAACGGAATTGGACTGCTCTGCTTCTGATATTGTTTTTTTTCTGGCTTTAGCAGCGATTCTGTTGCCCCCCAATCAAAATAATCAGTCGGGTATGTTTGGCCTGGTTGTCCTGAAAAGGAATACACAACCGAAAACTGGTGGCTCACGCCCAAATCAGGATGATTTTTAAATGCGTAATCAAAACCAAAACCTGAAATAGTGAAACCGGTTCCGAGGGTGACCTGAGAGGGTGCAGTTGACAAACCAGTTCGAAGTGTAACATAATCATGAACCGGAAATTCAAGACCAAATCTGAAATCAGGTTGATAGCCTGCCTGCTGATACCATTCACCTGAAATAAGTAGCCGTTGTTCAATCCAGGCTGAAACACCTGTTCTCCAGCCGGAAGGAAGTGGCTCATTTGATTTCCCGATGGACGACCTTCCCAGATTAAAGACCGAAAAACCTGCCTGAATACCTTTAAATGGCCGGACTAAAATTCCAGCATCCAGAGAGAAGACAGATGCCGATCCGTAATTTTCAATTGAAACCTGATGAAAATTAAGGGAAGCACCTGCATTTAAAAATTCGGTTACCCGGCGGGCATATCCAAAAATGAACTGGGTTTCAGTGTAAGGCTTCTGTCCGGAATAGGTTGCTCCGAATCCATAGGCAGATTCACCGGCACTCAATCCGAAGGCAAGAGCGCCTGTTTGCAATTCCTTCAGACCAAAGGGTCGAAAAGCTGAAACATTTAATTCGGGAACCGTGAGAGTTGCAAGTCCGGCCGGATTTGAATACAAGCACCAGGAAGAAAACCCCCTTGCTACCATTGCATCTGCAAGTCCGGCAGAACGGGCACCCTGATCTTTTTGTTCAAAACCTGCAAAGGAATTCGTTATTGCCAGAGAGAACAGGATTGTGAAAAAAATGGTACCTGTTTTCATTCCGTATCCCCAAACTTTTCTGTTTTCCACTTTCCCGATTTCAGGCGCCGGGAAACTGTGAAACCGCCATCAGGAAACCATTCAACTTTATAAACCGGCATTTTTGATTCACTCCGGCTCATCCGGCCACCTCCAACCATCGAAAACTGCCAGGTTTCAATTTTTCTTTCGGAAGGAAAATCAACAAACAGGTTCAATGATGAATCCTGTTTTTCTGCAGAAATGGTTTGACTGGGGAGGGAGTCGTGGTAGTTTTTGTAAAACAGATAGGTGACTGTTACAGAATCGGGAAACAAATATCGAACATAGCCGGGACCCTTTTTATCAGGAAGCGATGCATTGGCAAGAAAATCAACTGTTGCATGGTTCAGTAACCGTTTCCCGTTTTTATACACCCGGTCAGCAAATTCGGCTTCACTGATCAGGTTTAGCAAAGCCTTGGCTTCAAATCCAGCCTTTTTTGCAGCAGAAACCTCATGTTCAGCCAAAAAAACCAAATCAATCCCTGACCGTTCCGAAACCGACCGGTAAGATTGGGAAACCGCTGACTGAAAAGTCAGAGCCATCATGATGGATAGGTAAAAACGAATATTTGAGTTCATATCGGGATATAATTCAAAGTTATCAGAATTTTGGATTGATTTCAACTTTTTGCAACTCACGTTTTTTGCCTTTTCCTGTAAATTCAATTAATATCAAACCATGAAAGTCATTATTCTCATTTATCTGTTCGTGTTTTTCTATTTGCCTGCGTTTGGTTTGCAGATTACCGGATTTGAACCAGACACACTTCGGATACAAAAACTGATTTCCGTTCTAGGGCATGATTCCCTGCAAGGCAGAGGTACAGGAACTCCGGGCGGGGTAAAAGCTGCAAATTATCTCGCAAGTCAACTCAATGAATCCGGTCTTGAGCCAGCGGGAGATGAGGGTTCCTGGTTTCAAAACATCCCCCTTCACGGAAGTACACCCTTACCAGACTCCAGATTGATTCTCGAATTCATCGATGAAACAAGGTTGCTTCTTTTAGGTCAGGATTATTTACTTTTTAAAACAGGTGCTCAAACGTTTATTCCAAAACCGGTTCAGATGGTTTTTGCCGGATATGGAATCAATGCACCCCAATATGATTATAACGACTATCAGGATATTGATGTAACCGGAAAAATTGTGGTGATCCTTACCGGTGAACCTGAATCAGATGATCCGGCCTGGTTCAACGGAAAATTACAAACCATTTACAGTTCAGTTGAAGCCAAGCAACGGCAGGCAATCGGGTTTGGTGCTGCAGGATGCATCCTCATTCCCAACCCACGTGATGATTACCGGCCATGGACCTACTGGGTAAAGGAATTTTCGTTTGAAACGGTTACCCAGGCTTTTGCACCTGCAGGTAACTTAAGTTTATTACTGAATCCCAAACACGCCTCAGCTCTTTTTTCCGGTTCAGGATATTCATATCAGGACGTCATGGATATGGATAAATTCAACGCAATAAGAAGTTTCAATTTAGTTGCCAAACTTTCCTTTTCAGGAGAATTCAGACAACGTGATTTTATGGCAGCAAATGTAATCGGGAAAATTGAAGGCAGTGATGCCCTTCTTGCAGAAACGGCCGTTCTGGTTTCCGCCCATTATGATCATCTTGGAATTGGACTGAAGAATAATTCAGATTCAATTTATAACGGGGTTTTCGACAATGCGATGGGAGTTGCGGTAACACTTGAAATTGCAAGGCTTTTAAACCTCCCGGAAAATAAGCCCGAACGAACAGTTATTTTTATCCTGACAACCGGAGAAGAAAAAGGATTGCTGGGTTCCCAGTTTTACACCATGCACCCTGTTTTTCCGCTTTACAGGACCACGGCAAACATCAATATTGACGGTATTTCAAGTTTTGATGAATTTCAGGATGTTATCGGGATTGGGAGTGACTATTCTAACCTCGGCCGGGTTCTTGAAACTGTGCTAAAAAAACAGAACCTGAAACCAAGCAAAATCCCACAATCTCAATTAAATTCTGAATCTTTTTTCCGGTCAGATCATTTTGCATTTGCAAGTGCAGGAATTCCATCCGTTTCAATTTTGGAAGGAACCCAATATAAAAATTTGCAGGAAACTGTTGCTGAAGAAATAAAAATGAAATGGGATCAAACCCGGTATCATTCTCCGTTTGATGATCTTAACCAACCCATTAATTGGCGGGCGGTGCGTCAACATTCAGAATTAATTTTAAAAATGATCAAAGAAACCGCTGAGTATGAAGGTGAAATTGTTTGGAACAGTCAGGCACCCTACAGAAATGTAAGGCTTCAAACCATTGCAGAGAAACGATGAAATCAATTATTCAATCCCTTTCCCTTGTCTTTTTTTGCCTGCTTGCGGGTTGCAATCAGTCCAATGTAAGTTCTGGAACTGAAAACCCCACATTACTTCGGATAACGGGTTCAGAAACGATGATTCCGCTTACCCAAAAACTGGCTGCTGATTTCATGCACAAACACCCCAATATTTCAGTCCACGTTACAGGCGGCGGAACAGGAACGGGCGTGAAAGACATCACAAACGGACTCACTGACATTTGTGCGGCTTCAAGACCCTTAACTCCTGAGGAAATTAAACCAATTGCAAAGAAATATAATAGTGTCGGGTTGTCTTATCAGGTTGCAAAAGATGCACTTAGTATTTACGTCCATCCATCAAACCCGGTTACCCAATTAACACTTGATCAGGTCAGGAATTTATTTACCGGAAAAATCAAGAACTGGAAAGAAATTGGTGGTCCTGATCTTGATGTTGTGGTTTTTGTAAGACCGCCGAATTCGGGAACCTATCTTTACTTTAAAGAGCACGTTTTACTAAATGAACCTCAGGCGGAAGGAGCTCAGATAGTCCCAAACAGTTCGGTCATGATTAAAAAATTGAGTGAAACACCGCAAGGAATCGGCTATGGCGGAATTTTTCATTCAAAGGAAGGTAAAGCAATTGTTATAAATGGAATAGAACCTTCAATTGAAAATGTTCGGGAAAACCGTTATCCCATTACCCGGTATCTTTATTTTTATGTAGTTGATTCACCAAAAGGATTAACCGAACAGTTCATCAATTGGGTTCAAAGTCCGGCAGGTCAAAAAATAGTTCAGGAAGCAGGATTTATTTCATTGTGGTGACGGGTGACGGGTGACGGGTGACGGGTGACGGGTGACGGGTGACGGGTGACGGAAATAATTTTTCTGTCTTCAATCTGATATTTTAAAATTCAAATTCGCAATTCAAAATTCAAAATTTCATATTTCCCCTGCCAAACCCAGCACCGTTCCGGCAAATCCTGACCACGACATCTCCGGTTTTTTCAACTGAATTTCTTTCCTGAAGACATCCAGATTTTTATTTTCCCGAAATGCATCAAGAATTCCGTCTGCAATTAATTGAGAATCGGGTAAAGGAATCACCAAGCCGGTTTTTCCGTCTGTTACCATTTCTGTTAACCCGCCAACATCTGTAACCAGAACCGGCAGGTCATAATGATAGGCTATTTGTACAATTCCGCTTTGAGTTGCTGTTTTGTAAGGTAAAACACCTAAGTCGGCAGCAGAGAAAAACTGAGCCACTTCAGGGTCACTGATGTAACGGGTGAATACTGAAGCCCGGTCTTTCAACCCAAGTTTGTCAATTCTTTCCTGGTATTTATCAAACTGACCATAAACCTCACCCGCAATAACCAGGTGAAAACGGTCATCAAGTTTTGGCATCGCTTCAATCAAAAGATCAAGACCTTTGTAATCCCTGATAAATCCGAAAAAGAGGAGAATGATTTTGTTTTCAGGAAGGTTCAGGGCTTTTCTGGCCGTTACCTGATCAACAGAAGCGGGAAAATGATCATAAACGGGATGGGCTTTCAACCGGAATTTTGCATCGGGTTTAAGTGAAAGCAAATCCTGTTCAACTGACTTGCTCATGGCTATAAAACCGTCAACACGATTCAGGTAATACCGGATTAAAGCCAGATCGCCGGGTCGTTTTTCGTGCGGAATCACATTATCCAAAATGGCAATGGATTTGGTTTTTCCTTTTCTGACTTTACCTGAAACGTACCCGAGTGACGGAGCAAAAAACGGCATCCAGAATTTCATCAGCAGCAAATCAGGTTGTTGCTTGCCTATTATTTCAGCAGTTTTTTTCCAGGATACGGGATTTATAGTATCTAAAGACCGTATTGCCGGAATCCGGTCAACTGCATCCTGTTCAGTCACAAACTGAGTCTGCCCGGGAAAGAGCAAATCGGGATACTGACGGGTGAAGGTAAAAGCCTGAATCTCATTCGTTTTTTCAAGTTCACGGAAAAGTGAAGCATTGAACTGGGCAATGCCGCCACGATAGGGGAAAAACGTAGAGAGATAGGCAATTTTCATACTGAATTACCGGCCCAGTTTAATCATGTCTTCAACTGCAGAATACACTTTCGAAACCGGTAAATCGTTCATGCAATGATTGTCACGTTTACAAGAATTGCCGAAATAACAATCGCAACCGGTTTCCGGCTGTACAATAATTCCCTTGCCGTAAAGTTCAAATTCATGAACATTGAAAATGTTAACGAAAAGCACCTGCGGGATTTTAAGTCCGATTGCAATGTGCATCATCATTGAAACAGCGGTCAGAATCACATCGCACTGATTGGTCAGCGAGAAAAACTGCTGCAGCGGAAAAGTTCCGGGATAAAATGCACCCGTTGCCTCAGCATATTTTTTATTCTGGGCATCCTCAGCGGGACCGCCAAGCAATAAGGGAAAATGACCGGCTGCCTGGATTTTTTTTATCAGTTCAATCCAGTACGCTTCAGGCCAGAGACGGGTAAGCCATCTTTCACCACAGCCGGTGTTCAGTCCGATTATTTTCTTACCCGAGGCACGGGATTTTAAATCCCCCCACATTCCGTCATAAGCCGGATTCAATTCAAGAACGTAGGGTTCTTTGTTAAACGTAAACCCACAGATTTCAAAAATCTCTTCCATGTAATTCATGGTGTTTGTTTTTGAAATATTATCAAACATGCCGGTGATAAACTTGTGCTCTGCCAGATGATTGGCAACCGTTACATGTCCATCCTGCATGGTAAATCCATATTTTTCAATAGCATAGACATCTTCAAGCAAACTGCAGGCCTCAACATCTTTGTCCAGATTGATGGCAATATCAAATTTCTGATGCGTCAGCGCATAAACTGATTTGAACTCAAATTTGTAGATTTTGTCAACCGTTTTTGAAGGAACGACTTCAGGGGATAAAGTAATCCATGAAATGTGGCAACCGGGATAAACCTGGCGATATTTCTGAACCAGCGGGGAGGTTCTGATCACATCCCCAATCGCACCGAGTTTAATGATGAGAATCCGTTTGGTAACCTGATCATATTCATCACAGGAGGCACAAACTTTATCACGAAGTTTATTGGGTTTGCAGGGAATATCACCACGGAAGTGACGGCAGTCGAATCTGATGTCAGTAAAGTTCATGTTGCTTTTATTTTAAGTAATTGTTTTTATTATATTTATATTGTTTTTGATTTTGGGTAATTATAAAAAACAAAACCACCCCGCCTTCGGCACCCCCCGAAAGCGTTCGGGGCAGGCTGTCCCTCGATACAATCCCGAACGCTTTCGGGATCACTCGGGATGACACATTCATTGACCCTTTTTTCAACTTACCACCAGCAACTTTAAAACGGGCACTTCGACTTGGTTCCTGAGCGGAGCCGAAGGACAGTGACCGTTTTTCCAGAATCGTCACCAGTCCCCTGTCCCTTGTCCCCGGTATTAAAGTCCCAATCCTTTGGCTTCATCCCAGAAAAGATCCATCTGCTGAAGGGACGTTTGGTGCCATTCCCTGTTGGTTTCTTTCATTCTTTTTTCAACATGTTCAAAACGGCGTTTAAATTTTCTGTTTGTTCTGGATAAGGCGCCTTCCGGAGAAAGTCCCGAATGACGTGCATAATTCACCAAACTAAACAGTAAATCACCAAATTCAGCTTCCAGCTCGTCTTTATCATCCACCGGCACAGCCTTAATTTCCCTGATTTCTTCTTCTACCTTTTCCCAGACCTGATTGCGGTCCTGCCAGTCAAATCCGATCGAAGCCACTTTTTCCTGAATCCGGTAAGCCTGAAGCAAAGCAGGTAACGCATCAGGGACTCCCTCAAGAACAGAAGTTCTTCCTTCTTTCAGTTTCAGAGCTTCCCAATTTTGTTTAACTTCGTCAACTGAATTTACTTTTACATCAGAAAAAATGTGCGGATGACGTTCAATCAGTTTTTTGGTGATGGAAGTCAGAACTTCTGTCATCGTAAACGTGTTGGTTTCTTCTGCAATAATGGCATTCAAAACCACGTGAAGTAAAATATCACCCAGTTCCTTTTTCAGGTCCTGGTAATCTTTCTTTTCGATGGCGTCGGTGGCTTCATAGACTTCTTCAATCATCAGTTGACTGAGAGTCTGGTGAGTCTGAACAGAATCCCACGGGCATTCTTTTCGCAGGCGGACAACAACTTCAAAAAAATCCTGGAATTTCCGGGTCAGTTCATGCATAAGGTCATTCAAAATGGGTACAAAATTATGAAAATAGATGCTGATTTCCACAAACGAAAAAGAAATGCCATCCTTCAGCAATTAAATCACAACGAGATTGCCATTTTCACCTCAAGTTACCCGGCCTGGAAAACTCATGATCAGTTTTTCCCCTTCCGGCAGGACTCCAATTTTTACTATTTAACCGGTCTTTGGGAACTCACACCTGCCCTTCTGATCATCACTGCAGAAGGATTTCTGGGTTCAAATGAATGGTTGCTAATTCCCCGCCCCGATGAGGTTAAAGCACGCTGGGATGGCGGGGTTGAAACAAAAGAATCCATTCAGGAAAAAACAGGACTTTCAAATCTGCATTATTGGGATGAGTTTGAACTGAAATTCGGACGGATGTTTTCATCCCAGAAGAAAGTGCTTCTCAACATTCCCGAACTTGATTTCAGTTACATCCATCATCCTGCAAAAACGATTCTGGAAAAAATCCGGGCCGCGTTTCCACTGGTTTCATTCGGATCGGCAAACCCGCTGACTTCAAAACTGAGACAACTCAAAGAAAATCACGAACTCAGTAAAATCCGGCGGGCAATTGAAGTTACCGGTGCCGGAATTGAAAAAATGAGACAGGTTGCCCCAACTGTTGATTTTGAATATGAACTTGAAGCAGCCTTCATCCACGAAATCAAACGTCATGGCGTGAAGGAACAAGGGTACCATCCCATTATTGCCGCCGGGAAAAATGCTACGGTTCTGCATTATTCCGAAAATAATCAGCAATTGGGTGATCACGATTGTATTCTGGTTGATGTGGGTGCAGAAGTTGACGGCTACTCAGCCGATATTACCCGTGTTTTTCCGAAAAATAAAATGAACGACCGGCAGGCAGCCATTTATGAAGCGGTCCTTCGGGTTAATGAAAAAGTCATTAAAGCCATCAAACCCGGAATTGTTTACCAATCGCTGAATGATCTTGCAAAAGAATTGCTCACTGAAGAAGCCATGAAACTGAAACTGATTCAGCTTCCGTCAGAAATCACCAACGTTTACATGCACCGTGTCAGTCACTTTTTAGGTTTGGATGTTCATGACGTCGGGCAGTACACACAACTTTTGGAACCGGGCATGGTGGTAACCGTTGAACCCGGACTTTACATCAACAAGGAAAATATCGGAATCCGGATAGAAGATGATGTTCTTGTAACGGAAACGGGATTTGAAGTTCTGACCTCATCCGTCAGAAAAAATCTTCGTCCTGACTTTTCTTAAGGAGATTTATGATTCCACTTTTCCCGTTAAATATGGTTCTTTGTCCCGGTGAAACAACGGCTCTTCATATTTTTGAAGAACGTTACAAAGAAATGATTATGACCTGCCTTGAAGATGACCGGCATTTTGGGATTATTCTGTTTCACGAATCTGAACTGAAACAAACCGGTTGTACTGCGCACATTACAGAAATCATTAAAAAATACCCTGATGGGCGAATGGATATTCTGGTGAAAGGAGTTCAGCGGTTTCAACTGCTTTCAATAGACAGACGAAAAAGTTACCTGAGAGGAACTGTCGATTACTTTGCAGATGAGCATGATGAAGTCGACCTGATATTGAGAGCCCGGGTTTCGGCCTTTCATCTTCACCTGCTTGAAATGGCAAATGCTCCTGAAACGGCCGGTATTTACAATCAGGTAAAATCATCCTTTCTAATGGCACATTCTGCCGGACTTGAACTGGACGACAAACAAAAATTACTTGAATTGATCACGGAAAATGACCGTCTTCGGTTTCTTGAAAAACATTTGATGCTTCTGATTGATAAAATCACTCATTTCGAGGAAGTTAAAAAGCTGATCAGGGCAAACGGACATGCCAAACATTTTCCGCCGATTGATCTGGACAAACTGGGAGGTGAAGCGTGAAAATTGGAAATTATGAGGTTGTTTCTGTAGAAACCGGTCGGTTCAGGCTGGATGGTGGTGCCATGTTCGGAACCATCCCGAAAGTACTCTGGGAAAATCAAATCCCTGCGGATCAGTCAAACCGGATTGAAATGGCCTTAAGAACGTTACTGATCAGAGGAAACGGACGTACCATTCTGATTGATACGGGAATGGGTGACAAATGGGATGATAAACAAAAAGGAATGTATCACCTCAGCAATGAAACCTACACACTGGAAAATTCTTTAAAAGCTGAAGGATTAACGACCGACGATATCACCGATGTGATTTTAACTCACCTTCACTTTGATCATGCAGGTGGTGCAACCAAAATTCAAAACGGGGAAATTATCCCGGCTTTTCCAAACGCCACTTACTACATTCAGAAAAGCAATCTGGATTGGGCCAGAAACCCGAATGAACGGGAACGGGCCAGTTATCTAGCAGTAAACTTCGAACCTCTCATCCAGCAAAATAAATTGGTTCTTGTTGATGGTGAAACCGAAATCCTGCCAGGCATCAGGGCAATCGTTTCAAATGGGCATACCATTGGCATGCAATGTATTCAGGTTGAAGGTGATGGGGAATCACTTGTTTATTGTGCTGATCTTATTCCTACCTCTGCCCACATTCCAGTTCCGTGGATTATGGGATATGACATCCAGCCTATGCTGATGCTTGAAGAAAAGAAAAAACTGCTGAATCAGGCTGTGGAAGAAAACTGGACACTCTTTTTCGAACATGATCCGGCAATCTCTGCATGCAAGGTTGTACCCGGAAAGAAATATGCGGAAAAAGGCGAGATCGTCCGGATATAATACGGCAAGAATAGCATACCACACTATCTCTTTTTGATATTTCGAAAACCACCCAAACATTTCTCTGAAATACTGCAATACCGGACTCACCCTGTACTTTACTTATTAAGGTTGAACCCTGTGTTTTTTACAATATTGTCGGAAGCAAATTAAAGGTCAACCACTTTTTTTAAGTGGAAGGGATTCCAAACTATTGACAATTAATTTCTGTATTCTTAACTTTGCTCCTGATGGTACTGGTCATACCGTCAGAAAGAGCCAATAATTTAACCAGTTATTGAATCTCCTTTTCTGTATCTTCATGGTTTGCCCCGGTTTGGTCACCGGGGTTTTTTTTTGCCCGAAAAACCTACCTGAGATACGAGATGGATCTGAGTTATGAGACGGATCTGGGATCCATCTTAACGTGTCACCTTTTCCTTCCTTATTTCTTTTTTCTTTTTCATGATTTGGCTAACTTTCAAACCTTGATTCAATCATCAAAAAGAGTGAAGATGAAAAAAACAGTTTCCAGCCATCAGATTTCAACAAAATCTGGAGCCATTGTCACCGTTTCTGACTTTGGTGCACATGTTTTGTCCTGGATTCCTGCCAACCGAACTGAAAACCTACTTTATCTGAGCAAAAAGTCTGACCTTTCCGGGAAAACTGCAATCCGTGGCGGAATACCTATCATTTTTCCTCAATTTTCAAACAGGGGTCCGTTACCCAAACATGGTTTTGCAAGATTGGCAGAATGGGAACTCACAGAAATTACTGAGGGAGAAACGGAATCTTCCCTTACTTTCAGACTGGAGGATTCTCCTGAATCCCGTTATATCTGGCTTTACCGGTTCAAGGCAACCTACCAGGTAAAATTGACAACAAACCAACTTCAGACATCCCTTTCAATTTACAACAACGGTGTTCAGTCCTATTCGTTTACCACAGCACTTCATTCTTATTTTTCAGTTCAGGATATTCAAACGACAACCCTGAACGGGTTAGACAGGCTGACTTACACCGATTCCCTGAAGAATAATGAAAAAGGAACGTCCAAAGTGGACAAACTTTCCTTCAGTGAAGAAACTGACAGAATTTATCTGGATGCAATTCATCCACTTTTTATTAATCAGGCGGGGAAACCCATTCTGAAAATTGAATCTGCAGGATTCAAAGATGCGGTGGTCTGGAATCCATGGGAAGAAACCGGAGCAAAACTAGCCGACCTCGATAAAAACGGATATCAGCAATTTCTTTGTGTTGAACCGGCTTCAATCGAAAATCCGATCTTGTTAAATCCCGGGCAAACCTGGACAGGCAGCCAACTTTTAACTTCTCTCTAAAAAGGGTACCAAATGAGCACGCCTTCAACTTATCATCCTTCAGAAAAACGTTATGAAACCATTCCGTACCGCCATTGCGGAAAAACCGGGCTCAAGTTGCCGGTCATCTCCCTCGGTCTCTGGCACAACTTTGGCGGAATAGACAATTATGAAAATTGCAAGTCAATGTTGACTTACGCCTTTGATCATGGCATTACCCATTTTGACCTGGCAAATAATTATGGTCCGCCCCCGGGAAGTGCAGAAATCACCTTTGGAAAAATCTTAAAGTCTGAACTGGCTGCTTACCGGGATGAACTGATCATTTCTTCAAAAGCCGGATATAAAATGTGGGAAGGCCCTTACGGTGAATGGGGTTCACGCAAATATCTGATTTCAAGTCTGGATCAGAGTTTGAAGCGGATGGAACTGGATTATGTGGATATTTTTTACTCGCACCGGTTTGATCCTGAAACACCGCTGGAAGAAACCATGGGTGCTTTAGATTCAATTGTTCGATCAGGTAAAGCACTTTATGCCGGGATTTCGAACTATCCGGTTGAGGAAACGAAAAAAGCCGTAGAAATCATGAACAGGCTGGGGACTCCGATTATTATTCATCAGCCCAAATTCAGCATGTTCAACCGGTGGGTTGAAGAAGATGGATTGTTGCCGGTTCTGTCTCAATCAGGAATGGGAAGCATTGCCTTTTCCCCGCTGGCACAAGGACTACTCACTGATAAATATCTGAAGGGAATTCCCGAAGATTCACGGGCAGCCAAACCATCCGGGTTTTTGCAGGCAGATCAGGTTACCCCGGAAGTCAGAGAAAAGGTGATCAAATTAAACGAAATCGCTGCTGCAAGAGGGCAAAAACTGGCACAATTGGCTGTTATCTGGATTTTAAGGCATCCGGAAGTGACATCTGCTCTTATTGGTGCAAGCCGGGTAAGTCAGATTTCTGATGCGATTGAAGCTGTCAAAAATATGACACTGAGTCAGGAAGAACTTCGAAAGATTGAGGATATTCTCAGATAAAAAAAGGGGCTGTCAAAAACAGCCCCTTTTTTTATTTTTTTGATTCCTTTTCAGGTTCTGATTCTTCAGAACGGGAAACTGGTGATTGAATTTCACCGAGATATTTAGGAAGGTCAATTCCCGCCATTTCTGCCACATCATGCAACGGTGGCAAACTCTTGATTAAGCCACTCAGAAAATTGGCAGTTGAAGAATTGCCATCCTTCCCATTACCAGAATCCCAAACTGTAACTTTGTCAATTTTGATATTTTTAATTGCTTCAACCTGGAGGTTAACAATCTGTTCAATCTTTTCAGTCATGAGTAAAGTGGCTGCAGCTTTTGCATCTCCATTACAACCTTTAACCAAAGCCAGATAACCAGAAGCCTTACTTTCAAGAACCTTTTTAATACCTTCAGCCTCAGCCTGATATTTCATCAGAATTGCATCGGCCTGACCTTTAGCTTCACGTCTGGTTTTTTCAGCTTCGGCCTCTGCAGCAATTTCAATTTTTTGTTTATCAATTTCCTGACGAACCACTTCAAGTGCGTTCAGTCTCTGCTGTTCTGCTTTATACTGGGCTTTCTGAATTTCTACTTCTGCCTCACGTTTTGCAACTTCCCCTTTTTGAAGGGCTTCAGCCTGGGCAATTGCCAATCCGGCATTATAATCAGCAATATTTGCTTTTGATAAGTTCTCGCCCTGAACGGCCTGAGCTTCCTGTTCCTGAACAAAAACCCGTTTATCAGCTTCAGCCTTTTTCTTTCCCTTTTCAGATTCGGCTAGGTTTTCTGCAACCTTTATTTCTTTTTCTCTTGTTGCAACAGCTTCACCAATAGTAGCCTGAGTTTCCTGTTGCTGAACATAAATACGCTGATCAGCCTGTGCTTTTTTCTTTCCTTTTTCAGATTCGGCGACATTTTCAGCTACACGAACTTCTTTAACTTTCGTTGCTTCAGCTTCACCGATTGCACCCAGTTTTTCCTGTTCAGCAACATCAACCTTTGCTTTATTTATGGCCTCTGAAGCAGCTTTTTTTCCGATGGAATCAATGTAACCGGATTCGTCAGTGATATCAGTAATATTCACGTTGATGAGATACAATCCAATCTTATTCAATTCAGGAGAAACGTTTTTTCGGATGGATTCAAGGAAGCTTTCACGATCCTGGTTAATCTGCTCGATGGTTAAGGAAGCAACCGTTAAACGAAGTTGCCCAAAAATAATTTCTTTGGCCATTTCTTCAATTTGAACCGGCTGAAGGTTAAGAAGTCTTTCTGCAGCAGAATTCATCACTTCCGGATCGGTGCTGATACCGATTGTAAAAGTGGAAGGTACATTGATCCGGATATTCTGAAGAGACAAGGCTTTTGAAAGTGGAATACTGATTGTCATCGGGGTCAGGTTCAGGTAGGCAAAATCCTGAATAAGGGGCCATACAAGTGTACCACCACCATGAACGCATTTCGCCGATTGACCCTCACCAACTTTCCCGTAAACAACAAGAATTTTATCTGATGGACATCTCTTATATCGCCCAGCCAGAAACAAAAAAGTAGAAACAAGAATAATGACCAATGCAGAAATTGCAATGACCCATAAGTTTAACGATTCAATAAATTCCATTTTTAATCCTTTGCCTCAACTATTAGTGTTTTTCCACTGATTTCTAAAACGACGACATCTTTACCGGTTTCAATGGCTTTACCTGATTTTTCTCTTGCATCATATTCCCGCCCTCTGCCGTTGTAATGAACCGTAACGGTTCCAATACCTTTTGCCGGAATTTTCAGATAAACGGTTGCCGGTGAACCTTTCATTTTTTCGATTCCAACGGTACCATCTGACTGCAGCTTGTTTGCAAATTTGAACAGTTTTGCAATCATCCAAACAGAGAAAAGTCCGGCAACAAAAGCCATCAGAACAGATAAAATAACTCCCATCTGACTTTCTCTGTACATGGCAAGACCAACAAGACCGAACATCATGAAAAATGCACCAATGCCCTGAAGGGAAAGCATTTTGAACCCAAGATCTGAATCTGAAGGATGATCAATTGTATCAGTTCCAATATCAGAATCGGCTCCGGCAATAAATTGAATAACCAGTTTTACCAAAACAATCACCCCGCCCGTAATTGCAAAAGCCAGAAAAACAAGTTCAAGCCCGGATAATGACTCGGAAACCATTGAGTATACCTTTGTATTTAATTTTCTTAACGAATATACAGAGCCAAAATTCTGAATTCAACTTAACAAAAAACCGTAACCATTATTTAATGATTACAGCTCTTCTTGAAACAAATCCGCCCGAATAATTAACCATGATGAAATAAATTCCGCTTGAGAGTCCGGTACCGTTGATCACAATACTGGTTGCACTTTCAGGATTCAAAACCCCTGAAAATACTTGTCTTATTTTTTTGCCTGTCAGGTCATATAAATCAGCAGTTACTGACTGTCTTTTGTTGGCTTTTATTGACAACCTGGTTTCAGGGTTAAACGGATTCGGATAAACCTCAGAGACACTCAGATTATCGGGTAACTCTTCTGATTCAACACCGGTTAACACTTTTCCCGGAAGATAAACATCCAACCACGCAACTCTTATTTTGATCCAGTTGATCATCCAGTTGATTTCGTCATGGTAAGTTTCACCAATATAATAATTCGGCCAAACATACTGACCCAGAATCGGCCATTTTTCATAGTTACGGGCAGCAGCAGGTGTCAATTCAGTTTCATAATTACGGATCCAGACGGAAAGTGAATCATTGCTTAAAATGGTTTTTCTTAGCTGTGAATAGCGGGTTTTTACTAGATTCTGAAAAGTGGAATCCGTCATCAGTTTTTTCCACCAAAACGGGTTTTGGTACCAATCCCCCTCAGAATCAAACTCATATTGAAAACCAGTTGTGCGGTATCCTTCATAGTAGTCTGCATTGCCAAAAGCCAGATTAAAATCCCACAGAGGACCTGCCACAAGTTTTCCACCTTTACTGTCACGGTCCTTATGTAAAAAGGAACTCAATCGGTAGCCATCAATGTTTTTTCCCAGTTCATTTATAATCACGAAATCAACAAAGGAATTCACATCAATCCATTTTGGATAACCTGAAACCGGATCTGAAAATGACTCTGAATTCATCATATGTTCAAAGTCAGTCACCCAGTTTTGTATGTAAGTTGATTGACCGGAAGTGATATTTTCAGCTTTTGGATACTCAAACTGATAAAGAATACTTTTACCGTTTGTCTGATAGGGTGACCACCACCCACCACTCCAGTCACCGGTGGTTTTATCAATTTTAAGAATATAGCCACCTGTCAATGAATCCGGCGCACTATCACCCGATTCCATTTTTGAAATATTGACCCTGCTTTTTCCTCTTTTAATTTTTTCAAGAAGTACATAAACGCCCAGGTATTCATCATTCAATGTAAGCTCAACAAACCGGAAACGGCTTGCATAGTGCCCCATTCGTGATGCAAGATAAAATGTCAGAACATCTCTGAGCATTGTTTTATCGGTATAGGGAGCGTAAAGAATCCAATCACTTTCCTTCGGAAACCCAAGAAGTGAAAGTGAAGTATCTTCACCGGCTTCAGTCCAAAGTTCAACACCATAAGATTTTTTCGGAAACATTTGGGAGGAGCTTCCACGTGTTTCAATTCCCATATAGGAAGTGTTTTTTACAACTCCACCTTCTTTGATGGTAAGGGTTCCTTTCACCTTGGGTTCATCGGGAATCCATTCACCATTGGTTGAGAGAATAATTTGAGGTAAGTCAGTTTGTGTAAAACCTGAAACCGGGAAAAAAAGAAAAAGGAATAAAAGGAATTTCATAGAAAACCCACATTTGGAACTGTAAACATGGCAAAATCAGAAATTTTAAACAATAAAACCGGACACAATTTCACCTTGACGGGGAATTTTTTATCTTTGCACCCCAACCAGAAAAGAAATAGTGCAGATGGATCAGATTGTCATTCTCCTTTATTATAAATATACAACCATTGAAAACCCCCAGGAATTCGCAAAAGATCACCTTGAATTTTGCAAAACCCTTGGCCTGACCGGCAGAATCATTGTTGCGGGTGAAGGCATTAACGGAACCGTTGCCGGATCTGCCGAACAAACTGAAACCTACAAAGCTCATCTTACCGCCGATTCCCGATTTGCCGGAATTGAATTTAAAACAGAGTATTGGGATCGCCAGCCCTTCAAAAAAATGCATTGCCGGGCGAAAGATGAAATTGTTCATCTTGGTGCACCTGATCTGAATCCGAACGAACTTACCGGCACCTATCTCGAACCTCAGGAATTTCTTGAGATGATGGAAAATGACCCCGATGTGGTGATTCTTGATACCCGGAATAATTATGAATCAGAAATCGGCCGGTTTAAAAATGCCATTACTCCCGATATTGACAATTTCAGGGACTTTCCTGACTATGTAAAATCCATTGAAAATTTGAAGGATAAAAAAATTCTGGCTTATTGCACCGGTGGAATCCGCTGTGAAAAAGCAACCGGAGTTTTGCTTCAGGCCGGATTCAAACACGTGTATCAGCTTCACGGCGGTATCATTACCTACGGACAAAAAACCGGCGGTAAAAACTGGGAAGGAAAATGTTACGTTTTTGACGGACGGATTTCAGTACCGGTGAATCAGTTTGAAGATATCGTCATCTCAACATGCCGGTATTGTGAAAAACCTTCAGACCGGTACATTAACTGCACCAATGCTGCCTGCAACAAACAGATAATTGTTTGTGAGTCCTGTGAACCGGAACATAATGGCGCCTGTTCAGATGACTGTGCCAAACATCCGATGGCCAGATGGAAGCAGGAATCCACTTTTTGAAGTTTGAATTTTAAATTTTGAATGTTGAATGACATACATTTGGGCTAAAGCCCACTTTTTTTCGGATTTCATTTTCCGTCAGCTAAAGCAGACGGAAATAAAAACCGAGGAATTGGATCTTATTTAATCTAAAAAACAGCAATTGCCCAAACTATTAAGAATCTTTTTGAAACAGATCTTTTATAATTTCATTGCCGTCTGCTTTAGCTGACGGACAAAATCAACTCAAACAATTCTGGGCTTTAGCCCAAAAGGGTATTTTATGTCTTTTGTCCGGATTTGGGTTCATCTTGTTTTTTCAACAAAGGACCGGTCCCCATTCTTTTCAAAAGAAATCCGACCACTAATTTATAACCACATACAACTTAATTGCCGGGAAAAGGGAATTTTTCTTACAGATCTAAATGGGCACCTTGAACATATTCACTGTTTGATATCATTAAATAAAAATCAAACTATTTCGCAAGTTGCTCAGTTAATAAAGGGTGAATCTGCATTTTGGATAAATAAAGAAAAAATTATTGCCGGTAAATTTGCCTGGCAAGATGATTATTTTGCAGTTTCCATTAGTGAATCACAAATAGAATCAGTTCAGAATTATATCAGGAATCAGGAAGATCACCATAAGAAAAAATCATTTTCAATGGAAATTGAAGAGTTCAATAAAAAGTACAATTGGCTGATTTCCTCTGAGTTTGGAAATAAATCAGATTTGGGCTAAAGCCCAGTATTTTTTTTGGTTTTCATTTTCCGTCAGCTAAAGCAGACGGCAATAAATACTGAGGAATTGGATCTTACTTAATCTAAAAAACAGCAATTACCCAAACTATTAAGAATCTCTTCGAAACGGATCTTTTATAATTTCATTGCCGTCTGCTTTAGCTGACGGACAAAATCAACTCAAACAAATATGGGCTTTAGCCCAACTCGTTTTTCACCGTCCATAATAAAAGCAAAAATGACCCTCTTTACCACTTACCAGCTTTCTAAATCTTACCACCTCAGACTTTTGTTTGAGAATATTTCTTTCGGTATGGAGGATGGTGAACGGATCGGAATCATTGGCCGGAACGGTGCCGGTAAAACCACTTTACTCAGAATTCTTGCAGGTGATGAAGAACCCGATCTGGGATCGGTGGCCTGGAATAAAACTGTCAGATTTGAATATTTGCCTCAGTTACCCGAATTCAAAGAAAAAGAATCGGTTCTGACCACAGTTTTAAAAGCCAGACCTGAAGTTTTTTCCCAGTTGATGGAATATCATCAACTGATAGAAACCCATTCTCCCGATCAGAAACGGCTGGAATCCCTGCTGCATGATATTGATCACCTGAACGGCTGGAATCTTGAAACTGAAGCAACCAAAATGCTCCACAAATTGGGAATGGATCAGCTGGATGCAGATGTCACAACTCTTTCTGGCGGCCAACGGAAACGAGTAGCCCTCGCAAAAGTGCTTCTTTCAGATCCCGATTTGCTGATTCTCGATGAACCAACCAATCACCTCGACGCTGATTCGGTTCAATGGCTGCAGGATTATCTCCAGCAATCTCCCAGAGCACTTTTACTCATCACTCACGACCGGTATTTTCTGGATGCCGTAACAAATAAGATTCTGGAACTCGACCGCCAGAAAATCATTCATTACCCGGGAAATTATGAACAGTTTCTCGAAAGAAAAACGGCTGTTGCAGAAGCTGAACAATCGGCAGAAGATCACCTCAGAAATAAATTAAGAACTGAACTGGCCTGGCTTGCCAGAGGTGCCCGTGCCCGCCGTACCAAACAGAAAAGCCGGATTGACTGGATTTCTGATATGCAATCGGCACCAAAGCCACAGGAAGAAAAGAACATCAAGATTGAACTGGGAAATGCCTTTCTGGGTGCCCGGGTTATTGATGCCGTCAACATCAGCAAATCACTTGGCGGAAAAGAACTTTTTAAAAATTTCACCATTACCACTGCTCCGGGTGACCGGTTCGGTATTATTGGTCCGAACGGAAGTGGGAAAACAACCTTTCTTCGGGTTTTAGGCGGACAGATTGAACCCGATACCGGAACACTCAAAATTGGTTCAACAGTAAAAATCGGATACTTCCGCCAGGAAATTAACGATTTATCAGAGGAACAATCGGTTATTGGATCTCTCAAAGAAATCGCTGAATTTATCGATGTGGGAATCGGACGTGAACGGTATCTCACACCGAAGGATTTGCTCGATCAGTTTCTTTTTTCACCGAATCAGCATTATTCGAAGGTAAAAACCCTGTCGGGCGGAGAACGCCGACGCCTTTCCCTGCTCAGAATCCTGATGCACAATCCGAATGTGCTTTTACTTGATGAGCCCACTAATGACTTTGATCTGGATACACTTTCAGCACTTGAATCTTATCTCGATAATTTTGGCGGATGTCTGATTGTGGTTTCCCACGACCGGTCTTTTCTTGACCGGACCGTCAGTTTTATTTATGCCTTTGAAGAGGGCGGGATTATCAAACAATATCCGGGAAATTATTCTGCTTATCTCGAAAGAAAAGAAAATGCAGTTCAGGCTGAAAAGACAGAGGCTTCAAACCGAAAAATTGAACTTAAGCCTGCCCCCATTTCCAAACCAAAAATCGAGAACAAGCGGAAACTGTCTTACAAAGAACAACGGGAACTGGAACAGATCGGTAAAGACATTGAGAAAATGGAGCAGGAAAAAGCTGATCTTACTTCCCTTCTGAACAATCATGGTGCAGATTATCAGAAACTCATGGATGCCTCAAAGCGAATCGGTGAACTGACTTCTTCACTTGAAACGGCTATGATGAGATGGCTGGAACTGACTGAGATTGCTGAGGGATAAGGGGTTCCTTTATATACAGTTAATATTTTTTTTAATATTAGTTATTTTTCCTTCTTTTATCTAATCTTTTTTTCTTACCATTACTTGCTTTTCCAAATCATCATCCCTATTATTGCCATAGTTTAATATATGTGTATATTTTACCATAACTAATCATGTTATGTTTATATTTAACGCTTATATAAAACTACATACCACTCGTTTGGTCCTGAAATTACATTCATTTTTTACCTAAAACCTTACATTAATACATTGGAGGGAAATAACTATATTATATATCATATGATTGTCAGCCTATTTAATTAAATAATAAATAACAAAAGGAAATGTATATGTTAAAAAACTTATTAGTTTTTTCATCACTAAGCTTCATTCTATTCTCATGTTCAGATGAAGTTGCATTAAATGATGATTCAAAAAGTCAAATCACTACTAATGAACAAAAACAGGTTCAAAATTTAGCAAAAACTTTAGCATCCGAAATAAATAGCAATGAAGAATTAAGAAAAGAGGTATATTCAAAAATTGCCCTTCGGTTTGATGGGGATTATAACATGCTTTTGGTTCATTTTAGCCCAGAATCAAAAATTGCAATTAATAACTGTCAGCCAAATAAAAGCCTTTTAAAAACTAACTCTGATCAGGAAAACAAGAAAGAATTGTTATCAGAGCTCACACTTTTAAATCCCAAACTTCAATTGCAAATGCCTTATGCTACATTATGGACTGACCAAATGATTGAAAAATTTGGCGGCCTCATTGTTGCTTGGTACCCATTGGGTGTTGATGATAAAGAAGTGAAGCAAATTGAAGGGTTCGACAAAAATGGTACTGTTGTCACAATAAATAAAAAAAATGCACAATATATTCCATATATCATTATTAACAATAATGAGAGGGTCGACAAAAATTTAATGGTAAAGTACAACAATGAAAAGCGCGATTTCTCTTCTACCGGAATTAATCCATTGAATTTTAAAAATTCGGATTTTACTACGAATTGGAAGAACAGAACAGTAAATGATCTTGAGCCACAAATTGCTATTGAAGCCAGACTTGCCAAAGCACAAGCGTCTGAGGATGGAACCCCAACAAAAACCTGGCAGAGGGTAAATACTTTTGCAGTTGGCGATGTTGTTTATATTGAAGGAATTCAATTTGACGATATTGATGATTATGAACCGCGTTGGACAAAAGGAACCCCAGAGATAATTATTAGCTATTGTTTTGTTTCCCAAAATCCAGATGGTAGTCTTGGGACAAACAGAACCCCATCCCAAACTATACGAGATGAAACACCTTATGAATATGATTATTTTGGTTCAATGAAAACAAACTGGGCCGATAATAATTACACACTTAATGGCTGGCCTGAATATTACTCTTATGCATTACTGTTCAGTTATTGGGAAGCTGATGGCGCATTCTGGGATAATGAAAAAACGAGACAACTTATCACCGACGTAATTGACAAAAGAGACAATCTCGTTGAAAAATTAGCGTGGAATATTCTTTTAGCCTCGAATGAAGATGATCCAATACCTGGTGGTGATGGGACATGGTTGTATTTTAGAACAACGGATTATCCAAATATTGTTTATGATAGAGGAAATCCAGCGATAAAGTTTAAATCATTAAGGCTTCAATAATCTTTTTATATGGAGGGATACCTTAAGTTGGTATCCCTATTTTTTATGAGTAATTTTACATTTTTTTCCCTAGCCATCTTTCCATTTTTTTTTAGTTGTAATTCTGATAAAATTTTAGAAACAAGCATAGATCCAATTCTAACTTTCTCATCTGAGGTTTTCCAATTAAATCCAAATAAAATTGATTACAATCATGATAGTAGTTGTGTAGGTTTTCTAAGGGATGAGGACTCATTTTATAATAATATTATTCTTCCCAATAATAAAGATAATTTTTTAAATTCTGCCTTTTACAGAAATAATCTTTTGCATATCGAGAATACCAGGGATAGCATCTTTATTTTCAATTCAAATAAATCAAATTCTTATAAATACATAACCGATGTACTCTACTCCAGCACTGAACAAGATATATTTTTAGCACTTGGATCTGACGATGGAATTAAAGTTTTCAATAACTCAAATTTAATTTTTAAAAACCACATTGGTCGAGCATTAAAATTAAAAAATGACATCATAAGAATCCACCTAAATAAAGGTTATAATATAATTTCAATGAAGGTTGATCAAGGAGATGGCGCTTGGAGCCTCTACCGTAAATATTTTCCTTCATCTAAGACAGAATATTTAAAGTATTTTATAAAATTTAATTTTCACAAATACATGACAGATCCATTAAGCGAATATATAATTACAGATAATTTCTTACATTTCAATTTGCCACAAAATGCTACTTTATTTGACTTTGGTATTCGTCTTAGGTTATTTGATTCTTCTGACTCCGTACTATTAGACACGTTGGTTACAACTCGTTATTTAAAACAGATTCGATATAATAATCAGGGTATAATACTCCAGATTGATGTATTAGATAACTCTACAAATTTCTTTTCCTTATCGTATCCAGTACTTAGTCCAATAAAATTAGACAGTATCAAAACATACTTATCAAATTACAATTCAAGTAATGACACAGCTTTTTTCAATCTATTAAAAGGTTACAAAAGTAATTATTATTCATCCTTTTATAATGCTATGCTTTTTATAAGTAAGTATCAGGAAATAAATAATAAACGGAACCCATTTCCAATCACAACTAGTTTTGTTGACCCAATTGATAGCTCCTATCAATTCTATCGCTATTATAATATGGGATCTGGAAAGGTAATTTTTTGTATTCACGGTTTTTATGAAACCGATTCTGATTTTCTTAACTCATATGAAGGAAAGAGTAATGACATTTTAGCTAGAAGGTTTTCATTGGCCCATAATTACAATACTGGGATCATTATGTCAAATGGCCGTGGAAATAAAAATTTTATGGGACCTTCAGGTGAAAGCGAAATTGAGAATATATTAAATAAGGAAAACCTTGCAGGTTCAAATTATTCATTGATCACCTACAGTAAAGGCTTTCAATCAATATTAAAGATATTATCCTACTCAAATATTACACCAAAATCTGTTTTGATTGCTGGCCCACTTTTTGAAAATCGAGATCTCAATAACATTGAAGGTTATATCAACATTATTAAATCAAAAAACAAAAACATGAAATGGATTATTGTCATTGGCGAAAATGATTTGAGAATTGATAAAGAACTTATTGATAAATTTGTTTCTCTTCTCAAATCATACAACTTTGATGTGAAATTTATTATTGAAAAATACTCTGATCACTTTAACTATTTAATTGATCCAGAAGAAATACTATTATCAAATGAACTTAATAATTAATTTTTTCAACTCAGAAAAAGAAAGTTTTTTTATACTCTTTATTATATTAATTATTTTTATTGATCCCCAAATATCCTTTAACGTACCTATTTTTGGTAAATTATTTTTTGTAAATATATGTATATCACTTTTTATTTCTTTTAAATATTATATAGATCGTTCCCTTATTTTTCGTAAGTTTGATTTTTTTGTTTTCGCATATTTAATCATACTTTTTGTTTTTTTTTCAAATCACTTTGTATCTGATTTTCATTGGTTTATCAGTGCTATTTGCACTTTTTTCTATTTTATATTAATCCGTGAATCAAAAATAAATTATTCACTTTTGTTACACTTTATTTCAATTTTAATTGCTATTAGTATTTTTTTAGCAATCTACCAGTTTTTATACATACCAAATGACCTTGAATCAAAAAAAAATTCCATTTCATCAGTATTTGGTTCTCCAAATATTTTTGGTGGCATATGTTCATTGCACCTAATTATTATTTATTTTTCTTATAAACATAATATCTTTAAATTAAATTATGCAATTATTTTTTTTATTTTGTCATTTATTGGACTTTTATTATCAGAAAGTAGGGGAGCCATTGCTGGATTAATTTCATTTGTTGGGATACTAATTTTTTTCAATTATAATAGGTATTTATTATATTATATTTTTATTTCATTTATATTATTCATATTTTTAATCAATATAAACATTAATTCATCATCTGGACGAATTTTTGCATGGGCTGCTTCATATGAAATATTTAATAATTACCCATTAATGGGAATTGGTATAAATCAATTTAGTAACCATTTCTTGGAAGGATTATCGAGTTTATTTTCCAATTCCTCACTGTTTTTCACAAAAGCAACCTTATTAAGAAAACCACACAATGAAGTTGTATTGATTCTTGTTGAAACTGGTATTTTCGGTTTTATCATTTTTTGTTTATTTCTTTTTTTTACTATAAAATCATATTTTCCGTTTTTCAGGAATTCACCATCTTTCTTTAAAGTGTCAACGTTGGCTATTTTATTTTCTTTTATAATTCATTCATTTGTTGACAATCCTTTCGGAGTATTTCAGTACAAAATAATCTTTCTAACTTTCGTTGGTATTCTATTTAATTATCAATTTTATTTGAATAAGACTAACTCATTTAATCTGAATATATTTTATTTCATTCCATTCTTCTTAATTGTTTTAACAATAAATATAAAATTATTTATATCTTCTTATTACTACTCAAAGGGAGTTCAATCAATTGATAATAATATGTTAGCCCAGGGACTTGATTATTATCATAAGTCCCTTCAACTTAACAACACAAATTGCGAAATTATGTTTAACATTGGATCCACATTATATAATTTGGGTCACTTTTCGGAAGCATTATGTTATCTTGAAAAATCAACACAGAACTATTCTGATAGGAACCAATACATACTGTTAACTTACAGTTATTTGAAAGTAGGTAATTATTCTAAGGCCTATAAAATTTCACAATTTTTGGAAAAGGTTTTACCAGACCAGATTCTTCCTAAATATTTAACAGCCCTTTATTTTTACAAAATAGGCAACTATTCTGATGCAAAAGTTAAACTCCAAAATTGCATATTCCTTAAAACTTCAATTATAACAGATGATGTGTTACTTGTACAAAAGCATGCTATAGCCTTACAAAACTTAATTGAAAAAAAATGAAAATACTAATATATTCCCTTCTTTACTTATCTTTTTCCTCCTGCTCCAAGGATTATTCTCTTGAAGATTACCTTGCAGACTCAAAACTGGTTATTGTTTCACTTCCAACCGGCGGGAAAAAGGTTACTGCTGAGATTTACCTGACAAACAAAAAAGACGGTCAAATTTTTGGCACTGAAATTCATAGCCTGCCAAATTTAAACCCAGTATTAAAAATTAATAGTGCAGTTGAAAATTTAAAACCTGTCTTTTATTCCAGTTCCGATAAAATAAAACACTATCAAAGTGAAAACCTGATTCCGGTTACAGGGGATACTCTCCAGCTTATTTTGGACTATCAGGGAGTGACCTACCAAACAGAAACTGTTATTCCCGAGCCCTGTTCATTTGACTCTATTCGAGTTGAGAGCATTATTAACAAGAATAATAATCTTAAACTTACAGGCTTTTTTTGGGGAGACTTTTTAAAATCAAATTATCTGGTTGAATTTCATTTTGATTTACAAAATCCGTCCGGAGTTAAGTTTACAGAGTCAAGTTCACTCATGCTTACCCCATCAGGTGATGGAGCCATACCCTTTACAATTGATATACTCAATGACTTTAATTTGTCAATTAAAAAGGGTTATTGTAAAATATGGAAAGTAAATAACGATTACGTAACTTTTTACACTGCCCTTCAAAGTATTAAATCCTCATCCAGCACGAACAGCATGTTTTCAGTGAACATTGCAAGCTTGCCCTCTTTTATTAAGGGCGGCTACGGCATTTTCACAGGAATGTCTTCAGATTCAATTAGTGTGAGGATTTCAAAATGAAAATAATTTTGTTGGTTTCATTTTACCTTTTGCTTGGTTCCTATTCCTTTGGACAATCAATAAACGGATTAGTAGAAGATTATGAAACCGGAGAACCCCTGGTGGGTGCTTCTGTTTACCTGATCCCCAGCGGAAAAGGAACGTCTTCAAATAGCAATGGTTATTTTACACTTACACCCTCAATAACTGATTCATTGGTGGATGTAAAGTATATTGGCTATGATAAAATTGAATTTAAATTGAATGACATAAAACCCGGTTATTTAAAAGTCAGGTTAAAAAGAAAAGATATTGAATTAACCCAAATTGAGGTAGGGGCAGATAGAACCCTTACCAAATTTGAAATTCAGGATTTAAAGATAATGGATCTGAACCGGGAGCAAAGTATCCCTTCTTTTGGTGGTGAGTTAAATATCTTAAAACGAATTGAAAGTTTACCTGGAGTTTCTTCAGATCAGGAGTTTGTAAGTGGTTTCAGTGTCAGAGGTGGTGAATACGATCAGAATTTAATCCTGATCGATGGTATTCAGATTTATAACCCTACACACTTTCTAGGTCTCACCAGCACATTCGACCCAAATGCAATCAGAAATGTGAGTTTTTATAAAGGTTATGTTCCACCTAATTATGGGGGAAAACTTTCATCGGTTGTCGATATTTCGCTTAAGGAAGGAAACAAAACGACTTCGGCTTATTCCGGAAGCATCAGTATGATTAATACTTCCGGCCTTATCGAACAACCCCTTCCTTTTCTTGACGGTTCGGTTTTAGTCAGTGCAAGGCGGTCGTATTATGATATATTCCTCAATCAGCTTGGCAATAATCAGCAAAGTAACAATGAGTCTGAGGTTCCAGAACTTTACTTTTATGATTTGTATTTAAAAACAACTCTAAATTTATATACCAATCATAAATTACAGAGTTCCTTTTTCTATTCAAAGGATGTTTTTTCGTTAAATAAAAATGCCAATTTCAACTGGACCAATTTTGTAGGTTCAATCAAATATTTAACTGTATTTTCAGAAAAGTACCTCTTTTCGGCCAATTTGTACACATCACAATACCAAAACGATTTAAAGCATGGTTCAACCCGGCAAAGTCCGGGTATTCATACCTATGGTTTATCCTTTGATCAGGAATGGATCGAAAATGATCTCAGGTTATCCTTCTTCAGTGATTATAATATCAGCAATTTGTCAATAAATACTGGCCTGCAAAATTTAGGGAACACGGAAACGTATAAAACCACTGTTCAATCATTCACTTTGGCCGAAGAAACCAGTTACGATTACTGGAACTTCAATTTTAGAGGTGGGGCCCGTGCGATTTACAAAACAAATCTTGACAGAGCCTACTTTGAACCCCGGGCACAGATCACCTGGAACCTGACCGAAAAATCAAACATTTCACTGAGTGGAACGGTTATTCACCAATTTATGCATACTTTAAATACATTCAACAATGTGACATTTGGCGATGTACTTTACCCCGCTTCAACCCAAATACCACCGCAAAAATCAAAGCAAAGTCAGGTGTCCTATTTTTCCAGGTTTGGGTCAGACCTGGAATTAACTTGTTCGCTCTTTTACCGGGAATTTTCGAATCTGATTAAAATCCGGGATTATTTTATTTCACCCTATCCAAAGGAATTATCAAATAAAATCCTTTTTGGGTCAGGTGAATCAAAAGGAGTTGAACTTGGTATCGAAAAGAGCACCGATGAATTTGATTTCAGAGCCAATTATACGCTTTCTTCTGTTGCGAATACATTCCCGAAATACAATAACGGAAATTCCTTTACTCCAAAATATTCCCGTAAACACATTTTTAATTTCGATTTCATTTTTAAATTGACCGGAAATCAATCCATTTCAACTGAACTTTTCTGGGCAACCGGTTCCAGACTGAATTTGCCTGATCACATTTATCAAATTTCAGGTAAACCTGAAGGCTCTCTGCCTGGACTTGTTTTGGTTTCAGATTATGGAAGAGCTTATCAGTTTGAGACCAATAGTTCCTTTCGCATCAATCTGGGATACGTGAAATCTTTTCATTTTCAAACCTGGAAAATGGATTTATTCCTTAATTTGTATAACCTCACCGGACATGACAATCCAACAGTGTTAGATGTTGACCCAAATAATTTCTCAATCATGAAATATTCAGTTGGCTTTTTCCCAAGTATTGGAATAAAATTCAGGATTTGAATCGATGAAAGCTTCAACACTGGAAGGGAAACTGTCCGTTTTGCTTGAAACTGCTATGATGAGGTAGCTTGACTGACAGAGATTGCAGAAGGATAAAAAAAACCGGGCTAAACCCGGTTTCGTTTTATTTCATCAATATCAGTTTTAAAACATTTGAGAATTGCCCGCCAGATTCAATTCTTACGAAATAAACTCCACTTCCAAACCCACCCATGTCAAGCTGATAGGTCTGCTGACCGGCAGCAGAATGAATGAATTCAGTCCTGACGGTTTGCCCCAAAAGATTTGTAACGTGAATACTGGCAGCTCCGGAAACCGGCTGATTCCACTTTAGAGTGGTCGACGGGTTAAAAGGATTTGGGTAACCCGAAATCAGGTTTAAGTTTTTGGGAGCAACAAAATCTGCAACACTTGTTGCTGTTTCATAGGAAAATATAACACCATTTGTTTGAAACCCGGTAAAAGTTGAAACACACTCTAAAATCCTGCCTGAAGAATCCCACTTATATTTCTTGTCCTTGATCGAATTATTCCACATGAATTGTGAATTCATATTAACCAGTCTATCACCTTCAAAGTAATACTTATCCCGTGAATAAAGCCCATAGTTTTGACCGTTTGAATCATGAGCATATCGCTTGGCAAGGAAATTATTGTTAGTTGTGTTGTAATGGTAGGTCGAATGTTTTGTATACAAAGCTAAAGTTGCATGTATAAACGACTCGGATAAAACCTTTCCTGTTGAGTCAAGGTTAAAACTAGTACTGTCTATCATTGAAAATATTGGAAATAAATTACCAGATATAAATTTGTAATTAACCTCTGACTTTTTAACCTGATTGGGTCCATACGCAATGACTGTTTTATTTTGCACAAATGGTAGATTATCTGTAATTTTTGAAGTTTCTGAAAATGTTAATTTTCCAAAGCTGTTGTACTTAAATAAGGTGACAGAAACTGAAAGTCCCTTAGAAAAAAATGTGTTGTGTTGTTCCTTAATCACATTGTTTTCTGAGTAAATAAAATTCCTTGATTCAATGAGTTCTGATTGATCTCCCACCATATCCCAAACTTCTAGCTTAACCTTAAGTCCATTTTGATAGTGATACCGGTATTCTGTTATTTTCCCATATTCAAAATCCAAAAAACTTGTATAACTAATTTTTGCAAGAACCATGTCATTCCAATAATACTGCGTCTTTGAATATATAACCCATTCATTATTGTTTTTATGGTACAGCTCCCTTGATAAAAGTTTACCATCAGCAGATGACTGAAAAATATACTTGTCAGTTTCTATTTTTTCATTGCTTTCACTCAGATAATATTGGATTCTTGTTTTTTGGGTCCAATTATTTCCCGTCACAAATACATTGCTGGTCCTCGATTCAGGTTCCAAATCAAAGGAATTTACAGTTGCAGACTCAGAAATTTCCATCGGAATCGGTTCTAAAGGTTGTAAAGTTTGACTGCTGACAGGTCGGGATGTAAATCCAAAACAAATTATAGCCAGACAAATAACATTAACAAATTTCATACTTTGTCTCCTAAGTTTACGCAATCATAAAATTATATTTACATAAAAGCAACCTAACAATAAATCTTTCCTAACTTTGTGATGGGTATCAACATCCAGATTCGGAATTCACCTGATTATTCCTTAAAATCAGGCAGATTTATCTTTTTATCCGGAGCCTTCAATGTTCAGATTTTATTCTATCTCCTTATTTTTGTTATGTTTAACTGTAAATTCATTTGCCCAACCCCTTCCTATTAAATTCAATCCGGTTTTTCTGGATACGTCTATTGCCGTTATTGAGCTCAGTCTTCATCCCGATTCTTTATCGTTAATATTAAATGCTGACAGTGCGCACAGTGATCATGAATACCCTGCAAGATTCATCTTTAGAAATTCTCTGGTTCAGGATACCGTTCAAAATGTTGGTCTCAGACTCCGGGGTAATACATCACGGGTTTCCCAGAAAAAATCCTTTAAAATCTCCTTTAATACTTTTAAATCTGGCAGAAAATGGCATGGACTCGAAAAACTGAATCTGAATGGTGAACACAATGATCCGTCCATAATCAGAAGTAAGCTGGTCTGGGACATCAGTAATCAGGCAGGCGTTCCATCTTCGAGAGCCACTTATGCCCGGGTCTATATCAATGGTGAGTATTTTGGCCTGCAGATCAATGTCGAACATGTCGATGAAAATTTTGTAGATGACCGGTTTGGCTCTGACAAGGGAAATCTTTACAAATGTCTTTGGCCTGCTGATTTAGTCTGGCTAGGGACAAATGCTGACTCGTGGAAAAAAATGTCGGGGGGAAGACGGATTTATGAACTTCAGACCAATAAAACAGCCGATGATTATTCCGATTTTCTTGCATTCATGAAAGTGATACACCTGACTCATGACAGCATTTTCGTCAGAGAAATCCAAAAAGTATTTAACGTGAATGCTTTTCTGAAAAGCATGGCTGTGGATGTTCTTGCCGGAAGCTGGGATAATTACTGGATTCTGAAAAACAATTTTTACCTCTATCATGATCCGTCATCAAACCGTTTTGAGTGGGTTCCCTACGATTATGACAATACGCTTGGAATCTGGTGGGATGTAATCAATAACGGAAATATTGGCAGCAGGAATGTGTACAATTGGGGAAACCCGTCTGAACCCCGCCCACTCACTGCCCGAATAATGGCTCAACCTGTGTTTAAATCAAGATATTCATTTTTTCTACGTCAATTATTGAATTCGACTTTTAATCCAACTTTTCAAAACTCAAAAATCGATGCCATTCATACCCGTATCACACCATGGGCAGAAGCAGATCCTTACCGGCCTCTTGATTACGGTTTCACCATTCAGCAGTTCCACCAATCTTACGATCAGGCATTAGGGAATCATGTCACTTTCGGTTTGAAACCTTTTATTCAAACCCGGTCCACCTCTGCAAAAACACAAACCAGCACAACGGCTGTCCCCCCGGTTTTTGTGCGGGTTACCCAAAATCTCACAACGGTTCCTGCCGCTGGAAATTTGGTCATTACCGCAAGGGTTGACGCTGAAAGTGCTCTAAACGGAATAAAAGTATTTACCCGCCGGAATAATCAATGGTCTGAAGCTGGATTAATGAAGGATGATGGTATTTTCCCCGATAAACATTCTGGCGATCGTGAATTCATTTTTATTCTCTCCGCACCAACAAATGAAGCCTTTCTTGGCTACTACCTTCAGGCAACTGATTCTGATAACCGTATTTCAGTTTACCCCGATTTTGCTCCGAAACACCCGGTTTATATTCCAGTCAGTTCCGGTTTGCCACGACTTCTGATCAATGAACTTCAGGCTGACAATTCTTCAACACTTTCAGATGAAGCAGGGCAGTTTGATGATTGGGTTGAATTGGTTAACGCTGATGCAATTCCGGTTTCTACGGCAGGCTGGTACTTAACCGACAGCAGAACCAATGAAAACCAGTTTCAACTTCCTGATACAACCCTTCAGCCGGGAGAACATTTACTGGTTTGGGCAGATTCTGACGGCAAACAGGGAAAGTGGCATGCTAATTTTAAACTTGCAGCGGGTGGTGAGTTTATCGGACTTTACAACAAAACAGCTGGCGGATATTATGCTGCTGACACCCTTTCATTTCCCCTGATTCCAACTGACAATTCATTTGCACGGATTCCGGATGGTGGACCTGACTGGCAGATTACCGATCAACCTTCACCCGGAAAGAAAACGACCGTTTCGGTTGAGCCTGAGAATTTGGCAAGGGCAACAAGAATAACTCTGTTACCGGCCTATCCAAATCCGTTCAACCCGGAAACAACGATCCGGGTTGAAGCATTTCAGAAGGACATGATTTCGGTGGATGTGTTTGATCTGATTGGTAAAAGAGTTGCCGTTCTTGCGGAAAATGAAAATGTGAGTGCCGGAATTTCGTCCTTTATTTTGAAAGGTGATCATCTTGCTTCCGGACTTTATCTGGTAAGATTACGGTCAGGAAACCGGGTTCAGTCACAAAAGGTGATGCTGATCAGGTGATTTAAACCATATTTTCAATTTTTACATCAATTGGCAGAGAAACTTCAAAAGTTGTTCCTTTGCCAAGTTCGCTTGAAAACATCATGGTTCCATTGTGTAGTTCGACACATTGCTTTACAATAGTAAGCCCCAAACCAGTTCCCGGGGTTTTACCAACATTACTTCCCCGTTGGAAATTTTCAAAAAGCTTTTGCTGATCTTCGGGTGAGATTCCTATTCCTTCATCTTTAACAATGAATGTTGCCTGTGCAACCTGTGTATTCAGGTCGAACCAGATATTGGATCCGTGAGGTGAATACTTTACGGCATTTGACAGCAGGTTTGAAATAATCCTTTGAATCAATCTTGGATCAACAAGAGCATTTTCAGCATTATTTTTGACTGTAAAATGAAGGCTATGGGCAGAATCATCAATCAGTTCTGACTCCTGAACAATTTTACTGCAGAGTTCACCCAGGTTCACAACTTCAGGTTCAAAAGTAAGTTTCCCCATTTCAGATTGGGTTGCCAGTAAAATATCATCCAATAACTGAGTCATCTGGCGGATAGATTTCTGAATTTTTGTGTATCCTTCATTTTGCTCAGGCGCATTTCCATTTTCTTTTGGAAACAGTGATCTGGAATAAAGTGAGATAACCGTCAGAGGGCGTCTGAGTTCATGGGATGCCATTCCTACCAGACCGGTTTTCAAACGGTTTAATTCCTTTTCGTGTTTAAGGGCTTCATCAAGAAGGCGATTTTTTTCTTCCATCTCGGCATTTTTTTGCTCCAGATTCCGCTTCAGATCCTGAATAGTCAGATGTGCATTGACTCGTGAGAGCACTTCTTCATGTTGAAAAGGTTTGGTAATATAATCTACAGCACCAAACGAAAATCCTTTTACTTTATCGACCGTATCGGCAAGGGCCGTCATGAAAATGATAGGAATTTCTTCTGTTACTGGATTTGCTTTCAATTGCCGGCAGGTTTCGAACCCATCAATTCCGGGCATGAGAACATCCAGAAGAATAAGATCAGGCTTAGCAAAAAGGGCACGCTGAATGGCTTCTTCCCCACTTTTTGCAGCAAGCAGTTTGAAACCATGATGTTTGAGTGCATCCAATAAAACATTCAGATTGGTCGGATTATCATCCACCATTAAAACCGTGTGCTTTTTCAGATTGTTATTCATCATAGAAAAAACCCTTTTCCTGAGCAACTTTCGTAATCCGGCTGATTTCAAAAGCCTTTACCCATTTTCTGATCATTTTTGAGGCAAGAAAATTACCCTTATCCTCAATTTCCATGCGGTCAGCAATAATCAGCAATTCTTCAACATCACCCATAAGGGCAGCCTGGTAAATAGCATCTGAAAATTTTTCTGAAATGACAATAAAGGAATGGTCTGCAGGCAACTCAATCTGAGTCTGTTCATTTTCACCATCATTTTCGTAGATCCAACTGATGGAAAGATGATTCTGCAGCAACCCAAGAATCCGGCTTAACTGAAACGGTTTTGCAATAAAGTCATCACATCCAGAACGGACACTATCTTCACGGTTATGCTCAAAAACACTCGCAGACACAGCGATAATAACCGTTTCACTTTTTCTTCTCGTATCCCGAACTCTTCTGGCAACCTCGAATCCGTCCATTTCCGGCATTCTCAGATCCAAAAGAATCACATGCGGTTTAAAATTGACAACTTTGTTCAGACATTCAAAGCCATCTTTGGCTTCCATAATTTCAAAGCCAAGCGGTGTGAGCATTTTCACGAGAACAGACCGGTTTTCCCATTTGTCATCAACAATCAGAACCCGTTTGCGTTCACCAGAATAACCAATTACCGACCTCTCGTTTACTTTTGGCGTAGCAATAAATCCTTCAACTTCAATTAAATCCAGTTCGAACCAGAATATACTTCCTTCGCCTGGTACACTTTTTATTTTTACCTCAGACTCAAGCATTCTGGCGAGTCTCTGACTAATGGCAAGTCCGAGCCCGGTGCCTTCAACATGGCGGGCTTTATCACCAACCTGATGGAAAGGCAGAAACAACTCTGCAACTTTCTCAGGTGCAATTCCAACGCCCGTATCTTCAATTTGAAATCTGATTTTTCCTTCGTGATAGCCAACTTTGAAGGCAACCCCACCTTCATCAGTGAACTTCACTGCATTGCTGAGCAGGTTGAATAATATTTGCCGTAATTTTTTCTCATCTGAATGAACTGCTGCCGGAAGATCAGACAGCTTTTCGAAAATAAAAGCAATCCCTTTTTCTCTTGATCTCAGACGGGCAACTTCTGCAATACTTTCAAGAAAATCGATAAAATCAAAATCAAACCGGTGAAGCTCCATGTGCCCTGACTCGATTTTTGACAGGTCAAGAATATCATTGATCAGGGTAAGGAGATGTTCACCGCTCCGGCGAATAATTTCAAGGCCTTCACGTTGTGAAGTGAGAAGTGTTTTATCCTTTTCAAGAATCTGGCTATATCCCAAAATGGCATTTAACGGTGTACGAAGTTCATGACTCATATTGGCCAAAAATTCACTTTTTGCTTTATTAGCATTTTGTGCTTCGTCACGTGCACGTTTCAAGTCCTCTTCAGCCATTTTACGGGGAGTTACATCACGGATTGCACTTGCAACCTGCAATCCGGTTTCAGTCATCACCGGACTCAGACTGACTTCAACGGTGAGATTGGTTCCATCTTTTCGTCTGCATTGCAGATCAAGTCCGCCACCCATTGGTCTGGCCTTCGGATGGTTCATAAATCCTTCACGGTGTGCCGGATGGTGAGGCCGGTGGTGTTCAGGAATGAGAATTTCCATCGTTTGTCCGACTAATTCAGATGGGGGATATCCGAAAAGGACTTCAGTTTGATCATTAACGAATGTGATCACACCTTTGCCGTCAACTATGACTATTGCATCAGGGGTTGATTGCAGGGTTTTTCGGAATTTTTCTTCCTGTTTACGGGAAATTACCAGTTCATTCTGAAGCCGGTGAACTTCAACTTCAAGTCCCAGCTCCCTTCTGAGACGTCTGAGAACCTGTCTGATTTCGGAATCGGATGCCTTTTCTGAAACAATGGCAATTTCAGTATGGTCAGAGGCAGCAGATGCCCAAACCAATTTTCTGACAGGAATCCCCAGTGTTTCCTGGAGAGTGCCCGTCCAGATATCAGTAATAATCAAAAGTGCTTCGGGGTTCTCATGAGTTAAGTTAAAGCCCTCACCAACAGCAATAGACGTCATTTTCCCATATTTTTCGGGGGAACTTATCTCAATTTTACAACCAATTACTGCCATTCAGAATTGCTCCGGTTTTTTCAATACTTTATTTATCTCCGAAAATATAAAATAAACCAGTTAGAATCATACTAAAATTTTAATGAATTTATAATAATTACCCGTAGTGAGTAGACAGTAGGTGGTAGGTAGTAGAATTATGCCCCTCCTTTTGTAAAGGTGGAGAAACCTTTTTATTTGGGTATAAACCGCTACTGACTACTGTCTACTACCTACTACTTACGAATCTCCCTTCCTTAGAATTCCGTTAAACCCAAATTTTCCTTCACATTCTAATGTCATTCCGGTTGAATCACTTTTTTTGAAAGCGTACCTTTACGTCGCTTATTTAAGACCCTTTTATTCATAAACAAGGAGAAAACAATGGCTGTAAAAGTCGGTATTAACGGGTTCGGCCGCATTGGTCGTATGGTATTCCAGGCCCTTTGTGATCAGAATCTTCTGGGAACAGAAATTGACGTTGTTGCTGTCGTAGACGTTGCAACTGACGCTGATTATTTCGCTTACCAGATCAAATACGATTCCGTACATGGTCATTTCAAACACAACGTATCCACCAAGAAAAGTGATCCTGCAAAAGAAGAAGCAGACATTCTTGTTGTAAACGGACACGAAATCAAATGCGTAGCTGCAACCAGAACTCCGGCTGAACTGCCCTGGAAAGCTTTGGGCGTTGACTATGTTATCGAATCAACCGGTCTCTTCACCGATTCCGAAAAAGCTTCAGGTCACCTTGCTGCCGGCGCTAAGAAAGTTATCATTTCTGCACCTGGTAAAGGCGATGTAAAGACTATCGTAATGGGCGTTAACGAAAACGAATATGATGCAGCCAAGCACAATATCGTTTCCAACGCTTCATGCACCACCAACTGCCTTGCACCTCTCGTTCACGTTATTCTGAAAGAAGGTATCGGAATTGAAACAGGTCTCATGACCACAATTCACTCCTATACTGCAACTCAAAAAACTGTTGACGGTCCTTCCAAGAAGGATTGGAGAGGCGGCCGTGCTGCTGCAATCAATATCATTCCTTCAACAACCGGTGCTGCAAAGGCCGTTGGCGAAGTTTTACCGGTAACCAAGGGTAAATTAACCGGAATGTCCTTCCGTGTTCCTACACCTGACGTTTCTGTAGTTGACTTAACCTTCCGTTCCGAAAAAGATACTTCCATTCAGGAAATCGATGCTCTCTTAAAGAAAGCTTCTGAATCCTACATGAAGGGTATTCTTGGCGTTACGACAGAAGAACTCGTTTCAACGGATTTCATCCATGACAAACGTTCTTCAATCTACGACTCAAATGCAACCCTCGAAAATAACCTCAAAGGCGAAAAACGCTTTTTCAAGGTTGTATCCTGGTATGATAATGAGTGGGGATATTCCAACCGTGTTATCGACCTTCTGAAACACATGGTTAAGGCTGGTAAATAAGTTACCTCAACTTGTTTCTTTACAAAAAAGTCCGGCAACCGCCGGACTTTTTTGTTTTAAGGGAAATGAAACGGGGATAATAAATGAATCTCTTATTCTTTTTCCGTGAATTCTGTTTCTTCTGTGGTGGAAAAAGGCTGGTAAGAACAAAAAGAATCCACTTTTACAAAATCAGAATCAAATTGTCTTAGATTATTGAACACAATCCCATTAACACTTGTCGGTACTTCACATAAAATGGAAATATTGGTATTTTGATTAAACGGACCCGGATAAACGGCATCTCCGGATTCCAGTTTTTTCAGATTAACTGTATTGAGTGAAGAATTATTTCCATTGAAATCTTACTTCCATATTAATACTTGCATTTACGATATTTACTGTATCCAATTCAAGATCTGATTTAATTTCCAATATTTTCTGGATTTGGCTTGAACTTGTAATTATTCCCCTTTTCAAATCATTAGGCAGTACTAAAGCGAAGTTTTTACCTCCATCTTCCAATTTTTTTAAATTTCTTGCCTTTAGCACTGAATCAATCGTGTGTAAGGTACATTCACTCTTAAAATGAATAATAATTTCATTTGTATATGAATATTGGACCTTTTCCTGCCCCAAAACTGCTATTGAATTCAATAATACAAATAATAGGAAAAGCTTTTTCATTCTTACTGCCTTTTCTTATTTACGAAAATGATATTATTTCGGTTTGAATTTGACTTTTTCTCTATTTCAAAGAAAATGTTATCAACTAAAAATCATTGATTCGCTGAAAATCTTGTTTCTTTTTTTACTTTTCTGGTCATTTACCGTATCCGTTTTCCACGGATTACAATTCCTTTTCTTGTTCCGATACTGAATTCCTGCCCAATAATCAGAATGTTGTCATCTTTAATGTAAATTTCACCCACAGCAAGACCCGCAAGATTCAAATCATTTTTAAAATCTTTCCAGGTTGACCCATTAAAATGGAGCAAGTGACTGTCATGAAGTGTTATGATCAGGTCATTTTGCTTCCAGCCATTAATATCTCCAACTAGCCAATTTGATGAGGGATAATCAGTTTTCCTTAACCAGTTTGTATCATTTAATGATCTTTTATAATATAATCCATCACCTGCTATCCAGTAATTACTACCATTAAAAAACCATAATTCATCCTTAGAGTAATCATCCATTCCAGTAAGGGAGAGGGGGGTAACCGTTTGTCCACTTATTTTTAAAAGCAGATTGCCTTCTTTTTGCAGTGATCTTGTTGCCAAAGCCAGTAATTCAAATTCTTTGGTTTTGGGGTTGTATTCTCCGTGCATATCCTGTAAGTCTAAGTTGGTATTGGTTGGGATTAAAGTTAACGTATTCCCATCATAATGATACAAGCCACCATTAACACCATATAAATACAAATCTGAAGAAGAATTTCCCCAAAGGTTATCCATTCCTTTTGACCACGAAGGATCAATTAGTTTCGACACAAAGGTTTTTTCTACCCATTTATTATTTTCTCTTGCAACAAGGTTTATTCCAGCAACAGCAAATACAGTTCCATTCTCAACACTCGTCATTCCAGAAACCCGAACGGGACCTTTAATATCTGGATTGTCTGGAGACCACCTTGCGGCAACAATTTCAGGTGTCCATTTTACCCCATCCCAATGAGAAAATCCAAATTTGACACCATCCTTATAGCTTGCACTGTCCGGGTAAATGGTACCCCCAACCCACATATCATTTTCATTTATGATAACTCCGCAGGTCAGGTTGGAATTTGCATAACCTATTGTTTCTACCGTCCAGATAAAGTTATGGCTGGTGGTATCCATGGTTTTACCCGAGGCCACATTGCTTGTTTTAACTGTTTTCTCCCCGCTTTTCAATAATACCTGCCAAGAATAGGTTAAAGCGGGATTTAGCCCGGTTTCAGACAAAGTAGTATCAGCCTGATGAAGGGAAAATGACTGAACCGGTTCCCCATTCCGGGTTAATTGCAAAAATGCCGGGAGTTGCAGTTCCTGTGTTTGGAGAGAAAGCGTGGCTGAAGTTAGATCAGATTCAATCACAGAGAGAGTCAGGCTCCTGTTATCCTTTTCTTCAGGTTCCTGGCAGGAAAGAAAGGTAAAGAGAAAGCCGGTAAACAGGATCGGGAGAAGAATTTTTGAGTTCATTTGTATTTTAGAAACGGGTATTGTCTTAATTTTTATTTACCAATATTATCAGAATATTTCACCAATTGCAAAATTCACTGTTTCCTCAAGGTTGGAAATCTTGACTCATAAAAATACTGGTGATCTGATTGTGTACTATTTCCTGCAATCGAGCATTAATCTTTAGCCAACTCTTAAATACCAGTATTCTTCCACTTTTCTGTTCCATTTTCGTGACATTCATTCGGTCTTCGTATAACCTTCCTTCGCCGGTTTTTCGTTGGTCTTTCGTTGTGGAAGCTGAGTGGAGGCGTGGGATGTCGGCCCCAGATAGGGAGGATTTTGGGTTAAAACCAAATTCAGTTTTGGATTCAATTATCCGTCAGCTAAAGCAGACGGCAATCGGGTACAAATTGAAATATCGGTGTTTATGTTGTTTGCGGGTAATTTATTACCGTCTGCTTTAGCTGACGGAATACAAATTCCAGAAAGCGAAATTCGTCCGGGCACAAAATCAGTTATTGTGTTGCTCTTTTTTCGGACGAAATTGAGGTAATTTCAACCCCACCCGGGGTTGGTAACACCAGGGTTGTCAAATCCACCGGGCCCCTCGATAATCAGCCTGCGACTGAACTCGGGGACCGGCATTTCGATACTTCGACTACGCTCAGTAACCACAAGCTCAATAACCAGGCTATTCATGTTTCACCACATTGTGGTTGGAAAAATTTTAATCCCGTATTTCATTTACCATTAATCATTGACCCTTAACCATTAATTTCAATCCTGTTTATCCTGAATATCCCTGTTAACATGCATTTTTCCCTTCCGTGAAAATCTGCATGATCATTTAAACCGGCAAGTCCCCTTGCTTGGGTGCGGGAGGCAATCCCGGTTCCACCCGCACTTCGACTCCGCTCAGTGACCAGATCACCAGTTCCAAAAAGAGTTGTTGTCGGACGGCAGGTTTTAAATTGTTCGTTTTCCTATAATCATATCACCCCTTTGGGGTTTTGAAATTCAATTTTCTATTCGAATTTCATTAACCATTTACCATTAACCATTAACAATTACCCTTTCGGGTCTTTCCTCGTCACGAATCAAACTTGGTCTTTTCTTGCAGGTTATTACCATTTTGCATTAAATTCACCGATTTTTGCATATTTGAACGGAAACTCAATGCCAATCCCTTTTGCTGATGTTGTTACTGAACTGGTAATTCTTGGAATTCTGGTTCTTGTCAACGGACTTTTTGCCCTTTCTGAAATGGCCGTTATGTCATCCAGAAAAACCCGCCTTCAGCATAAAGCAGAGTCGGGAGACTCCGGTGCAAAACGTGCCCTTGAAGTTTTGGAAGAACCCACTTCTTTTTTATCAACTATTCAGGTTGGAATCACGCTGATCGGCATTTTTATGGGTGCTTTCGGTGGTATTACCCTTACAGCCTTTCTGGATCAGTACCTTTCTGCCATTCCCCTTCTTGCGCCTTACAGCCTCGGTTTAAGTCTGGGTTCAGTGGTTATTATCATTGGCTACTTTTCACTGGTTTTTGGTGAAATTGTGCCAAAACGAATCGCACTTGGTAATCCCGAATCCATCGCAAGTCATGTTATCACCCCTTTAAAGTTCATTGCCTTTTTAACTAAACCGTTGGTATGGTTCCTGAGTAAATCAACAGAATTGGTTTTGCGGATTTTCGGAATAAAGCCAGATCAGTCGCCTGGTGTCAGTGAAGAAGAAATCAGGATTATGGTGAGGCAGGGTGCAAGTGCCGGTGTGATTGAAAGAATGGAAGAAAACCTGGTAGAAAACGCTTTTTCATTAAACGATCTCAGAGTATCGCAGGTGATGACTCCCCGTCCGCTCGTCATTTGGCTGGATGTTCAGGATACCTCAGGTGAAAATAAACGATTAATTGCCGAATCTGGGTTTTCACGGTTTCTGGTTGCCGACGGTGATCTTGATCAGTTACTTGGGCTGGTATCAGTGAATACACTTTTCATCAACGGACGGGGAACCACCGGGGATGATCTGAAATCTTCGGTAACCGAACCGTTTTTTGTACTTGAAACTCTGTCCGTTTCTGAACTGATGCGAAAACTGAAAGAAAATAACCAGCATCTTGCCGTCATCATTGATGAGTATGGACTTATTCAGGGAATTGTTACTCTCACCGATATCATCAATACTCTTGTTGGGGAATCTGCCGGGATTACTGAACCCGTAGAATCAGGCTTTTTTATTCGGGAAGATGGGTCAATTCTGATTGACGGTATTTATCCTTTTCATGAATTTGCAGAACAAACTAACTTTGGCGGTCAGGATATGGAATGGGAAGGATTTAATTCACTTGGCGGATTTATTCTGGACCGGCTTGGTCACATCCCGAAAGAAGGAGAAATCCTGGTGGAAGGCGATTTCAAATTTGAAATCATGGATATGGATGGCCGACGGGTTGATAAAATTCTGGTCAGTAAAATGGTAGATAAAAATACAAAAGTGGACTGACGGACATTTGGGGAAGAAATGGATCCCGGATCTAGTCCGGGATGACAACTTCTCCCATCCCCTACCCATTCAATCCAGCAAATTATCCCACGTACCTTTTTTCTCTTTTTTCAGTTCCATGCGGTAAACGTGAGCCAGAATCGCCGACATTTGCTTGACCAGTTTATCCATGATATCAAACTCAGGTTCGGTCATGAGCTGACTCTTGTGGATCACAATAACACCAAAGACATTCTGTTTGGCGTAATCAATGTTTGAACCCATGAGAAACACTTTTTCGTGAACATCAAAAACCGGAAATACCGCTTCGCAGATCAACCCGATTTCCTTTGCCCAGCCTTCATTAATAACCCTGCCGGACCGAAATGCATTGTTGACCAGGACACCGCGTTTATTGTGCATCAGTTCAGAAAGTGCGTCCTGAGAATGAATTTCAATTTCATCCATCGGGAGTTCATAGCCAAACACGCCCGCATGAGCCAACTTCATCATTTTTCCTTCTTCAGCAGCTGCATCACCCAGCTTCACCCAGAAAGAAACGTTCTCAGCACCCATAAACTGCAGAATTGCATTAACCAGTACATTGGCAACTATTGCCTGATTCTCAGATTTGCTGGATTCTGCAATTTTGTTGATGACTTTTTGTTTTTTCCGGCGAAGCTCCAGATCATCAAGTCCGTCATCCGGAATGGTATGATGGTTTGAAATATTCAGAAAAACAAGAGATTCAAGTTTGTCAAAGTCGATGGGTTTGGTAACATAATCGACACCGCCCACTTTTTTCCCTTCTGCCTCAAGAAAATTGGCAGGGAGTGAACTGATGACAATCATCGGGATTTTGGTAATAACTTTATCAGCTTTAACCGATTCAATAAAAGAAAATCCGCCTTCACCAGGCATGAGAATATCCGTAATAACCAGATTAATACTTCTGGTTTTCAGGATGTTGATTCCCTGCTGGGCATTATAGGCAAAATGGCATTGATAACCTGCTTTGGTAAGCCGTTTCCCGACCATCACGTGGATGGAGGTATCATCATCAACAATGAGAATGTCTTTCATATCTGTAGCCTTTTCAATATCCTGTTAAGATACCACTAAAAAATGAGGTTGGAAACCCGTTTTTTCTAATTTTGCAAATTCTGAGAGAGAAAACAACTGATTTTAATTTGAACCGGCATTTTATATCTTGCAAACTTGTAATCCTTACAAATAAAAACATTAGACCACAGAGAAGACCATGCAAGAATTTCTTCATTTACTCAGACTCGAACCTGTTAACCAGGGCGCTTCGACCGGCGTCAACTGGTTAACCTGCGATTCATCAAAGCAAACTACCATTACCTCTCCCGTTGATGGCGGGCTTATCGGTAAAATCAACAAAGCCGGAGCCAAAGAATATGACCAGGTTTTGGCAACCGCTGAAAAAGCCTTTCAGCTCTGGCGTGTGATGCCTGCGCCCAAACGGGGTGAAATTGTCAGACAGATTGGCAATGTTCTCAGAGAAAATAAACGTTCTCTGGGTCAGCTCGTTTCGTATGAAATGGGAAAATCACTTCAGGAAGGGATGGGTGAAGTTCAGGAAATGATCGATATCTGTGATTTTTCAGTTGGTCTTTCCCGCCAGCTTTACGGACTCACCATTGCCTCTGAACGGCCAAACCACAGAATGATGGAAACCTGGCAACCTCTTGGCATCGTTGGTGTTGTAACCTCTTTCAATTTCCCTGTGGCTGTCTGGGCCTGGAACGCCATGATTGCTGCTGTTTGCGGTGATGTGGTCATCTGGAAACCTTCCCATAAAACGCCGTTGTCAGCCATTGCAACTCAAAAACTTATTGCAGATGTCCTGAAAGAAAACAATGTCCCCGAAGGTGTATTCAGCCTGATTACCGGTGATACCCGTGAAATCAGCGAACGGATTACCCAAGATCATCGTGTTCCCCTTATTTCTGCAACCGGATCAACCCGCATGGGAAAAATTGTCGGAAAAGCCTGTGCAGAACGTTTTGGAAGAACCATTCTTGAATTGGGCGGAAACAACGCCATTATCCTTTCACAGGAAGCCGATTTAAAACTTGCACTTCCGGCCATCGTATTTGGTGCAGTCGGTACTGCCGGTCAGCGGTGTACCACAACCCGCCGGTTAATCGTGCATGATTCCATTTATGAATCCATCCGGGAAAAACTGGTTACTGCTTATTCAACGCTGAGAATCGGAAATCCGCTCGATGAAAATAATCACGTCGGTCCGCTGATCGACAAAGAAGCGGTTCATACCATGCAGGAAGCTCTGAAAAAATTGAAAGAGCAAGGCGGAAAAGTGGTATTTGGCGGTGAAGTCCTATCTGGAAAAGGTTACGAAACCGGAACTTACGTTCGTCCTGCCATTTGTGAAGCAAAAAATGAATATCCCATTGTTCAGGAAGAAACCTTTGCTCCGATTTTATATCTCATCCGTTACAAAACCATCGACGAAGCCATTTCTTACCAGAACGGTGTTGCACAGGGACTCAGTTCAGCCATTTTCACCAACAACATGCTGGAAATGGAACAATTTCTATCTCCGGTTGGATCTGACTGCGGAATTGCAAACGTGAACATCGGTACGTCAGGAGCAGAAATCGGTGGTGCTTTCGGCGGCGAAAAAGAAACCGGCGGCGGACACGAATCCGGCTCTGATTCCTGGAAAATGTATATGCGCAGACAAACCGTTACGATCAATTATGGCTCAACCGTTCCGCTGGCACAGGGAATCAAGTTTGATCTGTAACAGCCGGGGACGAGTGACGGGGGCCATGGGACAAAACACGTGGGAAGTCGAGCAAAACGAAGATCCCGAACACTTTCGGGATGGTACGTGATACGAGATTAAGGCGGACACTGTGTCCCGGAAATCGGGATGGTCGATGTGAGTGAAAAGTCCCCCTTCGAAGCCGGGGGGATGTTTTTTACTCCTGAATACAAAAACCAGATTACTGGGATGAAAGTGGATTGAAGTGGTACTTAAAAGTCAATTTTTAGATGATCTGACATTCTTGCCAATAATCTGCCATTTTCAGTCACTATTTTGACTTTTGAACGTATCGACCTTACTTTTACACCATGAAAGTCTTAACACTCATATTCAGTTTTTATCTTTTGGCTCTGACAGTAGTGCCATGCAGCGATGAAGACAACTGTAATTATAGGAGTTCGGAACAATCTTCATTCACCTCAACCAACCACTTTGAAAATGACAGTGATACGGGGAATTGTTCTCCCTTTTGTTTATACGCCTGTTGCGGACAATCAATAACCAGCACATATTACCCTTCCTCTTTGCGCACCCAATCACCTGTTGCAACACAGGACTTCCCTAGTTACGACACCTCTTTTGTTTCAGAGGTGTATTTGTCAATTTGGGAACCACCAAAAATCAGTTAATGAATTTCGAATGATCCGCTGACAGCGGAACAACTCAATTTACTTGCAGTGATATCGCACCGTAAGTAATCCTATATTCATTCATTAAACTGATTAAAATAATGTTAGATAAAATAATTGCGTTCAGCATCCAAAATAAATTCGTCATTGGATTGATGACATTTGCGCTCATTGTTTGGGGAGTGTGGAGTGCGACCAAACTCCCAATTGATGCACTTCCCGATATTACCAACAACCAGGTTCAAATACTAACACTTTGCCCAACGCTTGCCGGGCAGGAAGTTGAACAGTTGGTTACTTATCCCATTGAACAAAGTATAGCCAATCTTCCCGATTTAGTTGAATTGCGAAGTATTTCCCGTTTTGGGCTCTCAGTAATTACAGTTGTATTTGACGAAAAAGTGGATATCTACTTTGCACGACAACTCATAAACGAAAAACTGAAAGAAGCTGAAGAAAAAATCCCACAAGGTGTTGGCACACCTGAATTGGCCCCTTTAAGCACTGGCTTGGGTGATGTTTATCAATACATTATTCACCCCACAAAAGGCAGTGAAAACAAATACACGGCTATGGACCTGAGAACAATGCAGGATTGGATTGTTGCCCGTCAACTTTATGGCACACCCGGCATAGCGGAGGTCAACAGTTATGGCGGAGAATTAAAACAATACGAAGTTGCTGTTAACCCAGACCGTCTTAATGCCATGGGAATAAGCATTCCTGAAATTTTTATTGCCCTGGAAAAAAACAACGAAAACACAGGTGGTGCCTACATTGACAAAAGACCAAACGCTTACTTCATCAGGGGCGTGGGATTGATAAGTTCATTTGATGATGTAAAGAATATTGCTGTAAAGAACAATCACAACGGAATCCCGGTTTTAATTAAGGATGTGGCCGAAGTTCGCTTAGGAAGCGCTGTTCGTTACGGTGCACTTACTTTTAATGGCGAAAAGGAGGCGGTGGGAGGGGCAGTAATGATGCTCAAAGGCGCTAACAGTGCCGATGTAGTAAGCAGAATAAAAGAAAAAATGATAACCATTCAAAAATCATTACCATCTGATGTTGTAATTGAATCCTACTTAGACAGAACCGATTTAGTGAACCGGGCAATCAGCACTGTGGAAAGTAATCTTATTGAAGGCGCATTAATTGTAATTTTTGTGTTGGTGCTTTTTTTGGGGAATTTCAGAGCAGGCTTAATTGTCGCTTCGGCAATTCCCTTATCCATGCTTTTTGCTCTTGGTATGATGAATTTGTTTGGTGTGAGCGCCAACCTGATGAGTTTAGGAGCAATTGACTTTGGTTTAATTGTAGACGGATCAGTTATTATTGTTGAAAGTATTTTTCACCGGATAACCAGTACACAATTGCATCATGGTAAAATAAAACTTACATCAAAACAAATGGATGAGACCGTTTTTGAAAGTGCAAAACGAATGATGAATTCAGCTGCATTCGGGCAAATCATTATTCTCATTGTATATTTCCCCATTCTTTCTTTAGTGGGTATTGAAGGGAAAATGTTTGGTCCAATGGCACAAACGGTATCCTTTGCAATTATAGGTGCGTTTATTCTTTCACTCACCTATATTCCAATGGCATCAGCACTTTTTCTAAGTAAAAATGTGAGTCATAAAAAAAACATATCTGACAAAATGATGGAATTTTTCCAACGTATTTATACACCACTTTTGCTAAAAGCGATAAATGCCAAGGGTTATGTTGTGGGAATTACAGTAACAATTTTCTTCATCACTGTTTTTATTTTTTCAAAAATGGGTGGCGAATTTATTCCAACGTTAGCCGAGGGTGATTATGCATTTCAATGTTTCCTGCCACAAGGAACATCATTATCACAAAGTGTGGAAACATCAATGCAGGCTTCAAGAGTTATTAAAGAGTTTGATGAGGTAAAAATGGTTGTAAGCAGAACAGGAAGTGCAGAAATACCTACTGACCCTATGCCGCCCGAAATAACAGATATGTTTATTATTTTGAAACCAATTCAAGAATGGAAAAGAGCTATTACCTATGATGATTTGGCTGATGAAATAAATGAAAAATTAGAAATTATTCCAGGCATAATTATAGAAAAAACCCAACCCATACAAATGCGTTTTAACGAATTGATGACAGGAGTTCGACAGGATGTAGCGGTTAAAATATTTGGTGAAAACATGGACACACTATTAAATTACGCCAACAAAGTAAATTCGGTGGTGCAAGGTATTGATGGTGCGACAGAACCCATGGTTGAACGGGTTTCAGGTTTGCCACAAATTGTGATTAAATACAACCGTGCCCAAATTGCCAACTATGGTTTGAATATTAAAGATATCAATCACATTGTAAGCACTGCTTTTGCAGGTGGAGTTGCCGGAGTTGTCTTTGAAAACGAACGCAAATTTGATTTAGTAGTTCGCCTTGACAGTACATACAGAAATAACATTGACGATGTTAGTTTTTTATATATTCCTCTTGCAAATGGAACACAAATCCCACTCTCTCAGGTGGCTGAAATTAAAATGGAGCTAGGTCCTGCACAAATAAGCCGGGAAGACGGTAAACGCAGGATTGTGGTTGGCTTCAATATTGAAGGAAGAGATGTGGCAAGTGTGGTAGAGGATATTCAAAAACAACTGAACGAAAAAGTCGAATTACCTGAAGGATATTATTATACCTACGGTGGAACATTTGAAAATCTGCAGGCCGCAAGTAAGCGATTGATGATTGCATTACCTGTGGCTTTAGCACTTATTTTTATGATGCTCTTTTTCACATTCAGTTCTGTAAAACAGGCAACCTTAATTTTTACAGCCATTCCAATGAGCGCTATTGGTGGTGTGTTTGCATTGCTCATTCGTGATATGCCATTCAGCATTTCGGCAGGAGTTGGTTTTATCGCTTTATTTGGTGTGGCTGTTTTAAATGGAATTGTATTGATTGGAACTTTTAACCAATTGGAAAAAGATGGAATGACCAACATTTTAGAACGAATAAAAGAAGGAACAAAAATTCGGTTACGACCCGTTTTAATGACAGCCGCCGTGGCATCATTGGGCTTTTTACCTATGGCGCTTTCGCACGGTGCAGGTGCAGAAGTTCAAAAACCTTTGGCAACAGTTGTAATTGGTGGTTTGATCACTGCAACATTCCTCACCCTCTTCGTATTGCCTTTGTTGTATGTGATATTTTCTAAAATCAGAAAACCTAAAATCAGTGTTTCTTCATCAGTCGTTGCCATTTTAGCATTGTTTACTTTTAATGGTGTAAATGCCCAAACGCCAAAAGAAAAACTCATTTCAATTGAGGATGCAATTAATATGGCATTGAAAAATAATCTGGAAATTCAGTCTCAGAAACTCAATGTTCAATCTTCAATTTCTTTGAAATATTCGGTTTTTGAGTTGCCTAAAACGAGCATCAATTTTCAGTTTGGACAATACAGCAGCATAAATCAGGACCGGGCATTTCAGATTTCACAAAGCATTCCGTTCCCTACTTATTTTATTGCGAAATCAGGTTTGTATAATGCTGAATTGCAGAATAACGTATTGCAGCAGCAAGTAACAATCGGCGAAGTAAAAGCGCAGATACAATACTGGTTTTATCAGGTGAAATATTTACAATCCGTTAAAATGAAACTGAAATCTTTGGATAGTTTATTTATAGATTTCGTTTCTACTGCCAGTTTACGTTACAAAACAGGCGAAACAAATTTATTGGAAAAAACCACAGCAGAAACCAGACGAGGACAACTTTCTCTATTCCTTAAACAAAATGAAACGGACATTGCAACAGCTTATAATTCGCTGAAAACACTGATGAATACAAGTGAAGAATTTACTGTTGCTGCTAGCGAAAATCTGCAACCTCTTGTATTAAATAATTCGTTTGATACAACGCTAATTTCAAACAATCCATCATTAAAAATGTTGTATCAGAAGGCTGTCATAGCAGAGCAAAACGTAAAAGTGGAAACTGCTTCTGCCTTACCCGAATTAAATGTGGGTTATTTCAACCAGTCGTTAATTGGAACCCAAACTGTTAAAGGTAAGGAAGTTTATTTCGGCGAAAGTAAACGCTTTCAGGGCTTCACAATCGGCATAAGTATTCCACTAACTTTTTTTAGTAATGCTTTAAAAATAAATTCGCTTGATTATAAAAAACATGCCTTACAAAAAGAAGCTGACAATGGAAAATTACTTTTCCAAAACAAATTGCAAAATGCCTTTCATCAATACAACCAGAATTTGGAGCAGTTCAATTACTACAAATCAACGGCATTGCCAAATGCTGATATAATGATCAGCACAGCGAAACTTGGTTTCATAAGTGGTGACATTGGTTATATTGAATACATACAAGCCATACAAACCGCCACAGAGGTGCAGTTAAATTACCTGCAATCGGTTAATCAAATCAGCCAAGCTATCATTACCATCAATTTTTTAATCAACAACTAATAATTTAAATAATGAAACAATTTATAATCCTGGCCACACTTTCAACAGCAATAATCTCTTCATCCTGCAACAGCAATAAAACCGGGAAATTGGGAGAAGAATCTGTACAGCATGGCAAATACGAAAACCCCAACACTGTAATGTTAACACCAGAGCAGATAAAATCCATCAAAATTGAAATAGGTAGTATTGAAAAAAAACAACTCACAGCGTCACTCAAGGCAAATGGATTTTTAAAAGTGCCGAATCAAAACAAAGCAAATGCAACAGCATCATTGGGCGGCTTAATCAAATCAATTTTGGTGCAACCGGGTAACACTGTAAACAAAGGACAGGTAATTGCCACTATATCGCATAATTCATTTATTACCCTGCAGGAAGAATTTTTAAGTGTTTCCTCAAAATCGGAATTGGCACTATTTGAATTTACCCGCCAAAAAGATTTGCAACAAGGTAATGCAGGCGTATTGAAAAATTTTCAGTCAGCTGAAGCAGAACTTAAAACCTTGAATGCCAGAAAATCAAGTTTGCAAAAGCAATTGGAATTGATTGGAATAAATACTGAAACTCTAACAGCTGAAAACATTCAGTCGGTTGTTAACATCACAAGTCCCATAAACGGAGCAATCAGTACTATTTTGGTAAACGTTGGCAGCTATGTGGATGCCAATAATCCCATTGCGGAAATAGTTGACAACAGCCAACTGCATTTGGATTTGTATGTTTATGAAAAAGATTTACAGAAACTGAAAGTCGGTCAAACCATACATTTTACTCTCACCAACAACCCTGGCAAAGAATACGATGCTGATGTTTATGCGATCAGTAACACGTTTGAACCCAACACCAAAGCCGTCGCCATTCATGCAAAGGTAAAAGGGAATAAACAAGGTTTGATTGATGGAATGAGTATTACTGCTTTGGTAAGTTTAGAAAACGCTATCGTTGATGCAGTACCTTCAAACGCAATAATAAACCATGAGGGACAAGACTATATTTTTATTGTTTCAGATGCTCAAAGGAAAGGTGAACAAAAAAACAACGAAACCGAATCTGCCGAACAAAAGCACGATGAAAAGAAACCCCGCCAAAGCGAAGAAGGTGAACCCGAACACACCGAAGGCGGAACAACCTTTGAAAAAATCCTCATTCGTAAAGGCGCAACTGAAATTGGTTATAGTGAAATTACTTTACTAACTGAAATTCCTGTCAATAGTAAAGTAGTGGTTAACGGAGTATTTTTCATCCTGGCTAAAATGACCAACAAAGGTGAAGGACATGAACATTGATAATTTGACGAGAATCACAGCTTCTCTTTGTCGTACTTTTTGTGTCTAAAAACTCTTAGCACATTCCTGTTCACAATTCTGTGGATAGGGATGTGCTAAAGTCGACACCTGTGGCTACCTGCAACCATCCATAAAGGTGATGGAAGAGCTTAGCAAAACCTGTTTTGCCTTCCTGAATTAATTTCAAACAAACAGATATTCTAATCTGATCTTAATCATCCATCCGAAAAAAAATCCGTAGTTTTTCCCCTTGATTTATTCATACCTCTGGGGGGTTTATGACCGGTGACATGTCATTAGATGCCTTTCTGTTTGGAATTATCAGTGCAATTTCACTCCCTTTAGGCGCAATAACCCTTCTCATGTGGCGCCCCAATGACAAATGGACCTCCGGATTAATGGCTTTTGGCGGAGGTGCATTACTTGCTGCTTTAACTATTGACCTGGTTGGTTCAGCACTTGAAGCCGGCCACTTTTATCCGCTTGCCGCCGGATGTATTCTGGGTGGTCTCTTTTACATGGGACTCAATGCCATCATCAACTCACAAGGCGGTTTTTTAAGAAAGGCAGCAACTACCTTAAGTTTCCTGCGGAAAAAGAAACTTGAAGAATACAAAGAACTGTCTGACAAATTATCGCACATTCCCCTGTTCCATCACCTTCCCCCTGAACAAATCAATTCCATTGTTCCCAATATTGTCGAACGTGTTTTTCCAAGCGGAACCACCATTCTCCGTCAGGGTGAACCTGGCGACAGTATGTACATTATTGTTTCAGGAACCGTTGATATTATCAACGTGAGGGACAATATGAAAAAACTGGCAACCCTTCACGATGAAGATGTGCTGGGTGAAATGGCGTTGGTAACCGGCGCACCCCGGTCAGCAACTGCTGTCTGTACCTCTGATGTTAAAGCCTGGATGATCCTGAAAGAAAATTTTGATCAGTTAATCAGTTCTTCAGTCACTTTGCAGGATTCGTTGAGGCAACTGGTCGAAAGCCGGATTCTTGATCTGAAAGAAACCCGCCAGATCAGTGAAGAATCAGCAAATCAATGGGCTGAATCTTTGGTAAACAATTTAAAAAACAGATCCATTCATTTTACCGATAAAGACGTAAATGACGCCGCAAAAGAACATGGTGGTGCTCCACTTGCAATCTGGCTCGGAATTTTACTCGATGGAATTCCGGAATCGCTGGTAATCGGATCCAGTATTATTCACTCTTCGATCAGTTTTTCGTTGCTTGCCGGTTTATTTCTCTCGAACTATCCCGAAGCCCTTTCCAGTTCAGCAGGAATGAAACATCAGGGTTACAGTTTTAACCGGATTTTCTGGATGTGGATGTCGCTATGCATAATCACAGGATTGGGTGCCTACGTTGGCAATATTTTCTTTATTGGCGCACCGCCGACACTTTTTGCAGTTATTGAAGGGTTGGCAGCAGGTGCCATGCTCACCATGATCGCAGAAACCATGCTCCCTGAAGCTTTTGAAAAAGGGGGTTCAATAACCGGTATTGCAACGCTGATGGGATTTCTTGCTGCTATTTTCTTTAAAACACTCGAATAATTACAAGCTTCCCTTCTATCTGCGGATTTCCGCTTAAAACCCACGGAAATCCGTGGGTTTTTCTTTTTTACTTCCTACCTGTTGAAATACAATTCTAAACAAATTTGCAAAAAACCACTTAGAAAACACTTCCCTATGCTTTAACCATATTTGGTCCTTTTTTCTGTTGTTTGAAAAACTCTGGCAGGCTAATTGCAATACTGTGACAATCGCAATCAAGATTTATCAGTCCAATCAGAGCAGAAAAAACGCTGTTCGATCTGTTTATCAAAGAAATAGTGAAGGGAAGATTGTTATGGCTGATCATAAACAACTGACACTTTGGGAGGAAATGCAGAACAAGGGTTACTCCCGCCGTGATTTTCTGAAATTCTGTGCCTGGATGGGTGCTTTTATCGGCGTTGAATCCACCGGCGTTGCCTCGGTTGTACGGGCAATGGAGACTAAAAAACGGCCGGCGGTTATCTGGCTTCACCTTCAGGAATGTACCTGCTGCAGTGAATCGTTTATCAGGTCTTCACATCCCATAGTTGCAGATATTATTCTTGACAATATTTCTCTCGATTATACAGAAACCCTTCAGGCGGCAGCCGGTCATCAGGCAGAAGCTGCCATGAAAAAAAGCATGAAAGATAACTGGGGCGAATATATTCTTCTTGTTGAAGGATCTGTTCCCACAGGTGACGATGGCGTTTATTGCTGTATCGGCGGTCAGACTGCCGAAGCCAGACTTAAGGAAGCTGCCGAAGGTGCAAAAGCTGTAATTGCCTGGGGCAATTGTGCTTCAAACGGATGTGTTCAGGCTGCAAATCCCAACCCGACTACAGCAACTCCGATTCATAAAATCATCAGCGGAAAACCACTTATTAAAGTGCCGGGATGCCCGCCAATCGGCGAAGTCATGGCCGGTATCATTGTTCACATTCTGGCATTCGGTACCATTCCACAACTGGATGGTCAGGGCAGGCCAATGGCATTTTATGGCCGAAGGGTTCATGACACCTGCTATCGCCGGCCTAACTACGATGCCGGTTTATTTGTCGAAGAATTTGATGATGAAAACGCCAAAAAGGGATATTGTTTGTACAAGGTTGGATGCCGGGGTCCGGTGACTTACAATGCCTGTGCGGTTACCAAATGGAATGGCGGAACGAGCTTCCCGATTCAGGCCGGACATGGATGTCTGGGTTGTTCGGAAGCCAATTTCTGGGATCACGGTCCATTTTATCAGCATCTTGCTTCCTTCCCCGGATTTGGAATTGAAACCACCGCCGACACCATTGGTCTTGGACTTGGTGTGGGAGCTGCGGTCGGTATTGCAGCCCATGCAGTGATAACCAACATCCGCAAAAAGGATGAAATCAATGAGCATATTGAAACCAGCGCAGTCCCTGACCGGGATCAGGAAGGAGATTAATTATCATGGCAAACCGAATAGTTATTGACCCGGTAACCCGTATTGAAGGACACCTTCGGGTTGAACTTGAAGTTAAAGACGGAAAAGTTGTTGATGCCTTCAGTTCCGGTACTATGGTTCGTGGAATTGAACTGATTGTAAAAGACCGTGACCCCCGTGATGTATGGGCTTTTGTTGAACGGGTTTGCGGCGTTTGCACCACCGTTCATGCCCTTGCCTCAGTCCGGTCAGTTGAAGATGCGCTAAACTGGCAAATTCCGCAAAATGCTGAACTCATCAGAAACCTGATGTTTGTTACCCAGATGATGCAGGATCACGTGGTTCACTTTTACCATTTGCATGCCCTTGACTGGGTTGATGTGGTTAGTGCACTCAGTGCCGACCCTGTTGCAACTTCAAACCTTGCCCAGAGTATTTCATCCTGGCCGAAAAGTTCACCAGGCTACTTCCGTGATCTTCAAAAACGACTGAAAGGATTTGTTGACAGCGGACAGCTTGGCATTTTCGCCAATGGCTACTGGGGTCACAAAGCGTATAAACTTCCGGCAGAAGCCAATTTAATGGGTGTTGCCCACTATCTGGAAGCGCTCGAATGGCAAAAAGAAATCGTGAAAATTCATGCGATTTTCGGTGGGAAAAATCCTCACCCGAATTATCTCGTGGGCGGTGTTGCCTGTTCACTCAATATCAATGAAGTGAATGCCATCAATGCTGAACGTCTGGCTCAGGTCAAACATCTTCTTGATGATGCCAAAGTTTTTATCGAGCAGGTTTACATTCCTGATCTGATGGCCATTGCATCGTTCTACAAAGACTGGGGTGCAATCGGCGGCGGACTTGAAAACTATCTCGCCTATGGTGACTTGCCAACAAACGGATACAGTGATGTTTCTTCCTTTAAATTCCCCAGAGGAATTATAATGGGTAGAAATCTGAATGAAGTGATCCCGGTTGATGGGAAAGACGGTGAACAAATCAAGGAATTCATCTCCAGATCGTATTATGATTATTCTGGTGGGAATGAAACCGGACTTCACCCCTGGGAAGGTGAAACCAAACTGGCCTATTCCGGTCCGAAACCACCTTATGATTATCTCGATGTGGATAAAAAATATTCCTGGCTCAAAACACCACGCTGGAAAGGAAACCCGATGGAAGTGGGTCCGCTTTCCAGAATGCTGGTGGGTTTTGCTTCCGGAAAAACGGAATACAAAGAAGTCGTTACAGAAGCGCTTACCAAACTTGACGTTCCGGTTACTGCCCTGTTCTCAACTCTTGGCCGGACTGCTGCACGCGGACTTGAAACCCGCCTGGTTGCCAACTGGGCACTTGAGTTTTACGATATGCTGATCACCAATATTAAAAACGGTGATTCACGTACCGTCAATCAGGAATTCCGGAATCCGGATACGTGGCCTGCAGAAGCAAAAGGTGTTGGGATGACTGAAGCACCACGAGGCGCACTGGCTCACTGGATTGTCATCAAAGATAAAAAGACAGCCAATTACCAGCTGGTTGTTCCCAGTACCTGGAATGCGTCACCACGTGATGCGAACGGGCAGCGGTCTGCTTATGAAGCTTCTCTGATCGGGACACCCATTGCAGATCCGGAAAATCCGCTCGAAGTGCTCAGAACGATTCACAGTTTTGATCCGTGTCTGGCCTGTGCCGTTCATATTTATGACGAAAAGGGACGATACGTTCATCAGATTGACACCTTCTGAAAGGATAACCTTATGCGCAAAAAAGAAATAGCCCTGTTCCGGGTTTATGTCTGGGAACGTCCTGTCAGGATTTATCATTGGTTGAACGCTCTTTGCATTGTGGTTTTATGCATTACCGGGTACCTGATCGGAAATCCGATTGTATTGCAGCATGGGGGCAATGATGCCTCTATGCTTTACTTTTTCGGATGGATCAGGTTTATCCATTTTGCTGCCGCCTATGTTTTTCTGATCAATTTTATTGTGAGGATTTACTGGGGTTTTGTAGGCAACCAATATTCAGACTGGAAAAATTATTTCCCCTATTCCAAAAAACACTTCCAGAATATGTGGGATGTTTTGATGGTTGACATCCTGATGATCAAAAAGAAAGACATTGAAACGGCAGGACACAATGCAGTTGCCAATTTCACGTATTTTCTGACCTTTCTGGCTTTCCTGCTTTCTGTGGTTACTGGATTCGGGATGTATTCTGCAATGAGTGACAACTGGTTCAGCAGTTTGTTTCATTGGGTCATTCCCTTTTTTGGAGGCGATCTGATTCTGAGAATGATTCACCATGTCACCATGTGGTTTTTCGTGGTCTTTACCATTTTCCATGTTTATCTGGTTTTCTACCATGATTATGTAGACGGAAGCGGTGTTCTTTCTTCGATGGCCGGCGGATGGAAATTTGTAACCAAGGATAAATTCCTTCGGAAAAACCAGAAAAAACCTGAGCCTGCGAAAAAATGAAAAAAGGATTGATTCTCGGAATCGGAAATATTTTAATGGGGGACGAAGGCATCGGCCCCCATTTGATTGAAGTGCTGACCAAAATGGGAATTCCGGATGGGTGGGATGCCGAAGACGGCGGAACCGGAGGATTTACCCTGCTTCAATATTTCGAGAATTATGATCCCATCATCATGATTGATGCGAGCCTGGATGAAAATCCGGATGGAACCATCAGATTAGTGAAACCCCGTTTTGCTTCCGACTACCCGACTTCCCTTTCAGCCCATGACATCGGACTTCACGATCTGGTGCAATCGGCACAATTGCTGGGGTACACTCCTGAGATTTTTCTTTTCGCCGTTTCAGTGAGTCATTTTCAGGAAATTTCAGATCAGCTTTCGGAAGAGATTGAAGCTAAAATCCCTGAATTGGCGAACAAGGTGTTGGAATTGATTGGGAAACTGGAAATGGGGAAATTGCAGATGTCATCCCGCAGTTAACGACTTTCTGGGAAGCTCATCCGTGTCTTTTTGGCATTTTTTTAGGTTGTCATTCCCGAGAAGGCGGGAATCCATGCCTTAAATACTGGATCCCCGTCTGCACGGGGATGACAACAGGTAACTAAAGAACTTACTCAGTTCCGTTCAAGCCGTATTTGTGACATTTATCCCTGAATGTTGACGGACTTAACCCGAGTCTTTTTGCAGCCTGAGTTTTATTACCTTTTGCCTGCTCCAGAGCATAGTGAACCAATTTTTGCTCCAGACAGGAGAGAATTTCTTCATGATTCATCGACTGTTCAACCAGGCAATTGATACACTGACCCGACTGAATATCATGCCCATTTGGTTGATGGATATCAGCCGGAAGGTGTTCGGGTAAAATCTCACTATCGGCAAGAAAAACCAGCCGCTGCATCACATTTTTTAATTCCCTGACGTTACCCGGCCATTCATAGTTCTGCAGGTATTGGACCGTCCGGGGATGTAAAATCACATTTTTGTGACCGGCAAATAATTTAATAAAATGATCCGCCAAAATCACAATGTCATCTTTTCTTTCACGCAGGGGCGGAATCGTTACCGGGTAAACATGAATCCGGTAATACAAATCAGACCGGAAACGCCCTTCCTTCACCCGTTCTTTTAAATCCACCTTCGTTGCAGCAATCAATCTGACGTCAACTTTTATGGGTTTGATTCCGCCAACTCTGAAGATTTCACCATTTTCAAGAACCCGAAGCAGTTTAGTCTGGATGTCCAGCGGAACATCGTCAATATCATCAAGGAAAATGGTACCCTGATTGGCAATTTCAAACAACCCTTTTTTTTCGGAAGTTGCGCTGGTGAACGACCCTTTCTCATGTCCGAAAAGTTCACTGCCGAGTAATTCTTCAGCCAGTGATGCCAGTGACAATTTTACAAAAGTTTTGTTCATTCGTTCACTTGTCCGGTGTACGTATTCCGCAAAAAGCTCTTTACCAACACCGGTTTCACCAATCAGAAGCACCGAAACATCAGTTTGGGTAAAACGGTCAAGTTCTGCCAAAAGACTTCGCATCACCTGATTTTGTGTCACTAAACTCATCGAATGAGCCATAATAAAAACCAATTTTAGTTTTTTTCAATGATATGAGTTTTTTTTGTCAGATAAAAATTTCCTTGTAAGATGTCAGGTTTTTGCAATACCAGTAAAGGTTGAAAAATGAAATGAAACCAACTGATTACTTTTCCATGTTAAGCATTCATAATGATTTACAGGAAATCCGGTTTTTCGGATTTTCCTTTTCCTCTGGCAATAAATTTTCTATCTTGACAATTCAATCACTTTTTAACCCGGTGAAAAGGAGCAACGAAACATGCAAAAATTTTCGAAAATTGTACTGACGACTTTTATGGGCCAGGCGCCTGACTGGTATAAATACTCCGTTCTGGGAGCATTAATTCTGAACCCGTTTATCCTGCTTGCGGTTGGTCCGTTTATAACCGGCTGGATCATTCTCATCGAATTTATTTTCACGTTAGCCATGGCATTGAAATGCTATCCTCTGCTTCCGGGCGGATTACTGGCTGTCCAAACCGTTTTTATGGGTTTAGCTTCCCCTGAAGTTATCTATAAAGAAACACTTGCCAACTTCCCGGTCATTCTGTTATTAATGTTCATGGTGGCCGGAATTTATTTCATGAAGGATTTTCTGGCCTTCACATTTACCAAAATATTGTTTTCAACCAGAAGTAAAATGCTTTTATCGCTGATGTTTCTGGTTGCCGGCGCAGTTCTTTCCGCCTGGCTTGATGCACTTACCGTCATTGCAGTTATTATCGCCGTTTCAGTTGCCTTTTTCCAAATTTACAATAATACCAGTTATGATGAACGGGTTCCGGGAATTGCTGATGAAACAGCCAAAGAGCAGACAGGGCGGGAAGATCTCGAAAATTTCAGAGGATTTTTACGAAACCTGCTCATGCATGCTGCAGTTGGAACAGCCCTTGGCGGTGTATCAACCCTTGTCGGTGAACCTCAAAACCTGCTGATCGGGAATGTGATGGGATGGAATTTTGGCGATTTCTTTTTCAAAATGTCCCACGTCTCCCTTCCGGTTTTTGGTGCCGGACTGTTAACCTGTATACTTGCGGAACAATTTAAAATTTTCGGATTTGGTTTCCAGTTACCTGAACGGGTTCGGCTGGTTCTGAAAAAACAGGCTGATGAGGACACCCAAAAACGCACTTCGTCTGATGTTTTCAAACTCTGGATTATGGGAATTGGTGCGATCTGGCTGGTGATTGCCCTTGCCCTGCATCTTGCCGAAGTTGGCCTGATCGGACTTTCAGTGATTATTTTTCTGACTGCCTTTACCGGTAAAGCTGACGAACATCAGATCGGAAAAGCCTTCGAAGAAGCCTTACCGTTCACTGCCTTACTTGTTGTCTTTTTTGGGATTGTAGGCATGATTCACAGCTTGCACCTTTTCACACCAATCAGCGACTGGGCACTGGGCTTTAAGGGACAAGACCAGTTAAACGCCTTTTTTATTGCCAGTGCTGTACTTTCTGCCATCAGTGACAATGTTTTTGTTGCAACAATTTACATCACCGAGGCACAGAATGCTTTTACTTCCGGCATCATTGACCGGGCACAGTTTGAGCAACTTGCCATTGCAATCAATGTTGGAACCAACATCCCATCAGTTGCAACTCCCAACGGTCAAGCAGCCTTTTTATTTCTGCTGACTTCGGCAATTGCCTCTAAGATTCACCTGTCGTACTTTGAAATGATGAAACTGGCCTTTCCCTACACCGTTATCTTGTCAATTGCTGCATATTATTTCCTCTGATTTACAAAAGTAAAAATGGTGGGCACTTCGAGTCCACTCAGTGTCCTCCATTTTTTTCCCTGACCCGGCGCTGTAAATTTTATAAAAAAATTTCGTTTTAAATGCTCTGAAACAATTCTTTTCATGATATTTCGGTCTGATTCATTTATATTGCGTAAATGGAACCACCAACCAACTTTCAGGAGAGAAAACAATGAGTAAAACGATCATGGCTCTTATTGGCGTTTTCGCCATTTTCTGTATTTTTCTTGCCGTTCTGTTAACAGGAGTTTCACCCCACGGTCCGATCGTGCTGGGTATCCGGGCTGAATTCCTTCTTTTTGCACTTACCTTAATCGGTGTTGCATTATTTCACCATCACGTTCTTGAAGTTGCCCTTGTCGGGTTAATTTCCATTCTCATTCTCAAATTTGCATTTATTCCCGGATTTGATCTCGGACACCATCTCATCGGCAGTAATTCCATTTTGGATCAGCTAACGAACAAAGACATGAGACAGGGTGAATGGCCGATTCTGCTCAACCTTTTCGGTCTTCTGATCGGTTTTGCACTTCTTGCCAAACACTTCGAAGAATCCAATGTTCCGTCCATCCTTCCTAAATTCCTTCCTGATGACTGGAAGGGCGGATTTGTACTCCTTGTTCTTGTATTCATCCTATCCTCTTTTCTCGATAACATTGCAGCAGCCATGATTGGTGGTACGATTGCACTTGTCGTCTTTAAAAACAAAGTGGATATTGCCTATCTTGCCGGGATTATTGCCGCAAGCAATGCAGGAGGTTCTGGTTCGGTTGTAGGTGATACAACCACAACCATGATGTGGATTGACGGGGTTGCCGCTATAGATGTATTTCATGCCTATATTGCAGCAGTACCCGCTCTTCTGATTTTTGCCTATTTTGCAGCTAAAAAACAACACGCTTTCCAACCCATCTCCAAAGATGCTGATACATCCGCTTCAATTGACTGGACAAAAATCGGGGTTGTTGTTCTCATTCTTGCCGGTGCCATTATTACCAATGTCTATTTTGACTTCCCTGCTCTTGGAGTCTGGATTGCTATTCTATTAGGTGCGATGGTTACCAAAACACACTGGCAGGAAATTCCGAATTCAGTAAAAGGCAGCCTGTTCCTGCTTTCTTTGGTTATGTGTGCCTCCATGATGCCGGTAGAAGAACTTCCACCTGCTTCCTGGTTTACAGCTCTTTCCCTTGGATTTATTTCAGCCGTTTTTGACAATATTCCGCTCACAAAGCTTGCCCTTGATCAGGGCGGTTATGACTGGGGTATGCTGGCTTACGCCGTTGGATTTGGCGGTTCGATGATCTGGTTCGGATCTTCGGCCGGGGTTGCACTTTCCAATATGTTTCCACATGCAAAATCGGTCGGTGCATACATTAAGCACGGTTGGTTTGTTGCTCTTGCCTATGTATTAGGGTTTTTTATCCTGCTTGCAATTTGGGGATGGCAACCGCATGCCCCTCACAAACCTGTAACAGAAAAACCAAATACTGAAATGCATCACTGATCTTCGTAACTCAAAATTAAAAAGGCTGGACTTATTCCGGCCTTTTTTAATTTTGAAAGGACTTCATCATTTACCTGCAAATCAGCAACCTATTTCCAATTTTAAAATAAATAAATGAGTTCAGAATCAAGACTTGCTGCCAATAAACGTGTCCGGAATTTATTTCTGGCTTTTGGCGCCTTGGGTGTTGTTTACGGTGATATCGGAACAAGTCCGCTTTACGCATTTAATGAAACCTTTTTTGGTCATTACCCACTCTCAAAAACACCCGACGACATTGTGGGTGTACTGTCTTTGTTTTTTTGGGCACTTACGATGGTTATTTCAGTTAAATACCTCGTTTTTATCCTCAGAGCAGATAACCATGGTGAAGGCGGCGTTTTTTCTGAACTTTCACTAATTCAATCAACCGGAAAAAAAACCAAGTTCATTACCGCCATTTCTTTCCTGCTTGCCTTTGGAGCCTGTTTACTTTATGCGGAAGGATTAATTACTCCTGCAATTTCAGTTCTTTCTGCAGTTGAAGGTCTTGCCATTGTAGCACCCGGTTTTAAATCTGCTGTCGTTCCGATAACCGTTGTTATCCTGATTTTACTTTTTTCTGTCCAACGGATTGGAACCGGACTTATCAGCCGGTATTTCGGGGTCATTATGATGGTTTGGTTCGCAACCATTGGTGCGTTGGGGATCCCACATATTATAAATCACCCGCAGGTTTTTGAAGCATTGAATCCGCTAAACGGACTTTCATTCCTGATTTCCCATAAAATGCAGTCTCTTTTTGTACTGGGTGCTGTAACTCTGTGTATAACCGGTGGAGAAGCCCTTTATGCCGATATGGGTCACTTTGGCCGGGCCCCGATCAGACTCGCCTGGTATTTCATTGTTTACCCTTGTTTGGTTCTCAATTATTTCGGCCAGGGCGCATTTTTACTGGGCGGAAATGAAGTTTCAGGCGGAAACGTTTTTTATTCACTTTCCCCGGACTGGTTTCTGATTCCACTGGTTATTTTGGCAACAATGGCAACGGTTATTGCTTCTCAGGCTTTAATTTCGGGTGCATTTAGTCTTACACAGCAGGCCATTGGTCTTGGTTATTTCCCCCGGGTTAAAATTGTTCATACCAGTCATGATCTTCACGGACAAATCTACATGCCTGCAGTAAACTGGCTGCTCATGATTGGCTGTATCAGCCTTGTTTTTGCTTTCCAGAGTTCATCAAATCTTGCAGTTGCCTACGGCTTAACAGTAACGGCTACGATGTCAATAACCACTTTCGGATTTTTCATTGTTGCTACTCAGGTCTGGAACTGGAATAAACTCTGGGTTGCGCCCGTTATTTTCTTCCTTTTTGCCATTGATTTTACTTTTTTCACTGCCAATACACTCAAATTCCTTCATGGCGGATTTGTTCCGGTTCTGATCGGGCTGGGTCTTTTCTCAGTCATGTGGATCTGGAACTGGGGACGTGGCAAACTTGGAGAAGTTTACCGGCAGGCAACTCTTACACTTGGCGATTTATTTGCCCTGAAAGGTGTGGAATGGCAAGGCCGTATGCCGTCGAAAATCAATTTCTTTTCTCCCTCACCGGTTACTGATGAAAACAGTCTGATTGCACTTTCGCTGCAAACATTTATCACCCGTTATCACATGCTGCCCTCCGGACTGTCATTTATTACCGTTCAGATCAGTCCGCGTCCTACCTGGTTGGGTCCACGGGTAGTCAGGTATGAACTTCCCGAAAACATGGTATCCATTGTGATCCGTTATGGGTATATGGAAGAAATCAAACTGGCTGAAATTCTGGAAGCTGAAGGAATTAAGGGAAGTATTCTGGTTGGCGATCACGAAATTGTTTCAGATGAAAGTTCTTACTGGCACACGCTTAAAGTCCGTGCATTCAGAAATCTGTTAAGACTTGCCCTGCCAACTTACCGGTATTTCGGGATGAAAGGTCAGACCAAGATTATTAAAGAAATCATGCCCGTTGAGTTCACCAAAACCACAGCTTATCTGCTGGATGTGGAATAGGGTAGGCGTAAGGAATAAGGTTAATTCTGAGGGTGATCCTTCTACCACTATTTCGCACCTCTGGTGCGGGGCAAACATAACAACAATTTTGTTTTTGACATTTTGGCTCCAGCGGAGCCGTATATTGGTAGAAATAATTTCCCTACAAATAACCACCGCTCCAGCGGAGCGGAATTAATTTTTAATGGCCGATGGTGCCAATTCTGAAACCACATTTCACCCTGCTGGGGTGAGAATAAAACCAACACATGAATTATCCAATAAATTGTATTTATCCTGACTATCCTGAATATCCCTGTTAAAAACGGATTTTTATTTTCGCCCCTTTTAAAACATGACTGATCATTCAAAAGAAAAACAAACCTCGGAAATCATCAAAACCTGGGTAAATCTGTACTCTGACAGTCTTTTTTCCTGGGCTTTGCATAAAACATCAGACCGGGAAGTTGCAGAAGATCTGGTTCAGGAAACCTTTCTTGCTGCGTTGCAATCTTACCACCGGTTTGAGGGAAACAGTCAGCCCAAAACCTGGCTCATGGCTATCCTTAAAAATAAAATCCTGGATCATTACCGCTCAAATTTCAAAAAACCAGTTGCCTTCGAAAATTCTTTCCTTGATGGCATTTTCACCGAAGATGAAAATTGGAACCCAAAAGAAATTCCGCAACACTGGGCCGACGATGCACATGAAATCATGGATCAGGATGAATTAAAACTGATTCTTTCCAAATGTCTGAAAAAATTACCCCTCCAATGGAAAACTGCCATCCAACTGAAATATTTTGAAGAAAAAAGCGGTGACGAAATCTGTCAGGAACTTGATGTCACCCCGACTAATTTCTGGCAAGTCATCCACAGGTCTAAACTTCAGCTCAGAAAATGTCTTGAAGTAAACTGGTTTAATAAGGTTGCATGATGAATAGGATCTTGAAAAAACTGGTTTTCTCCTGTAAAAAAGCCAGTGAACTGATAGATAAAGAGTCTGTTTTTCCGCTTACCTGGGCAGAAAATATTCAGCTAAAGGTTCACACCTCTTTGTGTAAAGCCTGCTTGGAATATGAAAAACAAGGACACCTTCTTGATGAGCTACTCGACCGGCATCACCTTGAAAGCAATCAGGACGAAGTCCCGCAGGTTGAAAATCAGGATTTAAAAGTTAAAATTATATCCAAATTATAAATTTCTGCCAGATTCTCCTTCAAAATCCACACCAACCGTTCGTTTCATTTTACCTGATAGATTCATTTCTTTTGTTGAAAAATAAACTTCTGTTTTGGAAAAGGAGTTGATAAAAGTCGAAAAACATGGATGAGCTTTGCAGAACTTCGTTAACCGGATCCCCGATTCCCGATTCTCGGGACGGGGCAGGCTAAGTCTCCAAGTTACACCGGATCCGCGGTTCGTAAACGAACCTTGGACGGGATGACAGCTTCATTGAATGACTTTAAACGGTGATTGTTTCATCCAAAGCTTTGTAAACGTCAATCGTTTCTTATTTGGTTTTTGAAAAAAACCGAACCACCATTTTAAATTCAATGGAAACAACAAAACATCCACATGAAAGCTTATATATTACCGGCAATTTTCCTCCTGTTTACGATCAGTTGTACCTCCGATAAAAAAGGTCCCACCGATCAGGAACAGTTTGCACAGTTCGGATACATCATCAAAAATTCATCGCAGGTATCCGACAAAATCAATGATACCAATTATGTTTTTTTGGATACACGCCATTTCTCAGATTATGAGGAACTGCATATTAAAGGTGCCTTTCCTGCAGATGAACGGGGTGGAACGGCACGACTAACCCTGGCTCTTCTTGACACATCAAAATCTTTAATTGTTTATTGCAGTACTGCCGTTTGCGATACCAAGATTTTTCCTTTATTAAAGGAAATGGGCTTTAAAAATGTCATCTATTTATCAGACGGATTCGGCGGCTGGCTTTACAAAGGTTACCCGACTGAACGGTGATTAAACCACATCACGCACCTTCGGTGCGGATATCGCTTTTTGTGACTTTGTTTTTCTACCAAGATTTCACCCCGCTGGGGTGAGGATATTACCAGAATCCTGTATTTACAAACAAATTGTATTCATCCTAATATTCTTGCCTATCCCTATACAAAAAGTATTTTAATTTCCGTGTAATCCGTGAGAGCGGCGGGAAACGTATTTTCATTTCCGTCCGCACGGGGTGTCATTTCATATTTGGGTCTGTGGCCGGGCGGGTTGGGTGTTCATGTGTTCCGACTTTCTACAAACATATCACCCCGTTCGGGGTGAGTAGGGTTGTGTGTTGTTCTTTCCACCGGGTTTTACCCGGGGCTACAATCAGGTCACCCCTACGGGGTTGCAATATCAAATTTCAATTCACATTAACCCTGTTTGAATAGGAATACCGACCAGAGGTCGGTGTTACATAAATGCAACTGCATTTCAATTAACCTTATACCTTACGCCTTATGCCTTATGCCTTATGCCTTATGCCTTCCCCATTAACCATTTGCCTTCTTGTTTATCCCCTCACTTATTCTTAACTTTCAGGTTATGAAAAAGAATGAAAATCCTGCCGGTTCCAACATTGAAATCACCATCGGTGACCTGCTCTTTTTACCCTCCGGAGCGCTTATCTGTCCCTGTCAGTTTGGAGGAAGACACGATAACGGCGTCTGCCGCCAGATCCTGCAGCTCGCAGGAAAAGATCTGGAACGTGACATAAAAAACCATGCCAAACGGGAAGGTGCTTACCTGTCGTCACCTTACCGGTTGGGGATGCGTCAGATTAAAAATATACTTCACCTGAATATTTCTTCTGAACCACCATTAAAGGCTTCAATTGCCAAGGCCCTTGATGAGGCTTTTATTCTTGCAGAAAAAAAGGAAATCCAATCGGTTTCTATCGGATCATTAAACGCTTCTGCATTCGGGATTTCCTGGCAGGATGCTGCCAACCTCATTTCTGTGGCACTTTCCAGACTTCAGCCAACAGAAAATCCGATTTCAATCCGGATTACAGACTCCAATCTTCAATTCATCACCAAAATTCGCGAGGTTCTTCATGCACCAGCCTAAAGGACAGTTCGTCTATGACTATCCACGCCCGATGGTTACCTGTGATGTTGCACTTTTTTCCCAAAAAGATCATAAAGACTGGCATATTCTTTTAATTGAACGGAAAAATGAACCGTTTAAATACTACTGGGCTTTACCCGGCGGTTTTATTGACATGGATGAAACCCTCGAACAATCAGCCCTCAGAGAATTGAAGGAAGAAACCGGTATCCATGAAGTCGGAATTGAACAATTCTGGACCTATGGTGATCCGGGTCGTGACCCAAGAGGACGGGTAATTACGTCTCTTTTTATCGGAAGGATAGATTGGGAACATGCCATGGATCAGACCAAAGCCGGTGATGATGCAGCCAATGCAAAATGGTATCCTATCCAAAAATTGCCAACTCTGGCTTTTGACCACAGAGAAATTATCGATCACGTACTCAGCGAATTCCCATTTGACTCAGATCAGATTTGAACAAGCCATTTAAAATAATCCGCCATTATTACCGGAGTTACTTCCTTTTTTTCAAGTCTCTGGTAACTGATCTCCCGCACGAGCTATATAAAATTGCAACTGCAGTTTTATCTCTGATCATTATTGGTGGAATCATTGTCCATTTTATTGAAGCTGATGCAAATCCGCTTTACTCAACCATTGAAGATTCCATTTATTGGGCAGTCGTTACTATTTCGACGACCGGTTATGGTGATATCGTTCCTAAAACGACCATTGGCCGGGTTGCTGCTGGAACCATGATGCTTTTTGGCATCGTGATCATGTCACTGTTTACTGCTTCCATTTCATCGATTCTCGTTTCCCGAAAAATCCAAACTCAGCGTGGTCTTATGAATATCTACGTTAAAAATCACATCGTGATCTGCGGGTATTTCCCGACGATAAGAAATGTGATCCAATCCTTGTACAAGCAGGATTCCCATGCCGTTCTGGTTCTGATTAATGATTATGAACAGGATACCATTGACCTGCTTCTGAGCGAGTTTTCAAAAAACAACCTTCACTTCGTCAGAGGAAATTTTTCAAATGAAGTTTTTCTTGAAAAAGCAAAAATAAAGGACGCCCAATCCGTCATCATCCTTCCTGATATCAGTCATGACAAAGTGAACAGTAAATTCGATGAAATGACCCTCATGACGGTTTTGACGCTGAAACAAATTGCGCCGAATGCCAAAATTTTCACGCATGTGGTTGATAAAGAGCTCATTCCCCACCTGAAACGGGCCGGGATTGATGGCTATATCATTTCGGATGAAATTTCAGGTGAGCTGATTGCCAATTTTATTATATCACCCGGTGCAACGCAGGCCGTCAAACAAATGGTTTCTCTGAACGCCAATCAGAATCTGAAAGTAGTGGAAATTCCCGGGTTTTATGTTGGCAAAACCTATCAGGATTTACTCACGGAATTTAAAGCAAACCAAAACGTTCTGGTGATGGGCTTCATTTCGAAGGAAGAACCGATCGATTTAAACGCCCTGCTTTCGAATGATATGTCGGCAATTGATGTGTTCATCCAGAAAAAATTCAAGGAAGCCGGTATAGGTGCTGAAAAATCTGATCAGGTACAGGTAACTATTAATCCTGCCCTTTCTTATGTTATTCCAGCCAACGAATTAGCACTTGTGCTGGGAGCCTGATCATGGCCTTACATTTATCGGTTGAAGAACTTGCCGGAATGCCGCTGTTTATTGGCGTCCCGAAAGAAAAACTTGCAAAACTGCTTGATATCATCACTTATGAAAGTCATGGTTCAGATGTAAAACTTATTTTGGATGGTGATTTTGGTGATTGTGTTTTTATTCTTCTCGATGGCGATATCGAAATCACCAAAATGATGACCCTTTTACCTGATTCACCTAACACAAATCCCGAAAAATCGCTCATCAAACTGAATGGCAGTTATAAACCTTTTATCGGTGAATTAAGTTTATTTGATGAAGAATCGAAACGAACTGCAACTGTAAAGACGTTAACACCTGTAAGGGTTGCCGTTATCAAAAGAAATGATTTTCTGAGCATGGCCGAAAGTGACTATGAAGTTGGGTACCGAATCATGCTGAACATTTCAAAAACACTGGCGAAACGTCTCGGAAAAGCCAATGTGGATATTCTGAAACTAACAACTGCCTTCTCACTTGCTTTAACTAAAAGATAAAGGAAAATATGACAACAACTGAAAGCCTGCTGATCATCCTCGCCTTTTTTATTGCCCACTGGTTTCTTTCTCTCTTTAGCCAGACTTTCTACCTTCACCGGTATTCTGCCCATAAAATGTTCACCATGAACAAATTCTGGGAAAAATTCTTTCATCTGTTTACCTACCTGACTCAGGGATCTTCTTACCTGAATCCGCGTGCCTATGCCATCCTTCATCGCATGCATCATGCCTTCAGTGACACCGAAAAAGATCCGCATTCTCCGCATTTCTTTAAAGATGTTTTTTCGATGATGATGCGCACGAAGGATATTTATTATGAAGTTCTGAGAAACAAAGTCAAAACCAGCAAGGAATTTCTTGGAAATTACCCAATCTGGAACTCACTTGATCATTTTGGAGGAACCTGGGTTTCCCACATTGCCTGGGGTGTTTTTTATACGGCCTTCTATTTCTTTTTTGCCACTGAATGGTGGATGTATCTGCTGCTTCCCGTTCATTTTCTCATGGGACCTGTTCACGGTGCCATTGTTAACTGGGCCGGACATAAATACGGTTACCAGAATTTTGACAACGGAGACAAATCGAGAAACACACTTGTTCTCGATTTTCTGATGATGGGCGAATTATTCCAGAATAACCATCACAAATTCCCCAACAGACCCAACTTTGCGTCACGCTGGTTCGAGTTTGACCCGGTTTACCCGATCATGAAAGTGCTGGCCTGGGTCAGGATTATCAAACTGAACCGTCATGGGTTGGCTCAGGGATAGGCATCAGGCATAAGGTTTAAGGCGTAAGGGATAAGCTTAGTTTAAAATGCTCAGGTTTGTGTCAGATTCATATCCGGTGCAACCTGGGCTTTTTTGTTTCTTTCCCACGGATTGCACGGATAAACAGCCGGATTTTTTCTGGGAGAGTTCCTCCCTATTTTAGTTTAAATCAAACCCTAATTCGCATGAACATTAAGTTTCCGGGGATCTGATTCAAATTAAGAAATATAAAGCTGTCATCCCGAACTTAGCCTGCCCCGACCACTGTCGGGGATCCGGGATCCATTCAGTTTTTATTGAATGAGTTTCGTAGGATTTCGTTAGGATGGATTCCCGCCTTCGCGGGAATGACACCCCACTTAGTATGGCAAAATTAAAAGTATTGTCATCCCCGCGAAGGCGGGGATCCAGTATTTTTAATCAGGGTTCAAAGATTGCACGGAAAAACAGCCGGATTTTTTCTGGGGGAGTTCTTGTTTATTTTCGTGCAAATAAACTCCTTCTCACTTCCATTTTAATTTGCCCTTATGACCCATTCAAAACTTTTCTTCTCTATTCTTTTTGCTACCGGGTTTCTATTCACCCATTCGGCTTTCGCCAGTGGTGGTGAAGGCAGTTCAACACTCGTCAACAGTGTTGGAATTTCAATTATTGCCGCCACGGTTCTTGCTTACCTTGCCCATCTTTTAAAACAGCCGCTGCTTCTGGCCTATCTAGCAACCGGAATGCTCATTGGTCCGCTGATCGGTTTCGGTTGGGTCAGTGATCAGGCCGATATTGAAACCATCTCACACATCGGGTTGATCCTGCTTCTTTTTCTGATCGGACTTGAAATTGATGTGAAGAAGCTAATGGATTCAGGAACCTCCCTTATTACCTCGGGAATCAGTCAGTTTCTGATCAACACCCTGATTGGACTTGGTTTTTTTGCTCTCATTGGCTTCACAATTTCAAACGGTATTTACGATCTGCTTTACCTCGCTATTTGTTGTTCACTGAGCAGTACTGCCATAGCAGTAAAACTGCTTTATTCCAAATTTGAACTCGATACACTTGCCGGCCGGTTAACCCTTGGTATTCTGGTTTTCCAGGATATCTGGGCCATTCTGGTATTGGGGATTCAGCCTAACCTTGCCAATCCTGATCTGCTGGGGATTTTAAAGTCACTGCTTGAAGGTGTTTTACTTGTACTGATTGCTCTGGCAGCAAGTAAATACCTTCTCCCCAAACTTTTCAAACGCATCGGGAAAAATCCTGAAATGGTTTTAGTTGCCTCGCTTGGCTGGTGTTTTGCGCTTTGCGGTTTATCAGTAAAGCTTGGAATGTCTGCAGAAATGGGTGCACTGATCGCCGGTGTCTCAATTTCAACATTTCCCTACAACCTTGATGTGATTGCCAAAGTCATCAACATCCGTGATTTTTTCGTCACCCTTTTCTTTGTTGCGCTGGGTATGCAGATCCCCAATCCGTTTCTTCAACCCGAACTTCTGGGTCTTGCCCTGATTACGGCTCTTTTCCTGATATTTTCCCGGTTTATTTCGGTCTATCCGGTTTTGTACGGATTAAAAAATGGCCACCGGGTTAGTCTGCTTACCTCCATCAACCTGGCTCAGCTTTCTGAATTTTCTCTGGTGATTGCCTCATTGGGATTTGCTGCAGGTCATATCAGCCAGAATATTCTCACGGTTATCATGTTCACCTTTGTAATCACTTCAATTTCATCAACTTACCTGATTCAGTTTAACCAGCAGGTTCAGGGATTTCTTGCCAAAGGACTTATGGCTATTGGACTTAAAGACGTAGCAAGTCACAAATCAGAAGACGAAAATGAAACCAATGAAGGAAAGGAAATCGCCCTTCTGGGGTTTTTCCGGGTTGCCAGCTCGCTTATCCGGGAAACCATGGATGATCCCAATTCAGATCTGAAGGATAAAATTCTGGTGGTTGATTTTAATCCGGAAGTACACACGACACTTCATTCTCTTGGAATTAAAGCCATTTATGGCGATATCAGCCATCTGGATACGCTTCACCACGCCGGTATCCACGAAGCAAAGCTGGTGGTTTCGACCATCCCGGATAACATTCTGGTTGGAACAGATAATCTGAAAATGATCAGGGCAATCAGATCACTTTGCCCCCATGCCAGAATTGTGGTGACCGCAGAAAGTACAGCCCGGGCACTCAAAATGTATCAGGAAGGTGCCGATTATGTTTTTCTTCCCCGGATACTTGCTGCTGAACATTTAAAATCGCAGCTTCATCTTTTACTTGATCAGGATCAGAAAGTCCTTAACCGTTTTCGTGAAGATCAGATCAGACAACTAAGTGCCAGGCAAGAAATTATCAGTTGAGGGCCAACATGGACTTCCAATCGCTATTCGACCAACAGAAAGCTTATTTTTTATCGGTCGTCAAACCTTCACCGATTAGAAACAGAAAAGAGAAACTGAAGAAAATCAGGGCATGGATCATGACCAACCGGAAAGAGATTCAGCATGCTGTTTTTCTGGATTTCAGAAAAGGACCCGAAGATGTTGATTTATCTGAAATCAAACCTCTTCTTGCTGAAATTGATCACACCACCCGTCATCTGGATGACTGGGCCGGTTATCACGCTGTTTCAAGTCCGGTTTATCTGCTCGGATCAAAATCGGGGATTCTGCACGAACCCAAGGGCGTAACCCTGATTATTGCACCCTGGAATTTCCCGTTCATGCTGGCGGTCAACCCGCTTATTTCTGCTGTTGCCGCCGGTTGTTGTGCGGTCATCAAACCATCAGAACTCACACCCAATACTTCTGCCCTTCTTGAACGGTTTGCTTCAGATTTGTTTCCACCAGAAGAAGTGACTGTAATTCAGGGAGATGCTTCTGTTTCGCAGAACCTGCTTGAACTGAAATGGGATCATATTTTCTTTACGGGAAGTCCGCAGGTTGGCAAAATCGTCATGGCCGCCGCTTCGAAACACTTAACTTCTGTCACCCTCGAACTTGGCGGACAAAATCCGGTTGTGGTTGATGAAACTGCCAATCTGAAAGATGCTGCCGAAAAATTGATTTGGGGAAAACTGCTCAATAACGGACAGTCCTGCGTATCGATAAATGCTGTTTTTGTTCAGGAGAAAGTCAAACTTCAGCTGGAAGTGGAATTGGTAAAGGCTTTTGAAAAATTGTATCCGGATCATAAAAACCAGATCAATTCAGGTGATTGTATCCGTGTTGTGAATGAACGTCACACCCAACGGATTGCCAAACTGGTTTTCAGCACGATTGAGTCAGGCGCCAGAGAAATTCTCGGGGGTGGAATTTCAGTTACTGAAAGGATGATTCCGCCAACCATTTTATCTGACGTCACTTTGGATAGTCCGATTCTGAAAGAGGAAATATTTGGACCAGTCATGCCGATTCTATCTTATAAACATATTGATGAGGTGATTGGCTGGATGAATTCTCAAGAAAAGCCGTTGATGGCGTACATTTTCAGCAAATCAAAACAGAACATCCAGCATTTTATTGATTCAACAACCTCGGGCGGAGTTGCTGTCAATGAAACGACTCTTAATTTTGTTCATCCGGGATTGCCATTTGGCGGAGTGAATAATTCGGGAATCGGGAAAGCTCATGGGAAATCGGGATTTCTGGCGTTTACGAATGAAAGATCCATCTTCATTCAGCGACGTGGCTTGACGACGATGAAACTTGCCTATCCGCCCTATACCTGGTTTAAAAAACTGGTGATAGAAGTTTTGTTGAAATGGCTATGATAGGGAAATTTGCGCGCTAAGGCGCCAGGACGCAAAGGAAACGCTAAGAAATGCAAATTCTTTTTTTAGTTTAAATAGCAGAAGAAATGATGGCGTTGAAAAAGTCATGGATCCCGGATCAAGTCCGGGATGACAACTGCTTAGAATTGCAAAAAACCACGAGATTGTCATTCCCGCGAAGGCGGGAATCCATGAATTTTACCCTCAAAAAAAAACATCAGAACATATAAGTTGCAGCAACATGGAACAACTGGGTTCCCAGCGTGCTGGTACTGTTGTTGTATTCATTGGCAATCAGACTGTTTGAAACAGCGGTAACTGATTTTTCAGGTGCCATTTCCCAGGCTGCATGCAAAACAAATTCCCGTGTAAACTGATAACTTCCGCCAAGCATGATATGCTGATCAACCACTGCCGGGAAAACCGGGAAAATGGTCGTTTCAGGAACCGGATTTGCTCCGTATGCATAACCGGCACGTGCTGTGAATGCTTCAGTAACCTTATATTCTGCACCCAGTTTCACCAGAACCACATCTTCCCACTTCATTGGGAATTCAATCGTCATGGCATTTGAACCCATCATGGTATTGATGTTGGCATTGTTGCCGTTTTTCAGTTTCAGGGTCATATTGTCGAAAGCGGCAGACCAGTTCACCCACTCAACATCACTAGAAAGTTTCAACTCAGGCATAACCTGATAGGCAGCACCAAATCCGACAGACTGAGGAAATTTCAGATCAACATCAAGATCATAACTGGCAATTACATCTTTGGTCATGTCAATGCCCATCCCGGTAAATTGCTGGTAAACTGCACCCTGAGCCTGTGTCTGGGAAGCACCCGGATTTTGAGCCATATATCCCATAACGGCCTTACCAAAAGCATCATTAAACGGCTGAGTCATATCCATTGAAGCTTTTCCATCGGCATAGGTCAGACTTGTAGGCATTGTATAGCTGGCACCAACTGACAATTTATCATTAACAACCCAGGCAAAACCGATTTTTCCGTTAAATCCAAAAGACGAAAGCTCTTTCATATCAGCTGAGGCTGTTACTTCTTCGTAACCAAATCCGCCATTTGCCGGCGGGGCTGCAAACATTTGGCCAAAAGTCATTCCGCCTGTACCATTGGCAACGCCTTTCATCACAGATGGATCAAGTGAGTACGGCATTTTAAATTCGAGCATGCTGTAAACCATGTGAAGGGTCACACCGGCAGACATCGATTCATTGATACGGTAAGCTGCAGAAATTCCACCTTGCATGGTAGCCAGCATAGAATGATAGTCCTGCTCGATATAACTTCCATCAGGGTTTCTGTAAAGTGCATGTTTCAGTTTAAAATCAGCACCCATACCGCCAGTTGTGAAAAATCCGGCACCCATGGTGACTTTATCACTTAACAAACAAGGCCAGGAAGCAGATAGTGATGGCAACGGAAAATAATTTGCTTCACCTTCTTTATTGTTCAAGCCGTTGATAAACTTAACAGTTGGTGCCATCAAAGAAAAATTACCGTCAATCATGGTCCGTCCAAGAAAGGACAATCCTGCCGGATTCGTCAGTTGTAAATTGGGGCTGTCGAAAACGCCAATCGACGTTCCGCCGCGTCCAAGCGATTTTGCATTAAAATCTACCAGCCGGGTTCCGCTTTGGGCAAACACAGCTGTTGAAAGTGTTAAAATTGTGAACAACGTGGTCAGTTTTTTCATGGGTCAATCCTTTTTCTTTGTGAACATGAATTCGCATAGTTACAGGTCGTTATCTCTTTATTTACAAAATATCAAATCTCGTTTTCCTTCAAAAAACCTCAACCGTCAAAGTCGAAAATTCAGGCAAACGGGTTTTTCCCCGATTGGAATATTTTGTATCATGGTGTTGATGCAATAAAAAGTATAAAGTGTCATTTATCTTATTTTTTCATGAAACCTGATAATTATTTGCTCGATTCTCTTTTCCCCGGAGAAAGAATTACTTCGATTTCGCCAATCAAAGGCAGTTCATTAAACTCAATTTTCCGCATTGAAACTGAATCCGGACAATTTTTCCTTAAAATACTGACTGACAAAAACTCATTTGAAATTATTCAAGGTGAAGCAGCCGGATTAAAAGCGATTTCAGCCACGAAGTCCATCAGAACTCCTGATGTTATAAAAACCGTAGAGGAACCCCAACCCCATCTTTTATTGTCATTTATCGAAACTGAGACACCAAAGTCAGAATTCTGGACAAAGTTTGGAACTGAATTGGCTGCCCTTCATCGGAATACGGCAAAGGAATTCGGATTTGATGTGCCGACTTTTTGCGGAAATATTCAAATGAGTAACCGGCATCATGCCAACTGGAATGACTTTTACTTTGCAGAACGGCTTGAGCCGGAATTCAGATTCTGCCGGGATGAAGGACTATTCACATCAACAGACTCTTCCCTGTTTAACCAATTTGCAAACTGGTATCATGAAGAGTCCCGGTTCCCTGTTGAACCCCCGGCCCTGATACATGGTGATCTCTGGTCTGGCAATTTTCTTTGCGGTTCCAATCAAACACCTTATCTGATCGATCCTTCAGTTTATTACGGTCACCGGGAAATTGATCTGGGGATGTCTGAATTGTTTGGCGGATTTGCACCCGGTTTCTATCAATCTTACAGAGAAGTTTACCCTCAGGAACCCGGATGGGAATTCAGGAGGCAGCTTGCACAGTTATATCACTTATTGCTTCATGTTCATTTGTTTGGCGGAAGTTTTACCGATCAGGCTTTGCATATTTTCAGGTTCTATTGTTTCAGGAAGTAACCTTTTCGGGTCGAGACCGTAAGATTTGGGTTTTGGGGGTGACCCTTCGATAATAATTTGAACTTCGTTCAAATTCACTCAGGGTGACATTATAGTACCAAACCACCCCGTCCCGAACGTTTTCGGGAAATGGGCCGTCTAGAAAAAACAGAATTTGGTCAAAAAGGCATGGATCCCGGATCAAGTCCGGGATGACAGCCTTTCAGAATAGCAAATTACAACGATTTTGTCATTCCCGCGAAGGCGGGAATCCAGTATTTTTTCTTTTTAGACAGCTCCGAACTTTGAAACACTTATCACTGACCACCTATCACTTATCACTTATTCATGCTGTTCACTTTACTTTTACTTCTTAATCTCACCACATCCGCTGAATCTGCCGGCAATTCCCGGCTATCCGGTAAACTTACCGATTCTAAAACCGGTGAAAACCTGGTTGCAGCTTCCATCCGGGTTGGGGGTACAACTTCTGGTACCATTTCAAATGCAGATGGCAATTACCAGCTCGACCTTCCTGCCGGAAAACACACACTCATTTTCAGTTATGTGGGTTACCGAACCGACACCGTTTCTTTCCAACTGACGAAAAACAGTCTTTTGAACCACCAGATGGTTCCGATGGATATTTTATTTCCGGAAGTGACCATCAACGCAAGTGAAGATCCGGGAGTTGCAATTATGCGTGCCGCCATCCGGAATAAAAAAGACAATCTGAAAGGGTTGAAATCCTTTTCATTTGCAGCTTATTCAAAATCCTGGCTGAAAACTGACGGGAAAATGGCCTTTGTTCAGGAAACTTTTCTTGATGGCGTTCAGGAAACCGGAAAACCTCTCAAAGAATTTGTCCGTTCCATCCGGAAAACAGAAAATATCAAAACATCCCGAATGCGTGCACCCACTTTGAACCAGTTTATTGATCTTACCGAAAACCGGCTAAAATTTGGTGATGATGTTTCCATTATTCTTCCTTTGGCTGATGATGCGTTTGACTATTATGATTTTAAATTGGTAAGTACAAAAACTGACGGATCACAGGCCTTTTATACCATTTCAGTGATTCCGAAAAGCAGGGTGAGTCCGCTCTCAAAGGGAACAGTGACTATTGAAGGTGACAAATATGCACTTGTTGGCGCCAATCTGGGCAACAGTGAAGGCGTTAAAATACCTTACGTGGAAAAGTTACGGTTGAATTACAGCCAGACTTTCACCCAATATAACGGGTATTGGATTCCTCAGGTCACGGTTTCTACAGCATCATTGGTCGTCAATTTTGGCGGATTGATTTCACTGGATGAAATTGAAGTTTCTCAGAGTTACGCCATGACTTCAGTTAAAGTAAATACAGACGTGCCTCCTGAAATTGCCAAAGCAAAGAAGTCAGTTTATGGCGGATTTACAACCGATACAACCGGACAAACGAAACTTCCCGACTGGATGAAAAAACGAAGATCCAAAAATCCGCCGGATGAACGATTTGTCCGAACGACTCCAACTGAAAAACCGGTCGAGTTTACGGCAACACTTGAAGACACTCTCCGCCCAGTTCCGCTTTCTGATCTTGAAATTGCAGCTTTTAAGGAACTGGATTCTACCAAAATTCTGGAAGATCTCATTAAGCCAAAGGGCGTTTTAAGCGGAATGGCTACCGTAAATTTCGGATCGGAAAAGAAAAAGGAAAAAGAGTGGCACGAAACACTCAGAGAAGGTTTGTTTAAATATGGCTCCATCAGGAACAACCGGGTCGAAGGACTTTATCTGGGAGTCGGTTTTGATTATGATTCACTCACAACTCCCTGGTTTTTCAAGAGTGAAGCAGGTTATGCTTTTTCACTCAAGCAACCTGAAGGTCAGTTAACCGGTGGCTGGTATCTGGGTCCAGACTTTCTCGATCAGGTTGATTTAACCCTTTTCCACCAGGTAAAACCCTACCCAGCATGGAGTGTTCATGATCCGCTTGAAGTGACCCTTCTTCACACTATTTTTGGCTCTGATCCCTGGAATTATACTGTGAACTCAGGATTTTCAGGTGGATTCTCCTATTTCTTTACTGATTCCCTGACGGTTCGTGCAGAATTCACCGGTGAGCAAATCAGGAATGAACGGGCACATACACCCCTTTCATTTTTTAACCGGACCACCAATTTCCGCCAAAACCCCGCTGTTACTGAAGGATGGGATTCAAAAGCTTCCCTTCAGTTCCGTTGGGGGCAGGATCCAACCGGACTTTCAGTTTCCCGGCAAAACGGGCTGATCATACGGACAGATTTTTCAAAATCGTGGCTGGGCAGTGATTTTGATTACACCTCAGTCATGTTAAACGGGCAAGTAAGAATTCCAACAATTTACAGTCAGAATCTGCTCGCCCCTTACCTGCTCATCAGAACCGAACTGTTGGGAGCCTTCGGAAAACCGACTTTCAGACAAATTTTCACGCCATCAACCGCACTTGACCGGGTTACGGTTTCGGGTGTATTCAACGGATTAAAACCGTGGGAGCTTTACGGGGACCGCATGGTTTCTGTCTGGGCAGAACACAACTGGAGAAGTGTGCCTTTTCAATGGATTTACCTCGACTGGGTCGCCGAAAAAGCCATTGAAATCAACACCGGTGGTGGGTTTGTCTCAGCCTCTCAAAAATCAACTTCTTTTGGCAAATCGGTTATAACCAAACCGTACTGGGAAGTTTACGGCGGAGTTTCCAGGCTATTCGGATTATTCCGTGTGGATGTTACTTATACGTCCAGAAAAGATTGGGTGACAACGGTCGGGTTGGGAAGTCTTTTTTAGGAAAGGCATAAGGCGTAAGGGTTAAGGGATAAGGTCCGGATAGATCAAAATCTTTAGTTATGTAACCCCGACCTCCCGGTCGGGTCTTCTTTTTGATTCAATATCCCGACCCGGAGGTCGGGGTTACAAAAGAAAATCCACTCAACTAAAATCTAAACTAGTAACCAATGAAACTCATACTTTTTCTTCTTTCCGGATTTTTTACAATTACAGGTCATGCCCAGCCGTCAAATCCCGATTTCAGTTCACTTCCAGAATTGAAATGGGAATTCAAAACCGGAAAATCTATTTATTCATCACCGGTTATTTCAGGAAATCAGGTTTTTTTTGGCGGACTGGACAGCGCTCTTTACGCTGTTGACCTCACAACCGGAAATGAAAACTGGCGTTTCCGGACGAAAGGCGAAATCAGGTCCACAGTCTGCATCAACGGCAATAATCTCTACCTCAATGGCGGAGATGGAAAGTTATATTCCCTGGATGTTAAAACCGGAAAACTACACTGGACATTCAAAACAAAAGGGGAAAAGAAATATGATTTTGCAGATTATTTCCATTCTTCACCCGTATTTTTCAAAGACCGGATTTATTTCGGTTCTGGTGACGGAAATATGTATGCCCTTCATGCAAAAACCGGGAAAATGGCCTGGTCATTTCAGACCCTGAATATTGTTCACACCACACCGGCAATTGACCATGGAAAACTTTTTTTCGGTTCCTTTGATGGTCAGATTTATGCACTATCCGCCTCAACCGGAAAGTTGATCTGGTCTTTTAAAACGGTTGGTCACCGGTATTTCCCGATTGGGGAAGTTCAGGGTTCACCATTTGCTTTCAATGGACTCGTTTTCATCGGTGCCCGGGATTATAATGTTTATGCATTAGATCAGGAAAAGGGTTTTTGCCACTGGAATAAAGCTTTTACCCGGGGCTGGGGGTTGAATCCGACTGTCAATGATTCCGTTTTATATATTGGTTCTGCCGATGAACGGGTCCTGATTTCTGCTGATCCATCGACCGGACATGAAAACTGGAAATTACCCATGGAGTTTTTGATTTTCGGAAACAATGCCTTCACCGACAGCATATTGGTTGTGGGTACGACCATCGGAAAATTACACGGTATCGGAATAAAGGACGGAAAGAAAAAGTGGAGTTTTGAAACCGGGTCTTACCTTGCCAACCGATCAAAATATTTCAAACCGGATGATACTTACCGGGATGATATTTATTCAATCATCAGATCAAATGAACATTTTCTTGAAGTTGAATGTGAACTGGGCGGCATTTTCTCAACACCGGTTATTTCTGGAAACCTGATTCTGTTTACCAGCACGAACGGCAGTCTTTATTGTCTTAAAGGAACAGGCAACTAGCTGTGGTCCCTGAGCGGCACATCGACTCCGCTCAGGGACCAAGTCGAAGGGTTAGCTGTTGGCTGTTAGGTAAATTCAAAATAAATTGAGTGGTTTGTCTTTCAACAAGCTCTTATATCTTGGGAAAATTACAATAAAACCCTGAATCCTTTCAGAGAACAATAAAATGTTGTAATTTGATCTTTCCCAAACGGAAGGTTCAGATCAGGTGATGAAGTTTCTCTCTGTATTTTTCATTTTTCTTTTTATAGCCGATGTCACGCAGATTTTTGCGCAGGATACACTAAAGGTCATCTCCTTTAACCTTGCTGGCAGAAAACCCGGAACTGATCCTGACAAACGCCTTTTCCATACTATCCAAAATCTGAAAACCCTTAACCCCGACATCATTGGACTTCAGGAAATCAATGAATCAGTTTCATTGAGTGGGTCTGATAATCATGGAAAACTGATCGCCGATTCCTTAAGTGCCTATTTTGGGATCCCCTATTACGCCTATTCGGTTATGTCACACCTCTCCTGGAATGACCAGTTCAAAGAAATGATTGGTATTGTTTCCAAATATCCGGTTCTGCAAAAAAGTTCACTTTCACTCACGGCAGGCGCCTTTCCAAGAAAGGCTATCTGGCACCTCATTGAAACGCCAATGGGAAACATCCATTTTTTTAACACGCATCTCGATTATCTGAATCCTGGCGTCAGAATTCAGGAAATCAAAGAAATCAAAAGTTTTATTTCAGTAAAAGATAGTTTGTTTGAATCCATCGGAACGGTTCTCACCGGTGATTTCAATGATACACCCGGTTCCACTGCCCTTCTTCAGATAACCAATTCAACCCGGCCATTTACCGATTCATTTAAATCTGCAAATCCCTCTTCCAATGGGTACACACTTCCTGCTCAGGGTCCTACATCCCGGATTGATTTCATCTTTTCAAGAGATTTGGACGGACTGAAAATTCTTTCGTCGAAAGTGATCATGAATAAACCGTACAGCCCCACGCTTTTCTGTTCAGATCATCTTGGGGTCATGACTACTTTTGTAAAAAGCGGGACAAGTTCTTCAGTTTATGGTGAATCAGGTTCGGAAAAAAGTTTTGCTCTATTTCCCTCCTACCCGAATCCGTTCAATCCTGAAACTACAATTTCTTACCGGTTGTCTCTGCAACAAAACGTAAGCGTACTGATTTACAATTCTATCGGACAGGAAATAAGAAGGTGGGATTTTGAAAACCAAAGTTCAGGAATTCATTCCGTTCTTTGGGATGGAAAAGATCAGTTCAACCGTGAAGTATCGACTGGAATTTACTTTGTCAATCTGGTAAGCGGAGGATTCACCAAAACCGGGAAATTGGTCTTGGTGAAATAAATTTGGGGTTTGTCACAAAAGGGGAAAATACTGGAGAGTATTGCCCACAACAAATTTTAATGTTGTCATCCCGGACTTGATCCGGGATCCATACACTTTATACTGGATGCTGAATCCCCGAAAGCGTTCGGGGCAGGCTAAGTTCAGCATGACAGCAAGATTACGCCGGGATGACAGCTTAACTATTTAATATTACTTCAGCAACGTCATTTTCTGGGTTATGGCTTTTCCACCAAAAGAAATACGTGCAAAATAAAGTCCGGCAGACAGAGAGTTGGCTTCAAAAACCACCGAGTGACTTCCCGCTTCCATATCCTTGTTCACCAGCGTTACAACTTCCCTTCCAAGCAGATCAAACACCACCAGTTTTACCTGTCCGGATTGGGGCAGATTAAACCCAATGTTTGTTGAAGGATTAAATGGGTTTGGGTAGTTTTGAAGAAGGGAATATTCTTCGGGATTAACTTCAATTGTCAGTATCTGACTGTATGAAACCGTTCCATCCAGATCGAGTTGTTTGAGGCGGTAAACCGCCGGTGACATGGGACTGGTGACAAGGGACGAAAATGCATAAGACTGAGATTCGGTTGTGGTTCCTTTGCCAGCAACAAAACCAATGGTTTTCCATTCTGCGTTTCGGTCACTGAGCGGAGTCGAAGTGCTGACTTCTTGCCTTTGAATCTCCCAACCTGCATTATTCTTTTCTGAAGCCGTTGACCAGTTCAGAATCACATTTCCGTCTGAAATCAGACCGGTAAAGGAGGAAAGTTCAACTGGCAAAGTACCATCTACTGTTTTTAAAATCGTTCCAAATTGGCCCACAACAGTTCCAGTATTTATATCACCAAATGAAACGCCTCTTATCACGAGAGTCGTTCCGCTTGTTTGTACAGTCCAGTTCAGACCCCCATCAAGCGTTCTCAGAATTGTACCATTTTCACCAACTGCCGTTCCTGTTGATGCATCAGAATAGGCTATACCTGTTAATGTGCTCCCCGTTGGTTTTGACCTTCCAATCCAGGTACTGCCACCATTGGATGAATGTAAAATCACACCACCGACCGTTGTAATCGTATTTTCATCTGAATATGAAACACCATATAAAGCCTGACTGGTGAAAGTGTTCTGAATTGCCCAGTTGGCTCCACCGTCAGTTGTTTTAATGACTGATCCACCACCACCAACAGCAATCCCATTATTTGTATCAAAAAAATCAACGCCGTAAAAAACATAAGCGGAAGGATTTGCTTGTCCTACCCAGTTAGCACCGCCATCAATAGTTCTTACAATAATGCCACCAACTGCGGTACCTGTATTTGCATCGGAGAAGTGAACACTGTAGAACGGTTGTGCGGTTTGCGAATTTTGGGGTGCCCAGGTGGTACCTCCATCAGTTGTTCTCAAAATTGTGCCTGAAGACCCAACAATAGTACCCGTATTTGCATCGGTAAATGCGACAGAATATAACGAAGCGGTGGTTCCGCTGTTTTGCTTTATCCAGTTTAAACCACCGTCTGATGTTCTTAAAATAGTACCACTTGCACCAACTGCTGTTCCCGTATTAACATCAATAAATGATACAGCAAACAAATCGTTTAAATCCCGGTTTGCAGGCGCAGTCCAATTAGATCCGCCATCAGTTGTATTAACAATGAAACCTGCAACGCCAACGATGGTACCCGTTATTGAACCGGTTAGTGAAATTCCCTTAAGCGCTTCAGTCGTACCACTATTTTGTGATACCCATGAGGCGCCACCATCAACTGTTCTTCTAATAGTTCCGTTATTTCCAACGGCAGTTCCATTATTTTCATCCGAAAAATAAATACTGTTTAAGGTTTCGGTTGTTGAATTTGGTGTAAAATTCCAGGTTGCTCCACCGTCTGTGGTTTTAAGTATATCACCAAAAACACATGATATATAGCCAAGATTGTTATTAAGAAAGAATACATCTTTCAGGGCATAAGTTGTAGGACTACTTTGCGTTGTCCAGGTAATTCCACCGTCTGTAGTTCTTCTTATTGTTCCGTTATCTCCAACTGCAGTTCCATTGTTTTCATCCGAAAAAAATACAGAATTCAAAGTATTCGTTGTTAAGCTGGTTTGGGTTGTCCAGGTTCCGCCACCATTTATTGTGCGTAAAATGGTACCATTATTGCCAACTGCAACCCCGGTACTTGTGCTTGTAAAAAACACACCGTTCATTGCATAGATAGTGGGGTTCGCTTGCCCAACCCAGGTTTCGCCGCCGTCAGTGGTTCTTAAAATTATTGGTCCAACAGCAGTCCCCGTATTTACATCGGTGAAATGAACTGAATTGATTGGGTGTGATATTCCGCTTATTTGGGGTGTCCATGAAGCACCTGCATTTGTTGTTTTAAGAATAAGTCCATTCAATCCAACTGCCGTCCCGGTATTTGAATCAATAAAATGGATATCATTCAGGCTTATTCCGTTGCCAAACGTTTGTGGCGACCACGTTTGGGGATATAAAACTCCAGTTGTAAAAACTATTGACATTATTGCAATAACAAATTTTTTCATGACTTTCCTTTATATTAATCCACCATAAATCTTACACACATTCACAAATCTTCAATTCAATCAATCTGACCAAAAACAAGTCTTACTTTACCATGACCATTTTTTTTGTTGCCCCAAACCCATCGGCTTCCATCCGGATAAAATAAATTCCTGAAGATTTTCCGACACCATTAAATTCAGCAGTGTAAGTTCCAACCTTCTGCTGTTTATCAACCAGTGTTTCAACCTTTCGCCCCAAAGCATCATAAACTGCAATTAAAACCGGACCCGTTTTGGCAACAGAATAGGAAATTTTTGTTTCAGGATTAAACGGGTTCGGATAGTTTTGCTGAAGGGAAAATTCTGTCGGATTGTTTTCAATCGTCAGGATTTTGCTGTATGAAGTGGTTCCGTCAAGATCGAGTTGCTTCAGGCGGTAAACCGCCGGTGATAAGGGACGTGGGACTGGGGACGAAAATGAATAAGATTGTGCTTCAGTAGTTGTTCCTTTTCCGGAAACAAATCCGATCGTTTCCCATTCTGCATTTATTCTGTCTTCTGACTTCTGACTTCTGTTTTCTTGCCTTTGAATCTCCCAACCTGCATTATTTTTTTCAGAAGCTGTTGACCAGTTCAGAGTTACCAGATCATGGAAAATTTTTCCGGTGAATGACGTAAGTTCAACAGGGAGAATTCCTAACAGTTTGCCGGAGGCAGGATTGGTATCCGTAAAAGAGGTAACTCCTGATGTAGGAAACGGAAGTTCCCTCACATAAAGGGTAAAGGGAGTTGGGTTTTTGAAAATATTCAAACCGAACAGGGCTGAATTTCCTGAAATATCAAGTTCCGACAATTGGTTTTTGGCACAGTACAAATAGTTTAAAGCTGAATTGGCAGATAAATCCAAGGTAGCAATTTGGTTTGAATCGCAAGCCAGATAAATCATGGTTGGATTACCGGAAACGTCCAAAGCCGTTAACAGATTATCATTGCACTGAAGAGTTAAAATGGAAGAACTTGATGGTAAGGTTAAAGTGGTAAGCAGGTTTGACCAAATTGCCACCTGAGTCAGGGCTAAATTGGAAGACAAATCTAAACTGCCAACTTGATTTGAGTACCCTGTTAAAGTTTTCAGCTTTGTATTTGCTGAAAGATCAAGACTACTCAAATTATTAATTGCACAAATTAGTACTTCCAAATTGATATTTGCTGATAAATTTAAAGTTGTAAGTTGATTATTTGAACAATCAAGGTTGATTAACGCAAGATTTGAAGATAAATCAAGGGTAGTTAAAGAATTGTAGGTACAATAAAATGTTTCTAACCCGGTAAGGGCTTCTATACCAGAAAAACTTGAAATGCTGCTCCAGTTTGCATTTAGGGTAGTAATACCTTCAGCAAATATTTGATTGGTAATATTACCACTACCATCAAAAGTAACACCGTTACTGGAAAGGACGTAGCGGAAATTGGGATCAGGAACATTGGTTTGGGCAGTAACTGATAATGAAAAACCAACCATAAACAAACAGATGCAAAGGACACTGTAACTTTGTTTCATAAATTCCCCTTATCATGCATGAAAATAACAATCAAAAATTAACTTAAAACCTCAAACGTTCACCCAGGGTTTATGTTTGAGGTTTTTGGGAAGTGCCCCTTAATTTTAGGCTTTTTTAGTCAACATAATAGACTTATTAGTCCTTATATTTACATAATAATAAGGAATAAAATATTATTTAATTATTTAATATTCTTTTGTCACCAGAAATTCTTACGATTAAGTGATTTTTGTCACAACTGCTTTTGAATGATAAAGCTTCCCCCTCAACATTGTTATATCTTTATTTTACAACTACTTGAAACAACATCTATTTAACCATTATCATCTTTTTTATCGAAGAAAAACCTGCCGCTTCCATTTTCACAAAATAGATTCCTGAAGCCCTTCCTGAACCATTAAATTCTATCGAGTGTTTCCCGGCTTCCATATTTGAGTTAACAAGAACATCAACTTTCCTTCCAAGTACATCATAAGCTGATATTGTAATATGCCCCGATCTGGCAACCAAAAACGATATTGTTGTGGATGGATTAAATGGGTTTGGGTAGTTTTGAAGGAGAGTGAACTTTTCAATTCGTTCAGAACCTTCATCCTCAACAGAAGTTGCCACATCACTTTTCAGGCGGACAACTGCAAAATCATATTTTTCATTGATCAATGCATAGCCGGCCACAAGAGGTTTACCATCTGCCTGGAATGCAAACGAAGTGGGATATAAACCTGTTTGGGCTGGTTTAATCTGAACTGAGCCACCTGTTCCGTATGATTCATCGGTACTTCCGTCCGCATTAAATCTGGCTACCAGCATCTCAGCAGGTGAAACCAGCATATCCAGAAAACCGGTCATCAGAATCTTACCGTCTGGCTGAATGGTCAAATCAGAAAAGAAATTATATACATTTCCATAGTTTTTTATGACGAATCCTTTTTCGCCAAAAGTGGTATCAATGGTTCCGTTTGTATTGAGTCTCACCAGATGAAAATCTGATTTCTGGTTCTGATAAATATTACTGCCCAGAATAATTTTTCCGTCATCCTGCACAGCAACTTTAACACGGTCATTATAGGCAGGGATTATTGCCTTAGATGAGGTACCGAACGTATTGTCACGCGACCCGTTTGCATTTATTTTAACAACTGCAAGAAAATCTTTGAAATCACTCTGCATGGCAGTGCCTGCAAGATAAATTTTACCATTTGTATCAACAGCCATTCCGGTCAGGTTATCAGTGCCGCCTGGTCCGATGTTGGTTGTCAGGGTAATCCCGTCACCGCTAAATGATGTATCATAATTTCCGTCTTCTTTTAATTTCATCACCAAAAAGCTGGTAATTCCGGCGCTGTAGGCCTGCCCAGCCAATAAAATTTTACCATCCGGGTAAACTTTCATTGCCAAGGCTTTATCCGAGTTGTTTGAAATGAAATAATTCTGGTAGCCAGTGTCTTTAAAGGAGGTATCCCAGGTTCCGTTTGCGTTCAGACGGCCAACAAAAACACTTCTGTAGTAATTTTCATCAACAACTGAACCTGCAATTACGATTTTTCCATCCGAAAGAATAGAAACTGCCCGGATATCAAGATTCCTTCCCAGGTAGGTGACAAATTTTCCGTCACCTGAAAAACCGGTATCAAGAGTTCCATCAGAATTGTATCTGCAAACAAGCAATCCGTCATCGCCGGTATCACCGGCTGCAATTATTTTTCCATCTGCCTGAACGGCTATCGCATACGCCTGATCATCCGTTTTATTAAAATCGGTGATGGCAATTCCATCATCAGAAAAGGATGGGTCCAGACTTCCTGTCTGGGCAAATACCGGAACGTTTGCAAAAAGCACAAGGCAGACTGTGGTAATTCCATTTTTCATAGCTTTTTCCCTTTATTTCTATTTTTTTAAATTCTTGCTTAAATATCCAATTTGTAAATAACCTGAAACCAAAATCACTGTTACCATTCTCACTTCAGCAACGTCATTTTCTGGGTTAAGACTTTTCCGCCAAAGGAAATACGTGCGAAATAAAGTCCGGCAGAAAGTGATGACGCTTCAAAAACAACGGCATGGTTTCCGGCTTCCATTTCTTTATTCAGCAGGGTGACGACTTCCCGGCCCAGCAGATCAAACACAACCAGTTTTACTTTCCCTGTTTGGGGAAGACTGAATCCAATGTTGGTTGACGGATTGAATGGATTCGGATAGTTTTGATTCAGAGAAAATTCTCCCGGTTTGCCCTCAATCGTCAGAATCTGGCTGTAAGAAACCGTTCCGTCGAGATCGAGTTGTTTTAGGCGGAGGGTTACGGGTGACGGATTACGGGTCACGGGTGAGGAAAACACATAATTCTGTGCTTCAGTGGTGGTTCCTTTTCCGGATACAAATCCGATCGTTTCCCATTCAAATCCGGACCCTGAGGTTCTCGAAGGGTCCGGATTTGAGATCACTGTGGCAGAGCCTTCGAGAGCCTCAGGCTCCGCCCTTCCAATCTGAATCTCCCAACCTGCATTATTTTTTTCTGAAGCTGTTGACCAGCTGAGAATGACTTTGTCATCAGAAAGTCTGCCGGTGAAGGATGAAAGCTCAACCGGAAGCGTACTGGCCTGAATATTATATTTTTGCCCGAGATACATCTGGATGCCGATTCTTTCAGAACTGGTAAGGCTCCGGTTGTAAAAGGCAATTTCTGATATATATCCTGTAAATCCGCCTGTTCCATTATTTCCAAATACCGTGTTTTGGGGAGACTCAGGGAAAGTAAACCTGATATCATCAGTTGAGGAAATAACCTCCAAACCATTAACGATAACTGAATAACCCTCAGCATTCGCTTTGAAGTTGATTATATTCGGAGTACCGTTAGTATAAAGACCAGAACTTCCAAAACCGCCATTATGGAGTTTACCGGCATCTGAGACAAAAACGCCGTACCCGCTGCTGTTTAATGCAAGTGTTCCTGCATCGCTGGTAAAAAGTATTTGTTCAGCTGATTCAGATGATTGAAAAAGAATAAAAATATCAAAATCACTTTCCGAAAAACCCATATAGGAAAGCGGATCCATAAACAGATTACTTCCGGAAGTGAATTCTGCTGATGGTTTTGCGTTGATGCCCTGTGTTCTGTAAACCGGATTGTTTTCACCGTTATAGGTATAAGCACCTGAACCGACAGAAGCTCCCCATGAGGAAACAGGATCATCCGGGTAGTAACTGCTCAACCCATCATCAGCACGCAACCAGGAGACCAGATCGGGTCTTGTCATGATGGAATCTGCATAAAACTGAAAGGGAGAAGAGATTCTTTCGCCACCTGCATTGGAAGCTGCTATTGAAAAGAAATACGTGGTTCCCTGATTTAAACCATGAATGGTGAAATCAACCGAAACAGAACTCTGACCAGAGCCGATATCAACAAGCGGAGTAAAACTGGTTAAATCTTCAGGGTTTGTTCCGTACAGAATCCGGGCTGACGTTGAATATCCTTTTGCATTAACTGAGGTACTCACGACAACAGAATCACCCCTTAGTGTGGATACTTCATTAACATAGGCAGATGGCCTAACATCCAGATTGACAGAATATTGTCTGAAATCAGATCCACCCCGGTTGGTAGCTATTACCTTAAAATAGTAATACCTGCCAGCTTCAAGACCCTGGATTACCCGTTCAAAGGATAATTCGGGAGCATCATAGTCATTAAAGGTTTTCTCAGCAGCTGTGGTATCAGAAAGAACATCAGAATCGGTTCCATAGGCAATCCTGAACGTGGTCGAATCACCATAAGCATTGATTTCAAAAAACACCCTTACCGAAGTAAGAGATTCCATCTGGATACTGTTAAATGACACCCACGGTGGTTCAAAAAGTGTGGTAGCAGATGCTTCAGGCGCTCCAGTTCTGAGGTAATTTTCTGATCCGGCTCTACCGTTAAATTCGAAGGCTTTAAAGTAGTAAGTCGTATTAAACCTTCCGTTATAAACCGGAAAAAAGGTTCCGGTTCCGACATAATAAACGATTGACCCGTCTTCAAATTCAAATCCATAAGGATAGGTTATACTATCCTGTGGTTCAGCCGTAATGGGTCCGCCTGCTTTTCCGAGAACCATACGTTTGGTTCCGCTGCCGGCAACAAAATTCACCATAATCTGCGATGAGGTTACGCCTGACAACTGCAACTCAGAAACCTGAACATCTGGTGTGAGCAGGTTATATCGCTTTTGAAAATATGAGATGATATCTGCACGTTCCTGTGTTGTCAGGTTTTTCTTGTATACGATCAATTCTGAAAGTACACCCCGAAACCGGGACGATAACGTGTTAGTTGCCATGAGGTAGATATTTGAAGCCGGAATCAGGCAATTATCTGTTGTTGAAGCCACTTCAATACCATTGACAAAAAGTTTTCCGCCAGTTGCCGAACCCTGAACATTTATGATCACCATTTCATCATTGGTAAAATCATTCATATTTCCGGTAGTCAGCGTGGCCGTCCCATTGGTAAATTTGATTCCGGAACCGTTATTAATGGATAGCCCGCTCATGCCATTGGCGCTTAACAATCCCTGGGTTTCTGTAGCGGATGTTTTTAAAAGGAAAAATAAATCGAAATCAGTATTCTGGATTTCATGTCCGGCCAACGGAACGACATAATAGGGTGATCCATTGTATTTTAACCCTGGTTTTTTGTTGATTCCATCTGTGTAAAGATCAGGCCAGCCAACATTTTGAATCAGTTCATAGCCTTTTGGGGAAATATCAGTCCATTTTGTTACGTAATTATATCCGGGCATCAGTGTTGTTAAAGTGTCTGCTCTGAAATATAAACTGAGTTGATCGGTTGTTGGCGTTTGCGCCATTGTGGTTTTTCCAAACAGAAAGACCACGATCAGCAGTAACCACAAGGTAAATCTGACCGGAATTTTTGAACTTACACATGATCCACTTTCCATTTTTCACTCCCCTGATTTGTTTAACTGATTATAAAAAAAAAGTCTCACACTGCTCAATTTTTCCTTCGGAACGAAGCCGGTACTTCCGGCCTGTTCTGATTCCTTTTTCATCTCATCATCATCGTAATTGGAAACGATGACCACTTTTGCATCAGGAAACTGGCTGATCAGGATTTTTGTAGCTGAAATCCCATCCATTTTCTTCATGGAAATATCCATCAGCACCCAATCAGGTTTCAATCTGTTGTAGCAATTCAGTACCTCACTGCCATCTTCACATTCATCAACAACAGTGGCGAGATCGTGGATAATACTTTTCAGTGTTTCCCGCATTTCCCGGTTATCATCCACAATTACAACTGTAGGCAGCATTTTTTTCCGTCTTTTTTTATTGATGTAAAGATGGTTATTGTCAATATTTTGAACCATCAGGGCAGACCCTGATTTATCAGGGAAAAACCCTGATTTTTCTAGGGGTTCAACGGGGAGGAATTGAATTATTGGGAATGGGATATTTGAATAAAGGCAGGAAGATTAGTTCGGAAAAACGGGTTCAGAGCAGATTTTTGTTTTCAAGTGCGAACTTTACCAATGCATTTGAACCGGAAAGATTCAGTTTTCTGGAAATATTTGAACGGTGGGTTTCTGTGGTTTTTATGCTGACAAACAATTCATCTGATATTTCACGGGTTGTCTTTCCCTGACTGATTAAAGACAATACGTTTCTTTCAGTTGCTGTCAGGTTTTTTATTTCTGGGAATTTTCCTTCCAGCAATTTGGATCCTTCACTGCGCCTAATCATAAAATCGGAAACAAACGGGGTGATGAAATACTTCCCTGCTGCAACTGACCGGATTGCTGAAATGATGTCAACGGCTGCATTTTCTTTTAACAGAAATCCGGACACACCCAAATCCAAAGCTTTGTTGAAAAACTCTTCATCTTCAAATAATGTCAGGAAAATAATTCGGGGCGAAGTCTGGCTCATCTTCAGTTTTTCAGCAACTTCAAATCCAGACTTTTTGGGCATATCAATATCGGTCAGGATGACATCGGGTGATTCATGGTCAATCATGGCCAGTAGCTCATCACCATTTGAAGCCTCGCCAACAAGCCGGATTCCCTCTGTATGTTTTAAAATCTGTGACAAACCGGTACGAAAAACCGGATGATCATCTGCGATAAGAACTTTAATCAAATTATCAGTCATGATTTTCTCCTGATGGAAGCGAAATCTTTACACTAGTTCCTTTTCCCGGTTTGGATTCAAAGTGGAGTTTTCCGTTTAAAATCCTCACCCGTTCTGAAATACCTTCCAGGCCAAGTCCTCCGGTTGATTCACCGGACTTTCTGCGTGAAAGTTCCATTCCAACACCATTATCCCTAACTGCAATTTTAATCTGCCCAGTTTCAGACTCCACTGAAATAAACAAATGATCAGCATTTGCATGTTTTTGAACATTATTCAGAATTTCCTGAATGATCCGGTAAAGGTGAATATCGTCACCAGGTTTTAGTTTGCCGTCAATATCATCAATTTCTGCACTGATCTTAATCTGATTGGTTTCTTTGAACTGGCGAATGAGGGAATGAAGTGCTTTTGTGAGGCCGATCCGGTCAAGCAAATAGGGTCTGAGATTATGTGTAATCTGTTTAATTTCCTGAATAGCCCCCGATGAAGAAGATAATATGACTTCAAGCTGTTTAAAAATCCAGTCTGGCTGATTGCTTTTTTCCCTTGCCATCTGAGCCCTATTGTGAATTGCTAGCAAACTTTGGCTGATACTATCATGCAGTTCGTGTGCAATCCGTTTTCTTTCATTTTCCTGCAGATTGATCAACTGCCTTGAAAACTCCTCCTGAGCCTTTTTCTCCCGTTTTAACTTATTCAACCGGCTTTGAAAAAACATAAAGCCGATCCAGGTAAAAAAGAGAATAACCAGACTTCTGAACCACCAGCTTTCCCACCAGGGTGGCAATATGACAAATTTAAAGGATACCTCTTTGCCAATAATCCCGAGTGCATTCACCGACTTAACTCTGAAGCAATAGTCACCACTATTCAGATTGGTATATTCTTTATGGGTGTCTGTTGTCCAGGCTGACCAATCTGAATCAAAACCTTCGAGTTTGTATCTGTAGGTATTTCTGGATTCATCAAAAAAGGAAAGGGCCGCAAACCTGAAGGTCAAGGAATTATTGGGATAATTCAAAACAATATTCTGATCATTTTGAGAAAAAACATGGGTTGCAATCACCGAATCGACTGGCATCAAATGAACTGAACTGATTTCGGTGACAAAGGAAGCTGAGTTTGAAACCTTCACGTCAGGATCATATCTAACAAGCCCACCAGTGACCGAAAACCAGGTTATGCCAAAATGATCGGTATAAATTGTTTGGATTCTTGCCTGATTTTCAAGAATAAACGGAACCGGGAGTCTCTGATAACTTCCATTTTCCTTTTTTTCAAACAAAAAAAGTGAGCTACCATCTCTGCCATCTTTGGTGATCCAGATCTGATTCGGTTTACCGGGAGCAATAAAATTGACCACATCCGGCACACCAGGAAAGGTTTGATAAAAGCTGGTGTCTTTTTCAAAACTGGATTTTAGTTCGTTAAATGTAAACACACCCGATTCCGTCATCCACCTGATTTTTCCTTCGGCTACTTCTGCCGGATAAAATTCAAGGGAGGGTAATCCGTGTTCAGAGCCAAAACGTTCCACTTTTGTTTTTCTTGAAGAACCGGGTTCCAGAGTCACCCGCATGATGCCCTGATTGTAAGATCTGAGCCAGAGAATCCGTTCAGATTCCTCAAAAACATGGTAAATATCTTCGGTTATATTTTCATAAAAACCTTCATCGATCCATTTTCCGTTTTTTTTGTAAATGGATTGAAGTCCGTAAGTACCGACAAAAATCCGGTCAGGATCGGCTGCAGATTGCGTTAAGGGAAGTGCGTAGGATTTTGTGACCAGTTCTTTTCCGTTTTTATTGATCAGAAACACGCCCTGATTGGTTGAAACAAACAAATCAGTACCCACAGAAAGAGCCATTCCGCAATCTTCTTTTATTCCGTCAACGGGTGAAAAGAAAAACGAACTTCCTGATTTTTCCATATTTGGAAACGAGAAATCTTCAGAAAGCCGGTAAAACTTTTCAAGTGTTCCCAAAAATAGACGTCCCTGATGCCTGACGGTTGATTTCGGAAGTCCGCTGAAATGCTGGTTGACCCGAAACAAAGTCGCTGGTGACGGATACCGGATCCGGCTCACGCCTTCATACGTACACAGCCAGACTGATCCGTTTCCGTCATAAAATGCACCGGTCACCGTATTGGTTTTCAAACCGCTGTTGGTATTTAGCAGGTTAAGAATTTTCCCGGTTGAATCAACAATAACAGCACCACCGCCCACTGTCCCGATTAAAAACTCTCCGTCAGGCAGATTTTCAATTGCATAAAACCGGTATTTTCTGCTCAGGTCAGCAAGAGCCGAGGTCATCGGTTTTACACCGTCTGAGGTGTGCAGAAACGTTCCGTTTTTTCTTGTGAAAAGGAATAAATTTCCCCCGGGTGCCTGGGCCAGTTGCGATAAGATGGTTTGACGGAAAAAACCTGATGTATCAACCGGAATCAATCTGGAATTTTTGATTTCAAGAAGTCCTTGCGACGGATCCTGAATGAATAAACGGGATCCTGCCCGGTAAATAAACGAAAATTTTTCCCGTGGGAGAAGTGTAGTGAGACTATCTCCGGTCACACAAAACAAAGCGGAAAGGGACTGGAGGTAAACAGTTTGTCCGAGCGTATCAATTGACCAGATTTTGCCAAATGTCTTCACATTTTCGGGAATTTGATGCATCAGGGACGTATAATCAAGCCGACCTTTATTCCGGGAAAAGAAACCAAATTCATCTTCACTTCCAACAAAAACCCTTCCGGCGGCATCAACAGCCAGTGAATTGACTGCCGTTTTTTTGGGCAGGGGAAATAAAGACCAACTCACCCCATTGTAGGTTAAAACCCCCTGGGCATTTCCGAAAAAAAGTGTGCCGGTTGAATCCTGTGCAGCATCCCACACATCCCGATCGGCTCTGTAATCGTCTTTTGACGCATAATTTATTGCAGAAGGATTTCCCCGTTCAGTTTGTGAGAAGGCTGAAGAAAAAACAAATTGCAGAATTGCCAGCAGAACAAAAGTGATTTGTCTGGTATTAAAACCAGGCTGAAATAAATTTTGCAGTATCGTGATCACCTGAATCAATTCAGCCCTGAAAAGTTTTCAAATTTAATTGTTGTTTATTATAACGGTTATTTTGCCAGCAGCATTTTGCCGGTTTTTATGTCATTTCCGGCTTTGATCTGGTAGTAATAAACTCCGCTTGAAAGTCCGGCAGCATTAAATTCAACCTGATGAAATCCTGCTGGTTTCACGGCATTTTCCAGAACAGAAATAAGCCGCCCGGTTATATCAAAAACAGAAAGTGTAACCTGAACCTGAACAGGCAACTGATACCGGATTGTGGTTGATGGGTTGAACGGATTGGGATAATTCTTTTCAAGGGAAAATGAAGTTGGCGCAATATCCAAAGTCAGAATCTGACTGTATGAAACCGTTCCGTCGAGATCGAGTTGTTTAAGGCGGTAAACCGCCAGTGACGAGGGACGGGTGACAAGGGACGAAAATGCATAGGACTGAGATTCAGTGGTGGTTCCTTTTCCGGCCACAAATCCGATCGTTTCCCAGTTTGTGTTTCGGTCACTGAGCGGAGTCGAAGTGCCCGAAACCACCTCCTGCATTTTCTGAATTTCCCAACCCGCATTGTTCTTCTCTGAAGCGGTTGACCAGTTCAGAATCACATTGCCACCTGAAATTTTTCCGGTGAAGGATGAAAGTTCGACGGGTAAAGAAGCAGCGTTTAATTCCTGCCATTTCAAATAGGGATAACCGAAATTGGTTACACCATCCATCGTCCAGTAGTCATTTGTTCCGTTTGTTGTTTCAGTTTCAAAATCCCAGCCGGCATTGGTAAAGGTTGTTTCTGTTTTCATTTGCAAAGTCGTCAGACCGGTTCCGCCACCCGGACTTAAAACACGGGTTGAGGTTTCGGTATCCCAGAAAGAATTCGTGGTTCCTGTTGCATTGGGTCCGCCGGTTAAACCACCCGTACTTGAAGTGGCAGTTGGAATCCCTGTTGAAAAGCTGTTGGTCACCGTTCCGCCATTGTTATAGCCAAGCAACCCGCCAGCACGTATGCCGGTAGCTGTTGCATTACCGGTTGCATAACAATTACTGATTGTGGCACCTGAACCATTATTATAACCTACGAGACCACCAACCCGATCAGTTGAACAGGTGACATTTGCATTTGAAAAACTTGCTGTAATTACGCCATTGCTGTTGTAACCAACCAACCCGCCAACTGCATAAAACCCGCTAACCATCCCGGTTGTAAAGCAATTGGTAATCTGCCCGGTATTGTAGCCGGCCAGAGCACCTGTATATTGTTTCCCGGAAATCAAGCAGTTGGTAAGACCCAGATTTTTAATAACCGAGGCAGATCCCACATTTCCGAACAAACCGCCATAATCAGTTCCGGAACGGCTGATTACCAATCCATCAATTACATGGTTTTGTCCGTCATAACTTCCGGTCCATTGGGTCCCAAAGCCGATTGATGAGAAACCCGAGCCCCCGTTCCAGCCGGATGTACTTGAAGCATCAATATCCATCGTTTGAACATAAACTTTATTCCATTGGGCAATATTTGCAGAGATCCAGTATAAATTATCAACGGAACTGACCTGGTATGGATCTCCAACGGTCCCGGATCCGGCAGGTTGGATTGCTGTTTGTGCTGATGCTAAAACCGGAAAAAAAAGTACTGTTAAATATTTAAACCAATTTTTCATTTCAACTCCTCCTTCAATTTTTATTATAGAAACATATTTGGGTTATTTTGCCAGCAGCATTTTACCGGTTTTTACTTCATTTCCAGCTTTGATCTGATAGTAATAAATTCCACTTGAAAGTCCGGCCGCATTAAATTCAACCTGATGAAATCCTGCTGGTTTCATGCCATTTTCTAAAACAGAAATCAGCCGTCCGGATACATCAAAAACTGAAAGGGTAACCTGAACCTGAGCAGGAAGCTGATACCGGATTGTGGTAGATGGGTTGAACGGATTGGGATAATTCTTTTCAAGGGAAAAGGCTGTTGGCGCAATATCCAAAGTCAGAATCTGACTGTAGGAAACCGTTCCGTCGAGATCAAGTTGCTTCAGGCGGAGGGTTACGGGTGACAGATCACGGGTTACGGGTGAGGAAAACTCATAAGACTGAGATTCAGTGGTGGTGCCTTTTCCGGCAACGAATCCGATCGTTTCCCAGTTTGTGTTTCGGTCACTGAGCGGAGTCGAAGTGCCCGAAACCACCTCTTGTCTCTGAATCTCCCAGCCCGCATTATTTTCCTCAGAAGCAGTTGACCAGTTCAGAACGACTTTACCGCCAGAAATTTCTCCGGTGAAGGATGAAAGTTCGACGGGAAGGGTAGAATGAGTTAAAAGATAATGGGTTATATTCCGTATAAGACTTATTGCATTTACATTCTGACTGGTATAAAAATCACGGTCAGTTGTTGTTACCACTTTCCCGTAATCAGGATTTACAGGATCAATATAAAAACCAAATGTAGTCCCATCTTTCACCAAAAACGGTTTAACGATGGTATTATCAAACGTTGCAGTATGACCATACCAATAATTTGAAATCGTATTCACTTCAACTGCCTGATTATTGAAGGGAGCCAGAACCGTTACATCATTAAACATACCTGAAGTAACTCCAGACCAGGCAAAGATTCCGCCGGCAGAGTCACATAATTCTTTGAAAAATTCATTGGTCTGATAACTGCTCAGATATTCACTTTGTATGTATAACGACTTCTGGTTTTTCATGGCATTAACCAGATTTGCCCGTCTGAGACTGGTCAAGCTATTTCCGCCTTCTACATCATCATCGAGATAAAGAATGGTTTCATAATTAAGTAAAACAGAAAAAGTATCCAGAGTTTGAAAGGAACGGTAATCATAAGATATTCCGGCACTGCCCAGCATATTGATCCATGCAGTATTGACGACTTCGGTTGTACTGTTTATGACCAGGACTTCCTTTCCTGACTGTGCAAATACCGAAACAGAAACTGAAAGCAAAAAACAAGTTAGCCATGATTTCATATTTTTAACCCTTTTAATTAAAGATAAAGACTTGAGAAAGATTGGCAATTCCAGCAAACTGCCCGGACTATTTTAAAATTGTCATTTTTCTGGTTTCAGAAAAATTGCCGGCATTCAACCGGTAGAAATACACACCGCTTGGCAGGTTTTCTGCGGAAAAATCAACCGAGTAATTACCAGCTTCCTTTACCTGATTAACCAGAGTTTTAACTTCACGACCCAGCATATCAAATACACGCAATTCAACATTGCCCTTTGAAGCCAGCTGATAAGTGATAACTGTTACAGGATTAAACGGATTCGGGTAGTTTTGCTGAAGTGCGAATTCTGTTGGTTTATTTTCAATCGTCAGAATCTGACTGAAGGAAACCGTTCCGTCAAGATCGAGTTGTTTGAGGCGGTAAACCGCCGGTGACGAGGGACTGCCGGTCCCGCTACTGCGGGAGGTGACAAGGGACGAAAAAGAATAGGACTGTGCTTCAGTTGTTGTTCCATTTCCGGCAACAAAGCCAATGGTTTCCCATTCTAACATCTCACTTCTATCTTCTAACTTCTGTTTCTGAATCTCCCATCCCGCATTATTTTCCTCAGAAGCAGTTGACCAGTTCAGAACGACTTTACCGTTTGAAATCTGGCCGGTAAAGGATGAAAGCTCAACAGGAAGTGTGGCCTGAAAAAAAGAAGTTGAAGAAGTGAAAGCAGTTCCGCCAACAAGAGTACCATTATTTCCATTGGGAGTTGCATCATAGGTGATGACTCCGGTTGGTTCATCCAAATGCCAGGCACCTAAAAGAAACGGTTCATCTCCGCGGACAGGAATGGTATAATTCAGTACAATTTCTTCCTGAGATTGTGTTTTATTCCACAATTGAACTTCATCAACGTTCCCGTCAAGAAAATAATTAAATGGACCTTCATTGCTGAAACCCATCTGAAAAGCAAGGTTTCCAACTTCTATAGTTCCTGAGGCAAAGCTGCTGCCAACTTCATTTCCGTTGTGGTAAAGCTTGATAACGGAACCATCATAGGTAAAGGCAACATGCTGCCATTCATTGGGAATCAAGGTTGAGGTAGCTGTTATTTCACCTGCTCCGGAACTGGTTCTGATAACAGCTTTTAAGTTGGTTCCGTGAGATTGCATGACATAGAAATCAGCATCACTGTCATTTCTGAATCCGAAGAAATGATCAAAATCTGGTGAATTTCCTTCCGGATTTCTTGGATAAACCCAGCCACTGATTGTCAGAGCCGTTTTCCCTGATAACATTGCTGACAAGTTTGGAATGGACACATAATCACCATCACCATCAAAACTTAGGGCATTTCCTTCACCATCCTCCGGAACCACGGCGTCTTCATTTGAATATCCGCTGACTGTCAAATCAGGACTTTTCCCGGCAACCCGGTAAAAATAGTGGGTTCCGTTTGTTAATCCTGAAAGAGTAATTGTAGTAGCATCAGTAGAATCAATTACAGTTTCCGGATTTGAGGATGAACCACTGAAAATGAGATATTTTGCTGCACCAAGAGAAGGTGACCAATGAAGTTCAGCCGTTTCAGAAGTGCTGATTGCGTAAAAACCGGAAGGTGTACCAAGACTCATCGCTCCTGAAGCTTCCGCAACCGGACTGTTTACCCAGGTACCGTTATTGGCGTTGGAAGTTGCATCAAAAGCGGTGGAACCGGCAGGTTCATCCAGGTGATAAAGGGCAACCAAACCTTGTTCGTCTCCACGTAACGGGGCTGAGGCATTTGAATTCAGTTCAGACTGTGTTCTTACCGTATTCCAAATCCTGACTTCATCGATTTTCCCATTTAAATAATAGCCACCGGTTCCGTACATGCCAATGGTTTGACCAGATTGTCCGGTTCTGAGAATGTGCGGATCGTTCACTGATTTTTTAAGAATGCCGTTGACGTAAATATTTTTTGTTGTCCCGTTAAAAGTGCAGGCAATGTGATACCAGTTTCCGTTTGATATTCCAAGGTCTGAACTTGTTCCGGCGTACAACGACTTGATGACTCCAGAGTTGGTTACCGTTCTGAAACAAAATGAGGGGCCTTCAAAAAACATGGAATATTGAGTATTAACAGGGCCCTTTTCAAAAATAAAACCATTCTGATTGAAGTTTGAAGCATAAACCCAGGCCTCCATCGTTAAGGTAGAAACATCAAAAACCGTCGAATTTGGTATGGTTACACGGGAATTTGATCCGTTGAAAGACAAAGAATTTCCGGCCTTTTCGGTTGGAACGGCAGCATCCTGCGGAGAATAATCACTTAAAAACCCGTTGGTATCTTTTGCCTTTACTCTAAAATAATATTGAGTGCCGTTGGTTAATCCGGTCACCATTTTTGTCGTGTCATTAATCTCATTGGCGGAAGTACTGTCAGCAATAACGGTTGGATTTGAGGTTGTACCTGCATAGATGTAATATTTAACGAAATCAACTGAATTGTTTTTTGACCATTTCAATTCTGCTCCGCCATTTTTAGCAAAAGCAACGATTTTCGAGACGGTAGCAACAGGGGCTGAAATGGTAAAGCTGATTGCCTGCTGGATATAATCAGTCCCGGCTTTGGCAATCAGCGTTTCAGAAAATGCGCCGGCATTTGCTGCCAGAGGAGTACCAGACAGGGAACCGGTACCGTCACCGTTATCGGTTAACGTCAGCCAGGTTGTAGCAGGGGTGGTGATCAGAGGTTTAATTTTGACCTGAAATGGGATATCCGCGTTAGCAGAATAACTGCTTCTGCCATCGGCATACGGATTTAAAGGTGAGCTTTGAAATAAACCACTGAATCCTGAACCCGAGTATGCAATTGTATATTTCTGTCCGGAAGTAATCATCACATTTGAAGAAACAGGAACCGTGAAAAGCTGATAATTTGGTGCATTTGGCATGTGGATTGTGCTTGTGTAGAGCAAGGTTCCGCCGGTTCCTTCCCCTGAGTAAAGACTAACAGTTACCGTTCCGCCAGAACCACTTGAACTGTAAAACATGTAGGCTCCGGCAGTGACAACCAAACCGGTGTTCACAGCTGTAAAGGACTGCCAGATTACTGATGCAGAACCGGTGGAAGTATTATAGCCGGAAAGGTACTGAGCATCATTTTGCTGGGTTCCTGGCACAAAGAACGAAATCGGGTCTGAATCGCCGTCAGTTGCAGAGAAAGCATAGGTAAATGGCCGGTCATAAATGACAGTTCCCGACGGGGCTGAACTGGTAAAGGAAGGGATGGTCTGAGCACTGGCAGGTGAAAAGAAAGTAAGACAAAGAATGCCAAACAGAAAAGTAACAGTTGATTTTGGTAACACTTTTTTCATCATTTTTCCGGGATTAAATGGTGACTGGATATTCAATAAAAAAAGACAACCCATCACCCAAATTAAAAAATAAATTGAATGACGGGTTTTTATATTTATTTATTTCAGCAAAGTGAATTTGCGGGTTTCAACTTTCCCGTTAAAGGTCAGCTGGTAGAAATACACTCCGGCTGCGACATTTCCTGCATCATAAACTGCCGTGTGAAATCCGGCTTCCAGATTCTGATCAATCAGGGTTTTGACTTCCCTTCCCAGCAAATCGAAAACAACCAGTTTGGCATAACCGGATACGGGAAGAGAAAAATCAATCTTTGTTGACGGATTAAACGGATTCGGGTAGTTCTGCTGAAGTGCAAATTCTGCCGCTTTGTTTTCAATTGTCAGAATCTGACTGAATGAAACTGTTCCGTCGAGATCGAGTTGCTTCAGGCGGAGGGTTACGGGTGACGGATTACGGGTCACGGGTGAGGAAAATACATAATTCTGTGATTCGGTGGTTGTTCCTTTTCCGGCGACAAATCCGATTGTTTCCCATTCTACCTTCTCACTTCTATCTTCTAACTTCTGTCTCTGAATCTCCCATCCCGCATTATTTTCCTCTGAGGCAGTAGACCAGTTTAAAACAATATCTCGGCCAGAAATCCGTCCGGTGAAGGAAGAAAGTTCAACAGGAAGTGTTGTAGAGATAAACGCATCAGATTCAACAAATGAAGCACCACCAACGATTGTTCCATTTATTCCGTTAGGTGAAGCATCATAAACAACTGTTCCTGAAGGTTCATCAAAATGGTAAAGTCCAAGCAAACCGGGTTCATCACCTCTTAATGCCAGTATCCTGTTGTCATTGATTTCTGAGTCAGATCTTACATAATTCCAGAGTCTGACTTCATCGAGCGAACCATCAAAAGCATCGCTCAGACTCCAGGCACTTCTTCCGATATAAAAGTCACCATAACCGTTGTAAACACCAAAAGAAACCCTTGAATTAACCAGAACCCCGTCAATGTACATTTTCTGGGATTGAGTTCCGGCATCATAGGTTAAGGCGAGATGCTGCCATGACGTGGATGAATTCGGTTGACCCTGTTCAAGATCATCAGCATATAAAGCAAAAGAGAACCCGTTTGATTCCCTGAATCCAATATGAAGACCAATATCCTGTCCGGTTACCCCCTGGCCAAAAATCCAGTCGCCGGAATAAGTACTGTTTCGTTTTGCCCAGACTTCCATTGTAAAATTATGATTCTGATAATAGCTGTTTGATGGAAGGACAACATATTGGGAATAACCGTCGAGCAAAAGAGAATTTCCTTCATTTGCGACAGGAACTGCAGCATCCTCATTTGAAAATCCGCTAAGCACATTGCTGCTGCTTTTTGCTTTCAAACGGAAGTAATATAAGGTCCCGTTTGTTAAACCTGTTATGATTTTGGTTGTATCAGAAACGGATAATGAACTGTCAATCAGTGTGGTTGGATTCAGACTTGTGCCACCGTAGATGTAATACTTTCCGAAATTAGCCGGGGCATTTTTGTTCCACTTCAGTTCAATCTGACCGTCACCAGCGATTGCAAATAAACCGGTTGGATCAGAAACAGGATTTGTGATATTGAAACTGATTTGCTGCTGAACGTAGTCCGAGCCAGCTTTGGCAACCAAAATGGTTGAGAATGATCCTACATTTTCAACGGAAGGTGTTCCTGATAAACTACCGGTTCCATTTGCGTTATCAGTTAAACTTAACCAGGTTGCTGCAGGTGTTGTAATGAAAGGTTGAATATTAACATAAAACGGATTGTCCCAATCTGAGCCAAAATCCGCACGTCCACCCCCATAACGGCTGTAAATATCCGGACCCGGCATATAACCAGTAAGACTGCTAAGATATTCAATTGTGTAGACCTGACCGGTGGTTAAAACCACATTGGCCGATGCGGGAATGTTGAAAGCGTGATAATCATAAATACCACCATTAAAATTAATTGTGGTTGTGTAAATCAACTGCCCCCCGGTTCCTTCACCGGAATAAACATTCACTATTACATCAGTTGTAAATTGCTGAGCAGTTAGTAAGGCACCACGTGTCATGAGTCCTGTTGAAACAGCCGTGAACGACTGCCACAAATAGCTTCTGTATCCGGTTGACCAATATACTTCAGAAATAAAATTGGCATCCTGTTGATCAACACCGGCAGTAAAAAAAGAAATCGGATCTGAATCTGCGTCGGTGACAGAAAAATTATAAATAAATTGGTCTCCAGCCGAATGGGGATCGATAGGGGCTGAACTGGTAAAGACAGGAGGAGATTGAGTTACCGCAGCTGATTGAGAACCGGGAGATTCTGCAAAAGAGGTTTGGATGATAAGTGAAAGAAACAGGATCAGAAACGTTAGCATTGAGTTCATATTTTCTCCGTTATAAAATCAGATCGGAAGGAATTATTCCTCCCGGTAGAACTGCACAATCTTTATCAGAATCGAAATGAATCCAGTCCTGGTTTTCCAATAAAAGACAATAAGATATTAAAATAATTAAGTTAAAATGGCGTTTACTGGTTTTTTCTAAAATACGACACAATTTTAAATAAAATAAAACAAGTCCTAATTGTATTCTAATGAAACCGAAAAACAATTTTTTGTGTGAGGAAGATCACAATTCAAACTTTTGAGAAAGAAAAATTCTGGATCGGGATTCTGTCAAACAAAAAACCCATCCGGCTTTCGCCGGATGGGGATGGAGGTGGTATTTACTTCAAAAGGGTTAATTTTTTGGTTACAACTTTTCCGTTGAAGGAAAGTTTGTAGAAGTAAACACCTGCAGCATAAG
>JAIUNL010000034.1 GCA_020161835.1 Bacteroidota bacterium | reverse complement strand
CCGTCGTTTGTACCTGAGTTAATGGTGTAGTACTGATGTTCAAATAAATGGAAGTTTCAATGGGGTTCGTATGATAATAATTCCCGGTAAGAATCATTTCATCTCCGGTAGGGATTACAATAGGAACTCCGGAATCGGGAATGAAATAAACGTTTACTGTTGTTCCCGTCTTGACGGCAACGGCAACAAAACAACCCTGAGTGTAACCGTCAGTATTGATTGAAAACTGAGAAACCGCACCAGGATTTGTTAATTTCATGATCTTACCACCCGTGTAAGTAACCGGCAAAGTGAGGTCAGATAGATCGTGAGTTAAAATATCACCTGCAGAAACTTCAGGGAATTGAACACCTAGATTTAAATCATTGATAGCATTTAGTGCCGCATCGTGATATCCAAATACGACTGCACCCGAAGAATTTTTTACGGAACGCAATCTGGTAAAATAGTTCCAGATAAAGTATTCCGAAACGAGTTTACCAGTAGCATTTTCTCCTAAGACTGGATACATGACTCGGTCATAAGTCGCCTCAAGACGGTCAGTCGGGTTTAGCCTTCTGTCCTCCCAGAAAGCTTTCAGAAAGGGAGCCTGGGTTCCTGAATTACCCTCATACCGTTCATGAATAAATACATGCCATAAAAAGTCAGAATAACCACAATTACTAGCTGTGGAAAAAGAACCGCTTTTAACACCATTATGATCAAACATACCCATTGAGGGATTGTAGAAGGAATTAAAAGCTTGAACAAAATGATAAGCAGAATTCGATTCATCAAAGACAAATTCCTCTGCCCAGCATGCATCCAGATGTTTAAAATTTCTATAGAATGAATCAACCTGATAATGTTCTGTGGCAATCTGAATGGCATGTTTAAATTCATGGGCAATTCCGGCTTTAATTTCTCCCATTCTTGCACCCAAAGGATCATTACCGTTCATATTACTGGGATAAATCAATAACCCAATATATGACCCTCCCGGATAAGTTGAATTTTGGGAGGTAGAATTATTGCCTGGAATCATGACGTTATATTTCAATCCCTGGTTTAATTCAGAAGATGTTAACGGACTTACAAACCCTGCCTGGTCAACCAGTTTGTTTTTAGCAAAATCGAACCAGACACCAATTTGTTCAATTAAATCGGGGTACCCATTGTTGTTTAAATCTGCTTGATCTGCAAAGGTAAGTTTGCCTGGATTATAGTTAATGCTAAAGTAACCTGACGGACTGATATAACTCTGGTCGGCCTCTGCAATCACATCTGCCTCAACAGTTGTGATCAGTGTCCGGACTGAGTTGGAAACTAAATTAATTTCGTTTTGATAATCAGAAGGTATATCTGCCGCACAGGTCACTTTTTCTTGTGGATTCGGAATTAGAGTCAGATCAACCAAGGCAGGGTTGTAGAGGTAGTAATACAAATTCAGATAATACTGATCGGCGGTGATCTGACCCGATTTGTATTTTGAAGTGATAAGGTCAAGCGGACCAGCGTTTGTCAGGTTTACAAAAAACAAGACAGCTACAAAGGCGAGAATCATTTTTTTCATATTTACCTCAGGTTAATTTATGGATTGAACATTAGAATGATTGCAGAACCGGCCAAATCTTCACCAACCAACACCGCTTTTGAAACTTTTACATCGAGGGACAAGAACCAGAAATTCAGGTTATAAAACTGGGTATACCGGTGCCAACTCCAGCCATTAAAGTGAAGTACTGCCCCATGTTGACCGGAAACCCAGACATTATTTTCATCCGTCCCTCTGATCCGGGAGGGAAAACCAACCGGATTGGTTTCCGGTTTATCCCATCTTCTTTGATACACCCATCTGGCTTTCCCGTCCGGTTTCACCGATTGCTTGTGAACCCCCCAGGAAGTAGTGACCCAAATACTGTCTGACCCTTTTTGCTGCCAGACACTCGAATAGGCCAATCTGAGGTCATCAACGGGAAGCACACCGCTCATCCCCGGTCCCCTGGTAAACTCCCTGAAGATGAACCAGGAACCCACCTGGTATTTCAGTAAAACTGATTTTTTCAGGTCATTGCCTGTTGACCAAAGGACACCGTTTCCTGAACTAAAAATATCCATCAGATCCACATCTGTATTGGAGGGCATGAGTGAAAAAGAGGATCCGTTATAACTTGTTAATGAACCGTTCATTCCTGAAAAATAAAAATCGCCGATTCCGGTTCCCCATGACTCTGAGGGTACACCTTTTGTTTCAGGGACAAGCGTTCTAAAATATTCAATTTCACCTGTTATGTCAGTCGCAACAACTGAACCTATCTCACTGATGAAGTATAACTTTTGTTCACCGGTCAGAACCAGGGTTCTGATAATTTGTACACTCTCACTTCCGGTATAATTCGGGAAAACAAACCTGAATTTTTTCCAACCTTTTCCGTTCCACATTGCTGCATTATACCGCTCAAATGAGCTATAGGGTCTGGTTGTTATATCTCCGGCCACCCAGATACAGGTGTCATTAACAATCACCACATCAAATAGATTGGAACCGGCTGATCCCAAAGTATCCAATCTCCATGAAAAGATATGGCTGGTGGTATCCTGAGTTCTGCCGGTTACCTCATTACTTTTCTGATTGGTTTTGCTCATGAGAACCTGCCAGGTGTACCGGGTTGAGGGTATCAGAAATGGGTCTTTGAAAAGGGTATCCGATTGATAAAGGGAAAATGTCTGAACTGTATCCCCATTCCTGAGTAAAGAAAACTGGGCTGGTAAAATCAGGCCAGCAGTATGAAGGTTCAGTGTAGCAGAAGTTAAATCTGTTTCCTTTAATTTCAGAACGAGGCTGTCAGTGTCTTTGTTATCTGGTCCGGTTGAGGGTTCTTTGCAGGAGGTGAAACTTCCAAAAGAACAGGAAAGGACAAACAGAACGGGAAGGATGGATCTGAATTTCATTGAAGTATGGGTTTGGTTTTTGGGAATCATTTATTTTCAGACAAGGTCGTCAGAAATCCGATTAAAAGTCAAACCAGAATCTAAAAATTAATTTATGTCACGGTGAAAGGTTCTTGAGAATTGCTCTTTGATAGATATAAGTCTACCGTTTTAAGTCAATAAAAAAGGGCGGGATTTTGTCCCGCCCTTTCAAAAGGAACCAAAACACTAAAACGGGAAGTGTTATTACTTCAGCAGCACCATTTTTTGTGTAGTAGTAAATGAGTTTACCTGGATTTTAAAGAGGTAAACACCACTACTTAACCCACCACTAACAGAATTGGCATCAAATAGAAGTTCATAATAACCGGCTTCTTTTACCGTATTGACCAATACTGCAACCTCCCGACCCATCAAATCATACACTTTCAACTGTACCAAGCCTTTTTCAGGTGTTTGATAACGAAGAGTAGTTGATGGGTTAAAGGGGTTTGGGTAATTTTGATATAGTGAAAAACCCTTCTCTGGCATTGATTCTTTGACACCATCACCCACTTTAAGGGAATCAACGGAATAAATAAACACCCTACCAGGACCGTTGGAGCCATCACCATGATTGTCACTAAGAATGATATCGTTTTTACCATCACCATTTATATCTCCCAGTGAAGAAATCTGGTTTCCATAAGGAAGTGAAATAAAATGCAATTTATCAAGATCGGGCTGACCAAAATAGATTCTAGTTGAATCGGAGATTACAGCAAAATCGCCGAAACCGTCTTTGTTGATGTCATTTAACCCGCCAATAAATCCAAATCCATTTACAGGCACATAAGACTTGAATGGTTCATTTGAGAATTGGTCTGAACCCTGATAAATGTTGCATTTCTCAATTGAAATAATTCCAATATCATTAAAACCGTCGCCATTTAAATCACCAATTCCGGCAACACTTCGTCCAAACTGACCTGGAGGAATGGTGTCACCTACAAATAAGATTGAATTCGTAAAACTGAGGCTGTCTCCGCCAAAAAACAGTGCAGAATACCCCCCTTTAAATCTTGGCCCGGTTAATAAAAATTGTGGAGCTCCTACCAGCAAATCACCATATCCATCCTGATTGACATCTCCTGCAAATGAGACTGAAGCACCAAACATATCAAAATGTCCGGGTCCTTCAAGTAAGTAATCATAATCAGGTAGCATTTCATTTCTACCGTTATAGACAAAAACCCTTCCATGAGCATCATAATCATCATGGTATGCAGCGCCAATCACATCAGCCAACCCATCGTTGTTCAGATCACCCATTGCTACGCTATTACCGAAATGGTAATACCAACCTTCAGAATTAAATTCAGCATCAGCTGTTGTATCGATATCCGGACCACCAAAATAGAGATAGACTTTCCCACTTCTTACTATTCCATATGGTTTACCACCAAAATCAAAATCGGGTGCACCAATAACCAAATCGGGAAATCCGTCACCGTTAACATCTTTTCCACCGGCAATGGACTCCCCCAAATGGCTCCCACCTTGTTCACAGATGAAAATCATATCTGGGATGGTATCAAAGACAGCACTGCCAAAAAACAATTTTGTATAATTTCCCTGAGGCGCACCAACAACAACATCATCAAATCCATCAGCATTTAAATCACCTGCGTAGCACACAGTGGCGAACAAGTCAGCCGTTTTATCTCCGGTAATAGTTGCAAGTAATTTTGGTGTTGGCTGGCCGATAGCTTGAAATGACCAAAAGTAAAGTATAAAATAAAAAGCGGAGTGAACGACTTTTATGTTCATGAAGAAGAATGATTTATTTCCGTAAGCAGACTATCAGGTATCCAATTATATAAGAAATATAATATGATGCGATTCTGAATTGAAATTAAGGCTATCAATAAGCAGAGTCAATAGTCTTTTTCTTTACAACCGCTTCCATTGTTTGAAAACCTAAAATTTAATTTATGGCACAATGAAAATTTACCGATAAAATCAATTGTCTAAATATTTGTTTTTTTGCCTTCCCATTTAACCTTCAACCTTTAAAATTTAACCTTACCCCTGTCTTCTCCCTTACTTTTTACCCCAATCTCCCCTGATTTTTACCTTTTCTGAAAAATAAATCATTAAAGACTTTATGGTACTAAATTAATCCCTTTACACTAAAAATCTCCGTTTCTAATTTTGTCTCAGACGGTACCCGAGTACTGTCTTAAACGAAACAAAACATAAAAATAGGAGACATCCCCATGTCAACCGTAGGAAAAAACATCGTCACCCAGGGTCTCAGCGGAATGCTCGGCGATATGATCGTCTTTCGTCAGGTCGGAGACCGGACAATCGTCGGATCCAGGCCAACAACAAAAAACCGTGTCCCCACAGCAAAACAGGCTGCTCATAAAGAACGCTTCCAGCAGGCAGTCATTTACGCCAAATCAGCACTGGCAATGCCAGATCTGAAAGTGGATTATGAGGAACAGGCAGGGAATGGCATTACGGCTTACAATATTGCCGTCGCTGATTTCCTCAGTGCACCGAACATTGTCAGTATTTCTCTGGCGGATTATTACGGACAGGTTGGTGATAAAATCATGGTCCGTGTTACCGATGACTTCAAGGTCAAAGAAGTGAAAATCATCATTATGAATCCGGATGGATCTCTTGTTGAATCGGGGAATGCCGTTCAGCAGGACTTTCGTCTGGATTGGGTTTACACGGCAACGGCTGTTAATGCCCAGGTGGATGGTGACAAACTTATCATTCAGGCTACCGATACCCCGGGTAATTTGACTGAAAAAGAAACCATACTTTAAAATAATCAAAGGGTAAAGGCTCAGTGTTAAAGGGTAAATGAGAAATCAGAAAACCCAATTGCACTGAGCCATCTACCTTACCAAAATCTGCCAGCCTGTCAGAAAACATCCCCGAAATACCCGATTTGTATAAGCTTATACACACCTTACACGCACCTTACACGGAGCTTACAGAAAGGGCACATCCGGATGCACCTGACAAAACGGCAAAATCTTCACTCATACCCATTTGGAGATCCCCCATGAGAGACTTTAAGCTCCCCTTTAATTTATATGATTTCTTTGGTTACCTGATGCCGGGGTTTACCCTGATTGTTCTGGTGACTATGACGACCGATATCCCTGTTTTCCTCCGGATTCTTCTGAATCAGCACGGAAGTTTATTTCAGGATGCCGGTTATTCTGCCACGCTTCTGCATTCCTTTCTGACCTACATTCACGGTGATGTGACCCTTGCGGTCGGAATGGGCATATTTATTATTCTATCTGCCTATACCTTCGGGCATCTGATTGCTGCTGCCGCGGGTTTTCTTTTGGAACGGCTGATAGTTGAAAACGGAATGGGTTTCCCCGCCCAGAATCTGTTTGTATTAACACCATACGGAATTCCGGCCGGAGATTACAGGGGAAAGATTGACCGTTTCTGGGGCAATTTCAGCAAAGTATGGCTGAAACCCCTGTTACTGAAAATCTTCACCAACTATTCCCGGGAGTATCACCCAGACTTCATTGAACGGTTTCGCAGGAAATACCGGCAGACCTTTCAGATGGAGATGAGTTCAGCCCATGATGTTTTCTGGCTAACTTTCGAATACATCGGACAGCATTTCCCGACCGCCTTTGAACGGGCCAATCACTTCATTAACCTGTACGGGTTCTCCCGAAATCTAGCCATGAGTTTTCTGATTTCAGCCTTCGGGGTATTGATCATCTGCCTGTTTCAGGGAAACCTCTTTTCCGGCTTGTTGTACTTTCTCTTTTTCTTCCTGATAGCCGGGGTACTCTTCTGGAATTACCTAAAGCTGTTCAAACGCTTGAATGATGAAATCTTCAGAGCATTTCTAGCCTGCACACCGGTGAAGTCACCGCTTAGTCCAGATAAAAAGAGGCACCGTCATGAGTAAGGATGGAAAAAACACGGAAAATAAAGTTGTCACCCTGAGTGTCAGTCGTGAGACTGACTTATCGAAGGGCGACAACAACCAAAGTCATTCTTCGATACAACCGTCCCGGAGTACCGGTACGGCCACTCAGAATGACAGATTAGATAATCCGGCAAAAGAGCCTGTCACACTGAGTGAACGCCGTGAGGCGTTTGTATCGAAGTGCAACACCAACCTCCAACCATGCGATATCATCCACGTCCGCACAAACTCGATGTTAGGTAAACTCATCCGGTTTTTCTCAAAAGAAAAAGACGGCAAACCATCCTGGGCATCGCATACCGCCATGGTTCTGGAGGTGGAAGAGAATAGGGTTTTAATCATTGAAGCGCTGGCAACAATTAAAATTCATCCGCTTGACGATCTCATCAAATCTGGAAACGCTTTTAAAATCGACCGGATTTCTTTGGGATTGACTCAGGGTCAGCAACTGATGGTAACCACCATTGCCCGAAGATATGAAGGTAGGAAATATGGGTATCCTGCAATTGCCGCCCATTTTGCCGACTGGTTTCTGGGTGGCCGGTATCTGGTCAGAAAATGGATGAAAATGGAGAATTACCCGATCTGTTCCTGGCTGGTTGCTTATTCCTACCTGAAAGGAGCTGGTATCCGCCTGACCCCATACCCGGAAGGTGCCCAACCGGATGATATTATGGAATTCTGCGAGTCAAACTATTGGCAGAGAATTTACGAAAAGGAATAATCCCCGCTACGAACCCCACCGCAATATCCCCAACGCTCCCCGCTTGGCCGGACGAAAGTCCGGCCTTTTTATTTTTTCCTCACCCCAGCGCCCAAGACCATTGGTCGCGGGTTAAAAGGGTGAAAATTTGGTAGAAAAACAAACCCCACAAAACAAAACCGCCCGGCCACAACCCATTTTCTGGGTTTGTCCTTCTTCCGGGCGAAAATGCACCAAACAGAAATTTCTTTGTCTCCGACGGCCTACTTTTTCTGGAAAAAGTAGGCAAAAAGCTTGCAACCTCAGAACTCTGGATCCGTCACCCGCCGCTGATCCCGCAAAAACGGAATCGAATGGCTGTTTGTCACCCTGAGTGGCGAATCAGATTAGACTGATTCGCTGTATCGAAGGGTCACCAATTTTTGATTCCGTTTTTGAAGGCGCACGGATCTCCCCACCGCACTTTCCGCTGAGTTTGCGGATACAAACACCCCGGATTCTGGCGGAAATGCAATTCCTCACCCCAGCGGGGTGACATGTTGGTAGCCCCGGGTGTCAACCCGAGGTTAGGATCATCATTGCAAAAACCGCACGGCCACAACTCTTCATTATTTCTATGCCCTGATTCCGTGCGGAAAATAACAACACAGACGTGTCATATTCCGCCCGGAATTGGTTATCATTTCATATTGGGGTTTGTGGCCGGGCGGGGTGGGTTTTAGAGGTACAATATTCTACAAATAGGTCACCCCTATGGGGTTACGAAATGCCGTTTCCCTCACCCCAACTGGACAAGAAAGTTGCAAAAAAATTCGAAAAAGGTTAGGGTAGAAAATAAATCATTCCGTCTTTCACCGTCATTCTTTCCATCGGCGCCAATGACCAGTACAATATCGGTAAGAAGCCGGCGTGTTTGGATCAGGCGAAGCCTGATGAGTTCGCCGGGTTCCGATATGAAACGTAGTCATCAGCCAAAAATGGAAATCAGCGGTGCGAGGTTGGGGTTACAACATGTGGCGGGTTTTAAACTTCAGCGGGAAATTCAGGTGTTCCTGTTTGTTTCTGATTTTTCATCCGATTTAGGTTGGAATTTCATAAAATCTTTGTCAGAACGGGAAATGTGAAAAATCAGCCATTTCAGCAGAAAGGTATAAAGATCCTGCGGTTGTTGAAAACCGGTGGAAAGGTTCAGGCGAAACTGAACAAGGTAATCGATGAATATATTGTGTTGCTTTTGGTGGCCTTTTAAGCCCGGGTATCCAAAATATTTGATATAAATTTCTTCAGTGGTAAAATGAAGACGCGTATAGTCCTCAAGCTTATACAAAATACGGCCTAGAGTTTTGGAATCACTCCCGGCCAGAATAGCTGATTGAAGCTCGTTTATAATTGACACCAGTGATTTGTGTTGTGAATCCAGTTCACCAATTCCCAGTTCCCAATTTGAATCCCATTGAATTGTACTTCCTTTTAAATCAGAAAGCTCAAGTGTTTTCTCAGGAAAATAAATGGGTTCCAGAATGGATAAAATAGAATCAGCGGTTGCGAATACTTTTTGCAAAAGCTCAAAAACTTTTTCTTCATCTTCTGCCGGCAGTTGGGAAAGAATAGTCGCAATATCAGATTTAACTAACCCTGCCAATTCCACCAGACCCGATATATCTGCCTCCAAACCGGGAGTAATCAGGCTTTCAAGGTGGCTATTGGTTGGATCGAAGGGAAAGGATTCAAACTGTGGAATAGGTTGTTTCCTGATTAAATTGCCAAAGTTTATTCGCCACAACAAATGGGCAAGCTTTGTTTGTTCAAAATCCAACGAGAGATCAGGTGAAATCATAAAAAAGTTCAGAAAGTGTAAAAAGTATCGTTAAATTGCATGGGTTTTCCGGCTTGAAGACTTCCCATATTCCTGCAGATCAAATAAAATCGGATTTGCCAGATTCGATAATCTGATCAGTACCTCGCATTCTTTTGAAGAAAGAATACTTCCTCTGAATCCCCAGAAAAATCCGGCAATTCCTTCAGTTTTTCTATTGGTTCCAGAACCGATTTTTCCGTTTCCCGGTTCATAATAGTGAAAAGGCAGAATTACTTCACTGATCAGGGAAAAGTGGTTTGCCCAGCTTTTTATTATAGGATTCGGATGCCTCAAAACGTCATTGCTGAAAACAGGACCACTTCTGTTGATCATTTTTAAATGATTGGGTGTGAAGTCTGCGGGAACAAAACGAAGGTCTTCAAGAAAGGAAATGAAACCGGTTTCAGAGATCAATTCAAATTTGGATGGCGCTGTTTTTTTAAAAAAACCAAGTGCAGAAAAATCAAATATACCGTCAACAGCATCCAAATAATTTGGAATGGAGGTTTCATAGTTTAAAGCAATGGAATCTTTGGTGAGAACGCCGGTTACCTTTTGCATTTTTCTGATGAAATAATCATCAGAGATAGGTTCTACCGATTTATTCTGATCCAGATACGAAATAGTACTGATTAAATTGGTCAGTTTTGATTCTTCAACAGGTTTCGTTAAAAAACCAACTGCGCCCTGACTTACTGCAACTTTCTCTGTTTCTGGATCTGTGTTGCTTGTGATTACAATAACCGGAATGGATTTAAAATCACGATCCCTTTTTATCAATGAAAGAAATGAAAGTCCATCAATTCCATCCATGACAATGTCAGTAATAATCAGGTTAATTTCATTGGTCTTAAGTTTATCAATTCCTTCCTGAATAAAAAAAGCATGAATCAGGTTAATATCGTGAGGGGCCAGAATTTTTTTTACCAGTAGATGAATTTGTTTGTCATCGTCAATCAAAAGCACATTCATACAAATATCCCGTAGATCAGAAAAGAAGGCAGAACAAAGTTGTTCTGCCAAATAGTTAGCAAAGAATTAAAGGGAGCTGGCAGATTCTTCGGCATTGATTTTTGCAGTAAGATTTTGCTCAGCATACCATTTACCATACTTTTTATCAACTTTCTCAATATGCCCAATCAGCCAGCCCATTGAAATGGCATAAACTTCCATAAACGCCTTAGGGTCACCAGCCTGAACTGCAGGTACCAATTCCATCACAACTTTTCTGAAAAGCGTGTGGGCTTTTAAATGCTGTTCAAAATCAGGATAATTGTTTTTCCGCATGATGTTTTCTTCATGGGTTAAATGCTTTTCTACATAGCTAAGGATAACATTGTCAAAGTAAGTGTAAGCCTGTTGTTTATCTGTTCTAATCAATTCGAAAGAATGGTTAATGGCATCAAATAAAAACCGGTGTTCACTGTCCATTGCATTAATGCTGGTCTGAAGGTCTTCTGTAAAATCAAAAATTGCCATATTTGAATCCTTGCTGGTTGGGTTGGGTGTGCTCATATTATTTTCCTTTTTTTATATTTTTTATTCAAGATTTTGGATGACTTCGGTCAAAAGAGTCAGTAGGGCAGATTTTACATCTTCTTTAACCGTTGTATTAATCGGAATGATTGTTGTATTGAAGTCAATGAAGTCAGAAACAACCTTTTCAAAACCCAGTGTTTCCTTTAAATCCAGTTTTGTAACACAGATGATGTAGGGCAGGTTGATGTGTGAATTGAAGTAATGAATAATGTTCTTTGTACTTTCAATATCTTCCTGGTTTGTGCTGTCTGCTAAAAAGATGATTCCGAAGGCTTTTTCAGACAAAATTTCCCACATAAAATCAAAACGTTTCTGCCCGGGTGTTCCATAAATATTAAGAACCAACCCCTCATCAACGGTAAGGCGGCCATAATCAAGTGCAACAGTTGTCATGCTTTTTTTCTCTTTTACAGAGTCTTCAGAAGCCCATTCATCTGTTGTAATGGGTTCAATCTCACTGATGGTTCTGATAAAAGTGGTTTTACCGGCATTAACAGAACCGCTGACAACCAATTTTAAATATTGTATTGGATTTTCTGTAGACACAATCAGATACTCATAATTTTAGTGAAAAGGCGTTTTAAAGCATGAACCTGCTGACTGTCCTGTTTGGCGGGCTCAGCCGGCTTTGGTGAAACAGGTTGCGTTTTTTCAGGCAATACCGGTGCAGTTTGAATCTGATTCCCGTTCAAAGGTACGGTTTCAATTTCTGCAATTTTAAGAAACCCGAGCAAACATAAAACCAGCACTGACCGGTAAATGACAAGCGGATCCTGATCTGGAAGGCTTCTGATGATTTCAGTGATATTTTTTTTCGTTCGGAAGCAATATGAATAAATCAGAACATCGGTTTGGGTTCTGAATTTACCAAAGCCAAGACTTTTTCTATTTTCCGGCTGGTAAATAATAAATTCCTTTTTTCCCCCGAGTACATTGAAAACTTCAAACTCATTAAAGGAACGGCAGGTGTTTGAAACCAGGGTCTCAATATCAATAACAGTTTGATAGGAAATATCAAACCCCTGTTTTTGTCGGGATAAACCGATTGAGCAATTACTTACCAGATATTCATAAAATGCAACTTTAAAGTTTGTTTCTTCTTTCTGAAAGAAGGCCAGGTTTTTTGAGATGAAAAAGGATACGTCGTCAAACCGACCCGAATAGGTAGGATAAAGATGAACAGACAGAAAAGTATCTGAAGTGAAATTTTCTGATATCCGGTTAAATTGGTAAAAGCGCTCAAATCTCATTAGAAAGGTTCATTTTAATTAAAATAGGGGAAAAAAGAGTAGCACCGAAAGTGATTCTGTTTCCAAACCGAAATGGAATGATACCCGGGAACGGCCATTATAATTGGCGCGACCCGGATTTTTGCAATTTAGGAAAGAGCTATGGCGATCCGGTTGGACATTCTTTTCAATTCATAAAAAATGATTCCAAGTTTTGCATTTGAATTGGTTGCAACAGCTAAGACTGCATCCTCACTTGCACTTTCGATTACTACATAACCGTTTGCACCACGGACGAGAACCTGCTCAAGTGCACCCCTTGACAATTCAACCGAAGCCCGGTTACCAAGTGAGAGCAGAGCAGAAACCATTGCACCAACACGGGATTCATCATATTGCGCAGATTGACTAAAAGTTGAAACGAGTACCAGACCGTCTGAAGAGATAATGGCAGCAGATTCAACATCTGGTATATTGGATTTTATTTCACTGAGGATTTTTTCAAGTTCTGGAACGTTCATGGTTTCTCCGTTTTTGGTGTTTGGTTAATTTTTAAAAGAATTCGTTATCAGACAAAGACTATGCCAAAGTATTAAGAAGTTACAGGAACTGAGTTTATAACCCATTTCCCGTCTGACTGGAGTTAAATATAGCAGATAAAGTCTACAAATAAAACGGGTTCAGGAATAAAAGTAACATGCAATTGGGCTTTTGGTAAGGAATAATAACCGTTGGATACTGTTTTAAATGCCTTTTTATAAGATCAATAGTAAAAAAACACTAAAGGGCATTAGTTTTGTTTGAAATCCAACATCAAAATTTTAATCTAAAATTAACATTCGGTTTGTGTGGGGAATTGGAACAACAAACATATCACACGGTCACCAATCCTGAAAATGGGATGCCTTCTTCAATGCGACCTTCGCAACCGCTCTTGCCCTGATTCTGGCAGAAAGAAAATTTCCCCACCCCAGCAGGGTGAAATGTTGGTAGTCCCGGGTGCCAACCCGGGGTAAAGGATTATGAATAAATACCCGCCCGGCCACAACCCTTTTTCTGGGGTTGCCCTCATTCCGGGCGAAAATGCACCAAACAGAAATTTCTTTTTCCTTCGGAGACCTACTTTTTCTGGAAAAAGTAGGCAAAAAGCTTGCAACCTCAGAACGCTGGATCCGTCACCCGCCGCTGATCCCGCAAAAACGGAATCGGATGGATTTTCTCATCTGAACATTTATTTAATTTTGATTCCGTTTTTGAAGGCGCACGGATCCTCCCACCGCACTTTCCGCTGAGTTTGCGGATACAAACGTCCCTGATTCTGGCAGAAATGCAATTTGTCAAACCGCCGAGGGGAGAAAGATGATGGTAGAAAAAGTCGTTAAGCATTTTGCCGCCATTCTTTCCATCGGCGCCAATGACAAGTGCAATATCGGTCAGAAGCCGGCGTGTTTGAGTCAGGCGAAGCCTGATGAGTTCGCCGGGTTCCGAT
>JAIUNL010000013.1 GCA_020161835.1 Bacteroidota bacterium | reverse complement strand
GATATGCTGCCGCTGATGTTCCGGCTGCAACCCCGCCAACAATGACAACCGGATCTTTTTTCATTTGTCCTGTTTTTTGTTCTTTTCCTTAAATACAAAGCGAACCGGAACTCCTGCAAAACCAAAATGCTCACGGAATGACCGGTCCATAAATCGCTTATAACTATCAGGAATCAACTTTGAGTGATTAGTGAAAAAAGCAATTACAGGTGGATTAATACTAACCTGAGTCACATACTTGATTCTGATTTCCTTGGCCTGAACTGCCGGAGGTGGTGTTTTTTGAATAACCGGAAGGAAAAACTCATTCAATTTAGAAGTTGGTATTTTTCTTCCACGATCAGCCTGAACCTGTTTGGCAAGATCAATGACTTTGTAAATTCGTTGTTTGGTAAGGGCACTGATGAACAAAATTGGAATAAAAGCGTTGGTTCCCAGTTTTTTCCGGATATCATCTTCAAATGTTTTGTAGGTTTTATTGTCCTTTTCAAGAAGATCCCATTTATTCACACATAAAACCAATCCACGACCCAGTTTCACAGATTCTACAATGATCCGCATATCCTGATCAAGCAATCCTTCCTGGGCATCCACCAAAAGAACAACGACATCAGACCGTTCCATTGCCCGCTGGGTTCTTACATTTGAGAAAAATTCAACCGATTCAGTTACCTTTGCCTTTTTGCGTAGACCGGCGGTATCAATCAGCACGATTTCCTGACTGTAATATTTAAGAACCGTATCAATTGAATCACGGGTTGTGCCCGAAACCGGACTTACAATTTGTCTGTCTTCACCCAGAATTGCATTTACAAAAGAAGATTTACCAACGTTCGGACGCCCCACAACCGCAAGCTTTAATCTTTCATCTTCTACAACTTCCCGGTTTCCGGTGTCTTCAGTGATTAAATCCAGAAAATCACCAATCCGGTAACCCAAACCAGCAGAAAGTCCGTAGGGTTCGCCTAAACCAAGCCGGATGAACACGTGGGTATCAACAAGTTTATTGTTGTCGTCAACTTTATTAACGCAGACGGTTACTTTTTTCTCTGATTTTCTAAGTTCATCAGCGATGGCTTCATCATGCCGGGTAATTCCGGTTTGAACATCCACCACAAAAACAATATGATCTGCCTGCGCAATAGCAAGGCGGGATTGTTCTCTGATGGCGACTTCCATATCATCTTTGCTTTCAGGGACAAATCCGCCTGTATCAATCAAAGTGAAGGCTTTCCCGGCCCATTCACCATCAGCAACGTGACGGTCACGGGTTACGCCCGGCATATCATGAACGATAGCCTCACGGCGGCCAAGTAAACGATTAAAAAGGGTCGACTTTCCAACATTGGGGCGGCCGACAATAGCAATTACTGGTAAACTCATAAAAAATTTGTAGTCCTAAAAAACATAAAAAATCAGAATGTGCGATAAGAAAGTTGATTATTTGGGGAAGTTATGCATTTCACTTGTCACTTATAAGTTACAGGGCATCTCTAAAAACCTCTTTTATTTCCTTATAATGGATCCCAAATCAAGTTGAGGATGACATTAGTAGAGGTTTTTAGAGATGCCCTGAAACTTACCACTTGTCACTGGTTAATTCCCTGGCGTTCAGCAAATTGTCTGTTCTTTGTTGCCAGCCAATCTTTGAAATAAACATTTATGGCGGCGGTTAACGGAATGGCAATCAACATGCCAAGTGCACCCAGAAAATACCCGAAAATAGAAATGGATAAAATCAGAAAAACAGGATGCAATCCAACCTGATCTCCCAATATTTTTGGGGTCAGAACAAAATTCTGAATACCGGTTACAGTCAGAAAAGTTATTCCGATAACCGTTGCATGAAAACCAAAATCAGGTGATGTAGAACTGAATAAAACGCCTAGAATTAACATCAGTATGACCCCAACGTAAGGGATTAAACTGAAAATCAAAAACCCGATAGCCAAAACAAGCGCATAGGGAACAGAAAAAATTAAAAATGGAACCAAACACATTGCAGCGCCAATAAGTGCAATCAATAATTGTCCACGTACATAAGTTGCAATAATTCTTTGAAGTTTACGGCTGTGGTATTCAGCAAAACCCAGTTTTTCATCAGGAATCAAACCCCGGAACCGACCAACCAAATCTTCAAAATCACGCATAAAATAAAAAAGCAGAAAAGGTAGAAAAATCAGCGAAATAATCGTGTTGATAATAATACTTGCCATCATTGGCACACTTGAAATCAAGCCTTCTGAATTAAAAAATGAATTCTCAATTGCAGGTAAAAAAACTTGGGTGTATTTATAACTGATAACATTTGGGTCAATTCCAAAACCCAGAATAACTTTCCGGATCTCAGGTTCATTGAGCAGATTCGGTATAAAATTGTGGATTGACGTCCATTGATTGGCAAGTGATTTGGCCTGTTCCCCAACAATCGGACCAATCAGAATAACAGAAAAGATCAGGATTCCGAAGAAAATCAGGGTGACAAGCAAGGCTGCAACTGCAGAAGGAATTTTAAACCGTCTCAGCCATTCCATAACCGGAGCCATCAGGTAGGCAATCATAAACGAAACAACAAAGGGAATGAGAACAACCCTGAGCTCTGAAATGATGTAATATAAAAGAACAAAAGCGAATGCATAGAGCAGACTCTTCGCAACAGGATGTTGTCTGATTGGCCAGGTCAGGATAAATGCAACAGCTGAAAACATGAACGGACCTGCCGAAATGGGTTCACTGTAGGCAATAAAAAATAAAATTCCGGAGACGCCAATTAAGGTGACCAGAGAAAGCAAACTGCTGACAGTAAGTTGAAAATCGGGCTTATCAGAATTGGGTTGAGGCTTTTGATCAGACATTTTGATTCGATTTGGGTTCAGAATATAAGCCGTTAACGGCCTGCACCCAAACAGTGCCGGCAGAAAACAAATTGATTAACTTTAAACGTGCAGATTCAACTCTGCCATGCCTGACTTTTTGCATGAGCTGGTTGGTTGAATCCCACCGGTAAACAGAATAAACACGATTTACACCGTTCGAACCTTTCCGGTTTGAATAAAAAGTGGTAAATCCGGATTCAATAGCTATTTCTTCTACTTTTTGATTAAACCTGCCGAACGGAAAAGATAAGGATACTACTGGTTTTCCGATTATATCTTCAAGAATTTTTGCAGAACCGGCAAGTTCTTTATTAATTTGTTCAGGGCTGAGCCAGTCTAAAGCCAGATGAGAATGTGTGTGGGAAACGATTTCCCAACCTGATTCAGAAAGGGTTCTGAGTTGTTCCCTGTTGATATGATTTTTCCCGGTTCCGCCAGGTCGCCGATCCCAAACACTTGTCCCGCCGATTTGTGAGGTTATAATGCTCAATGCAGGACGAAATGGCAAGAAAAGAGCTGGATTTGAATTCGCAAGTATTGCAATGGATTCAAATCCATCATCAAAAAGAAACCTGACCTGACCATTCTTTTCGGCATTAAGAATTTCAGCAAACTGACGAAATTTTTCAAACCGGATTGAATTTACTGACCAGTCAAACTGATCACAAATATCGTGAAAACCGAGAATGACCTCATTTTTTCCCGGTATGGCCAAATCCACCTTCTCCGCGATGGGTGTCACTTAACGTGCCGGAAACTGAAATTTCTGCACGGGTAACCGGTGCAATCACCATTTGTGCAATCCGGTCGCCACGATGGATGAGAAATGGGTCTTGACCAAGATTAATCAGGATAACCATCACTTCGCCACGATAATCAGAATCAATGGTTCCGGGAGTATTTAAGACGGTAATTCCATTTTTTGCAGCCAAACCGCTTCTGGGTCTGACCTGAGCTTCAAATCCTGCAGGTAATTCCATCGAAAAACCACAGGGGATCACTTTTCTTTCACCCGGTTTCAGGGTAACTTCATCCTGAACCGCAGCCCGTAAATCCATTCCGGCAGAACCGGGTGTGGCATAGGACGGTAGTTCCAGATCACCAAAGTGGTCGAGTGGTTTTAATTGAAGTGAAATAACCTGCATGAAATTTTCCTTTATCCCAAAACCGTTTCAACCGGAACATATTGATAGCCGAAGGCTTCAGCAACCCCAGCGTAAACAACCTTTCCGTCAACAATATTCAAACCAAGCTTAAGTTCATTGTTATCCAAACAGGCTTTTTTCCAGCCTTTTTTGGCAAGCTGAAGTGTATAAGGTAAAGTTGCATTATTCAAAGCAATAGTTGAAGTGAACGGAACAGCACCCGGCATATTGGCTACGCAATAATGAACAACACCGTCAATAATGAAAGTCGGATTTTCGTGAGTTGTTGGTGTACAGGTTTCAATACATCCGCCCTGATCAACAGCAACATCTACAACAACTGCTCCTTTTTTCATTTCCCTGATCATTTCACGGGTTACGAGTTTTGGAGCTTTTGCACCCGGCAGAAGAACGGCACCCACAACCAGATCAGCATTTAAAACAGCCTGACGGATATTATAAGAGTTACTCATGAGTGTATTCACGTTTTTAGGCATGATATCATCAAGGTAACGCATCTGATCGATATTCAGGTCAAGAATGGTCACATCTGCACCCATTCCGGCAGCAATCTTTGCTGCATTCATTCCCACAACACCGCCACCCAGAATGACAACCGAAGCCGGAGCAACACCGGGAACACCGCCAAGAAGAATACCACGTCCACCCATTGCTTTTTCAAGATATTTTGCACCTTCCTGTATGGCCATCCGACCGGCAACTTCTGACATTGGCGTCAGTAAAGGCAAACTTTTATCGGCCTTTTGAACAGTTTCATAAGCAAGGGCAACAGCACCAGATTGAATGATGGCATCCGTCAGTTCTTTTGAAGCAGCAAAATGGAAATAGGTAAAGAGAATTTGTCCTTTTTTAATCAGGGCATATTCAGGTTTGATCGGTTCTTTTACTTTCACGATCATATCAGCAATATCATACACTTCTTTGGGTGTTGAAAGAATGTTTCCACCATTTGATGTGTAATCTGTATCAGAAAACCCTGAACCTTCTCCAGCCTTTTTTTCAACATAAACAGTGTGACCTGCCTGAACCAATGCATGGACGTTCATAGGGGTTAATCCAACCCGGTTTTCCATGACTTTAATTTCTTTTGGAACGCCGATAATCATAAATTTTCCTTTTGTTTGATGGCGATTTTCATACTATCAAGATAAAAGTGTCCGGTGCTAAAATCAAGATTCACCTTGTATGATCACTTTCACCAGATTACCATCAAGCGGGTATTCATCCAGATAAGAACGAACCTGATCTGATGTTACGTCCGCTATTTCTTTAATCAGTTCAGAAAACGGTTTAAACCGTCCATAATGAACTTCTGACTTTGCCATCATGGAATGACGGTTTGATAAACTTTCTGAAGTAATCTCAAGGCTGCCAATAAGTGACTGCTTTACCTGCCGGAATTCCCGTGGGGTAAGGGAGTCTTTCTGAAGCAGATCTAATTCCTTTTTAACGAGACTTTCCATTTTACCGAATTTTCCGGGGTCGGTGGCAGCATAAATTCCGAAGGCACCCGTATCAGAATAAAAGGAAGTAAAAGAGTAAATCGAGTAACAAAATCCGTATCGTTCCCTGATCTTCAGATTCAGCCGGGAACTCATACCGCCACCCAAAACTGCATTAATGAGCATCAAACTTGATGATTTATCATCGTTTAAGGCTGCAGCATTCCGGCCAATGACAAGGTGATTCTGATTGACTGGTTTTTTGAGAAGAATGTCACCGGTTAAATCAGATGCAGGAATGGAAACACCTGGTAGTACAGTTGAAACAGATGAAAAAGTGGTGTATTTAATCAGTTTCTTTTCCAGAACAGAAAAATTAAACTGACCAGAAACGGTTATCAGAATTTTGGATGGATCAAGATGAAACTTCGCCCGCTCTTCAATATCTTTTAACTGGATGCCCTGAACAGATTCACGGGTTCCGATAACCGGATGTGCAAGATCAGTTCCTGCAAAAACCTGTTCTTCAAAAACATCACCGATCCAGTCTTCAAGATTATCTTCAACCGACATCAGTTCATCGATGACAACCTGCTTTTCCTTTTCAAGATCAGTGGCCTTGAAAACCGGATGAAAAACAAGATCGGTGAGAATATCTAAACCCCTGTCAAGCTGATCTGCAGGAATTCTGACGTAATAACAGGTTGATTCCTTATCGGTCATGGCATTGATATAGCCACCAACTGATTCAATTCCGTTGGCAATATGATAAATTTTACGGGATTGAGTGCCTTTAAAGACGAGGTGTTCAAGCAGATGTGAAATACCAAAAAGTTCGGGTTTTTCATGTCTGGAACCAGCAAGAACCCAGATACTGATTAAAACCGACTTTGCGTAATCAAGCTTTTCGGCAGAAACGGTTATTCCGTTGGGAAGGATAAACTTCCGGTGCTCGGTCATGATTCTCCTGAAATAAAAAAAGGCCCGCCGACTACCGGCGAGCCTTCAATTAACACTTGTCAGTACTGATTAGTTCTGTTTTTCTGGCTTAGGGAGCAGAATCTTGCGATTCAGTTCCAAACGCTGTCCATCAATTTTCATCAGTTTAACCTGAACCACATCACCAACCTGAAGAACGTCTTCTACGCGTTCAGGACGGCCATGATCAATTGCAGAAATATGGAGAAGACCTTCTTTTCCGGGTGCGATTTCAACAAAAGCACCGAAATTAACGATTCTCTTCACGATTCCGTCAAATACTTCGCCGATTTCAAAAATACTGGCTGAGGATTTGATACGAAGAATGGCAGCATCTGCAGCTTCTTTGTTTGAAGCAGCAATGGTAACCAAACCGGAATCTTCAATATTGATTTCAACTTTGCAGTCTTCAATAATGCCACGGATATTTTTTCCGCCAGGTCCGATGATCATACCGATGGTGTCGGTAGGAACGTACATAGTGTACATTCTGGGAGCAAAAGCTGAAAGTTCAGATTTTGGTGTGGTGATGTAATCAAACATCCGTCCAAGAATATGGGTACGGCCGGCTTTTGCCTGAGCAAGAGCTTTTTCCATGATTTCATAAGTAATACCGGTGATCTTGATGTCCATCTGAATGGCAGTAATACCATCAGAAGTACCGGCAACCTTAAAGTCCATATCGCCCAAATGATCTTCATCACCGAGGATATCAGAAAGGATTGCAAAACGATCGCCTTCCTTGATCAGTCCCATTGCAATACCTGCAACCGGTTTCTTGATCGGAACGCCGGCATCCATCAATGCAAGTGTTGCTGCACAGACAGTAGCCATTGAGGAAGAACCGTTTGACTCAAGAATATCAGAAATGACACGGAGTGTATAAGGGAATGTTGCTTCATCAGGAACAACCTTTTTAACAGCACGTTCAGCAAGATTTCCGTGACCGACTTCACGACGGCCAACGCCTGACATCCGGCCAACTTCGCCCACTGAAAATGGAGGGAAGTTATAATGAAGCATGAAACGCTTGTTTGCAGATCCCATCAGATCATCAATGGTCTGAGCATCTTTTTTTGAACCGAGGGTAACCGCAGTCAATGACTGAGTTTCACCACGGGTAAAGAGTGCAGAACCATGTGTTCTTGGAAGTAAGCCGAGTTCAATAGAAATCGGGCGAATGGTTACAAGGTCACGGCCATCAAGACGTTTTTGTTCGGAAAGAATCATTTCACGCATGATTTCATATTCGAAATCGTGAACAAAATTGTGGATGGTTTTTTCGAGACCCGGATATTTTTCAGCTAAAGCTGCTTCAGTTTCAACATAAACTGCTTTTTTGCCTGAATTGCGTTCCTGCTTGGTGGTGTCTTTGTGATAAATATCAAACAACCGTTGGAAGGAGAGAGCCTTCACTTCAGCAAGGAGTTCCTGATTAACTTCAGGAAGGATCAGGTCACGTTTTTGCTTGTTATATTCAGCAGCAACTTCTCTCTGGAGCGCATTTACTTTTCTGATGGTTTCATGGGCGAACTTAATTGCGTCAAGAACTTCAGCTTCAGAAACCTGGCTCATTTCACCTTCAACCATGACGATCGAATCATCTGAACCGGCGATTGACATATCAAAATCGGAAGATTTTAATTGAGTCAAAGTTGGGAAAGCAACCCATGCGCCGTCAATACGACCCACGCGGACTTCAGTGATAGGTCCGTTAAACGGAATATCTGAAGTAATCAGGGCTGCTGAAGCACCAATTCCGCCCAAAACATCTGCATCATTTTCCTGATCTGAGGAAAAAACTGTTGCAACAACCTGAGTTTCTTCACGGTAACCGTTAGGAAACAAAGGACGAAGTGCCCGGTCAATCAGACGGGCTGACAAAATTTCTTTTTCGGAAGGCTTGCCTTCACGCTTGAAAAATCCACCCGGGATCTTACCAGCGGCACTTGCTCTTTCACGAAATTCAACTTGAAGCGGGAAGTAATCTAACTTATCTCCGCCACCCTCATTGGCACAAACGGTAACCAGTACCACTGTGTCGGCCAGACTGACCATAACGGAACCATTTGCCTGCCGTGCAACTTTGCCGGCTTCGATGGAAAGAATCCGTCCGTCAGAAAGGGTTAATGCTTTTTTCACTACCATTTAAACAAACTCCAATACTTATGGATTAACTAACAGTCCCTTCGCAGTCCTCAAAAAGAAAACCCTGGCTTCAAGTTTAGAAAAGAAGAAATACCGGGGTTTCCAACAGACAGGAGGGTAAAAAAAAGAAAAGGGGATACACTCCCCTCTTCATACTTACTTACGAATTTCCAACTGGGAAATAATGGTCCGGTAACGGGCAATATCGGACTTCATGAGGTAATCAAGCAGGCGACGGCGTTTACCAACCAATAACATCAAACCACGACGGCCGGCATGATCCTTTTGATTTTTCTTAAGGTGCTCGGTGATATCGTTAATTCTACGGGTAAAGATTGCGATTTGAACTTCAGTCTTACCAGTATCTTTTGCATCATCGCCATGTTTGGTGATGATTTCTTGTTTAACTTCTTTTTCTAAGGCCATTTTTTCTCCAATTTTTGAACCATTTATCGTTTTGCGAAGGCGATCTATGGTTATCCATGCAAGATAATAATAATATTCAGGATAATCAAACGGGAAATACAGTTATAAGAAGCAAGTGACAAGTTAAAAGTGGCAAGTCGAGCGAAGCGAAGATCCCGAATGCTTTCGGGGTTACAAGTCAGGCGAAGTGAGATTGCTCCATTACGATCCGCGGATCCGTTGTGGTCAGTGGCACTCGAAGCAGGAAAAAGGATAAAGGAAGTGATAATTTGTAGCACCGACCTCCCGGTCGGTTTATTGATTTAAATGACCGACCGGGAGGTCGGTGTTACATCAACAACAAATTTTTCAGTATTAAAATGCCATCATGGTAAGGTAAGAAAACCCGCATGAGGCAAGACCAAGTATCAAACCGGCTGCAATATCAGTTGGGTAATGAACACCCAGGTAAACACGGCTTGTACCAACAAGAAATGCAAACAGAATAAAAACCGGAATCAAAGCCGGGAAAATTAAACTGAAAGCAACAGCAGAAACAGTTGCGGCAGCGGTGTGACCCGATGGAAATGAAAACTGGTCAGGAGGGATAACCAGGTTAATAATTCCAGGATTTGCCTGGTAAGGTCTTGGACGTGATGTACCCGATTTTATCAGTTTGTAAAAACCCAGTTCAAAGGCAAAAGCCAGAACGGTAAAAGTCAGCCAGTCAATTGAAATGCCCTGAAGCATATAAATTGCCAGTGCAGCAAGAACGTAGATGTACCCATCACCGGCAGATGACATGATTTTCATAAAAAAAGTCAGGTTACGGCTTCGGAAAGAAATGATGGAAAGAATCAGTTGATCATCCCAGGTTTGCATTCTATTTAAAAATTCTGACATAGTGTTCCTTTGCTTTACACATACAAAGGTCAGGAACTTAGGTGAAGTCAGAATAAAGGGAATGTTAACAATAGGATGGATGCAACACGTTCTGGTAACATTCAGTTAATAAGTGGCAGAAATTTTTGAATAATAAATTCGGTGAGTTTTGAAGCAAGAAAAAGTGACAGAAGTGCCAGAAGCGCCCCGACAATTACATCAGTCAGATAATGAACGCCAAGGTAAACACGTGAAAGTCCGACAAGAATTGCAAACAGAATGAGACCCGGGAGAAGTGCCGGGGCATTCATTGAGAAAACAAAAACAGCAACTGTTGCTGCTGCGGTATGTCCGGAAGGGAAAGAGTAAAGGTCGGGCGGAACGATCAGATTTTTAATACCTGGATAGCGGTGAAAAGGTCTCCGCCGTTTACTGAGAGGTTTTATCAGTTTATACAGGGCAAGTTCAATAGCAAATGCAAGTCCGCCAAATATGAGCCAGGAAAGCTGAACTTTAAGAATAAGAATCTGAAGAAAAGCAATTAAAATATAAAACCAGCCATCCCCCAGGCGTGACATCAAAACAAAAAAGCGGGTAAGCCCGCTTCTTCGTTTCGAAATGACCAAAAAAATTATCCGCCGGTCCCAGACCTTAATTTTGTGCAGAATTTTTTTCAAATTTTTACCATTTTGGTTTCAAAGTCCCAAGTTGTGCCGTTATTGTTGCTGATTCAGTCAGAACCGGATCTGTTTTTTTCGAATCTGCCGGTTTTTCATCCTCATCATCTTGTTCTGTGACACCTTCAGACTCAAATTGTATTTTAGATGCAATTCTGGAAACTTCACGGGCTTTCTTTTTCAATTCCCTTTCGTCACGTTCAGCTTTTAATTTTTCACGGTTCAGCGAGACTTCAGTTTTTTTACTTTCAACCAGTAAATCATTTTTATCGTCAAGAAGGTACTTGAACTCCTGATCGGCAGCCATTCTCTTTTTTGAATCTGCAGCAAGTTGTTTAATGATAGGCTGAAGATCTGCCAGGGGTTTATATTGTGCCGGGGCAATTTTATCCCAGGGTAAGGCAGTTGTTTCAGATGCTTCGCCAGCTTTTGACTTATCAATTAAGGATGGCATTTCTATATCAGGAGTGACTCCATTAATTTGAGTACTGCCACCGTTCACCCGGTAAAATTTGGCAATAGTAAGTTTTACCTGACCAGCTTGTGAATCTTTTGTTCCCTGCAAAAACCGGTCGAGAGGAACCAAATTCTGAACAGTTCCCTTTCCGAAACTCTGATCACCGATAATTACACCACGACCCCAATCCTGAATAGCTGCTGCAAAAATTTCTGAGGCGGAAGCACTGTAACGATTCACCAAAACAGCAAGCGGACCATCCCATGCGACACCCGGGTCATGGTCTTCATCAACCTCAATGGTACCCCTTGAATCTTTCACTTGTACAACGGGTCCTGATTTTATAAAAAGACCGGTGAGGTCAATTGCCTCCTGAAGAGAACCTCCGCCATCAGACCTGATGTCTATCATGAGTCCGTCGACTTTCTTTTCTTTCAGCTCATCAATCAGTTTTTTCACGTCACGGGTAGTACTTTTATAATCAGGATCCCCTTTAGAACGAGCTTCAAAATCGGTATAAAAAGTAGGAACTTTAATTACCCCGATTTTTTTCTTCTCGCCTTTGAAATTGACTTCAATAACCTGACTTTTTGCAGCCTGTTCTTCGAGTTTGATTTTATCACGAACGAGTTTTACAATTTTTCCGGGGGAGGCCAGATCATCATTTGCAGGAATAACCAACAATCTAACCGTTGTTCCTTTCGGACCTCTGATCAGTGAAACCACATCATCAAGGCGCCAGCCAACAACATCCACTATTTCACCCGTTTCACCCTGGCCAACAGCAGTAATCCGGTCGTTAGGAGCCAATTCTTTACTTCTGAAAGCTGGACCACCCGCAATTAATTCCCGGATTTTCACATAGTCATTTTCCTGAGTAAGCTGGGCACCGATTCCCTCTAAAGAGAGACTCATATTGATTTTGAAATCTTCAGAGGTTTTAGGGGAAAAGTAGGATGAGTGCGGATCCTGCTCACCGGTATAAGCATTCATGAAAATCTGGAATACATCTTCACTGTTGTTTTTGGCAATCTGACTGCGAAGATTCTCATACCGTTTTCTGACTGTTTTCGAGGCAGTTGAATCACGCCCGGCTACAACCAGGTTCAAAACTTCATATTTGATCCTTTTCCGCCAATAATCATTCATTTCAGTTTCTGAAGAAAACCAGTTGGCGTTTTCACGGTCATATTGAAACGTTTCATTTGCATCAAAATTAAAATTGCTGTCAACCACACTCAGGGCATAATCTATCCGTTCATTCAGCCGTTTTGAGAATAAATTGAAAATGGAGTAAACACCAGTAAGGTCACCATTCTTGATTAAATCATCGATCTGATACCGGTACGGTTCAAATTCAATGACATCCTTTTTAAAGAAATAAATTTTGTAGTAATCAAGAGAAGAAATGTATTTATCCAGAATACGTGAAGAAAGTGAATCATCAAGCATTTTGGGAGAATAATGGTTCTTTGAAACGTAGTAAAAAACAATTTTGGAAACCATAGCGTGTTTGGCTTCCGGTGAAAGTGTAACCGGACCTGTTGCCACTGTTTTTTGGCCTGAAAGGGCGAATACAGTTCCTGAAATAATCAGAATTAAGAAGAAAAAGGCCAAAGGCAGTGTTTTTTTCATATCGTTTTCCGTTTTCATTGTTCAGAAAAATAATCAATTTTTTTTCAAAGACCGAAATTCACGTTGATTTACAGTTCTTTTACCCTGTAAGTTTTGATTTAGAGCACGATTAAGAACCCTTGTTCCGGTTGTTTACAGTTAAAATCCAATTTAGTTTCAAATTGGGATCTTTTGGGGGAAGCAGAACACCACCAACATGATTAGTATTTGATAATCAGATGTTTCATCTATATTTTTACATTTTCTGACAATTCCCAAGGAAATCCCGATGAAAAAATATACCCGGCTTTTTTTTCAACTTTCAATTTATTCAATCCTTTTTACTGCAAGTTTTTTAATACCCTCATGCAGTAATCCCAATGAAGTCAGGGTTGACTCAACCAATTTTGAAGAGGAGATTGACCTCAGGCAAAACCTTGTCTTCAATTTTAATCATGATCTTGTCGGTGATTCTCTTCTCAACCAATGGATGAATGAAAAATACATTTCTATTTCACCCTCTGTTCCCGGAAAATTCAAGTGGATTTCTAAAAACTCGCTTCAATTTTCACCTGAAAAGCCCTTTGCTGCATCAACGGAGTATACAGCGGAGCTTACCGATACGCTTACCATTCACCAAAAAACGAAGTTTGCGGTCAAACAAGGTAAACCACTCACTTTTCATACACCTTATTTAAAAGTTATATCAGCAGATCCTGTCTGGACACGACCGGCAGAATCTCCAACATCCCTAATTGTAAGAACAACCGTCAGATTTAATTATGTTGTAAATCCGGGTGAACTGGGATCTTTTCTTTCCCTGGAGTCAAAAGGGAAAGATATTCCATTTACGGTCTCAACTGCTTCTCCCGAAAAGGATGTAACTCTTTCAATTGAAGAAAAAACAACGACCGGACTTGAAGGTGAAGAAGTAAGGCTGGTGATCAAACCAGGATTCAGAACGGTAGAAAGTTCAGCTTTAACAAAAACGGAACTGGTTTCAGTTTTCGTCCTTCCCAAAAAAGAAGGCATTTCTATTCTTTCAGTTATGCCTGTTATTGAAGATGGGAATGCATTGATCAGAGTGAAAACCAATCAAACTGTAACAGATGCAAGTTTAGCCAGTTTGATTTCAACTGATCCGGAAGTTGGCATAACCATCGAAAAAGAAGAAGATGGATTTCTGATTAAGGGGAATTTTAACACAGGAAGAAATTATACTCTTAAAATTTCGGGCAAACTGAAAGGATTATTCGGACCTCTTGGCGACGATTATGAGCAGGCCATTTCATTTGCTGAGCCAGAACCCCACATCTCCTTTCCTGACAAATCAAATATGTACATGTCAAGTCAGTCTGGCGGAAACATTGCAGTCAGTATTACCAGCATCCCCAAAGTCAGAATCAGAATCATGAAGGTTTTCGAGAACAATCTGACTTTCATGGCAAACCGGTCACAAAATTATTACTGGGATGAAGAAAGTTACAATTCTACAGTAAGCCGTAATCTGGATGCCACAGATATTGTCGATAACGACCTTTATGGTGTTATTGTTTCTGATAAGGTCATTGAAACACGATTACTTCCGAAACAAAAAGGAACCACACTTCTGAAGTTTCCCATCCCAGTTCAGGATGGATTAAATGGAATTTTTATTGTTCTGGTTGAAAGTACTACCAACCGGTGGGAACGGGCTTCAACCATTGTTGCTTATTCAGACATTGCTCTGATCGCAAAGAAATCTGAAAAAGGCCTTCATGTTTTTGCAGTTTCGATCAAAACGGCTGAACCGGCTGCAGATGTTCAGCTTTCGGTCATCAGTCAAAATAATCAGCTCATTTCAAAAGTAAAAACAGATAAAAATGGGGTTGCTGTTATTTCTGATTATTTATCAAAAGCACCTGATTTTACTCCTGTTTTAATCAGTGCACAAAAAGGAACTGATTTCAATTTCATTTTATTCAGCAACACACAGGTAGAAATGTCAAGGTTTGACGTTGGCGGATTCAGAGAAAATCTATCTGGGTATCTGGCTTTTCTCTACCCGGAAAGAAATATTTACCGGCCGGGTGAAACCATTAATCTTGCTGGAATTATCAGAAATGAAGAATGGAAACCCATATCATCAATTCCGTTTAAAATTAAAATTCTTCAGCCAAACGGACAGGAGTTGTCATCATCAAAAATCACCACCGATGAGCAGGGTGGTTTTGAGTTTAAACAGGCCATTTCACAGAGTTCGATGACTGGAAAATATTCTGCCGAAATTTACGGTGGAAATGACGTTTTATTGAATACTGTCGCCATCAGTATTGAAGAGTTTATTCCAGACCGGATCAGTGTTGCTACAACACTTTCAAAAGAATTGTTAAAACCAGGTGAAGTGCTGACTGTAAAAGGATCAGCTTTAAATTTATTTGGGCCGCCTGCAGTTGACAGAAATTATGAAACTGAACTATCTGTCGTCAAAATACCTTTCAGAGTTAAGAATTTACCCGACTATCAGTTCGAGGTAAAAACCAGAACTGAGCCCGTATTTAACAAAGACCTCAGACAGGGGAAAACCAGTGAAACCGGTTCATTTGAGCAAACCTTTCAGATCCCTGCTGATTACGTAAATTCCGGATTGCTTCAGGCAAGAGTTTTCACCACAGTTTTTGATGAGAATGGACGACCGGTTAACCGGTTACAAACGGCCAATATTCAAACCCAACCAGTCTTTTTCGGAATCAGGAAGATTGATGAATATGTCGGCACCCGGGTACCTTTACAGATTCCGGTAATTGCGGTTGACCTAAAAGGAAACATTCAATCTGGTGTAAAAGCCAAAGTCCAGGTCATCAGGTCAATCTGGGAAACAGTTCTGGTAAAAAATGACTGGGGTGGATACCGTTACCAATCTCAGGAATTGAAGAAAACAATGCTGGACAATGTCATAACACTTTCCGGCGATCAGACGATGGTCACTTTTAATCCGCTTGAATCGGGCGATTATGAAGTAAGAATTGGAATTCCGGGATCAGATACCTGGGTTTCAAGATCATTTTATGCCTATCGTTATGGTGATACAGAATCAAGTTCTTTTGCCGTAAATACGGAAGGACTGATCGATATCAAGCCAGACAAAGACCTTTATGAATCCGGAGAAAAGGCAGAAATTCTGTTTACAACTCCCTTCCCCGGTAAACTTCTCGTTACGGTTGAAAGAAATAAAATGACCGATTATTTCTGGCTGGAAACCGATAAAAAAACAGCCAAGTTAACGTTGCCCGTAAAACCTGACTATTTACCCAATGTTTATATTTCGGCTACTCTTTTCAGACCACTTGACAGTGGCGCACTTCCGCTAAAAGTAGCTCACGGATATGCCAACATTGCAATAACCCGTTCAAGTCAGAAACTTCCGGTCAGTATTGTGGCTGACGATCTCTCCAGATCAAATAAAACCCAGATCATTAAAGTGAAAACTGAATCTGAAAAAAACATTCAGGTCACACTTTCAGTTGTTGATGAAGGTATTTTACAGGTCAAAGATTTTGTCACACCCGATCCGTTTGCCTGGTTTTTCCAAAAAAGGGCACTTTCGGTTCAGTCTTATGATTTCTTTGCCAGCATTTACCCTGATTTACAATTCAGAAATTCAACTGGTGGCGATAAATATAACCTAAACAAACGAATCAACCCCATGACAGCCAGACGAACCCAATTGGTTTCATTCTGGAGTGGCATTCTTAAAACCGATAAAAATGGTGAAGCAGCATTTCCTGTTTCAATTCCACAGTTTTCCGGTTCACTTAGAATCATGGCTGTTGTTTATAAAGGAAATCAGTTTGGCTCTGCTGAGAAGACAATGAAGGTGGCAGATCCTGTTATCATCAGCACTTCACTTCCCCGGTTTTTAAGTCCTGGCGATTCAATTGTATCACCTGTTATGCTGGCCAACACCTTAAAAACCCCACAATCTGTAACTGTTTCTGTGAAAACTGAAGGCCCCATCCGGGTAAACGGTGAATCAACCCAAACACTCTTATTGAAGGCAGAATCTGAAGAACAACCCGTTTTCCGGTTTGCAGCAAAACATGAGCCTGGAATTGGGAAAATAATTGTTTCGGTAAAATCTGTTGGTGAAACGATGACCGAAACAACCGAACTTTCAGTAAGGCCTGTTTCAGGTTTAAGAAAATTCACTGGATCGGGAGTTATTAAATCCGGCGAAAATAAAACAATTACCTTCCCTGCCGGGTTGCTTCCGTCCACAACAGACAGATCGGTAATTATAACCAAATCGCCGGCGGTGGAACTGAAAGACCGCCTTGATCAACTGATATCTTACCCGCATGGCTGTACAGAACAAACCGTTTCAGCTGCATTTCCATTACTCTACCTGGAAGACTTAGGCAAATTCTTGAAAGCGGGTTCGTTTAAAGACAGCCGGATAAACGACTACATTCAGACGGGTATTCAAACTGTTTTATCCCGGCAATTATATAATGGCGGCATTGCTCTCTGGCCCGGTTATGATGAAGCAAACTGGTGGTCATCTGCGTACGCAGCACATTTCCTTTACGAAGCTAAAAGAGCCGGGTATGAAGTTTCTCAGTCCGGATTAAACAATTTGCTTCAATACCTTTCAAACCGGGCAAAAAGCAGAGAAAGAACCACTTATTATTACTATGACAGAACAGATAAACTCTACAGCAAATCTCTCATAAAAAGAGAAACCATTTATTCTCTTTATGTTCTTTCTCTTGCAGGAAACCCTGATCTCTCAGGAATGAATTATTTCAGAAATAATCAAAATGAACTCACAGAAGACAGCAAATATTTACTTGCATGCTCATTTTTGCTGGCTGGGGATGCGAGTTCTTACCGTTCTTTGGTTCCAAAAGAATTTGGCGGATCAAATCCGGTTCAGGAATCAGGAAATAGTTTTTCATCTGCCATCAGAGATCTTGCTCTTATTTTAAATGCTCTGATTGATTCTGACCCGAACTCTGCAACCATTCCGGAGCTCACCAGACTTCTGACCCAACAGATAAAAACGGACCCCTGGATGAATACCCAGGAACTCGCCTTTTCGACCCTTGCACTCGGGAAACTTGCAAAAGCAACTGAAGGACAGGCAACTGTCATGGCTGTACAGGAAACAAAGCAACTTGGTGAAATGAAAGGAACCGACCTTCAGCTTAAAAAACTCGGGGCAGGACCGGTGTCACTCAAAGCCTCAGGAAATGGTGTAGCCTGGTTTTATTGGGAAGCAGAAGGTGTTCCCGAATCAGGATTTCAGGAAGCTGAAGACAAATACCTGCAAGTCAGACGAAGCTTTTTAACCCGAAATGGTGGGAATATCAGCAGCAACACTTTTCGCCAGAATGATCTGATCGTAGTCAGGTTAACGGTTAAAACCCTTGGTGGAGTTAAAGCTGATAATGTGGTGATAACTGATCTGCTTCCGGCCGGACTTGAGATTGAGAACCCAAGAATCAATGCCGCAAGAGATATGGATTGGATAAAAGATGCAAATAAGCCCGATTATTTTGATGTTAGAGATGACCGTATCAGTTTCTATACTGACCTCAATTCCAACCAATCAGAAAAAACCTTTTATTATTTGGTTCGGGCAGTAACAAGAGGCACATTTAAACTTGGTCATGCATCGGCAGATGCCATGTACCTGCCAGAATACAGGTCGTATAATGGTGCAGGAATAATAAGAGTCATTCAATAATTTTACTTAAAATAAAAAAAGTCTGGTTCCCCAGACTTTTTTTATTTTCTTCTGTATTCTTCTTTAAATTTCTCTGTACAATCAGGACAATAGCCATGGGTAAACGATGCATCGGTGTGTTGCATGATATAGGTTTCAACCTGATTCCAGTAACCCGAATCATCCCTTATTTTTTTACAAGAAGCGCATATTGGCAATAAACCGCTGAGTGTTTTAATATTATTCAGCGCATCCTGCAATTCAGAAATGGTATTCTTCCTTTCGTCAATTGCTCTTTTCAGTCGGAGTGCAGCTTTTACCCGGGCATATATTTCAATTTTCTTCACAGGGCGGGTCAGGTAATCGTTTGCCCCTGCGCTAAATGCGGTGGCAAGATACTCGTCAGATCCGTAGCCCGTAACCATAATAACAGGAATGTCACGTAAATCTTCATCCTCTCTGATCATACGTGTAGCTTCAATACCATCAATTCCCGGCATTGAAATATCCATCAGAATAATATCAAACTGATTAAAAGTTTTCCTGTTGTTCAGAAGGGAAAGTGCTTCTTCACCCGAGCCGGCTGATCCAACTTCTTCAAACTTAAACTCTGAAAGCATTTTTCTCAAAACCAGAATGTTTTCAGGGGCATCATCAACAATGAGTAAGCGCATAGTATCCCGGTAAATAAAAAACGAAAGTAATTAAATTAACAAAGAAATTCTGTCAATTATCCCCTTTCAGTTTTAATTAAATCTAATTTTTCGACCAACCTATCATTTCATCAATTGTTTTTACTGCAACTGAGTGGTAACCTGGTCTGGCTTTTACATAAATTGACCAGGCTAATTCTTTACCTGAGTTTGTTCTGAGTAATTGCTGATACAAAGGTTTTAAAAATTTTCGGCGACCAACTGTGGTCAGAAACTTTTCAATTGCCGGATACGCAGGTTTATAGCCAACCTGAATGGAATGTTCCAGCCATTCAGCTAAAATTTCAGAATTCCCTGAGGTTGAGAAATGAAAGGTTTTATCAAGTTCTTCCATTCTTTCGAGACTTTCATTATGTGGAATACCACGAAGAAAATAAAGCCACTCTGGCGTTGCCCAGCTTTTCGCATTCAGTTCTGTGGCTTTGGTCCCGCTGTTCCATCTTTTAATTTCATGATCAACAGCAAGAAGCCTGACAGAATTGTACTCAACCACATTGTCAGGAATTCCAGGACCGTAAATCCACTCTTTCAACCTGATTTTACTTGAAAGAACCGAATCTCCGGCGATAAAATGTTCTTCAAAATAAGTGATAAACTTTTCAGTTGTCATTGAAGTAAAGGCATATTTTTCAAAATAACCTTTAACAAATGTATCCCATTTCTCACGGCCTGCTGCTTTTTCACAAACTCTGAGAAAATTGGCACCTTTTTCGTAGGCAATGTCAGAAACGCCCTCATCAGGGTCACGTCCTTTCAGATCGAGTTTTAGATGAGAATCCCGGCTTGTGTCACCAAGTTCTGCCATTGTAGCTTTTAAATCTTCAAACCCAAGCCGTTGCTCCATCTCGGCAAAATCACGTCCGTAAACGTGTTCCATGATCCGGCCTTCAAAATAAACTGTGAACCCTTCATTCAGCCAGAAATCATCCCACACTGCATTGGTAACCAGATTTCCTGACCAGCTATGGGCTAATTCATGGGCAATAAGTGCAACCAGTGATTTGTCACCGGCAATGACAGTTGGAGTTGCAAAAGTAAGCCGGGGGTTTTCCATACCACCAAAAGGAAAACTAGGCGGAAGAACAAGAACATCATAACGATCCCATCGGTAGGGTCCGTAAATCTGCTCAGCAGCTTCAACCATTTTTTCAGTATCTGAGAATTCCCATGCAGCCGCTTCAAGCTGGGCAGGTTCTGCATAAATACCGCATCTTTTCCCAACCGGTTTAAATTCGATGTCACCTACTGCAAGTGCCATCAGATAAGACGGAATGGGTTGCTCCATTTTAAATTGATATACACCATTTTCAGATTTTTTCTGCGGATTGGAAGCACTCATTAAAGCCAGCATTCCAGGTGGAACGGAAACTTGTGCCGAATAAGTAAACCGAACCTGTGGCCCATCCTGAAGCGGAATCCAGGTTCTGGCCAGAATGGCCTGAGATTGTGTGAACAAAAATGGGGTTTTCTTTCCCAGGGTTTGAGCTGGAGACAACCATTGCAAAGCAGCAGCTTCTGGCTTGGTTTGGTATGAAATTGTTACCAGGTTTGTTCCTGGTTTGATGGTGATAGTTAAGGGAGCCCCGAATACAGAATCAGCTTGCCCGATCCGAAAAGGGGTAACTTCCTTTTCTTTTCCCAGTGTGATACTTTCAATTGCAAGATCACGGGTATCCAAAACAAGAGAATCAGTTCCCGTCAGGTTTTCAATGGTCAAAACAGCCGTAGCTGAAAGGGTCTTGGCTTCAAAATTAACAACAGCAGTCCAGTCAAGATGGCGGATAATGACTTCATCCGGATTTCCATAGGAATGGGGATCTTTCATTGTTGTCTCCAGGTTTTTATGATCTGTATTTTGGTCATTTTTACATCCTGTTAAGATAAGAATAAAAATGAAAAGGGACAGAATTGAAAGTCGCTTCATTCTGAATATTCCGGAATTAGTTTTTGGGTAAAATTAAATTCGTTTACCTGCAGGACGCAGTACAATTTTATCTACGACCAGGTGTTCAGGCTGATTGAGAACGTAAATGACTGAATCGGCAATATTTTCAGGCGTTAGTTTGTAGGAAGAAACGAGGTTTTCTGGAACGTCATTGAAAAATGGGGTATCAACTGAACCCGGGCAGATGCTCGTCACCCGGATACCATAAGGTCTGAGTTCAAGCATCATAGATTCACTCAACCCAACCATCCCAAACTTTGAAGCGTTATAGGCAGATGCATTCGGTATGGCCTGAAGTCCGGCAATGGAAGCAATGTTAATAATTGATCCTCCACCCTGTTTTTTTAATTCAGGTATCACGGCTTTTGAAAAATAAAATGCTCCTGTCAGGTTGGTTTGAATCTGGGAATTCCACTCTTCAATTGAAAGTTGGTCAACCGGTTTAAAAATACCAAAACCTGCATTGTTTACCAATGCATCAATTTTTCCTGCCTTTTCAAAAATTTCACTTGCTGCCCGTGAAACATCGGGCCAGGAACCAACATCAGCAATGGAATAGCTGAAAGATGAACCGAGTTCATTCTGAAGTTTTTTCAACTCAGTTTCACGTCTTGAAACTCCAAAAACACGGGCGCCGGATTCTACCAGTTTTGCAGATAAAACTGCACCAATACCACTTGAAGCACCGGTTACAACAACCACTTTTCCGTTAAGAGACATTTTTATTTCCTATTCATATCTGAGAGCCTCAATCGGATCAAGCTGAGAAGCTTTCCAGGCTGGGTAAATTCCAAAAACGACACCAATTATTGTACACACCGTAATCCCGATTAAAGCCCATAACCATGGAAATGTTGGTGCAATATCCATAAAAAGGGCAACCAGATTCCCGCCAAGAACACCAAAAAAAATACCAATAAGGCCACCAACCTGCGAAAGAACAATGGCTTCGTAAAGGAACTGCCTCATAATATCCTGTTTTCTTGCACCGATGGCTTTTCTTACACCAATTTCACGGGTTCTTTCGGTTACTGAAACGAGCATAATGTTCATAATTCCGATTCCGGCAGCCAGAAGCGCAATAAAACTAATGCCACCGGCAGCACCTGAAAAAATAATGGTAAAATTGCGGAATGTTTCTATCAGGCTTTCATTTGAAAAAATTTCAAAGTCATTATCTTCGCCTGGTGGAACTTTTCTGGCCAGTCTGAGCAATCCGGTGATATGATCTTCAACATCGGCATAACTTTCAGAATTGGGTGCCATGACTGCAATACTCAGGCTTTTTTCGTTATACATTCTGATAAAAATGGTAATTGGGATGTAAATCACATTATCCTGGCTTTGACCAAATGAGGAACCCTGCTTCTCCATTACGCCAATAATTTCGAACCGTGATCCTTTCATTTTTACTGTCTGACCAATCGGATTCATATTTGGAAATAATTTGGTGGCGAGTTCAACCCCGAGAATTGCAATATTCCGGCTTGATTCAATTTCACCCTCGGTAAAATTTCTTCCTGTGCCTAGATTTTTGCCCAGTGTGGCAAGAGTTGCCTCATCAGAACCGGCAACGTCTACATTTGGCCTTGACGTTTCATAATCAGATGAAACCAAACCCCCGCCCTGATTCTCAGTTATTGAAACGTATAAAGCCTTTTCGTTTTTTTCCTTTACAAACTTGCATTGTTCCCAGGTAATATCCTGCCTGTTTCTAAACTTCCAGCGATTTCCCATCCCCATTTGAATTGCCGGATATTTCTGGATTATAAACGAGTTGGTTCCCATCACATTCAAACCCGAATTGATAGAGTTTTCAAGAGTTTGAACAGCAGTCATAACCGAAATTACAGAAAAAACACCAATGACTATACCCAGGATGGTTAAAGAAGCACGAAGTTTATTTGTTCTGATCGAGTCGAATGACATCGAAAGAACTTCACGGAAATCCAAAATTTACCTCAGATAAACGACCGATTTGAGTTGCAGGGCAGAGCCAGAGGAGACCGAAAGAAAGTACACACCAGAAGATGGCATAACGGATAGAGCTGACGGATTCCAATCGAGATAATTGGTCCCCGGAACCAGATTTCCTGACCAGACATCAACCTGCTGACCAATTGAGTTAAATACCCTGACTGTATAGGGTGCGGAAACCGGGGATAAAACTTTAAATCGTGTTGTTGGATTGAACGGATTTGGATAAGGATCTCCAACAACGAAAGAAGTTGGTTTAGCCGTATTGAAAGTTGAATCTGTAAAACGACCGGAAGACCTTCTCAAATTTCCGGTTTCAGTTTCTGTTTTTCCCGGAACAAAATATCTGCGGAATTCTGATTTTTTTGGCCAAGTAAAGGACTTACCACCGGTTGTTTTTCCTGTAATTTCAAACCATACCGTATCGGTAAGTGCCTGATTGGTTTCAAAACTGAAATTGACTTCGGTTCCGTTGATCAAAGTGGTAACGGGAACTGTTAAAGCTGTATTTTTATCAAAAAGCTGGATGGTTGTTTGTGTCTGATCTATCGGTTCATTCCAGCTCAAGTGGCCTGATAAATCAAATCCTGATCCATCATAAGATATTGTAAATGTATTACTTACTGCAGGACCAAATGAATAAAGTGCCTGAACTGCATTTAAAACTCCATACCCATATTTGTTGTCCGGGTTTGCAGATTTCGATGCAGTATTTCTCAAGGCATCATTCAAGTCGATTGGTGATAATTCCGGATATACGCTTAAAATCAGGGCACCCGCACTTGCAGATAACGGTGTTGCATAACTGGTTCCGTTTCCGTAGGCAAAATATCCGTTCGGATTGATTTTATCCCCCGGTTTTGCTACCCAATTGTACACGCCACGGCTAAGACCATCAGGTTTGATTCTGCCATCATTTGTTGGGCCTGTTGAAGAAAAACTGGCCAAAAGGCCGTCCCCGTCAACCGCACCTGATGAAAAAACATAAAAGCCATCTGATGGTGCACATAAAGTACCAAATTTGTTGCTGCCCTCATTTCCCGCTGAAATAAAAACGGCAATCCCCTTTTCAATTGCAGCAATATCAGCTGCAATTGTGACCTTGGCTGTTTTTCCGTCAAAATCACCATTTGAATAGAAGTAACCTGCACCGTTATCAAAAGTTGTATATCCCAGAGATGAATTAACAACATCAGCACCTTGTGCATCCATCCATTCAATACCCGCAACCCAGTTATCTTCTTCAATTTGTGTTTCTGTTGGTGAATATTCGGTTTTCCCGATTAAAAATGAAGAGCCAAAAGTCCCCCCGATTCCGGTACCAGGCAAGTTGGCCGCCATAAGCGATAAAACTGCAGTTCCGTGAGAATCATCACCTGATGCGTCAGTATCCTTTTCAACGAAATCATATTCTGCAATTACTTTCAGTCCTGGAAAAGCGATATTGTTACGCCATCTTGTCCCGGCATCAAGCAACCCTACATAAAGTCCTTTTCCGGTTATTCCTAAATTGTGCAGATCAACCAATTTGGTTTGTGCATTTTGAGAGAGACTTGTTCCGTAATCAGCATCAGAACTTTTTTCAATCAGGAAATCTTGTGCCGGAACAGGTTCAGAACTTTCCCTGCGCAGAGTGAACTTGTTTACAGATTCTATTTTTTCAACGAAAGAAAGAGATCTGACAGAAGAAAGTTGAACTTCACTTGCCCTTACAGTAACGGCATTTAACCACCGTGATGTGTTTTCGATTTTCAAACCCAGATTCTCGAGAGCCTTCACATAGTTTTCGTTTACAGGTTTGTCGTACCAGTCAAAAGGTTTGCCTGAATTGACCCGTTTTTCGATTGCCCGTTCAGAAAAAAGCTTTGTAAGCTGCTCGGGAGAAACAGTATGATTTTTATCTTTGAATTGAATCCAATATTTTTCACTGGCCAGAAGCGAAGTGGCAAGGAAAAAGGAAAAGAAAAAAACGAAAATTTTCATATTACTTTGAGTTAAGTTCTTTTAGAATTGTTTCAAGAAGATCATCAGGTGAAATTCCTTCAGCTTCTGCAGAAAAAGTTAAAATAATACGGTGCCTAAGAATCGGTTTGTAAACATATTCAATATCATCCCAGTCTGGAACCAGTTTTCCCGAAAGTGCAGCTCTGACTTTGGCGGCAAGTATCAAGGCCTGAGAAGCACGGGGTCCGGCTCCCCATCTGATATAGGTTTTTACCGAATCCGGGAAAAAGGGTGATTCGGTTCTGGTCATATTCACTAACCTTACAACCCGGTCAATCAACCAGTCTGAAACCGGAGTTTCAGGAATTTGTTTCTGGTAAGCCAGAATTTTTTCACGGCTGAGAATACCAGACAACGTTTCAGTTCTGCCTGAAGTAGTTCTTCTGATGACTTCACGTTCCTGCTCTTCGGTTGGATAATTCAGGTGCAGAGAAAACATAAACCGGTCAAGCTGAGCTTCTGGCAACGGATAGGTGCCTTCCTGCTCAATTGGGTTTTGAGTCGCCATTACGAAAAACGGATCGGGTAAAATGTACCTTTGTCCCGATACGGTAATTTGTTTTTCCTGCATGGCCTCCAGTAAAGCCGACTGGGTTTTGGGTGGCGTCCGGTTGATTTCATCTGCCAGGATGAGATTGGCGAATAAAGGACCTTTGATAAACTTGAACCTTCTTGAGGATGTTTCTGGATCAATATCCAGAATTTCAGTGCCGGTGATATCGCCCGGCATGAGATCAGGCGTAAATTGAACCCGGTTAAAATCAAGTTCAAGCACTTTCCCAAGGGTTTGAATCAGAAGCGTTTTTGCCAGACCCGGAACACCGACAAGCAAACAGTGACCCCGGGCAAAAAGGGCAATAATTAACTGGTCAATAATTTCATCCTGACCAACAATGACCTTCCCAATTTCTGCCCTGATTTTCTGATAGTCTGAATGGATTAGCTGTAATTGTTCTGGATTCATAAGTTGCTTTTTTACTTTAAATTTAACGATCAGATCTGGTCTGATTCAAAAAGTGTGACGTCGCCAAATTGTCTGAGTTGGGGTTCGATTTCTGAAGCCTTCCCCCCAACAACAATGACAGCATGATCAGGATCAAGATATTTCCTGGCTGCATCAAGAACCTGTTCTGCCGTTACCCGTGAAATCTGGTTTCTGAGACGACTGAAATAATTTTCGTCAAAGCCATACAGCTTCAGTTCCATGAGGGCCTGTGACAATTGGTCAGTCGTTTCAAAATCTGACGGAAAACGCCCAACCAAAAAATTTCTCACATTGATAAGTGTTTTCTGGTCAACCAGTTCCTTTTGCATGCCCCTGATTTCATGAAAAATCTCTTTAACAGCATCACCGGTTACTTCATTTCTGACATCAGTTGCAACAGCAAAATAACCCGGGAAAATCCGTTCAGAGAAAACAGACCGTACCCCATAAGTAAATCCTTTATCTTCTCTGAGATTCAGATTCAGCCGGCTGCCAAAATATCCGCCTAAAATGGTATTCATCACAATGATTGCAGGCATATCAGGATGTTTTTTGGATACGCCGTGATGCGCAATTCTGATTGAAGACTGTACGGCATCCGGCTTATCTGCAATGACAACCAGATTTTTCTTAATCAGGGGCAAAACAGGCAAAGAATAGGGTTCCCATGGCATGGGTTTCCACTCAGCAAAGGAGGTTTCAACCTGAGGCATGATCTGTTCTGCGTCAACATCACCAAGTACAATCAGAATGCTTGCACACGGCTGAATCCACCGTTTATAATGCTGTAAAATTGTTGACCGGGTAAAAGTTTTCAGGCTTTTGGGTGTGCCATTTATTGGAAGCTCAAACGGGTGATCAGGAAAAAGGGTACATCCCATTGCAAAACTGGCAAGAAAGGATGTTGAGTCGCGGCTCATGAGCAAATTGTTCAAACGCTGGTCAATTAAAAACTGAACATCAGACTCATGAAATGCCGGATGAAGAACTGATTCAGCCAGAAGGGAAAGTGACTTTTCTTTGTATTTGCTCAATGAAGAAATAAAACCAAAAGAAGCATCCCATTGACTTCCTGTTGAAAGTCGGCCACCAATACTTTCGGTTAACTCTGCAATTTCACTGCTGCTTTTTGTTTTTGTTCCCCGGCTCAAAAGTTCTGATGTTAGTGAGGTTAGTCCTGACTGCATACCATCACGGGTTGCACCTGAAGGAATCATAAGCCGGTAACTGATCTGCGGAAACCGGTTATCGGGTAAAATAACAACAGTCAGACCGTTAATCAGAGTAAATTCCTGCCAGTGCGGAAAAACAAAGGGGTCAGGCTCACGGCCAGTCGGAATGATGGTGCGGTCTAGTGCCATAGGTTATCTGTCAGGAAGTGACCTTGGGTAAATAATGGAGAACAGCACGGTTAGTTTGTGAAAACCAGGTATTGGCAACCCGCTTGATATCTTCAGAGGTTACTGAATCAACTTTTTGGATCAGTTCATTTACATAACCGGGGTTTTGGTAAAGTCCGGCATACCGTGACATAAAATCAGCAATGTTGGCAACGCCCTGCATCCTGTTTATAACCGAAGAAATAGAAAGATTTTTCACCTTTTCAAGTTCAGATTCCGTTACACCAGTGTCAGCAATTTTTTGGATGTGAGAGAAAGTAAAATCTTCGAGAGTTCGAAGGTCAGCTCCAGGTCTTGCAATTCCATACATCCCAAAAATACCTGGATGCTCATTCTGTTCCTGAAAAGCACTTACTGACTGGGCAATTCTTCGGCTGTAGACCAAATCCTGATAAAGTCTGCTCGACTTTCCGTTCGATAAAATATCAGCCATCAGATCCAGGGCAAAATAATCGGGATGTGTTTCTGAAACCGTTGGGAAACCCATAAAAAAGGCCGGAAGCTGTACACTGTCATAAACGGTTTCCCGTTTTTCTGATGTCAGAACCTGGTCAAATTCAAAGTCTCTGGCAATGCCACCTGATGATTTAAACTCACCAAAATAGGTTTCACTCAAATCCTGAGCCTGGTTCAGAGAAATATCACCTGAAAGAATGAGTGTGGCATTATCGGGTGAATAAAACTTTTGGTAGAAGACAGAGACATCATCAAGTGTTGAATCCATTAAATGATCGACGTACCCGATAACCGGCCATCTGTAAGGATGTTTGTCGAAAATCATGGAAGCAAGTCTTTCCATAGCCGTTCCGTAAGGCTGATTATCAACTCTCTGCCGGCGTTCTTCAATGACAACGAGCCTTTGATTCTCGAATGAGTCCTGATCAATATTCAGAAAACGCATCCGGTCAGATTCAAGCCAAAAGGCAAGTTCTACTTCATGCGAGGGAATGAGTTCATAATAATTGGTTAGATCTTCGGTAGTGTAGGCATTATTCTCACCACCGGCATTCTGGAGGAGTTCATCAAATAATTTTCCGGGAGCATGAACAGAGCCCTCAAACATAAGATGTTCGAAAAGGTGGGCAAAACCTGTTCGGCCCCATTTTTCATTTTTGCTGCCAACATGGTATAAAAGATCAAAAGCAACAAGTGGGGCTTTTTTACTTTCTGCAACGACAACATTCAGGCCATTTGCAAGGCGGAATTGTTCAAATTCAATCATTTTAATCCGTTGGTGAGCTCATTCTGACTTCCACAAAGACGTCTTTTTTTGCCTTTTCCAACCAGTTTGTAAAGGCAGTTGTTCTTTTGTGTTCAAGAGCCATTGAGGTTAACTCTTCTTTGTCATCATTTAAATTCATTTTGTGCTCAGGAAGTTTCTTTTTTACCCAAATAATATGATAACCTGTTTGTCCGTTTGAAGAACTGATCTGGGCAGGAACCGAAATATCGCCTGACGGTGTAGTTTCAACCAGGTTTTTCATAACGTCTTGCATCTCGTTTAGCGGAACCTTACCCATATACCCTTTATTTCTGGCAAACTCATCTTTTGAATAAACGGCAGCAATATTCTGAAAGGTTTCCTTTCCGGAAAGAATCTCTTCTCTCCAGGTAGTCAGCTTTGCGATTGCAGCACCATGATCAAGTGCAGCTTTATCAGATCTGATTAAAATATGGCGTGTATTGATACTTTCACCACGGCGTTCTATCATTTGAATAAGATGATATCCGAATTCGGTTTCAACAACATCACTCATTTGGCCGGGTTCGAGTTCATAGGCAGCAGCCTCAAACCGTGAAACAAGTTCACCGCGTTTGAAAAAGCCAAGATCACCACCTTTTGAAGCAGATCCGTCTTCAGAATGCCGTTTGGCCATTTCTTCAAAACTTACACCGGCCTTGATACTGTCTTTGATCGCATTAATTTTATTCAGTGATTTTTGCTGGGATTCGGCAGTTTGCTCAGGATAAATGAAAATCTGGTACAATTCTGCAGAGGCAGGAAGTAAAGGCATTGAATCCTGAAACATGGTGTAAAAATCAGCAACTTCAGGTGTTGTCACAGCAAGTGAACCAAACTCTTTTTGTTTGATCTGTGCAACCATCTTCTCTTTTCTGATATTATCCCTCAGTTCGTTTCTGATCTGAAGAATTGATTTTCCGTAGTAATCACGAACTGCAGTTTCAGATCCGAGACGTTGTGTCAGATAATCTATCCGCTGATCAAGGTCTGCTTCAACCTGCGCAGAAGGAACCGAAATCGAATCCAGTTTTGCCTTTGCAAGCATGATTTTATTTGAAACTGCATTTTGCAGAATCTCTGACCAAAGTTGGGGTGTAACCCTGTAAAGATTATTTGAATAGGCATAATATTGAGCCTGCATATCAATTTCTGATTTCAGAATAATCTCATCATTGATAACAGCGGCAATACGGTCGAGGGGTTCTCTCTGCTGAGCAAAAAGCAATGAAGATGAGAACAGTAAAACTAAAGAAGCGTAAATCCTGATCATGAAGTTCCTGTGAAATTAAAAATTAATCTGTATATTTTCGTTTTTGCGCAAACTGTCAGTAAGTTCCTGAATTTTTTCCTGCCTGTTTTTTACTGAAAGCCGGGTTTTGATATCCTCATAGGCTAGCCTGAATGGAAGTCTATCCCCTTTTTTCACCAGATCAAGTACCCGAAGCATTAAAACAACGGGTTTATCGTCGTTTGATCTGGTTGCAACAATGCTCCATTTTGATTGTGAAAGAAAACCAGGTGATGCTCCCTTAAAGAGCATTGCCAACTGATCAGTTGTAAGAATCACGCCTAAACTATCAGTCATAGTCTCTGTTGAAAGACCGTATTTTTTACTGATTGTCTGCCAGTCTTTCATTGATTTAAATTCTGACTGAGCTACTCTTGCATCATAGTTCTCTGAAACAAAGAAATAAGATACCCGGTAAAGAGGTTCACCGGCTATCCAGTCATCCGGACTTGATTTATAATATTCAAGCAATTGACTTTCTGTTGGACTTTCATTGTGGGCAAAGGCAATTGAATCAGTCAACAACCCGACAACGTATCTCTTCCTGATATCCTGAAAAGTTCTTGCATTTTCTGCACTTGTTCCCAACCCGTTTTTTTCGGCATATTGAAACAGAACTTCCTGTTCAATCCAGCTTTCCAGGTAGGTTCTAACCCACACAATTGAATCATCTGCCATTAAACCCATTGGCATAACCTGTTGAATTTCTTCCCTTGTAAGGGTCGAATTGCCAACAGTAGCCACAACATCACCTGTAACGGCTCCTTTGGGGTCGCAGGCAGATAATACAATCAATGCAAAAAATAGTGCCGGAACTGTTTTCACTGATTATTTCTTCTTGTTTTCCTGCACAAATCTGGTAATTGCCTTTTCATCAATTTTGATATTGGCGGCCTTTTTCAGTGACGAAATAAGTTCTGTCTGGCGTTTTTCAATAAGTCTTTCATTAAAAATACGTGCCAGTTCAGGACGGGCTTCATCAAGAGTTTTCTGAGTGGGTTCAATTTTCTTATTGAAGAAAACAAATGAAGGTCTGCTGTCAAGATAAGTGAGTGAAAGATCTAAAGAGTTAAATGGTTTTGCCCAGAGACGTGAAGCTCTTTCACCGTCGTTTTTGGAAACAAGAACGGTATCTAGAGAAACGATCAGATTATTAGCTTCCATAAGCGAAACAAGTTCAGAAAAGGTTGAAGGAATTTTCAAAGGCGCCGGTGCTGGTTTTTTTGATTTTGAAGTTTCTTTTTTCTTTTTCTTATCAGCTGTTTGATTAGTTTCAGCTTCCGGCTTCAGGGTCACAAGGGAATCAGCCAGTTTGAAATTATTAACAGTAAGTACATAAAATTCACCACGTTCATCCCAAATCAGATTGGCTTTTTGTTCTTCATAAACCGGCATCAGATCGGCATCAGTTGGCTCTGTCGTTTTCCAGATTTCAGATTCCATCCATTTGAAAAGAACAAGACCATCTTTGAACGATGTCATGACCTCGATAAATTCAGGATCATATTTTTCAAGATTATCGATGTAGTTATCAATATAGAAATCTGTTAATGATTGTTGAATCACTTTTTCATTTTGGGATTTACTTTTTCCTGTGCGTAAATCAATTTGCTTTTGTTCGGAATAGGCAATGAACTCACCTGCTGTTAAATTTCCATCCTTTGACGAAATGATAACCCGGTTTGCACTATCTTTAAGAATTCCACCCACTGTTGACGGTCCTGCTACTGAATCGGGTAAGCCAGATTCTTTGGCAGCAGTAATTTTGTTTACAAGCGAATCTACGAATGACTGTGTGATTTTAACATTATTTTTAGCAGAGAGCTCTGCAAAAAGTACCTTCTTTTGTGAATCCATCCGGTCAGTCTGGCGTGAAATAATCCGGCTGAGTGCCTCTGTCTGTGATTCAATCGTTGCGGGTTTGCCTATTGAATCAAGGCGAACGATGTGAAATCCCCATTTGGTTCTGACCACACCTGAAATTTCACCCGGTTTAGACAGTTTTGAGAATATGACGTCATCAAACTCAGGTACACGGCCTGATGGCTTCCATTCTCCCATTGATCCACCATTGATTTTGCTCTGGGTATCTTCTGAGTATTTGGCAACCATTGCATTGAAAATGGCAGTTTTAAACTGATTTCCATGAATCGCAGACGAAATCGAATCAATTCTTGTTCTCATTGCAACAGTATCTTTTTCAGAACTGAACATAAGCATGATATGGGAAATATATCGTGGATCTGAAGATGTTTTTCTGGCCTCAACTTTAATCAGGTGATAGCCAAACTGTGTTTTGATTGGACCGTAAACGGAGTCAATTGGAGCTGTAAAGGCAGCATTTTCAAATGGATAAACCATGTCTCCGCCTGAAAACCAACCCAGATCACCACCTGTTTGCTTGGCATTGGGTTCGTCAGAAAAACGACGGGCAGCTTCAGCGAAATCAAGACCTTTCTTAAGTTCGGTTTTTGCATTCATGATTCGGGAATAATAACCAACAGTATCAGGCCCATTTTTAGCTTCATTGTACATGACCAAAATGTGAGAAGCTTTAACCATTTGCTTTTTACGGTTAAACAGTTCTTCAATGAGATTTTTCTTTATTTTCCCGTCAATTATTCGGGCCTGGGCCAGGCTTCTTTTGTAAGAGCTGAACTCGTCGAGGAGTGCAGAGTCCTTTCCAAATCCTTTAGCATTGCCATCGGCAACTTTGAGTTTATACTCAATAAATCTTTCTGCAAATTCTTTGATATTCTTTTCTGTTAAACCAGTATCGCTGAGTGAGGTAGGTGAGTTTTTCAGCAGTTCCCTTTTAAGTTCAACTGAACCCAGCGATTTGCCGCTATAAGTTGCAACTGTAAAACCAGGGTTTGAATCAGTGCCGGTTGACGAAGTTCCGCATCCGGAAAAAGAAAAAAGTACAATCAAACCAAACGGAATGAGGTGACGATAATTCATAACTGTCAAATTCTCCATAATTTTAAAACCAGATCGTTTACTGTCAATTATTTTAAGCTAAAGATTTTTACTAACTTCAAGAGCAAATAGCAACCCTTATCCGGTAAGTATTCATCCTTGCAAGTTAACGGGAAATCCACTTAAATGCAAAGTTAATAGCCTTTTGTAAAGGGTCATATCAAGTGCCTCTGACGACACTTACACAAATAAGTTCACTTCTTGAACAAAATCCCGCCCGGGGCTGGGAAACACGTGAATGGGCTCAAACCGGAATGAATCTTTCACGAAAACTTAAGACTGTTGATTCTGCCTCTTCACGCTGGCTTTATTTGTTTTTTTTGAGTAAAAACCTGTCTGAAAGAGTTTCACTTCCTGCTTTATTGGGTCGGGGTGTTCTTTTATTCCATTTCCTTTTTTTCAGGTTAGGATTCTCACCTGGTTTCAGGTTATCTTCACAATTGCCCTATTGTCGTAACCTGGCGGAATTTTATCACTTTTATTCAGGCTTAACTTTACCCACCAAACCATAAATAATGCCAGATTCAGAAAAACTAAAAATCATTCATTTTACCAAACATTTTTTTCCGGTCTGGGGCGGGCTTGAGAGATTTGTTCATGGACTCATCACCCATACTTCAGATAAATTCAATCATGAAATATGGTGTTATAATGATGACCTGGCAGGACATAAAAACAAACTTGATTCTTCATTTTTTTACGATGGAATTCCGGTTCACCGGGTTAAGTGCCTGAAAAAAGGATGGCTTCATTCAGGTAATTTCCCACTTGAATCTGTTCAGTCGGCAGATATAATCCATGTTCATAATATGGATATACTGCTGGATCAGGTTTTGTTTCTTCTTCTGAAGCACAAACTAAAAATCCCGGTTGTAGTTTCAACTCACGGGCTTATATTCCATCATGAAAACGGTATCTTTTTTAAAACCAACTATTTAAAACTGGCCAACAGACTTCGCAAAAACCAAATTGCCTTAGTTCTCGCAAGTGGCAATCAAGACCTTGAATGGTTAAAAAATCAATCCCCTTTTTTACCCGTCACACTTTTCCCAAATCCGTTGAACGTCAGCGAGGACGTTCTTTTTCCTGACAAAACAAATTCTAGTGGCGTTCTGTTTATAAGCAGGGCTCAACAAAGCAAACGTATTGATGTTGTTTTCCATTTATATACTGAACTTCGCAATCAAGGTTATTCTGATGAACTTACACTGATTCTCAGCGGATCAGAAACCGAAATAAATACGATTGTCAAACAGCATACAGATGAGATCAAAACCGGGAATATTGAGGTCAGAATTAATGTCTCTGAAACAGAAAAATGGGATCTGCTCAAAGCCAGAAAATTATACCTGAACCCAAGTTTGTACGAAGGTTTTGGTTATTCTATTTTTGAAGCATTGATTTCAAACTGTTTGACTTTGGTAACGGGTGAGGTTTTTTGTAATTTTGTCTGCTATGGCTTTCCTAACCTGTTCGCTGCCAAAGATTTTTACAATTTGCCTAAGACTGCAAAAATGCTGATTCAGCTTAACGAACAAAAAGTTTCTCTGCCTGAAAGTAACTTTCAGCCGGCTGTAAGCCTGATCTGGAAAGACAGAAAGCATGAACTGGAACGTTTATATACCTCATTAATTACTGAATGAACCGGAAACTTACACTTTATTCTATTCCGATTGATACGATAACCGGCAAAGAGTTATTCAAGGTTATAGATACCCACATCAGTGATTCAAATCCGCTATCAATATTTAACATTAATGTTCATGCTTTCAACTGGTATTTCAGAAACAACGATTTTGCATCAACAATAAACACCGCTGATGTTGTGATTTGTGATTCTGATGTAATTCGTTTGATTTTACGGTTTTTTAAAAAATCACAAATTGAGAAACTTACCGGAAGCCGTTGGGTTCTTGATTATTTCAGAGAAACTGAGAAGAAAAATCTGCGTATTTTCCTTTTGGGAGATGAAACTGAAGTTCTTGAGATTTGTAAACGCAATTTGTTAAAGGAATTCCCGGGATATATCATTGATTTTCACCATGGATTTTTCCCTGAAAAGGAAGAAGCTGATGTTATCAATAAAATCAACTCATTCGGAGCTGATCTTTTAATAGTCGGGATGGGCATGCCGAAACAGGAACTCCTGCTTCAGAAACATCACGCACAGTTAAGGTCAACAATCAGAATCCCCATTGGCGGGGCATTCAGGTATTGGTCTGGTTTGCACCCTCAGGCACCCGGGATTATGTTGATGTTAAATTTGGAATGGCTTCACCGCATTTATCTCGAGCCTGTCAGATTAACCGGCAGGTATGTAAGTGATGCATTCTGGTTCACTGTCAATCTGATCAGACCCTTTTACCAGAGTTCAGGACGAACAGCATCAAAATAAGGCAATTCATACCTGATTCCAGCTTCAAGTGAAAGACCTTTTTTTATTGCCAGTGATGGTGTGATATAATCTGACGAAAACCAAACGGGTCTTGCCCAAATTCTGATCCCCATCCAATTGTAATCCACCCATCCGGAAAGTCGCAGTGCTGACACTTTTTTCCCGCTGAGTAATTTTACATGATCTGCAAAAGCAACGTTTCCCGGTGGTTCCGGGTGACCAACTGAAACATCATCGCCCACATTCACACTCCCCTGCTCTGTTGTTCCCGAAACCCAGAATTCAACTTCCCACCCGGCAGTAAGCGGTAGCTGTTTACTATGAAAATGCTGATACAAGCCGGACTTTACTGAGTTCGGACCCAATTCAGGTCCCAATTGAGAACCATAATGAGTCAGATTGATTTGTTCTGTTCTGTGAGAATAAGTAAAGGGTAAAACCCAGACCACTTCACCCGTTGTTGTTGATGAAAACCACTCGTTATCATAGTTAAATTCTATTCCGCTAAGACCGGCAACTTTGTTTCTGAACCACCCTGAACCAAGTTTGGCGGTTTCAAGATCGTCAATCATGAATTCCTGATACAGCCGAAACCCCGAAAAAGTGAATTCAACCCCGGCACCCAGTAAAGCATTGTCCGGACTGAAATTATAATGATCGACAGAACGAAGAAACAGAAGCGGATTTAAATATTCAGCTTCAACCTGATGTCCCTTTTTCATTACAGCTTCAAAAAGATACAATCTGAGCCAACCAGGCCAGTTCACTGAGGCTTGATGCCAAACCAATGATTTGTCTGATAATGAATTCCGCCCGTTAAAATGCTTCATGAATCCGTAAAGAAATTCATATTTGAACACAGATTTGTTCCATTGAAAGTAAAGGTGGGGGAAATCACCTGTCGAGTGATTAAAGATAAGATTATTTCTGACTGAAGGACCTGATGCAAATGGATATTTCCCTGCCAGAACATAGCCTGATTTAAAGTCATATCTTAAAAAACCACTTGCATCGTCAAAATCAACCTGGTCAGCATACCCTTTTGCAAACTGATCATCCCCTTTTCCTTTAAACCTGACATAATTCAAGCCAGCTAAAGTTGAATCACCGGTAAGACCAGATAACCCGGAAATCTGCGTATCATAGAAAACAGAAAATAGCGAAAGGTTCCCCTCTGAAAATGAAAAACCGGCACCCCGGGAGTTAATTGTTAGCGATTTTTCTGGAGTTGAAACATAGACAAACTGCCCTGCCGGGAAAAACCGGAACTTATAACCCTCACCGTGAACCCACAAGTCAATTCCTTTTACAATTGCAGTATCCTTTTCAGTTAAATTCCATTGGGGTGAACCCCAGGGTTGAGCATTCAGAGTTCCGCAGAAAACGAAAAGAGTAATAATCAGTATTTTCATTTTTTCCCTCTCCCCATTGCAATAAATGATTTGCTCAAACCGATAACCCTTTCCCTTTTAATTTCTGAATCCGGGAAAAGTTCTCTGAAATTTTTCAAACGAATCAGATTTACAGACCTGATTTCTTTTAAAGCATCTGCTTTTGTTTGAAATTTCTGGTACCATCCCAACGAAAAGTGTGTGAGAAGCCAGATTTTAAGAGGGTCTGGCAGGAAAACCCAAAATGGAACATGAAAATGAGGCTCAACAGGAAACCACCGGTCAGGGGTTTGCACAAAATGGAATTTGCCAACCCGTCTTACTTCTTCAGCCATTTTTCTCTGGTCTTCAAAATTGCCAACATGCTCAATAACTGAGTTTGAAAAAACCAAATCAAACTGTCCTGGTGAAAAATTGGTCAGATTTCTGGCATCACCATACGACCTGAAAAATTTCATGTTTTCAATATTATGTTCAATTGACGGATCAGAAAAACCCGGAATATTGAAAATGGTTATCTTGAAATTTTTATTCAGTTTTTTAAATTCCGGTGTAAAAATATTCCAAAAATGAGAGGTACCACCTAAATCCAGAACCTGAATATCTTCTCCCTGAATATTCCTTTCAATAAAATCAAGTAACAGTTGTACCCGTTTTTTTCTGAAAATATTTGAAACTGAAGAAGGGTTTCTGTTATCGAAAAGTATCAGATTTCACACTCCGTTGCGGGTTAAAGTTCATTTTCAGATTTTCTAACTAATTTCATCAAGTTTCCCCAAAAAACCATCAACATAATTTGACCACGTAAAATCTTTCACTGCACCGTGGGCATTGAGACAAAGTTTTTTTCTTTCAGGATGCCGAAGAATGCCGGCCAAAAGTAATTCAATTTGCTCTGGTGTATTTTGCTCACAATAAAAACCAAATGAAAGAGAACGGCCAAAAGTTTCAACAAATTCATCAAAAGGTGAAACAATCAATGGTGTACAAAAATAAAGACCTTCAACCATTGCAGAAAAAGAACCCCATTTGGGAGTCGTATTAATAAAGACTGCTGCGTTTGAAAGTAATGAATAGAACAATGTACTTTGTTCAGGAATTTCTTTATCAAGATACCCATAATAAAACACGTCATCGGCCCTGATACTGACTTGTTTTTCTGTGAGTCCAATGATATGAAGTTTAAGATTGGATTCACTTTTTTTCAGTCTTTTAAAAGCCTCGATTAACGTTTCAGCTCCTGCGAGATAATTTTTCCGGCCGATAAAAATGATATCAGAAGAAAGTGCTTTTCTTTCAGAAAGAACATTTACGTCAACCTGAGCCTCAGAATTTATCACATTGCCGATATAAAATTTATTAGGATTTTTGTATCGTTTTGCCATTTTTTTTGCAATTGCCGGAAATAAACTAAAAACAGCAAAAGCCTTTTCAATAGACTCATTTTCTCTGATTAAGGGTGCTTTTTCCCACCTGTTTGGTAATTTTTGTTTAAAATGTCCCAATTCGTGCTCATAGGTCCAATCACAAAAAAGGATGATTTTTTTGTTTGTCAGATATTTGGGGTTATAGCTGGCAGTCAGAAACAAAAAAATCTGGGTATTAGGATGGATTGCAGCTGCAAAGGTTACCTTCAACCGAACAAGCCAATGGTGAAACCCGGAACGCATAGCTGAATAAGTTGAATCTGGGTAAAATCTTCTGAAAAGGAAATCAAAGAAAAACTTAAAGGCAGCTTTAAATACAAAGGAAGGTTGAAGATTAAACCTATAAACTCTTAAACCCTTGCTTTCCAGCGTTTTGGTAAAATAATACGGAATATTTGACCAGGTTCCAGTTTTACGGGAATCACCGTTGGTGAAAACAACAATTTCCCTGATCCCCATAATATTTTAAAACCTTGTCTTAGTTACCGGTTAGAAAACCATCCAACCGATTAACTTAATGGTCTGTCTTATTTATTTCATTGAAATAAACAATTTTTCGTACTGGTCGGTTATTTTTTCCCAGGTATAGTGAGAGGTGATCCGTTCACGTGATATTTTTCTGAATTTTTCAGCTTCCGGTTCATTCTTATCAATAAAATCAATCACTTCAGTTACCGATTCAGGATTTTTAGAAAAATACAAGCCGTGTTTGTCGTTCAATAGAACTTCCCGGCTAAATACGGTATCAAGTGCAAGAATGCAGTTACCGTATGCAAGTGCTTTCAGTAAGGTTGGATTTGTACCGCCAAATTCATGCCCGTGCAGGTAGGCATAACAATTTGCATAGAGTTCTTTTAGAATTTGTTTGTCTTTCACATATCCGGGAAAAATTATTCTGCTATCAGTAGTCGATTTAACGCGGTCGGCAAATTCATCTTTGTAAGGGACATCTCCGAGAATAACCAATTTTCTTGTGGTTGCCGTTTTTTCAAAACCTTTTACAATGATATCTGAGTTGTTATCCGGGATCAGACGACCGACTATCAGGTAGTAATCACCCGGTTTGACACCAAAATGGGAAACCAATTCAGGTTTTTCACTGAACTCTGGCGTTGCGCCGTAGGCAATGACTTCTGATTCAGAATTGAATTCCTTTTTGTAAATATCATGCATCCGGTCAGAATCAGTTATGACTTTGGTAAATAATTTGGTAGATAACCATGAGGAAAAATGAAAATATTTAGCACCAAGTCCTTTCCATTTTGGCCTCATCCATTCAAGTCCATCCACATTAATAGCCGTTTTATTAAATGAAGCCATTGTGAACAAACCAAAAGGACCATTTGCCGAATTCACATAAAGAACAACATCAAACCGACGAAACATGACATGAAGGGTTGAAAGAAAAGAGTGGCTGAACTGTGAAAGAATTTTATGTTCAATTGCCGGGATATAAACCAATTTGATGCCATTAACTTCTTTTGGTTTTTCAGGAAAAAGTTGTGAGTGGCAATAAACCGTAATGTCATGTCCTTTTGCAGTTAGCCGTGGCACCAGCTCAGAAACAAAGGTTTCATAACCTGAATAGACATAGGGGTACCCTCTGGAACCAAGTATTGCAATTTTCATAATTTATTTAAATTTAGTGTTTGGGTGACAGCCTTTTTAAGCTGCTCAGCTGTTTGCTGCCAGGTAAATTTATTTACATGACTGATACCTGTTTGAATCATATTTTCCCGAAGTGAGGGATCATTTAGAATCATTTGAATTTTTTCCGCAAATTCATCAGGTAGTGAAGCATCTGCATAAAACGCAGCATCACCACAAATTTCCCGAAGAACTGGAATATCAGATACAACAACTGGGGTACCGGCCATCATTGCTTCTAAGGGCGGAATGCCAAAACCTTCTTCCTTTGACGGAAAGACAAAAACCCTAGCATTTTCCATTATAGACATAATTTCAGATTCTAAAACATAACCAGTAAAAACAACTCTATCATTTATTTCTTTTTTATTAAGGAGTTCACTGATTTCTGATTGTTTCCAATCTTTTTTACCTGCAATTACAAGGTGGACTGATTTATCTATTTTTTCAATAGCTTTGAGAAGTACGCCTAAATTTTTTCTGATATTAATGCGACCCAAATATAAAATATAAGTTTCTGGTAACTTATATTTTTGCTTTATTTCTGCAAAAGAAATCCTTTTTTCAGAAAGAACCTGAGTGGGGTTACACCCATTATAAACAAGAAGTGGTTCATTACTGGGCGGACCATAACCATATTTTTTAATCCGCTCTATTTCATTTAGGGAAATGGTTGCAACATGATCACAAAAACGTGACAAAGGTTTTAAGAAGGAAAAATAGATTCGCTCCCTTATGGAATAATATTCAGGATTGCTTTTAAAAATCACATCATGAATAAATGCAATTTTTAAATGTTTTCCCCAAAATGAAGGGAAATTCTGATAGATAACCAGGTCAAGTTTAAGTTTTTTGGAGAGAAACGGAACAACCGTAAGATTTGAGATTAAATTGTTACCAGCCCAACAATAAACAAGAAAAACATTTTCAGATTTAAATTGAAATGGAACACCTTTAGATTTAGAATCCAAAAAAAGAAAAACGTCAAATTCATAAAACGCGGCAAGATTAGCAAGCCAGTTCCTGACCACAACTTTACCACTTGTGTGTCCGTCATGATACCATTTTGCATCTATGCCGATACGGTATTTTTTCATTTATATGTTGATCATTTTTTTGTAATTTCAAAAGATTGACGTGCTGCTTTTGGGTCAATATAAACCATATATGGAAGCATGAGTTTTTCTCTGGAGCAGCCCTCAATAATTTTGAGTCCAATTCTCAAGTCATTTATTAATAGTTTAATAGAAGAAATCCATTCTGGTAGGTGTCGAGCTTTGACTTCAATATTTAAGATTGGTTTAAGCATCAGAATATTACTATTAATTGTAAAAGCAGAAAAATAGTGCTTAACAACAACACATTTAAATCCGGAGGCTGATATTTTGCATATAAAGTCATCAGTAGCATTACTTTTTAACGTTTCATCATTCTTGAAGCCGGAATCAAATATGTTCCGTCTAATAAAAATTACTTGAAGAAATCAAGGTTTTTTCAATCATTCCATTATTTAAAGGGTTTTCAATTAAACAACTTGACTGTTCTCAATTCTGTTTTTTATCAGCTTTGCAGGTACACCTGCAATAACAGAATTTTCTGGAAACGACTTATTAACTACAGCGCCTGCTGCAACCACACAACCGGAACCTAAATTTGTGCCGTCAACAATGGTTACGTTTGCCCCAACCCAGCAGTTATCTCCAATTCTAACTCCAAGCCGGGTTTCACCTTGTAGCCGGATTGGCTTATCTGAGTGTGTGAAAATATGATTTTCTGAAAATATTTTGACTCCAGGACCCATAATGACATTCTGTCCAATTTCAACACCACCCTGCCCACCAATATAGGATTGAGCACCAACAGCAGAATTATTGCCAATTTGAATACCACGACCTTTATTTCGAATCACACCAGTAGAATTTAAAATTGAATACTTTGCTATAGTAACATTATTTCCCAATACTATTCCATTTTCAGAAAGAGCAGAAATGAAAACCCCATCTTCAATAATTGTATTTTTTCCAGTTTCAATTAAATAACTATGTTCAGTTATAACTCGTTTTCCAACAAATAAAAGTCCATGTGTTTTCTTGAATTTTATTTTAAGGAATAAACCTCTTAAAACTTGCCTGGCCCGAAAATAGGAAATATAAAACAATTGTTTGCCGGAATAAGAAGTTTCAAAATGATACATTGGATCATTTTTTAAAATTTTTATTACTTTTTCAATTATTTGAATGACTGCCATTTACTAATCTTTCTGAATGATAAATGAGCCTTTCAATTGATTTTGTCCAATTCCAGTCTGCAGCATATTTTTTACCCTGGGTAATTACTGATTCACGTTCTTCATTCGTAAAATTCAGAACTTTATTAATACCTTCGGCGATTTGAAGAGGATTGTGCGGATCTATGTAAATGACATCAGTCCCACAAATTTCTGGCATTGAAGAGCAATTGGAAACTACCACAGGTGCCCCTGCTGCCATAGCTTCAAGAGGCGGAAGACCAAAGCCTTCATCAAAGGAAGGGAAACAAAAACAAGCAGAATGTCTCAAAAGTGAAATGAGCTCATCCTGACTGACAAAACCTGTAAAAAATATCTTACCAGAATCTTGCATTCTCTTTATCATTGAATCATTAATATCATTCATTCCATCCGGTTTTCCTGCAATTACGAGTTTCAAATCAGGATTCTCCCAGAACTGTATTGAATTGATCAAACCCGAAATATTTTTCCTTATATTTAACCTTCCAACAAATAAGACGTAGCGAAATGTAAAACCAAACTTTTCATTAATGATTTTATTTGAACTTGACTCAGATAATAAATTAAATAAATCTGAATTTACACCATTTGGAATAACACCGCTTGGTTGTCCTTTAATAATGTAACCTGTTTTTTTTAGGCGTTTTTCTTCTGAGTTCGAAACAGTAAGAACCATATCAGCTCTGTTTGACAAAAAACGCAAGGGTTTAAAGTATAATCTTTCTTTCCATGAATAATATTCCGGATTGGTTTCGAATATTACATCATGAACAAATGCAATTCGTTTGTGTTTGGATTTAACTGGAGGAAAATTTTGGTAAACAACACAATCAAGGCCAAGTTTATCAGCAGCTCTGGGAATGCTGAATTGATTGGCTGAAAAATTACTCAATGGATCAATATAGATAACATGAATATTTTTTGGAAATTCCAATTCAATTTCCTTAGACGATCTTTTTAAAAATAAATAAAAGTCATAATCCGGAAAATTAGATAATTGCTTAATCCACTCATTAATAACCAATTTTCCACTTGGAGGACCTTCAAAAAACCATTTAGCATCTATTCCAATTTTAAGTCTGGTCATCTGTAAGAAGACCTTTGCTTTTTAATTTCAAATTCCTGTCTTTCATTGATATCACTAACATACACTTTATATTTTAGTGGTAACTTTTCAAAGAACCCCCCAGAAACAAATTTTATTAAAATGCGGGTAAGATTCAAAAATGGTTTTAGTAATTTGACCCAAATTGGTAATTGTCTTGCATTGACTTCAGCAAATGAAATTGGTTTTAACATCAAATTTGAACCTGTCATTGTAAAGGCAGAAAAGTAATGATTCACCACCTTTCCTCTGAAATTTTGCATGAGAATCGAACAAACAAATTCCTCATCAGCAATACTTTTCAAAGTTTCATCAAATCTCAATCCTGAGTCAATAATGCTCCGCCTGAAGAAAATCGTACAAGTCATTAAATATAAATAGGATGCTCTGATCAAATACCATTTAGGTGTGTAACTCTTACGGAAGCAAACCGGTGTACCATCAGGGTTAATAAAGACACAATGACCAAAAATGATATCAATCTGAGGGTTTTCTTCAAAAATTGAAACAACCTTTTCAAATGTTCCGGGAAGATATTGTTCATCCGAATTTAAATGACCTATAATTTCGCCGGAAGTCATGTTCAATCCCTTATTCAAGGCATGATACATCCCATTATCTTTTTCAGAAATAAATTTAATGTGTGGTGATTGAATAGTGTTCAAATATTCTTTTGTACCATCAGAACTTCCTCCGTCAATAATGATATGCTCATAATCAATATTGTACGTCTGATCACCAATGGATTTGACACATTTTTTAAGGTATGAAACTGAATTGAATGCTGGGGTAATGATTGAAATTTTCATTTTTCGAAATTGTATTCTTTCAAACCATTTGATCGGTTTGTTAGAAGCGTCAGATAGGCTCCTATATAAAACCATCCTAAACTAAAATTCATTTGGTCACGAGGCAAAATCAGGTCTCTGAAAAACAAACATATCACGATTAAAGCAATATAAATCGAAATCATTCTGAAACCAATTTCATTTTCCGCTGTTTTAAACTCTTTGTTTGCAATATTAAATACTTTATAAGACATCAAAATGATAAATGTAACGCCCAAAACCCCCATTTGAACGAGGATGTTAAAAAACTCACCCTCATATTGAATGGCTTCTGGTTTGAATCTTCTTACGACTACACCGACTTCTCCAAGTCCAATCCCAATAGGGTTGCTTAGAAAATCGGTAATTGCAGTTAAAATAATTGAAGAGTGCCCTTGGGTTGAGGGGTCCTTTCCCGAGGCAACTGTTCTAAAACTATCGAAGGCCCCAATAAAATCAAGGGCATAATAAAACACAAGGGCAACGACCAAACCGAAAATCAAATACTGCAGTTTTCTGATTGACAGGAATAAAAACCCAATAATTAAGATTAAAAATGAACTTCTGGAAAGTGAATAAATAAGTCCAACAAGTAAAACCAGATTAATTAGCCCAAGTGTAACGTATTTTGTGACTGATTTTGCTTTCCAGATAACGAATATATATAGGCTTGAAAACAAACCCAGGATCATAAACAAGCCAAACTCATGAACTGAAACAAACGTTGAACTTGCTCTGAGTTTATCATAATCAGCACTGGTAAAAACATAGTGTAATTTGTCCTCACCATAAAAGATTGCATGAAATTCAGGACCAAAATATTCCACCTGAATGACACCAATGATGGATGTGATGACACCAAGGCCAAGTATAGTAAACCCAAATCTTAACCAATCCTTTTCTTCAAAATCCACAATTCGGCCAAGGAAATAAAAGAGAAACATATAGGTAATAGATCTATAACTCCACATTGCAATTCCAAAATCAGTTCCACCTAAGGTATAGAACAATCCGATTATTGAAAATGAAAGTACAAGCAAGTCAACTTTATGAAGTTGTAAAAAGGGTTCTTTTTTTAACTTTATAATTTTTAAAATAAAAAACAGTAAAAAACCTAAAATTAAAAATATTTCTTTCCACATTTTGAAAAGAATAAGTTTGATGTCATTCATTCCCCAACCCATCTTAAAAGACATGTACAGAGAAATGAAAACGTGAAATGGAATGACAAGAAATAAAATATAGGGGAACCAAACCAATAGGCGGCGAAGGTTGAAGCTGAACATTTAAACCCTCCGCCATATTTTAAATGTTTTAAACAGGACCAACAATGAAAATACCATAAGTATTCCATATTTAACTGCATAGAATTTGAAAGTATCCTCAATTGAAACCATCAGTTGAGTTACTATCAAAACAATTGTAAAACCTATTGCAACGGCTAGAAACCATAAAATATCCCGGGAAAACAGTTTTACAGAAATGATATCCTTTGAAAAATACCATGACAGCACGGCAAGCAGCGAATATGATACTAAGGAGATGATCCCAACAGAATGAAGTGTGTTATCTCCTTTCATGGTAAAACTTGCAACTAAATTAAACAAAAGGACTGCAATTCCAATTATGGTATATTTTGATTTCTCATTTTTAATGTATATTCCACCTGAAAAGAAATAGTATAAACCAAAAAATAAATACCCAAAAGTGTAATAAGAAATGTAAGAATCAATTCCACGATATTCATTCAGGTTAAATAACATAAGAATGTCAACAACCGTAAATTGAATTAAAATGCAAATCAAAAGAACAAACCCAATAAAGAGGACATATATTTTATTAACACTTTCATTGAACTCAGGTTTTGAATGTGATTGATTTAAAAAAGGAAGCCAGGCAAGACTGAACGGCGTAATAATAAAACTCCCGACAAGAAGTGACAACCGGGTCGTTAAACCTAAGATACCTAAATCAGAAAATGAAGAATCAAACTTTAAAAATATCCGGTTTGAGATTTGCAGAAAGGAAAAAACAATATTTATTAAAAGAAATGCCAAACCAAAAGAAATAAGTTCTTTGATAACGGTTTCATTGTATTTTATAGTAATGTTTTTTGAAATCAGAACAAATCCAATTACCAATGAAGCCAAAACTGATATTAAGTTTGCAATTAGTAAAGACCGGTAATTTCCATCTGGCGAACTGACAAGATAATAGGCCAAAGAGATATAGAGTGTTACATCAATCAGGTTTAAAATAATAAACCGTCCCGGGGTTCTATTTAATCTATTGACGCCAAGAATGACAAGCCTCATTGAATAGGCCCAGGCGGTAGCAAAAGAAATAATAAAATCAGTCCCCAGATCAGTATCTAAAAGTAAATTCGATAACCCACCAGAGAAAAAGGCAAGTAAAATGATTCCAACTAACCCGAAAATAAAGGTTATTAAAAAGGAGGAAAAAACCACTTCAGATTGATTGTAGCCTTTATCCGCAGCCGCAACTCTAAGAATAGCTGTCATCATTCCAACATTAAGAATGATTGTAAGAAAATTTTTAAAGGACAAAAAATAGTCAGCCGTTCCGAATTGCTCAGGACTAAGGTAGGCAAGAATCAGGGGAAGAATCAGAAATTGAGTTAATCGGGTAAGAATTTCACCTATTCCATAAACTATTCCATCCTTGAATAGGTTCTTTACATCAAAGTTCATGAGGCCTTTGCTCAGTGACAATTGTGTAAATTGCTTTAGAATATCCGCCTGATTGATTTGTATGGAAAAGGTCAAGGGAATTGGCATTGGTATTTGGCGTAAATTCCCGCAAAGATTCCTTTATTTTATAGACTAATTCATTTTCATTTTTACAAATCAGGTTTTGAAAATAAGTACCTATCCGGAAATAAACAGGATTATCAGTTACTTCATAGTTATCATAATGATAAAATAGAAATGGTCTTTTTAAAAGCATAAAGTCAATAAAGCAACTTGAATAATCAGTGATCAGCAAGTCAGTATCAGCCAATAGTTCTTGTGGGTCTATAATTGCAGCTGACAAATCAATTATGACATCAGACTGTATTTCACTTTGATAACCGGGTTTAAGCATATTAACATGTAATTTATATACAATTACTATGTTATTTTTTCTAAAATAGTCCAGGATTTCAGGGTTATTGGAAAAAAGTGCCGGATTTTGCAGACCTAACCCATATTTTCTATGAGTTGGCATATAGGTTATAACAGTCTTGCCCTTTAGTATACTATGTATTTTTTCAGAAAGGTTAAGCGAAAAAAACAAGTCATTTCTTGGTAAACCGGTTTCCAGAATTTTTTTTGAACCAAATGCTGTCGTCAAAAACGGAGTAAAAAAAGGAGAAGTTGAAATAGAATAATCAATATGTTCCCAATCAAATCCAACAATGAACCTGTCATTTAAATAATTTATAATTTGTTCAGTAAAGGTATTTTTATGGGGAAAATCTTTGACAATTTTTTTTATTGGCATCCCATGAAATAAATTGATAATTACGGTCTTTTTCCCATGAAAATAAAAATCAATATCATTTCTGGATGTTGAAAAAACATAATATTTGGCCTTCAGTATTGTCAGCATCCCCTCTATCGAATAATTGTAAACGCAGGGAAAACCTTTTGAATTTAATTCATGAACAAGCTTTTTATTCTTGGCGACCCAAATACACTTTTCCTGATTTTGTTTGGAGACATAATAATAAAAATATTTAGAGTTTTCAATAAATCTTGTGCCATAGAAAGCTCCAAAAACCCATAATTTTGGTTCTTTTTCAATAAAAGGAGAAACCATTTTAAGAAAAAGTCCAATAAATATTTTGTAAATAAAAAACATTATGGATTACTTTTTCAGATCAGTTTTTATTTTGGAAGTTGAAATATCAGGTGTACGGGATAGGTAAATAACCTGACAATAATCGCTAAGGAAATCAAACTTATCCCGCCAATCATCACCCATTACAAAAATATCAACCTTGTATTTTTTGACATCCTCTATTTTTTGGTCCCAGTTTTCTTCCGGAATAACCAAATCAACATATTTGATTGATTCCAGAATAAGCTTACGTTCGTCATATTTGTGATAGGCTTCTTTGTGTTTTAGCAAATTAAATTCATCAGTTGATAATGCAACAATAAGAAAATCGCCTAATTCTTTGGCACGTTTCAATAAATTAATATGTCCGTAATGGAGGAGGTCATAGGTTCCATAAGTTAAAACGGTTTTCATTGCCCCCCCATATTTATTGTTTTTCTGATTTTCACAGCCTGATCAACCTTATCAGTCATAATACCTGTTACATAATTCGAACTTAAGGTTTTCTGCATGTCATCAACAGAGTGGACAGTCCAAATAATGACCAAACGATTCATTGCAGAAAAATATTCAGCATCTGATAAAATATTTGGATTCATTTCAAGACCAACGGCATTGGTAAGGCAACCTATTTCTTTGGGTGTGGTAATTGCGGGAATCTGTGATTTAAAAATCAAGACCCAACTCGGAAAAGAAGATGGTGGGTTGTAAGAACGATTGTTTTCAAAAAACACCATTTCCGGTCTGATCTCATATTGTTTGAGCAATAAATTCATTTTATTCAGACCAGCAGAATTCCAGTCTTTTACATTTATAAATAATCCAATTTTGTTTCCGTACCGCTCTAACATTTCCTCAAAAAACGGAATTTTCAAATCACTGTTTTTAAAAGAATTACCTCTGATATTATAATCAATCTTCAGGTTTTTAAGTTGACAGCTATTCAGCTCAGAAACTTTTAAATTTTTCCCGTAAACTTCTTCAACATTTGTTGTTCTCCCTAAAAATTCATCGTGCATGATAACCGGCACCATGTCCTTTGAGAAAATAATGTCAAATTCTACAAAATCAGCCTCATGTACAATCGCTGAATCAAATGCTACAAATGAATTTTCAGGATAAAGCTCAGAAAACCCTCTATGTGCTATTATCAGTTTTGATCTGATATCAACGTTGACCAGTTTCTCATTTTTCAATACTTCTTCTTCATTGCTCGTAATGGTGCTCTTGCATGAAAAGCTAACCATTACCAAAATTAGCAGGTAAACAAACAATTTATTTTGAATCATTTTTCAATTCCACAATAAAATATTTAATTTTATTTCCATATAAGAAATATGCAGACGTAATTAACATAGAAAAAATAAAAATAAAAATAGTTAACAAGCCCCTCTTCGGCGATGTCTTCAGAGTAGGAACACCTGAATAATCAAGCACATCAAATGTTATTTTCTCTCTGATTGTGTTTAGCTTAACCAATTCATATTGTTTTTTTAATTCAATCCAAATGGTAGATGTAACTTCAATTTGCCTGATTAATTGCTGCCTCTCTATTCGCAAATCAGGAGAAGCCGTCCAGTTTCTGTTATTTTTATCGAAATATTTCAACTCATTTTCAAGGGTAAGCAAACTATCATAAACTTCTTCGACTCTTGACTCCAGAAAAATCATTTCTTCAGTCGATTTTGTTTTCCGGGTTTCTCTGTTAAACTGGTCCAGGAAGAAAACGGCTCTGTTTACCAATTCCCTACCAAATTCAGGATCCCCCTTAACAACAGCTGAAATTCTGATAACACCGTTGTTTTTTGAAATCTCAACCTCAAAGACATCTTCACGTAAGGTTTTTAAAAGTTTATTCCTTTGATGTGCTGCCGGAAATTGATCAGTACTGTCATATTCAATTTCATAGATTTCATAGAGTGTTGTCAATGTATCTATTTTATAGAATTTCCATTTTTCGTTAATCAGTTTATCGAGAAGACGTTCTGAAAAAACGATATCTGGATAAAGCTGATCACTATTCGTTGACCCAGAAAGATTGATACCCACCAAAGAGGCTACTGAGGAAAACTGAGAAAGCCCACCCTCAGACTGATTAGGCAAAATTGTAACTGTTGCTGAATATTTATTGGTTATGAGCAGGGAAAGAAGTGCAAAAATAACAGCGATTCCGAAGGAGATAGCGACTATTTTAATCTTTTTCTCAAAAAGTGTTCTTAAAATATCTTTAAGATCTATTTTTATAATATCATCGGCAGAGCCCAAAATTTCTCCCTTTCAATGAGCAGTTTCAAAAAACAATACCTATTATTTTATCCTAATACAAGACATGACGTTTCATGTTCTATGTACAAAGAAATAAAAACCATGTCATTTGGCAACGAAACCAAAACAGTTTAGTGATCCACTTTGCATAATTATCACAACATGGCTAGCCACAATAATTTACAGTTTTTCTGCACTAAAAGCCAAGTCAGGAACAAAGTCATTTTTGACGAAACCACCCTGTTTTGTAGGTTTTCGTCCTCTTAAAAGCAATTTCCAAAGATTTCAAGATTAAGCAGTTTTTATCAGTAAAGACATCACAATAACCCAACTCCAAAGGCTATATCCTGTTTTTTTATAGAGTTAACTCAAAAATCGAATACTTCCACCCAGATTTCATGTCACTTCAAAAACACGAGAAAAACCTATTTAAGCCGATTTTCTTTGTGTGCAGAAAGGTTATTCAATATGCACTAATCGCCGGCATGAATTTAGGAACAACAAAACATCCAGCTTTATTAAATTACCTTATAATACTTTCTTATGTAAAAACTGATTGGCTCAGTAAGCAATTTTTGTGTGTAAACAGAAATAATTGTTATCAAAACCAGGAACAGAAAAAATACAAAAAGATCAGGTTGAAAATTTTGTTTGTATTTTCCAAACGTTGAGGCAATTACTTTATACTCATGCAGAGATAACGGGAATGACCATTTAGCAGTTGGATATTCAGCTAAATTGAATACTAAAACAAATCTAAATAGTAATGTCATCATAATACCGTTTATCATGTAAAATGACAAACTTGAGGCTCCGAGTAAATTAAACAGTTCATAAACTCTTTTTTTCAATTGCGAGATTTTTGAAAAATCAGGATTTCGAGTCAGAGACAGTACAAGTATTATTTGCAAAGGAAGGAATAGTCCGTTATGAATCAGAGTACTATTAAAAATACTACTATTGAAAAGCAAGAATAGTGTAAACAGAATAATCAGCCACCTATACTGATTTAATTTCTCAATTATTTTTAAATAACCCGGATTGTCAGAAACCAACAGTCTTGCAATTAAAACACCTGCAATAAATTCCGGAAACCGGATAAGTGGATTATTTCTTACAAAATAATACAGCCAACCATAATCTGGCTCTCCAGAAAACATAAAAATTGCTGAAGGAATCAGATAAAGTAAGCACAGGATACCTAAGGTCAGAACCGTTCTTTTGATATTCCGGGTCAATTTTAAAATATATGGAAAGAAAATATAAAAAAACAAAAGAGCTGAAAGCGACCAGGATTGTTCATTAAATGAATACAGATATTCTTTATCTGGAATCCATGCATGAACCAGTAACATGTTCGTAAGTGGAAATACGACTTGCTGGTGCCCGCTATAAGTTACAGAACCAAAATAGGAAAACGGAATAAAGAATAAAATCGTTAAAATGTGCAAGGGATAAAGACGTGATAATCTGGCAATCCAAAATTTCCGAACTTCAATTTGTCCGGTTTTTGACTTGTCATACACATAGGTGAGAATAAAGCCAGATAAAATGAAAAATAAACTAGTCCCAAAAAAACCAGCTTCACAGAAATCGATTAAATACTGATTCATTTCGTGGTAATAATATTCAGCATAATGATAAAGGAAAAGGTAAACTATTGCGATATACCTTAAAAAATTTATCCAAATAAATTCCTTTGGATTTAGTTTTTTATGCTCGTATGTAAGCAGTTCTTTTAAATTCATTTTCTGTACTTCAATTTATTTCAGGAAATCAGTAATCGATGGTTTTCAGAAGTGTCCTTGATATTTACATTCACCTCCGAACCAATTTTTCTAGTGTAAAATGCCAATTTTCAAACTCTTAAATTTTCCTTCTGAGTTAATGCGGAGAAAATATGTTCCCGAAGCCAATGAACCAGTATTAAGTTTAATCTGGTTTTGACCATTAATTAAGTTTCCAGAATAGACAGTGCCCAATGTTCTACCCGTAATGTCAAACAAATTTATTGAAACCGATAAATTCCCTTTTGAGTAAATTGATAGATTACCATTTTTTTCAATCGGATTTGGGAAAAAGCTAACCTGAATATTTTCAACACTTTGTTTCTCAGTTTCAAGGGGTCCACCTAAAATCAGTTTACTGGTCCAAACCCGTTTAAATAATTCATAGTGACCTGCCGCATTTAAGTGAATACCATCTCCAAAACTAAATTCAGGCTTGATTTCCCCATTATCAGTTGCAAGGCCTGTATAAAAATCAAAAGAAGTTGAAGCATATTCTAAAAGAACAGAATCCTTCATTTCAGTTAGCAGAAGTCTTTTTTCGAGGGAAAGATTTCTGGGTTGGGAGCTTGTAAACCAGACAGAAATTTGACTGGCGGATGCAACTGAATCAACAGTTCTGAAATTATTCAGAATTTCTTTTAACGAATAACCTGATGCAATGTCATTCGTTGGCAGATTTACAATTACTGCATCAGGATTTAAAGAAATAGCCTTAGTAATATTATTGTTTACAAGTACAGACGGCCGACCTTCTTTGGCTTTGGTATTACTGTCCAGAATATGATAAGACGTGATTCCTGAAACAGCTAGATTTATAATTTGATAATCTTTATTTTGAATCACCATTTGATTTTTGAGTTGATTTACCCAGGAATCAGGGCTCTCCCAGGCAGCAGTAGAACTACCTAAAACAACAATTACTGTTGGTTTCGAAATTTCATCATTATTATTTTGAACCGTAATCCCATCTCTGTGGTTTTGGGAATAAACGAAATCAACTGGAACAAAAAAATGTGTTGTGAGAAATAAAATGAAATAAGTTCTAATAGAGTAACCTTTGGTGACTTTTACAAAAATGACCCAAAAATTGAATTGAAATTTGAATTTGAGTAATTTTAAGTTCAACAAACTTGTTTCCTTAAATACTATTTTTAAATGCCAAACTCATTAATGACCAAGCTCCAAAACTTACTTACTTCACGCATCCTTCTGCTTGATGGTGCAATGGGAACAATGATCCAACGCCACAAACTTGAAGAAGAAGATTTTCGTGGTGAACGATTCAAAGATCATGCTTTCACCTTAAAGGGAAATAACGATCTTTTGGTTTTAACCCAACCTGAAATCATTCTGAATATTCACCGTGCTTATTTGGAAGCCGGTTCAGATATCATAGAAACCAATACATTCAACTCAAATTCGTTTTCACAAGCCGATTATCATCTTGAATCAGAGGTTTACAATCTGAACCTTGCAGCAGCAAAGCTGGCTAAACAGGCAAGTGGCGAATTTACGAAGTTAACTCCTGAAAAGCCAAGATTTGTTGCCGGGGCCATCGGTCCGATGAACAAGACATTGTCTTTATCACCTGATGTGAATGATCCGGGATTCCGTGCTGCAACCTTTGATCAGATGGTTCAATCCTATCTGGAGCAGATCAGAGGACTTGCGGATGGTGGTGTTGACCTATTTCTGGTTGAAACCATTTTTGATACTCTGAACTCAAAAGCTGCACTTTTTGCAATTGAAGAATTTTCTGATTCAACGGGTATTAATCTTCCCGTCATGATTTCAGGAACGATTGTGGATGCATCCGGCCGGACTCTTTCAGGTCAAACTCCCGAAGCATTTCTTACTTCAGTTTTACACACAAAAAATCTGCTTTCAGTTGGGATTAACTGTGCACTGGGTGCCCGGCAAATGAGGCCCTTTCTGGAAGAAATTGCCAATAATGCCCCAGTTTTCGTAAGTGTTTACCCGAATGCCGGACTCCCGAATGCTTTTGGCGGATATGATGAAACTCCGCATTCAATGGCCTGCGATGTTGAAGATTTTGCGGTTTCAGGTTTGGCAAATATTATTGGCGGCTGCTGCGGAACCACACCCGATCACATCAGCCACATGGCAGAACATGTAAAAAATCACAAACCAAGACAAATTCCGGAACTCCCCCACTATCTCCGTCTATCCGGAATGGAACTGCTGACCATCAGACCGGAAACCAATTTTGTAAATGTGGGTGAACGTACCAACGTTACCGGATCAAAGAAATTTGCCCGCCTGATTCTGAACGGTAACTTTGACGAGGCACTTGCCATTGCCCGTCAGCAGGTGGAAAATGGTGCACAGGTTATTGACATCAATCTCGATGAAGGCATGCTGGATTCAGAAGCAGCCATGGTGAAATTTCTGAATCTTCTGATGGCAGAGCCTGATATTGCAAAAGTCCCCGTCATGATTGACTCTTCAAAATGGTCGGTCATCGAAGCCGGACTTAAATGTCTCCAGGGAAAATCAATTGTCAATTCGATCAGTCTGAAGGAAGGTGAAGCAGCCTTCCGCAACTATGCCAAAAAAGTCAGGCAATATGGTGCAGCTGTCATTGTGATGGCTTTTGATGAACAGGGACAAGCGGATTCTTACGAACGCCGGATACAAATCTGCAAAAGAGCTTACGATATTCTGGTTAATGACATTGGTTTCCCACCTCAGGACATCATTTTTGACCCGAACATTCTTACCGTTGCAACCGGAATTGAAGAACATAACAATTATGCAATTGACTTCATCAGAGCAACCAAATGGATCAAGGAAAATCTGCCTCTGGCCAAAGTCAGTGGTGGGGTGAGCAACATATCGTTTTCCTTCCGCGGAAATGACCGTGTTCGTGAAGCCATGCATTCAGCTTTTCTTTATCACGCCATTAAAGCTGGTTTGGATATGGGCATCGTCAATGCAGGGCAGCTTGAAGTTTACGAAGAAATCCCCAAAGATTTTCTTGAACTAATTGAAGATGTTCTGCTGAACCGCCGGCCTGATTCAACTGAACGGCTTGTTGAATTTGCTGAAACATTGAAGCAAAAAGATACTGTTGAAAAAGTTGCAGAAGAATGGCGAACCCATCCGGTAGAAGACAGGCTTAAACATGCACTTGTAAAAGGAATTGTTGAATTTATTGATGAAGACACCGAAGAAGCCAGACTAAAATATGGGGATCCAATTCTGGTCATTGAAGGACCGTTAATGGCCGGGATGAATGTGGTTGGCGATCTGTTCGGCGAAGGAAAAATGTTTCTTCCGCAGGTTGTGAAAAGTGCCCGGGTTATGAAAAAATCGGTGGCCTGGCTTATTCCTTATATAGAAGAGCAAAAACGACAGAAAGCGGATACCAGTGCCAGAGCAAAAATTCTCATGGCAACTGTAAAAGGTGACGTTCATGATATCGGAAAAAACATTGTAGGCGTTGTACTTGGTTGCAACAACTTCGAAGTCATTGACATGGGAGTCATGGTTCCTGCTGACAAAATTCTTCAGGCAGCAAAAGATCACCATGTTGATGCAATCGGGTTAAGCGGACTTATCACCCCTTCACTTGATGAAATGGTTCATGTGGCCAAAGAAATGGAACGTCAGGGATTTAAGATTCCGCTTCTGATTGGCGGAGCTACCACATCCAGAATTCACACAGCTGTAAAAATTGCACCGCAATACAGTCAGCCAGTGATTCACGTTCTGGATGCATCCCGTTCGGTTCCGGTGGTAAACTCCCTAACAACAGCTGATCTGAAAGTAAAATTCACCGAAGAAATTGCCTCAGAGTATGAGCAAATCCGGCAAAAACACGCAAAACGGCAAGCTGAAAAAAATCTGCTTTCACTTTCTGAAGCCAGAGCCAATAAGTTTAAAACGGATTGGTCAAAGGCGGAAATAAAAATCCCGGCAAAACCCGGTATAACCGTTTTGAAAAATTATCCGCTTGAAGAAATCAGGACTTTTATTGACTGGACACCATTTTTCATTACCTGGCAGCTCCACGGAAAGTATCCAGAAATTCTTAAAGATCCGGTTGTGGGTGAGGAAGCAACCCGCCTGCTGGCAGATGCAAACAAGATGCTGGATGAAATTATCAGCCGGAAACAATTAAAAGCGGATGGCGTTCTTGGCATTTACCCGGCAAATTCAATTGGTGATGATATTCAGGTTTATAAGGATGACAGTTCAAAAGAACCTTTCGTCAAATTTCATACACTTCGTCAGCAGGCTGAAAAAAGCACAGGAAATACAAATAAAGCTCTATCTGATTTTATTGCACCTGTTGAATCAGGAAAAATGGATTATCTGGGCGGATTTGCTGTTACTACCGGGATTGGTCTGGAAAAAATCGTCGCAAAATATGAAGCTGACCATGATGATTACCGGGCGATTTTAGCCAAATCTCTTGCTGACCGGCTTGCAGAAGCATTTGCTGAGTTGCTGCACAAAAAAGTCAGAACTGAATTCTGGGGTTATTCACCTGATGAAACCTTGTCAACTGATGATCTTATCAAGGAAAAATACAAAGGCATCCGGCCTGCACCGGGTTACCCGGCCTGCCCTGATCACACTGAAAAGCCGGAAATCTGGAATTGGCTTCAGGTTGAAAGATATACCGGCATCAAATTGACTGAGTCAATGGCCATGTATCCGGCAGCAGCCGTTTGTGGCTGGTATTTTGCCCATCCGGAAGCAGACTACTTTGGTTTGGGGAAAATTACGAAGGATCAGGTTGCAGATTATGCCAGTAGAAAAGGGATTTCAGTTAGCGAGATTGAAAAGTGGTTAGGGCAGGTTCTGGGATATTGATATCCATTATTCTGCTTTCTTTTCAGAAACAAACTTCTCATTGCTGAATCTTCTTTTTTATTTCAGAACAGGGCGTTATATTAGAGAAATTCTTGTGGAAAATTTTTTCAATGGCGATTTACCTGAGGTTTCTTTTTATTTTTTTTGCAGTCTTTCTGCTTCAGGTTCAAACCGCGAAAGCTCAGGAATTCCACGCCAATATTGAACTCTATACGATAAAAAACGGATTATCGCAAAGTACAATAAACAGAGTTGCCCAGGATAGTCTTGGTTTTATCTGGGTTGCAACCCAGGACGGATTAAATCGCTTTGACGGTTATTCTTTTCGTGTATTCCGCCACGATCCTGAAGACACAACATCTATCGCTGACAATTACCTCACTGATTTGAAGACAGATGGTCAGGGAAAACTGTGGATGTTTTCAAACCAAATTGTAGATTGTTTTGATCCGGTAACTGAAAAAGCCACCCATTACTCTCAGATTCTTCGCCAGCTTCCCAATTGGTCACCCCTTGATGTAATCAACCTGTTTACTGCCCCACTTAATAATCTTGTCTTTTTTTCAGGCCAGAATGGGCTGATTGTTTTGGATCCTGTAAAAAGGACTGCCAAACGGTTCCAAAATCAACCAGATAACCCCCGGTCACTTATTTCCAATTCAGTTTCTTATGTCCTTGAAGATAATGATGGAATTATCTGGGTGGGAACCCGGAAAGGTTTATGTCAGTTCAATCCCGGCACTCAGGATTTTAATTATTTTTCTCATGCAATTGAAGCAAAAGACAAATTTAAAGAAGGTAATATTAACGTCATCTTCATCGACAAGAAAAACCAGATGTGGCTTGGCGGCACCTCAGGTCTTCAACAGTTTGACAGAATGACTTCCCGGTATTCACAAATCACTTCCAGTTTAAATTCTTCAATACTTAATTCTGAACATCCTGTTTCTGGAATTACTGAGGATGACAACGGCAATTTATGGTTATTGACCTACGGTAATGGCTTGAAAATTTACAACCCGAAGGCCAAAAAATTAGTTGCTGTTTTAAATACTGCTGATGGAATGAGCAAGTTGTCTTCTGATTTTCTGAATTCTATTTACCGTGATAAATCTGGAATCATCTGGGTTGGTACTGATGGCGCCGGTCTGAATAAAATTGATCCGAGAAAACCGAAATTTTCAACAATTTCAAACTTCAACTATGCCATCTCCGATCCGGTTACCATGTCTATTTTTGAAGACACAGATGGCTTGGTGTGGGTGGGGACCTTTGGTGGCGGAATAAATATTATTGACCGTCAAACCCGTCAGGTCAAAGTATTAAGGGCCAGTGATCCGAACGGTGGACTTTCTAAGAGTGACCGCATTATGGTACTCTTTAAGGACAGCTCAGGACTTATTTGGATTGGTACCCAAAATGGTGGGCTTTCAAGCTATAACCCGACGACAAAATCGGTTAAACTGTTTAAAATTAATTCGTTTCTGAACCCGTCAGCTGAAATTCAAATGGTTGTTTCAATCATTGAGTTAAAAAATGGCACACTACTCGTTGGAACAAGTCAGGGCGTTTTTCAATTAAACCGTGATACAGGCGATTTTAAACCATTCAAGCCGGGCATTATTCCACCCTACCCGACAAATTCAATGACCGAATCTGAAAATTCTTTATATTTTGGAACCGATGAAGGCTTGATTGTCTTTGACCTGAAGACCAATAAAACAACTACTTATACTTTCAGTGAAACCTCTCAACAAAGTCTTAGCCATAATACCGTAAACAATGTTGCCATAGATATGAAAGGAAGGATTTGGGTATCAACGGTTCGCGGACTTAATCTGTTTAATCAGGAATCAGGATTGTTCCAACGTTTTTTTGAAAAAACCGGGCTTACTAATTCATTTATTTATTGTGTCGTACCGGATGATCAGGGAAATCTCTGGATCAGCACCAATGGAGGACTTTCCCGCTTCTCACCCGACCTGCCTGAAAAAATTCAGCTTCGGAATTATGATGAATCTGACGGCCTTCAGAGCAACGAATTTAATCAGGGTGCCTTCCATTTTAATCCCAATTCGAAAACCATGTTCTTTGGTGGAATTAACGGTATCAACTACTTTAAACCATCAGAAATCAAGGATAACCCACATCTTCCTCCAATTGTTATTACCAATTTCAGAAAACTCAATACAACGGTAAACTTATTGCCTTTTATCAATACCGAAAAAATTGTTGAACTCGATTACCGGGATTATTTCTTTTCATTTGAATTCGCTGCCCTCGATTACACAAATCCTGAAAAAAATCAATATCAGTATAAACTTGAAGGATTTGATAAAGAATGGGTTTCAACAGGGAACCGCAGGTTTATAACTTTTACCAATCTGGATCCGGGCACCTATACCTTAATGGTCAGAGCAACCAATAATGACGGTGTTATGAATGAAGCTGGTATTAAAATCAATATTGATATCATCCCCCCCTTCTGGCGAACCAAAACATTTATTATTTCCATCTTGATTATCATTATCGGATGTGTTGCAGGATACATCAGATATCGGGCAGTTCATCTCCAGATGAGAAACCGTGAGCTTGAAACCATAGTTCAGCAAAAAACATCTGAACTTAAAACCAGTTACGAGCAACTCAGAATCAGTCAGGAAAAACTCATCCAGACAGAAAAAATGAGGGTTGTAGGTCAGCTTTCAAGTGGTATAGCCCATGATTTAAACAATATTCTTTCTATCATTTTGGGGTCTGCCACCCTTCTTTCAAGAAAACTGACTGAAGCCACAGAAAAGCACAGAGCCGCAATTATTGAAAAGGCAGCTCTTGATGGTGCATATATCATCAGCCGGTTACAGGAATTCAGTAAACAGAGTCCTGAAAATCATCTGGTAAAAACTGATGTCAATGCAATTTTACAGGATGTTATTGAAATGACTTCATACCGTATTAATGAACGGCAGAAGCGTGAAAATATTACCATCCAGTTTATTGATCGTCGCAAACCAATTCCTCCAATACTGGGAAATCCGTCCGAACTCAGATCCAGTTTTACCAATCTCGTTCTGAATGCGATTGACGCCTTTCATGATCATGGTACTATCACACTTGAAACATTTGAAAAAGAACCCTCCAAAATTCAGGTTATTATTTCTGATACCGGTTCAGGTATGGATAAAGAAACAACAAACAGAATCTTTGAACCCTTTTTCACAACAAAGGGAATAAAAGGATCAGGACTCGGACTCAGTCAGGTTTTTGGCACAATATCACGACACGATGGCACAATCGAAGTTTCATCACAACCAGGCAAAGGAACTACATTTGTAACCACACTGCCCACAATCAGTGAAACCGAAATAATTGAAAAAGAACAAACCAATTTTGACACACGTGCACACCAATTACCAACCGGGAACATCATACTTGTCCTGGAAGATGAAGAAGAAATCAGATCAATTTATCAGCAGATACTTGATGATCTTGGTATTCCCGGATTATACGCGGCAACGGGTGAAGACGGACTAGAATACTGGTTTGCCGAAAAGGATAAAATCAATCTGATTATCTCAGATATTGGTCTTCCAGGAATCAGCGGCTGGGATTTTATAAGGGAAGTCCGGAAAACAAATAAAGACATTCCGATTATGGTCATTACGGGCTGGGGAAATGAAATTACAGCCTCTCAGATAAAAGATTTAACTGTCAATAAAGTTATAACAAAACCATTTACTATTTCACAACTTGTTTCAGAAATTCAGGCACTGCTACCACTGAATATTGACTGAAAAGTTAAATTATGGGCACTCAAAAACGTTTTTCAGGTTTCAATGGGCTCTTTCTTTGTTGTCTTGCCTCATTTATAGGGCTGATTCCAGATCCAGCTCTCAGTCAGCAACAGGATATCAGGTTCACCCATTATTCTGTCGAAACCGGACTTTCTCAAAATTCAATTCTTGATCTGGTACAGGATCAGACCGGATTTCTCTGGATTGCAACTCAGGATGGATTAAACAGGTTTGACGGTTTCAGATTTCAGATTTACCGGGGTGATTTAAAAAATGAAAATTCCCTGTCGGGTAATCACATCAGAACATTTTATCTGGATGCTGAAAACAATCTATGGATGGGTACTTACGGTGGCGGTATTTCAATTTTCCCGGCCATTGGAAAAAATTTCATCAGAATAACAGCTACAGATCTTAGTGATTCAGGTCTGAGTGACAATTTTATATCAAAATTTCATTCCGATCACGCCGGCAGGCTCTGGGTTGGAACCCGAAATGGTGGCCTTAATCTCTGGAAACCAGAAACACGTTCCTTCCGGAGGTTTTTTCCTGATCAGACCATTTCTTCTCCGGCTTCCGGATTTCAAATTAATGACCTTTCTTCACTTTCCAATGACCGTCTGATCATTTCAACAGAAAACTCAGGACTGGTGATTTATAACTGGAAATCCGGTAAAAGCACTCAACTTAATTCCCAATCAAAAAGAAACCCGCTTCAATCCAATTCAGTTTCAACCGTTTTCTCTGGTACTGACTCACTTCTGTGGATCGGCACAGAAAGCGGGCTTATTCTCAGATCACTTCCACAATTTGACCTTGTTCAGGGAAACCTTGCTGATGCAATTGCCCAATCCCCTCTTAAAACTGCCCGTATTTCTCAGATTTTCAAAGATTCTGGCGGCACAATGTGGGTTGGAACAAATGGTGCCGGACTTTTCAGAATAAATCCGTCTGATTTTTCAATCAAAAATTTCACCAGCTCTATCAACAATCCTTCCGGATTGACCGACAATAATATCAGATCAATTTATGAGGATCGAAATCATAATCTCTGGATTGGTACTTACTCTGGCGGATTAAACAAAATCAACGAAACTATTCACATTTTTGATCATTTTAAAGACAATAAAGGTCTTAACAATTCTGTTGTTTCCATTTTTGAATCAAATGATGGATCATTCATTTTGGGTGGAACTTTTGGGGATGGAATCATCAGATTTGACACAAAGAAAAATCTGGCAGATCGAATTTACCTCTCGGGTGAACCCGCATCAACCGGGCATCGGGAAGTCATGTCAATGCTTTCTTTTGTTGGAAATAAAATACTTGCAGGCACTTACAATGGTATGTATGTAATGGATATACTATCAGGAAAGGCAGAACCGCTTGAAAAGATTTTTCCTCTTTCGATGTCTTTTAAGGGAAAAAAAATAAGGGCAATAACTGCTTCGCCTGATGGATCATACTGGATCGCCGCCTTTGGCGACGGTCTTTACAGATTCAAGCCCGGAACCAAAGAGGTGACTTCCTGGACTCTAACAAACAAACCTCCTTTTCACCTACCTGACGATGAACTGGTATCCCTTCTTCTTCTTGAAAATAATGAATTGCTTATCGGAACTTATGGTTCAGGATTAATCAGGCTAAACACGATATCCGGACAAACAACACAGTATCTTTCATCAGTTTCTGACTCAGCAAGTATCAGCAGTAATTTCGTTCTGGGCATGGAAAAAGATAAAAAAGGTAATGTCTGGATCGGATCAAGAGATGGATTGAATATTTTCAACTTAAAATCAGGTAAATTCAGACATTTTCATGAAATTGACGGTTTATCAAATAATATTGTTTACAGTATCCTGCAAGATAGTTCAAACCGGGTTTGGGTAAGTACCAATAATGGAATAACGGTTATAACCCCCAAAGATTCAGCAACATTTGTTTTAAACGGTTTCGACCAGTCTGACGGACTTCAAAGCAACGAATTTAATACCGGGGCAGTTTTTAAAGTTAAAACCGGTTATTTTTATTTTGGTGGCATCAACGGCATTACCCGCTTTAAACCATCGCAGGTTATACAAAAACAAACTTATTCACCACTTGCGATTACGTCACTTTCAATTGGCAACAAAAGGTCAACCTTAGACAGAAACGGCCTTCAGTCACTCAGTCTTCCAAATGGAAACAATGATTTCAATGTTGAATTTTCAGTCCTGGAATTTATCAACCCAGCCCGGCATCAGTTTTCTTATATGCTCGATGGTTATGACAAGAATTGGATTCAGGCCGGAGGAAGACGGTTTGCAAATTATACGAACTTACCACCAGGTGACTATAATTTCAGGATAAGGGCAACCAACTATGCCGGTTATATTCAGGATTCGCTTTTTATTGTTCCCGTTCAGGTATCAACACCTTTGTGGCGAACCTGGTATGCGCTTACCACTTATTTTCTTCTGATTGCACTGGTTGTTTATATTTTTATTCTGGCCAGAGAGAAACAACTCGCCAGGGAAAATAAAATACTTGAAGAAAAAATAAGAGAAAAAACCGCCGAACTGACAAACAGAACCCATGAACTTGAAAACAGTTATGAACAGTTGCGACTTTCGCAATCTTATTTGGTTCAATCAGAAAAAATGGCCTCTCTTGGTACCCTCGTGGCTGGTGTTGCACATGAAATTAATAACCCTGTAAATTTTATCACCTCTTCAATTGAACCACTCAGACATGATGTAACCGATATTCAAACACTTCTGATCAAATATACCAGCCTTGCAGAATCTTTGGAAGGTGAACTTTCAGGTGATCATGATCCTGAAAAGACGAAAGAATTATCGTCAAAACTTAAAGCTCTCAAAGAAAGCATGAACCTGCCTGAACTTTACAGTGAAATCGAAATTCTGTTGAAGGGAATTGAAAATGGTACCCACAGAACCGCCGAAATTGTAAAAAGCCTCCGGAATTTTTCAAGAATGGATGATAAAGACAAAAAATTGTTCGATATTCACGAAGGACTTGAATCTACAATTCGGATTCTCTCTGTAGAATTCGAAAAAAACCGCATTGAAATAGTGCGTAATTATAATAAAATCGGTTTGATGGACTGCTATCCGGGTCAACTCAGTCAGGTTTTTATGAATCTGCTCATGAATGCAGTCCAGGCTCTTGAAGGTAAGAGTAACGGAAAAATCGAGATTACCACTGCCGAAGCAGACGATTTAATTCTGATTACCATTCAGGATAACGGCCCAGGAATTGATAAAGACATCCAAAATCGTATCTTTGATCCTTTTTTCACGACCAAAGATGTTGGAAAAGGCACAGGGATGGGACTTTCAATTTCTTATAGTATCATCCAAAAACATAAAGGTACGATTCAGGTTATTTCTGATGACCATGATGGAACCGGATTTGTGATTACCTTACCCAAACACAGCCTTTAACGGAGTTTTTCAATGACGGATAATAAGTTCAACATTCTTTATGTTGATGACGAAGAGTTTAATCTGACTTCCTTTAAAGCAATTTTCAGGAGAGATTATAATGTCTTTACTGCAACATCCGGGAAGCTCGGGCTTGAAATCCTGAAACAAAATGAAATTCATCTGATCATTACGGATCAGAGAATGCCTGATATGACGGGTGTTGAGTTTCTTGAATCTGTTGCAGAAGATTATATGTTTGTCCGCCGGATTATCATTACAGGCTTTTCTGATATTGAAGCCATCATCCGGGCTATTAACAAAGGAAATATTTACCGGTACATCACAAAACCGTGGGATGTTAACGATCTTAAAATTACCATTCAAAATGCCTTAAATGCATACAAGACCGACCGCGCCAACAGGGATCTCACCATTGAGCTTCAGTTAAAATTAAATACAATTGAAGAACTTACGGCTGAACAGATAAAATTACAGGAAGAAAAATTCAAACAGGAAGCTGAAAAGAAAATTCTTGAAGCTGAATCTGAAAAATTGAAAGAAATTCAAACTATCCGTGAAGAACTTTCAAATATGATTGTTCATGATCTGAAAAATCCACTTGGTTTGGTTATTGGTTATGCTAAAATGGCCGAAGAACAACTTTTGAAGCCAGAAATTGATCAAAAAAGTCTGGTTCAGTTTGTAAAATCCATTCAACAAGCTGGCAATAACATGCTTACCCTTGTTCTGAACATTCTTGATGTTTATCGTTTTGAAAATGGTAAACCAAGTCTGAGGCTTGGACTTGTTCCGTTATCAGAACTTGTAGAAACCAGCCTGGAAAGAGTTTCATTTGGCCTTGAGAAAAAAATTGTCACTATTGTCAGGGAATATGATTCTGAAACAAAAGTAAATCTTGATAAGGAACTTGTCAGCCGGGTTATGGTAAACCTGCTCACCAACTCGCTTAAATTCACCACAAAGGAAAAAAGATTCTGGATCGGAATTAAAGAGGAAGCTAACCAATTTATTTTTTCTGTAAGAGATGAAGGTTCAGGAATTCCTGAAGATAAACTGGATCAGTTATTCAAAAGATTCAGTCAACTTAGTACATCAGATGACGTTCAGGGTATAAAATCAACCGGGATTGGTCTGACGTTTGTGAAATATGCTGTAGAAGCTCACAGCGGAAAAGTGTGGGTTGAATCAGTTTTAGGTGAAGGAACCACGTTCTTCTTTTCAATACCAAAGGAAATCACTCAATAAGCCAATTATTTTGCGATTATCATTTTAAAGGGTTTTCAAAACTTTCCACTAAATCTTCGTTTTAACTTTTACAATTCCCTGTCAGTCACATTTAAATATCCAGAAAATATTTATTTCTGTATTATAATTTTACGAAACTGAATGGGTATTCCCGACATGCTCTTTTCGGCCCCTTCAAATCTGCAAAAATAAACACCGCTTGAAAGTAAACCCAAATCAATATTGATTTGGGTTTGCCTGGTTTGAATATAATAATTTTTTGGAATCGAAACTTCCCTGCCTGAAATATCAAAAACAGAAACGATTAGATGGGTGGGCAGAGGTGCAGTAACGGTGAAGTTTGTTTCCCCATTAAATGGATTTGGATAATTATCACCAACATGAAAATCGCCAGGTGGTGGTGGTGTTTTTTCAACGGCAACATTGATTCCCTGGTAAAGCACTTTCCCGGTAGTTGCTTCGATCCAAATAACAAAATTCCGGTTTAATACAGGACTTTGGTATTTAACCCTCCAGCAAGTTCTTTCCCCCTGCAATCCCGGCACTCTCATGTTCCCAAATAAGTAGTTTACTGAAGCACCATCATTTTCATTAAGAAAACTGACTCCACCGTTTCTGTTGGCAATAATGGCAATTTCATCAGAATCCAAATAATTTTTTTCAGGGATCGTTGATTCAGTAAAAAATTCACACCCACAAAGCATTGGTTTATTATCTCTGAACAAATAGATTGAAAAAGGATTGCGATCTTTACTCAAAAAGGAATAATATCCATCAACAAATCGTCCCATTGTAAGACTGTCTGATGCCGAATTAAAAAAATCAATTGTACTCATTGAAATAAGTTTACATTCAGGATATAACCCCCAGGCGTAATCAAATACTTCCTGCAATCGACTTTTCAAACTGAAAAGTGAATAATCGGTTTTAACATTTGAAATCAGGTTTCGATTTGCAGGATCAAGAAGAAGTATAATTTCGCCAGTTGGATCAGACTTATCCAATCCTGTTTTAGCTTTTACTTGATAAACCGGTTTATTTATGGGAGAATTTGACGGCAGGAAAAATGGAGAATAACCAGAGAGTTTAATTTCATAAGACTGAATGATTTCAGGAGGAAAAAGTAAATTAAAGTAACCAGAATCAGATATTTCTTTGAGGATAACATCAGAATCAATATAATCGTCGGTTAGAGAAAAAGTTGTATCTGCATTTAAGTGTTCATGGGCAGTAAATACAGCTCCAGAATCTGAAACAGTTACAATTATAAACAACTCGGGGTCGCATGAAAACAGGTAATCGACTTCACTGAATTTTTCTGATTGGCTTACCTGAAAATCAGAATAGGCAGTAATTGACCGAAGCACCGGGTTCTTGAATTCCTGGTCTTTAATAATTTTCCACGCAAGGTCAGAACCTGATTTGAAGGAAAACCCAGATTGAAAGACCGTGAATCCTGGTTTAGGAAATACAATCAAGAATAAAAAAAATATAAAAACCCTGGAAAACCAGCAGGTTCTTGTATCCTCCGCTTCTGAGAAAACCTTCTTCACTGTTGAATTAAATTCTCTCGACTAGTAAGGCAAATAATCAAGCAGGTTTTTTACACCGAGCCGATTTGCAAGATTGGCAAGTTCAGCAGTTACACTGTTATCTGTTCTGATTTCTTCAAACCCAATAGAGTATTCCTGACCCGATAGTACGGCCGGCATCCGGCGATTTTCACCCTGAATGACCATTTGCATCAATTTTCTGGCCATTCTTTGTGCAAGGGTAATATCCATATTATTTGGCTGTGCACCCCTTATATCCCGTGAAAAACCTTCACAAATCACCCTGGTTTTTACATCAAGTCCGGCAAGAACAAGTTCTTCCTTGAAATATTCAGCGGCGTTGCCTTCAAATCCCTTCTGCTTTCTTTCATTGGCCTTATATCCTTCAGCAACAACAATCACAGTATTGTCCCGGTTTTTCATTGAGTCGCCAACTTCTTTCGGGTCGAATCTGGATGAAGGAAGAACAGCAAGATGTGCACCAGCACCCAAACAGGAGTGCAAGGCGTGATATCCACCCTGAGCACCCATCATTTCAATAATATAACATCTGTGGTGAGTTCTTGCATCCGCCATATAACATCTGATTTTTTCAGCACCCACTTCAACGCCGGTATGCTGACCAATACATTCTGTGCCAAAAACATCACTGTCTATGGTAACCGGAATGAAAAAAAGCTGAACAGAATCCGGAAGCAATTTTGAAAGTGCCTTCATACCTTTTAAAGTGCCATCACCGCCAATACCGATGATAATTTTAACTTTTCTTTTGATAACATTTTTTGCAGCCTGTTCCTGAACTTCTGGTTTTCTGAAATCAGGATATCTTTCAGAACGAAAATCAGCACCACGGGCTTCACGAAGCGGAGGAGCAAAAACAACACCGGGAATTCGTTGAATCTGACGATAAAGTCTCGGACTGTTTACCAATGCTCTGAAATCTTCAGTGTTTCCGTTTACAACTGATCTGAAACCCTCTGCCGCAATAAATATTTTACGCCCCATTGCTTCAAGAAATTGGGTAATAAAGGCGGTAACAGTGTTATAACCGGGAGCACACCCACCATCCTGAATGATCAGCACATCCATTTCATGATAAAAATCTTCTTCCTCCCGGATGTAAGAGGTTGATAATCGTGCAAGTTCCCTGTAAAAGTGTCCGTAGGTTGTGGCATTCACAACTTCTGTGTTTTCTAGGTCCTTTCTGGTGAAGAAAAAGAGTACAGTATCACTTAAAGCTCTCACTGAACCTGTTCGGGGCTGTTCATCCATCAAGGCTATTTCACCAAAAACTGATCCTGACTGAAATATTTTAATCGTTCTGTCAAATTTTTCCAGTGCGAGCTCACCAGTTTCAACCACGTAGGCTTCACTTCCAGAATTTCCTTCATGAAAAACATAATCACCAGCCTTGAATTTGATCTTTTTCAGGATGCCAGCAAGAACCCTGATGTCTGTGTCATCGAGGCTTGCAAAGTGGGGTACGGTTTTCAGGAAGGCAATAATTTCCGGAGAATCTGGTTTGAAGGATAAGGGCACAGACATATTTTCCTCGACTGCAGTCTTAATTTATTTCGCTCTTTGGTAAATATAAGGATAAATATTAACGGATAAAATGATAGTCATATTAATTTAATCGCTCATAAATCCTTTAATTTTTATGATATAGAGACAAATTTTCTTAAAAGTGGAAGCGTTTTTCAATCCTTCGGAATGATTCCTTCGGCTAATATGTTTTAAAACCTAAATATGGAAACATTTTCATGATGTCAGTTAATTCCGCTAACAAACCTGTACCACCTATAAACGAGAAACTACTCATTCTCATTCTTGCCGCAGTTCAGTTTACTCATATCATGGATTTTGTCATTATTATGCCTTTGGGTCCGCAACTCATGCGGGTTTTTTCTATTGATACACAGCAATTTGGATTGCTGGTAAGCAGTTACACTTTCAGTGCCGGGTTATTTGGTTTCATGGGTGCTTTCTATCTTGATAAACTTGACAGAAAATCTGCCCTTTTGTGGCTTTATTCAGGTTTTACAATCGGAACTCTGCTTTGTGCCATAGCCCCCACATTTGGCTTTCTTCTCACAGCCCGGATTCTTACCGGTGCCTTTGGAGGCGTTCTTGGTGCTACCGTTTTTTCAATTATAGGTGATGTAATTCCCTATGAAAGAAGAGGAACGGCCACAGGCATGATCATGTCAGCCTTTTCAGTTGCATCAGTAATTGGTGTCCCAACTGGTCTTTTTATGGCAAGTCACTTCGGATGGCATTCAACCTTCTTTCTTCTTGCATTAACAAGTGCATTGGTTCTGATAGTGGGTATCTTTTATCTTCCGGCGATGAAAAACCACATGGGTCAGGTGCCGGTCCACAAAAACATGTTTAAAGCCCTCATCCCGGTTTTAACCAACCCCAACCATGTTAAAGCATTTGCTCTGATGAGTGCAATGATGTTTGCTGGATTTTCTGTGATTCCGTTTATAAGTCCATATATGGTGTTTAATGCAGGCATGACGGAATCCCAGCTTCCGTTGATTTATCTGGCAGGCGGAACTTTTACTTTTTTCTCTTCACCCTGGGTTGGTCGGTTGTCTGATAAGTTTGGTAAGCAGAGAATCTTTTTAATTGCTGCGGTCGCCTCTTTAATCCCGGTAATGGCGATTACAGTACTTCCCCCAATACCATTACCGGTTATTCTTGTCATTGTCGTGCTATTTTTTATAACGGTAAACGGCAGGATTGTTCCGGCAATGGCCATGATCACCGGTGCTTCAGAACCTCGTTTCCGTGGAAGCTTCATGGCTATAAACTCTTCAGTTCAGCAGCTTTCAAGTGGTGTTGCATCATTGATTGCAGGCATGATCATCGGTACAACCGCAACAGGAGCATTAACCAACTACTGGATTGTCGGATTATTTGCTGTTGCAACTACACTTGTTGCCATCGTCATCTCGAAAAAAATAATTACCCCGGGAACTCAATCAAACAAATAAAAAAAGGCTGCTCAAACAAAGAGGGTCAAAAAACCCTTTTTATCTGAGCAGCCTTCTTTGTGGCTCTGGATGGACTCGAACCATCGACCCACTGCTTAAAAGGCAGTTGCTCTACCACCTGAGCTACAGAACCGGCCTTTTCTTTTGTGCCCAGGACTGGACTCGAACCAGCACGCACGTAGTGCACCACCCCCTCAAGATGGCGTGTCTACCAATTTCACCACCTGGGCAAATCAACTTTTTCTGTTAAAGACACCAGAAAACGTTGTGGCTCTGGATGGACTCGAACCATCGACCCACTGCTTAAAAGGCAGTTGCTCTACCACCTGAGCTACAGAACCAGCAAAACAAAATCTTCATTTTGTTTTTTTGAGAGCGACAAAGATAAGTAACTTTTTCATTTCAGTCAACCTATCTTTTATGTTTAATTCAAATAGATCGAATTTTTCTTTAAATTAAACCTTTGGCTTTTTCGCCGGACGGTCGTACAAATCGCCAAGATATTTATAGCGGTCGGCGATTCCGAAAGGTACTTGTTCCCAGCTAAAACGCCAGAACCAGTTACCGCCCAGTCTGCCAGGAAAGTTCATCCGGGCTTCACCGCCAAGATTCAACAAATCCTGCATCGGGAAAACAACGGTATTGGCAACTGATGCATAAGCAACCCGAATCAATTCATTCACAAGATCGTCACCATAATAGTTCAGATATTTTTGGGTGAACTCGTAAATGTCGTTTTTATCCTTTGAAGCACGGGCAGCATCAAAATAGGATTTTGTTGTATCATTATCATGAGAACCTGTATAAACACAGCAATTCTGAACATAATGATGCGGCAGGAATTTGGTTTCCATATCAGTTCCAAAAGCGAACTGCATAATTTTCATCCCAGGGAAATCAAATTTATCTCTGAGAGCAACAACACCATCAGTAATCACACCAAGATCTTCTGCAATAATTGGGAGCTGACCCAAATGCTTTTCAATACTTGAAAAAAGTTTTTTACCAGGTGCTTTTACCCATTTACCTTTTTCAGCAGTTTTTGCATCGCCTTTGATCTCCCAAAAGGCTTCAAAACCTCTGAAGTGATCAATTCTGACTATATCCATAATTTCAAACAAACTGGAGAAACGGCTTCTCCACCACTTGAAATCATCTTCTTCCATTTTGTCCCAGTTATAAAGCGGATTTCCCCACAACTGACCGGTTGGTGAAAAATAATCAGGCGGAACGCCGGCACAAGTTAGCAGTTTACCATCTTCATCAACGCTGAAGAGTTCACGGTTCGACCAGGTATCTGCACTGTCATAGGCAATAAAAATGGGCAGATCGCCAACAATTTTAACGCCATTTTCATTTGCATACGCCTTTACCTTCATCCACTGATGAAAGAAGTTGAACTGAATAAATTTTTGATATTCAATGTCATCAGCAAGTTTTTTAGTCCACTCTTTAATTGCTTTGGGAGTGCGGTGAGCAATATCCTTTGACCATTGGGTCCAGGTTACACCACCATGATGACTCTTAACTGACATAAAAAGAGCATAATCATCAAGCCATTCTGAATTATCTTTGCAGAATTTTTTCCAGGCTTTGAGGTAGTCTTTTGATAATTTCTCTTCATTTTTCTGAAAATTGCCAAAAGCTTTTTTGAGCAGCTCGGTTTTGTAACCGATTACCCATCCAAAATCAATTTCAATCGGATTAAAAGCAGGCACATCTTTAAGGTCGGAAGGAGACAACAGGCCGTCTTCAAGTAGTTTATCCGGGCTGATTACCAGCGGATTGCCGGCAAAAGCAGAAAAACATTGATAAGGAGAATCACCATAGCCGGTCGGACCAAGAGGTAACACCTGCCAGAGATTTATTTGAGCGGACTTTAAAAAGTCGACGAACCGATAGGCGTGATCTCCAAGATCACCTATTCCATAACGTCCGGGAAGTGAAGTAGGATGAAGCAGAATGCCTGCTGCACGTTCAAATTTCATGACAAACCTGTAAGTTGTTGTTATTATTACAGTTAGAATTTCCGGTTCGAGATACCGGATTTAACTTTCAAAAATAAGGTTTTTTTGCTCCCTAATCAAAATTATTCAGGATTGAAAGCGCTTTTTTAAATCAGAAAATTATGTCGAAACTGCTTTGTACCCAAACCAGTTTTAAGTTCAATTTGAAAGGACAACGACACAAAACAGATCGAAACGCTGATTTTCAAATAAAATCTGATCAAACAAATTGTAAACGGGTTTTAGTCGGGGTATTCAAATAAATCATTAGTTTTTCATTAAAACCACTGTATCGTGCTACCTTTTTATTAGAGAAACACTCTCAATCTAAATTTACAGAAAATAAAAAACCCGGCATTACCCGGGTTTGATTCTGCTGCAATGAATTCCAAATGTGAAAATCAGAACCGAAAGACAAATGAAACTTTAGGCTCAACTTTATAAACGGTTTCATATCTCACAATATCACCACCACTTTTTACCGGCACAAAAGTCCACTGATAAAACATAGAAATGATGAGATACTGATAGGGCCTGTAACCGGCTTCTGCGGTCAGTATGCTTTTTTCATCAAGTTTGAATAGTTCACCTGCCTTGATTCCACGGCGGTAATAGTCAGCTTTTGCAATTGCAAACGGAATAATGTCACCCATATCAGTTCCCAGATGAAGCATTCCACTGTTTTTAAGCCGGTAAAGCTCTTCATAACTTCCTAAAATTTTTACTGTACCAAGTATGGTAGCCTGAAGGCTGCCATAAAGTCCGTTTCCGGGAGATTTAATGCCTTCAAGTTGCTGCAGTTTTGATGTATAAACAGAGTCTTTTACTCTCGAAAAACGTTCAATCTCATAAAAGGGTCCGAAATAATTTGGCAGAAACTGATCGCCGTTGATCCGGTGCTCAAACTTTCCGGAAACCGAAAAAAGTGAACCTAAACCCTTCAGATTCGTTTCAACGCCAAAACTGGCACCCTGCCCATAGCCAAGAATCTTTCCGAACTCAGAATAAATACCCAGGTCTAGAAAGGCATTATCAAGAATGGGCAATCCGACATCAACACCGGCCGCAGTTACCGGGTTTGACTTATCATAATTTTTTAAAGTAAGGGGCTGGCTTCCATTCTGGAGCTTCCGTCCGTCTTCACTCAAATCAGTAACGAATGATGACCCAAATTCCAGACTGCGAATTAACGGAATGCCGGATTCGCTCAATGGAAGGTAATAAAAACGACCACCAAACAATTCTGCACCAAAGAAGTTGGAGGTCATGGTTTCAAAACCCCAACTGTCAAACTTCATATCAAATTCAAGTCCGACCTTACGGTTATCATAAGAAATCGAATTAGAATAGTTGTACATCAAAAGACCATGGCCAATTCGTGCTGCATCCAGGGCACCCACCCTGAAGTATAACGGTGCCCTTTTTTGTCCATATCGTACATATCTGATCAATCGTAAAAAATCGTATCCTTCATCAAAATCAGCTTTTCTTATTTTTCCGTCGGTGTCAATTCTCAGGTTCAGATCAAGACCCACACCCCAGTCAGAAAAAGAAAATTCGGGTGCCGTATTCAGCAGGAAGTAAGACTTTCCGTCAATGACAGTCATTCCCAACCCGCCCACCATATTATTTCCAGGTACATCAGGAAGCTGGGCAGATGAAACCAGAGCCGATAAGGCAAAGAAAAGGACAAGACACAGTTTTTTCATGGTTTTTCCCGTGGTTGATTAAAAAACGTACAAAAATAACAAATCACAGATTCACTTTCCCAATCCGGATTTAATTAAATGCTTGCGAGTGTCAGTCAGGTTTGGCCGGTGAATCAGATTGGATGAGGTTTTTAATAGCAGTAAGAGCGGTAGACTCGAAGTCATCAAATAGAAGCTTGCAAGGTTCAGTTAGCGTCTCTTCCTTTATTTTTCTGCTGATCTGATCCATTTTCATCATATATAAGCTTGTAAGTTCAAAACGATCACGTTCACTTGGGACTTCAATTTGTTCAAGAATTTGAATATTCAAATTGATCCAGGTCAGGTCAGCCATTCTTTTCTCCATTTTTTATTTTGTTGATTCAGCAGGGTCATCCCAGTTCACACTTACTTTGCCATTTGAGTGTTCTGTTAGTGCCTGCTTAAATTCATTTTCCTTAGATGGTAAAACCTTCACAGGATAGTCAACTCCATCGCCATAAACCGGAATTCCGGGTAAAACTTCACATTTGTGGCATAAATTCAGAAAGGTTGAAACAAATTCGTAATTGAACTTCACCCATCCATCCCTGAAAAGAAATTTTTTAATAATTTCAGCCTGACTGACCGTTTCTTTTGCAGTACTTCCGTAAGCTTTTACCAAACCGCCAGTACCAAGTTTGGTTCCGCCAAAATAACGGACAACCACGATCAGAACATTTTCAAGTTGTTCACTTTCAATAATCTGCAAAATGGGTTTGCCGGCTGTTCCAGATGGTTCACCATCATCATTAAATCTGGAGTCCCTATTTCCGGTTTGTGCGTTTCTGATTCGCCAGGCATAGCAGTGATGGGTTGCATCGTAAAAACTTTTTCTTAGCTGGTGCAACTGATTTTCAACTTCTGCAACTGTTGAAACAGGAAAAAGATATCCAATAAACCGGCTTCCGGTAATTTTCTGTTCAAAAACAACAGGTTTGCTGCAGGTTAAAAAATAATCTGATGATGACATAGGCAATAGGAAACGATCGGTCAGCCAATTTTTGTTGTGACATTAAAGTGTTTCGGTTTTCAGACGAACACCATTTTTACTAAATTGAATGTTTTATTTAACGGAAGCAAAAATCACCTGCTATGAAAATAGGAATTACGTGCTACCCAACTTTTGGCGGAAGCGGAGTTGTTGCAACCGAACTTGGTCTTGCTCTTGCAGAACGCGGTCATTGCGTTCATTTTATCTCATACGCAATGCCGATGAGACTTACTCATATTCCGCCTAACGTCTTTTTCCATGAAGTTCAGGTCAATGTCTATCCGTTGTTTCAATATCCGTCTTATGACACTGCCCTCAGTTCAAAAATGGTTGATGTAACCCTGCACGAAAAACTCGACCTGCTGCACGTTCATTACGCCATTCCGCACGCAACCAGTGCTTACCTTGCCAAGCAAATTTTAAAAACCCATGGCTGTGATATAAAAGTAGTGACAACTCTTCATGGTACAGATATTACTTTGATCGGTCAGGATCCAAATTACATACCTAGTGTTGAGTTTGGAATAGATCAGAGTGATGGTGTGACGGCTGTATCTGATTGGCTGAAAATTGAAACCAACCGGGTTTTTAACATCAGTAAAGAAATAAAAGTCATTCATAATTTCATCGACTTTAACCGGTTTTTCAGAAATCCTCTGCCGGAACTTAAAAAAAGGTTCAGTCCGGAAGGTGAACGCCTTATTATTCACGTTTCTAACTTCCGTCCGTTAAAAAGAGTAAACGAAGTCGTTCTGGTTTTTGCTGAAGTGCTCAAAACTGTAAAGGCAAAATTACTTCTTGTTGGTGACGGACCTGAAAGGGTTGAAGCGGAAAGACTTTGCCGGAAGTTGGGATTGTGTGATCACATATTTTTTATGGGAAAATACGAGGCAGTAGAAGAACTTCTTTCAATTTCTGATGTTTTTATTATGCCCAGCGAATCAGAAACGTTTGGACTTGCAGCACTTGAAGCCATGGCCTGTGGTGTCCCGGTTGTTTCTTCTGACATTGGTGGACTTCCAGAATTAAATATTGACGGTGTTTCGGGTTATTTGTGTGAGCTGGGAAATGTTAACATGTTTGTCGAAAAAACCCTTTCTATTCTCAGTTCAGATGACTCTCTTTCCACATTCCGCGAAGGTGCAATTGCCAGAGCAAAAATATTTGACGCTAATCATGTTATTGGTATTTATGAAAATTATTACCAAGAAATCCTTGCTGGAAAATAAATGGTAAGAATTTCTCTGGCAACTCCCATTGGTTTTCTGATTGTTGCAGGAAATGAAACCCATATCAGGGAAGCCTATTTTTCAGACAGACCCTTTCCGGATGAAGGTGGACTTGCCGCTTGGATCAATGAAGTAAGAATTCAGTCTGAAGACTATTTTTCAGGAAAACTCACTCAGTTCAATTTGCCATTTGATCTCAAAGGAACAGCCTTTCAGCGTTCTGTCTGGGCAGTTGTTTCACAAATTCCCTTTGGTGAGACCAGAACCTACCTTGAAATTGCTGAAACTCTGGGCAACACCAAATTAACCCGTGCTGTTGGTCAGGCAAATGCACACAATCCTTGCTTACTTTTCATCCCCTGCCATCGGGTTATTGGCGGAACCGGGAATCTGACCGGCTATGCCGGCGGAACTGACAGAAAATTCTGGCTTTTGAAACATGAAAATTCCCCGGGTTTCAAAATTATTCAACTGACTCTTTTCAATTCTTCTGATGGCATCTGAAATTGACTTGCCTGCTTTATTTTCCTGCGGAAAAACCTGGTCGGTAGAATCCTTGCTTGGAAAAGGAAAATCTGGATATTCCTATCTGGTCAGGTCTGGAACTGATCTGGCCGTCTGGAAAAAAATTCACCACGAACCCGTAACTTACTATTCTTTCGGTGACAAGTTACAAGCTGAAATAAATGCCTATGATAAGCTTAAAGCTTCAGGACTAAATGTTCCCCAGCTTTTCGAAGTAAATAAAGCGGAAGAATGGTTGCTTAAAGAATTTATTCCAGGACCAACCCTTGCAGAACAGGTTGGCCTTGGCACATTGCCAGATGAAATCTGGAACGCAATTTTTGAACTTTCGGCCTGCCTGCAAAAAAAACAAATGAATGTGGATTTTTTCCCCACAAATTTCATTTGGCATGAGCAGCGTCTCTTTTATGTGGATTATGAATGGAATCCCTATCTGAAAGAATGGGATTTTGAGAACTGGGGCATTTGGTATTGGGTTAACAACAATGGAATGAACGAATTTCTGAAAACCGGAAACCATCGGGCAATCAATAAAGATGACAATTCTGGAAAGCCACAAACCAAAGGTCTCGAAGAACAGGTTGCAACACTTTTAAACCGATTCGGAGCAATTGAAAAAATATGAATCCGGAACCGTTTTCTTTTGGATTTGGATGGATTCATCCCGTTTCAGTTCATCTGGTAACGGGTGCTTTTTTCATCTTGTATCTGACCGAAACCCTTAATTATTTTTCCAGAAAGACAGAATTCTTTAAAGTCGGGTCGTTGCTCTACCTGGTTCTGACAGGTTTATCATTTTTTGCTGCTGGTTCCGGATTGTATTCAAAATCTTTGGCACAAATTGCAGATTCTGAAGCCGGTTCAGTACTGGATTCTCATCAATCTTTAGCATTTATTTCTGTAATTCTGCTTGCCCTGACCGGTTATTCAAGACTTTCTGCTTACAGCAAAACAAAAAATCAACAAATCACGACTGTCACCTTTCTTCTTTTAACTGTTACTCTTTTTAGTCTTGCCCTTACTGCCCTTTTTGGCGGAAGGTTAGTTTTTCAATTTGGAATTGGAGTTCACCCTTGATTACCCTGTCACCAGATGTTCAAAAAGTCATTGATGAAGTCCTTCCCGGCGAACAGGATAAATTTCTAGAGTGTCTGAATGTGAGAGTCAGAACCAAACTCAGACTTTCATCCGTCAAAATGGATGTTGAGAAAACACTGTCTTCACTTTCAAAAGAAGGTCTTACGCCTAAAAAAATTGACTGGCTTCCAGACACCTATTCCTATGAACCTGAAACTGCCTATCCGGGAAGGACTTTGGTTCACAACCTGGGGTATTTATATCTTCAGGATTTAAGTTCGATGATTCCTGCATTTGTTTTAGATCCGCAACCGGGTGAACGGATATTGGATCTTGCTGCTGCACCCGGCAGTAAAACCACACAAATTGCTCAAATGATGAAGAATACGGGAACACTTGTTGCGAATGATGCAGATTCTGGCCGGTTATCCAATTTATCATTTAACCTTGACCGGATGGGTATTTACAACACGGTGGTAACCCACCTGGATGGGACTTTGGCGGGAAAACGTTATCCTGAATATTTCGACCGGGTTTTGCTTGATGCTCCCTGCTCTGCCCTGGGTGTTTTGGCCAATAAACCTGATGTTCTGAACTGGTGGGCCCAAAATAAAGTTGCCAAATTTGCTGCCTTGCAGGAAAAACTTCTTATTTCAGCAATCAAGGCTCTAAAGCCGGGTGGTCGTCTCGTTTACTCAACCTGCACACTCACTCAGGAAGAAAATGAAGGCGTGGTTCAGTCTGTTCTCTTAAAATATCCGGTCGAACTGGAGACCATTCCCGATCTTCCGGGATATGTTTTCAGACAAGGAATTTCTGCTCCCGGTATCAGCCCGGAAGTTTCTGAAAAAGTAAGACGGATTTATCCGTTTGACAATGATAATAATCTTCAGGGATTTTTTGTTGCCAGTTTTAAAAAGCTGGAAAGTACACAGCGTGACGATTATTCAGTTCTTTCACTTCCTTCCGTTCATACTTCCTTAAAAAATGAAATCGAATTACTTGGAAGAATGTCTGCCTACTTTGGAATTGACCCAAACCGGATTGAAGGCATTAAACTCTTCAACAGGAAAGATATTTGGGTTGTTCCTAAAGATTTTGATGTGAGATGGGCCGGTTCATCAATCAGAACCGGAATGAGGTTTGCCCGGGAAATGTACGATGACGCCTTCAAACTAACGACAGATGTACTTCAACTGTATGGTCGTTACATCACCAAGCATAAAATCATACTAGACCAGCAGCAGGTCATGGATCAGTTTCAGTCTGGAAGCAATATTTCGTGGAATGAAGATTTACGGGGTCAGCAGGCGGTATTCTGGGGAGATTTTTGTCTGGGGTCAGGACTCGGAATGGGCAAAACGGTAAAAAGTCAGATTCCAAGGTCAAAAAGAATGGCCTCTGATTCAGAAATTTAAGTTACTTATCCAGATGGGAAGAAATCACATCGAACAACTCTCTGAGGTTAAAAGGCTTCGGTAGCAGCCCAATAGCACCAGAGTCAATCATATTACCAACATCTTCGATATTATTATAACCTGAGCAAATCAAAACCTTCTGGTGAGGGTTAATTTGTCTGATTTTATAAAAAGCCTGCTCGCCATCCATAACCGGCATCACCATATCAAGAATAACGAGATCAAATTCATTTGATTGTTCTCTGAAACGGGTAACGCCATCCATTCCGTCAATGGCGGTGATGACCTGAAAGTTTACTGATGTAAAAATGTCTGTCAGCATGTGTCTGATCAGAAATTCATCATCAACCACCAAAATTTTTCTGCCGCCACCATCAATCTGGGACATCCAGTTTGACGATGAACCTGGTTTGGCATCAATTCCCTTTCCGGGGACTGACAAAACCTCAACAGGATAGGTTTGGTACATATTGAAAACTTTCCGCCTGGAACTTTTTATTTATGGTTAAGAAGACGTTTCACACCGGAATTATAGAAAAAGACTTATCGGTTGTAAATATCAATCTATTTTAATTGATTGTCCAATTTTTCTTTACTTAATAATGCTAAAAACAACATGAATGTGATCTATTTGGCATTTACTGCCTCTTATACCTTCAAGGAGAACTAAAGTTTCAGATTCAAAACTTCTATTTGACCAGTTGAGATATCTGGTAAAGAGCATTTAGAAACGGAAACTGAGGTTTTACGTTCTCATCAAAAAAAGAAATATTAAGAGATCCTTTTTTAAAATGGGCAGTCTCAAAATACTCAAACAGGTATTTGTGAACCAACTCAACTTCAGTCTGGTCATTGGCCTTAATTGAAGGCAATTGGTTCATTTGCGGACTTAAGTCACAGCCAAATACAGCAAATATCTGATCACCAACCACTTTTTTATAGGTTGTATTTTCAGTTTCACTTGAATCTAAAGAAGAGCAATACTTTTGAAGGTAAAGGTAAGCTGAATCCTGCATAGCCTGGTAATAAAGCCGGTTCACTTCTTCAATCCAACTGATAACATCACCACCAATTTCTCTTTTAGTTTTCAGAACACCATCCTGAGAACGAATGTCTGGAAACACTGGCGATGGCTTATACCCAAAAGATTTTGTTACCTCTACCCATTTTAAAATATCGGTATCAACTGTATCTGATTGAATGGTGGGCTCAGACTGGGCATAAACCTGTACAAAAAATAAAGTCAGAAGAAACGTGAAAAGGGGTTTCATTGATGAAATTCCGTAAAATTAAAAGGGGAAATTACATGAATTTCCCCTTTTAATCAAAACATGTGAGTTTACAATCAGAATTTCCAGTAAAGCAGACTCACGAGTGATTTTGCTTGAGTCGGATCGGCAGATAACCGTCCTCCGTAGGCAAGAATATTTTTGGAGTCTTTCAATTTGGCGTCATCAGCGTTTTTCGTGTGACCCGGGCGTTTTCTTGAAGCAAGAGCTTTTTGCATGAGTCCTCTGATTTCAGTGCTTGAAACCTGCTTATTTCCTTTATCAGCACCCCGGGTAGATAACCCAAGTTCAGAAAGATTGATGCCCAGAACTTCACTTGCTTTTTCTTCACCACCCAATTTTTCCATTCCTGATGCAAAATAGTCTACGGCTGTGGTTGTATCACCGGTAAAATAAAATAAAAACCCCATGTTGAAATCAAGTCCACCATCTTTCGGGTCAGCATTCATTGCCATCCGGTACCAATTCAGTGCGTCTTCAGTTTTCCCGGCAAGTAAACTGATGTTTCCTTTTGCATTTTTCACAGATGCTGATGATGAATCCAGGCCATTTAAAACCTGAAAAGCACCGTCAAAATCTGATTGACCAGCCTTTAGTTTTGCCAGACGGATAGTGCTTTCGATACTTCCATCACTCTCATCAGCGGCACCAGAGGCAAGAAAAGTCATTTCCTTTTTGATTCCTGCTGAAACCTGATCATCAGTGGGAAGACCGGTTACCAATCCGCTTTCAAGTGACGATGGACTGAAAACTGTCCAGGTTTCGGCAGTTTTGAGAACTTTAAATCCCGGATCGGCAGATTTTGCACTGGCATATTCTTTTGCACCCATTTCCCAGGCAGTTTTAAAAGGAAGATGCATGAGTGTAGTTTCAACCGGAATCCAGACAGTTCCATCCATGAAAACAAGATTTTCCTTAACTGATGAAACCTGATCCCAGTTTTTTTCTGCAACTCCTGAATTGAACATGATAAAGATGTGGTCACTGGTAAGAATCAAAGCCGTTGGGATGTTTACGTTTTCAAGACAACTTGCAAGTAAAACCGAGCTATCATCACAATCACCTGATCTTGAATTCAGCAGTTCGTTCGGATATTGAATGTAATCAAGAACCTGAGCAGAAACTGCAGATCTTGGATCCTGAATGTAGTTAATTTTTGACAGATTCAATCCTGACCAGATTGCAACTGCATTTTTAAGATTTACCGGGATTTCCTTGTAACTTTCACGCCCGGCTGAACTGATAAATTTCCGGGATGCATCGGCAACAGCCCGGTTGGTTGGTGTAATAAAGGCACCAATTGCTCTTGGGTCATTCCAGCTCAAAGCATTCCGGTCATGAATAACCACGGGTCTCACCAATTCCCGAATCATTTCTTTCCCACGAAGAAAATAAATGATTTCAATTTTGGCCTGAGTAAAAACTTCTTTGTTTACTTCCTGAAGCTTGAGTGCGTTGAATATCAAACTGACGGGCAGGGATTGCATTTCCCCACTTTTTAAGACGGGTAAAAGTTGTTCAACCGGCAGATTCATGTACTCAGGAATATTAATTCTGATTTTGATATTTTTCATATCCTGATCAAGATTATTTTTCAGAGAAAGCGAACCAAGCGGATTTGAAGCATAGTAAGAAAGATTTGCCGGGAAGATATCAGGAAAATCAAATCCGATAATATCTACCGGTGGTTCATCAAGCATGGAAAGGGCTTCGTCACCTTTGGCAGCACCAAACTGTCCGTATTTTAGATCGGCCCGGTTACTCCCAACTCCAATAATTGAAAAATTCCGGGTAATGAGGCTGAAATCTGTTCTGAAAGCTGGCAATCCGCCTTCATATTCAAGATCATAAACCGCAGCAGGACCATCCATATATCTCAAAACATAACTTTTGACTTGTTTTTTAAGGGAGAGGGATTTTTCAAATTCCTGAAGTTGCTGGTTGTTTGCACCGCTGATTTTGAGTTGGATACTGCTGCCGGCAAGAGAACCTTTGCTGGCAATCCGTTTTTTGAACTGATCGGTCATTTCCTTTGCAAGTTTATCTGCCGCAAATTTACCGGCATCAGCGGCTGCTTTCATTTTCCCCTGTGCTGCACGGGTGGAAGATGAATTGGATGAATAAATGATTTCTGCAGTGGCCGTATTGACTGCCTTAACATCCACCTGACATTCATACAGGATGTTTTTAACTCCGTAAATTTCTTTTTCTTCCATCAGGTTAAGTTCTGCAATTCCGTTAATGACAATTTCAGCACCCGACTGTTTGCCCAGTTCTGCAGCCTTGACCGGATTGTTTCTTGATGCGGCGAGATCCTGTTCATTCAGTTTATCTATTTGTGACTGATCAACCAGGTCATAACCGGCTTCAAGCAGACTTTTTTCAAGTGCAGTTGAAACTGATTTTCTTGAAACTGATTTACCATCAAGTGTTTCCTGAAGAACCACCATAATTTTTGTTTTAGGTTGAACAGGTGCCTGTGCAGATGCACAAAACGGCAGAAGAATTGAGAAAAAACAAACCAGTGATTTCATCATCGTATAACCCTTTATTCTCTGATTTCAGAAACGTTTTTGTAAAGAAGTTTTCCATCTTTGGCCCGAAGCCAGCTTGTAACGACCACATACCCGCTCCCGACTTTTTTCACTGAACCTGAAATGATACTTTCAGATTCTTCAAACCGGGTTCCGACTTCGTTTTGCCCGGAAGAAGCGGCAGAAGACATCAGTAACTGTTCATCTGCAACAGCAGTTAACTGATTGCGGTCAACAATATTGAACTTCCCTGATTTAACAAGAAAGGAGATAAGCTGATTCGAATATACTTCTGCCAGTGATAAAGAAGCTTCATCTGATGTAAAAGGTATGACGGCAACAGTTGCGGTCACATCAGAATCGACAAGATCAACTATTTCTTCGCCGACATCTTCAGTATGGGTTTTCAATTTTGATGTTAAAGATGTACTCCCGCAGCCGGCAAGCAGCATGGGAATAAGTAATAAAACTGTTAGGTGTTTGGTAGTCATTGAAATCCTTTTCTTTTTCGGGGCCTGTAAGAACAAATATATCACCTTATTCTGAACTGAAAAGTGATACCGCTGACTAATTTGGCCTGATTTGTGATTTTTCTGAACACTAATTAATCTCTAATCATTTTCTAAGCTTAGAAACTCTATTTGTGTTTCATAATAAAGGTACCATCCCAGTTTTCTTCGGGCGGATTAACCAAATAGGCTTCAGACCGTTTGACGTAAGTTTGTGAAGGTCCGTCATCCGGTTTTAAATCGGTCACCTTGCTGAACAACCTGATTGCTTCTGCAAAATTTCGATTGTAATACTGCGTCATCGCTTCATTATAGATCTGAACCGGTTCAATCCAGGTTTCAAATTCAGGTGTTATACCCTTACAGGCCAGGAGTTCATAAACCTTAACGGGTTTTGTTTTACCCTTTACTACAAGCTGATCAAGCTGACGGGTGATGAATTCATCAGATAAACGTGAAAGTGTGAATTCTGAAATCATGAGCGTTGAACCGAATTCCTTATTTGCAGGTTCAAGCCGGGCAGACAGATTAACGGCATCACCCATAACCGTATAATTAAACCGTTTTGCTGAACCCATATTCCCTACCACCATTTCACCCGAATTGATGCCATATCTCGCCCAGATATCGGGTTTACCTTCAAGGCGCCATTGTTCTAGCATTTTTTTAAGTACTTCAACCATTTCCAAAGCTGATTTACAGGCTCTGATGGCATGATCCTGTTGCGGAACCGGTGCCCCCCAAAACGCCATAATGGCATCACCAATATATTTATCAAGGGTTCCTTCATATTTCATGACGATGTCAGTCATGGCACCCAGATAATGGTTGAGAAAATCTACGAGTTCTTCGGGAGTTAATTTTTCTGAAATGGTGGTAAAACCGGCAACATCAGAAAACAAAACGGTCAATTCCTGTTTGGTTCCACCCAAACGAAGCAAATCGGGTTTAGCCATCAGTTCTTTCACAACGGTTTCAGGAAGATATTGAATAAAAGCTGAGCGGATTTTCTTCTTTTCTTTATCGGAAGCAAAAAACCGGTGTGCCTGCATCCAAATGGTGATCAGAAAAATTCCGGATGTGGGTATCACCCAACCCATCCACACGAAAGAATTGGTAAACAACAGGAATGAAAGTAAAAACGGGAAAACAAGTAAAACCGAACTTAAAAGCATCGAGATTTTGGTTAAGCTGATCTGGTTGCAGAAAAAAGCCAGAAAAATCAGGATAAAAAGAGCAAGACCTGAAATCCAGAACGGAACACCCTGAATCAGTTCATTTTTGACGATGTTACTTGCAACGGTTGCGTGTACCAGACAAAGCGGAGTGAGTTCCCCGTAGGGCGTCGGACCATAATCACCCACCATGTTTGAAGAGTGCCCGATCACAACCATTTTCCCCCTGAAAATTTTCACCAGGCTATCCATTTTTCCTTCATCAAACAAGGTTGTCAGCTCAGTGTAGCTGTAGTTGGGAAATTGCTCATAACTTCCGTAGAAATTGGGAATAAGTGAGCCATCCGGTTCGATATTCAGCGATTTGATCTTTCCGTCAAGAGCCATTTCAAGCGACATAAAACCATAGCTGCTTTTCACATCAAACCACTGATTCTTCCCAAGACCCAGATATTTTGAAACAAGAAGGAAACCCAGTGAAGGGAAATAATTATCGCCATATTGAAGAAAAACCGGCACCTTCCTGAAGGTACCATCATTCAGATTGTTCATACTGATGTGACCAAGTCCGGCAGAAGATTCAAGAAGTGACGGGTAGGGTTTTGCGTTTATTGACGTCGCCTTCCAGAAAGGAACCTGCTTAACATTCTTGTTTTGGAAGCCAAATGAACTGATCTGAGCCTCAAAAGTGGAATCAAACGCATAATCTTTGAAATTCTGATCAGGAACATGGAAGGCTACGGCGTGAAGTCCGTTCCCCAACGCTGAAGAAAAAACAGAAAAGAGTGAATCGCCTTCGGGGTCGAAAGTGAACGGATTAAACAGCATATCGTAAGCGATGTATTTGGCACCAGATTCGGTGAGAAGGGCCTGAAGTCCGCCGATCTGTTCCCTGCTGATCGGGAACCCAAGGTTATCTATATCGATATTGTTGAACTCAACAATGACAACTGAAGTATCCGGCTGACGTTCACCCCTGAGTTGAAAAAGCGTATCCATTCCCCAGAATTGAACCGTTTGGGTAAATGAAAGAAGGGTGAGTATGATAGCAATACAAAGACCAACGACGAGGTTCAGGCGGTTTACCGGAGAAAAATGTGATTTTTTCGGGGAGGATGACATGATGACAGTCCAGACTTATTTATCTCAAAGGTAATGACTTCAATCTAAAAGGAAAATAAGATCTGTAAAGACTTAAGAAAATTTTTAAAAAACGGTACAATTCTGTGATCAGGATCGGAAGGGGGAGGAAGGATTCGCTTTACGGGGTACGTTGTACGCTGTACGTTTTACGAAATAACACTGCCTGAATCAGGATTTGCAGGATTAACGGATGGGCAGGATTAATTACTCAGGCGGATAAATAGGAACCATAAAAATCTGGATTTGTCATACTTGCAAGTATTATCGATGTTCTGATATTCTGAGCCTGTCGAGGTACGGCCACTGCCGGAATTCGATGTCCCAAAATTTCCCAGTCGTCCATGTAATGATTTCAAAAAAAATCGATATCTATTTCAATATTTTCAAGTTGTGTTCCATCAAAAGAAATAATATGCAGGTTTTCATCACCATCAGTTTTAAAAAGAATTTTCCGATCTGAATAAAACAGACACATATTTTTGATTGAATCCTTTCCCCTTTTATATACCGTTTTGGCAATAAAATCAATCATGCTCATTTCAAATATTTCATTTGGAGCCTTAAAAATAAATGTATTAAATTTATTTGAAAATTTTGGAGCATAGTAAACAGTAACATCTTTTCTTGGGTTATTAAAAGGTAGGATTGGACTGGTTGAACTACCATCTTTTTTTGACAGAAATACCATTCCACTTTCTGGACCAGCTTCTAATCTTAATAATAAGTTCTCGGTATCAAATTCTGAAACACTTGAAAGACCATAAGCATTTAGATATGTAATCTGGGCGTGTTTTTTGGTCACCAAATCAAATGAATAAACATCAATTCCATGAGGTGCAGCAACTCCAATTGGTGAGCTGGCTTTAAATTCATTCGCCTTACAATAAAGAATGGCTCTTTTATCATTAGTAAGGGAAATCTCTGTAATTATTTCGTTCACCGAGAAAAGCAGTTCGTTTTGGCCATCCTCAGTATTGCACATAAATATGCTGCTTGTTTTTTCAAACCCGGCAGCGGCTAAATAAATAATGTGTTTTCCATCCATAAGAAATTTTGGATGTTTAAAGTAAGTGTCTTTTTCAGAAATCACTATTTTTTTTAACCCAGTCCCATCCCTATTAATCAGGAACAGACCAGACTGGTTTTCGATTCTGAAAGAAAATACTATAATTGAATCGTCAGTTGAAATGTCGAAATTGCCAAGTGCCTTTTCTTGACCAAAACAAATCGAAGTCATTAAAAATAGATAAACCAAAATTGAAAGTTTTATTTTCATATTTCAAATCCTGTTTGAGAAGTAATTAGCATCTTTATAAACTGATATAGGCCCGAATTAATTGTTAAGAACAACTTCCTTGTTTTTTCTCAATCCGAGATCTTATCCCCTGTTTTTGGGTCTACACCCATCCCACTCTGATCCACAAAAGAAGTTGGGTTATTCCCCACATTGTCCAGAGGCATTCACCACTTTAGGTAGAACATTATACGCTGTAAGCTTTTGGAATACGGGAAACCAAACTGTAAGAATCAGGATTTAAAGGATTCACGGATGGGCAGGATGAATTACCAATCACCATTATAATGGAATTCTTTACCCGAATAAAGAACAACAAGATAAATAATAATTCCCATCCTGAAAATCCCCAAATCCCGAAAATCCTGATTCTGACAATTTTCATTGGCTTTTGTTGATCCGGTTGTCACTTCTTTCAGTGCCCGCATCCTGGAACCTTTGGCAAAACGAAAAGCACTAAGGGCACCTCTAAAAACCTCATTCTTCCCTTATAATGGATCCCCAATCAAGTTGAGGATGACATTGTTGAGGTTTTTAGAGGTGCCCTTCAACTTTACTTATTTACTTCAAACCCCGTTTTTATCGTGCCCTTTCATTTATTCTCTACTGAAATTTTAATATATTCAGGAATTAGTTCGGAAAAACCTTAATACTGACAAGAATCACTGAATAATTACCGGATTTTACCTGGTTTATCAGAAAATCCGAAAATAACACCCGAAAAATCAAGGCCGGTTGGCTGAGTTGGAGTTGGTAAATGACTGCGCATCAGATTAATAATACACACGTTAAAAATTATCGTAAACTCATTACGATCAATGATCTCAGAACAAAAATCCCCCTGACTGAATCTGCAAGCGATACGATTTTCAAAGCACGACAAGAGTTTTTCAACAACATTGACGGCACGGATGACCGTTTTGTTGTCATTACCGGGCCCTGTTCTATTCATGACATTCCGGCTGCCATTGAGTATGCAAAAAAACTCAAAGAATTGAAGGATAGGTACGAGGATAAGCTTCAAATTATCATGCGGGTTTATTTCGAAAAACCCAGAACTGCAGTTGGCTGGAAGGGTCTGATCAACGATCCGCACATGAACAATACCAATGACATGGAAACTGGACTTCATCTTGCCCGCCAACTCCTCATTGATATTGCTGAACTTGGAATGCCAACTGCTACTGAACTTCTTGACCCGATTATTGCAGCTTACATTGGTGATCTGGTTTCCTGGGTTGCAATCGGTGCACGAACCACTGAGTCACAAACTCACAGACAAATGGCTTCAGGACTTTCTGCTCCGGTCGGGTTTAAAAACGGCACGGATGGAAATCTTGACGTTGCCGTGAATGCAATTCAATCCTCAGCAGCAAGTCACAGTTTTCTTTCTGTGGATGATGACGGAATTTGCAGCATCGTTCAGACTGCCGGCAACAAATATTCACACATCGTACTTCGTGGCGGAAACGGCAAGCCCAATTACCACATGGAAGACATTGAAGAGTGTGAAAACAAGCTAAGAGAAAGAAACTTCCCGTTGAAAATCATGGTCGATTGCAGCCATGAAAATTCGGCCAAAAATTACCTGAAACAGAAAATTGTCATCCGGGATATTATTGCACAGAAAAAATTCGGGAATAAATCGTTGTTCGGGACGATGATGGAAAGTAACCTGAATCCGGGCAATCAGAAAATCCCAAAAGATTTAACTCAATTGAAATATGGCGTTTCGGTTACCGATGCCTGTATCGGATGGGAAGAAACTGAAGATTTACTCGGATTTATTTACGAAAACCTGTAAATGCAGGTGACAAGGGACTTTTGGGTTACATATCACGGGTTACGGGTTACAGTAATTCAAAGGCCGGATACAGGTGACAGTTCTGGGTGATATGTGATATGTGATATGTGATATGTGATATGTGATATGTGATATGTGATATGTGATATGTGATATGTGATATGTGATTAAAAAACCGGGTAATCCCGGTTTTTTTATTTCAATCCAACTCAAATTTTTTCAGATAGGCTGAATTGTCATGCCCTTCCGGCATTTCATTTTTGTATAAAACAAAATCGCCGAGAACCAGAACATCCATTCCTGTATTCATGAAACAGTGAAAAGCTTCTTCCGGTCTGCAAACAATAGGTTCCCCACGAACATTGAAACTGGTGTTGATTACCATCGGCACACCCGAAAGTTTCTCAAACTCATCAATCACTTCCCAGAAAAACCGGTTCGTTTCTTTGTGAACGGTTTGCAGCCGTGCAGAATAATCAACATGGGTAATGGCCGACACGGTCGACCTTTCCTGATTCAGCAGATCAATTCCAAAAAGTGACGAATCTGCCATTTCTTTCCTGTGAGCAGGCAACACATCTGCAACCATCAGCATGTACGGACTTTCACCCTTAAAATCGAACCATTCTGAAACTTTTTCTGCCTTTACAGCAGGTGCAAACGGCCTGAAGGATTCCCTGAATTTGATTTTCAGATTCATGACCGACTGCATGTCAGGTGAACGTGGATCGCCAATAATACTCCGGTTTCCCAAAGCACGTGGACCATATTCCATTCGTCCGCGAAAAAGCCCGATCACGTTCTGGTCGGCGATGAGCTTGGCTACAACCGGCGCAAGCTTTCCTCTCATTTCGTGATATTTCACGCCTTTTCCATCAAGAAACGTACGGATTTCTTCATTCTTAGGTTCAGGTCCGAGGTAACTTCCCGATTGAAAATCCATCGATTTTGATTTTGCCCGTGGTTTATCCAAAGCAACATGCCAGGCGTAAAGTGCTGCCCCGACAGCACCACCCGCATCACCGGCAGCAGGCTGAACCCAGACAGAATCAAAAATTCCTTCTTTGTGAAGCAGTCCGTTTGCGACGCAATTTAATGCAACTCCGCCTGCCATCACCAGATTTTTTTCTTCAGTTACTTTTCTGATTTCCCGGGCAATTTTAAGAACCACTTCTTCGGTGACAACCTGAACCGAACGGGCCAGATCCATTTCCCGTTGAGTCAGTTTACTTTCCGGTTTTCTGGCAGGACCACCAAACAACTCATCAAATTTATCGTTTGTCATTCTGAGTCCGGCAGGATAAGCAAAATAATCCATGTTCAGCCGGAAGGAACCATCATCCTTTACATCCAATAGATGATCATAAATTTGCTGAACGTAGACCGGTTTTCCGTATGGGGCGAGTCCCATCACCTTGTATTCACCTGAATTAACTTTGAATCCGGTATAATAAGTAAAGGCAGAGTAAAGCAACCCGATCGAGTGGGGAAACCGGATTTCCTTTATCATTTCAATTTTATTTCCGGAACCACGTCCCCACGACGTTGTCGTCCATTCACCAACGCCATCCATGGTTAAAAACGCTGCTGATTCAAAAGGAGAAGGAAAAAATGCAGAGGCGGCATGACTTTCGTGATGTTCGGGGAAGAAAACAGGTCCGTCATAATCCGGAAGTTCTTTATATATAGAATCCTGAGTCCAGAGTTTATCCTTCAGCCAGATAGGCATGGCTTTTAAAAATGACTGTAAACCAACTGGAGCATAAGAAACATAAGTTTCGAGGAGCCGGTCGAATTTCTGAATCGGTTTATCATAGAAAGCAACAATATCGAGATCACGGGTTGTGAGTCCGGCTTGTTTCAGGCAGAATTGAATCGCTTCGTGCGGAAACCGGTCATCATGCTTGATGCGGGTAAACCGTTCTTCCTGAGCGGCGGCCACAATTTTTCCGTCAACGACCAAAGCCGCAGCCGCATCATGATAAAAACAGGAAATTCCGAGGATTACAGTCATTTTAAAATAAACTGTAAATAAACGGAGCTAAGGCACTTCCCTTCACCAAAACCAGAATCAACCCAATTCCGACCAGAATAACCAGAATCGGCATCAGCCAGAGTTTTTTTCTTTCTTTCAGGAAGTGGAAAAATTCAATCAGAACAGACGTTTTTGCCATTTTTAAAATCCATTTTATAAATTGAAAATATCGATAAAAAGCAGAAAACTTAACTACCCCGGCTTAGGCAGAGACTGTCAAAAAAGAAGCGATTTAGGGAAAAAAGGCATGGATTCCCGCCTTCGCGGGAATGACAACCCTCATCAAATAGCAAAAAAAAAGATATTGTCATCCCCGCGAAGGCGGGGATCCAGTATTTCTTTCTTTTTAGACAGCCACAATTTTTAACCCTTTTATTGTATAATAACTTGTCACTTGTAACTTACCACTTGTCACTTTCCCTACCACTGCCGTTTCCAGCCTTCGGGTTTCTGAATTTCGGGGTTTTCCCAGTAAGTCGTTTTGGATGAATCCGGTTTTTTCACCAGCGGATCTTTTCCCCTCATCCGCATGAACCAGCCAACAGGCGTAATCAACAAATAGAAAATCACGGCGAGAATCAGGTTGGAAACAATGAACCCCAATCCGACCGCCAGCGACATCCAGAGTTTGTAAAAAAAGTCAAGAACCGGCTTAACAGGATAGATAATTAAAAAGAATAAAATCACCGAAATCCAGACAAAATCCCATCCGCCCTGCCAGCCATGAAGCCATAACCGGATGATCAGAATAAGTGCGGAAACGCCTGTCATCACCCATAAAAAACCACGACGGGTTTTATCAGAAAAGGAATGCTGGCTCCACAAATGAGAAAATTCAGCGATAAGTGCCTTGATCATTGATTATAATACCGTTTTTTCTGAAGTTTGGTCATCTTCAAAATTAACGGAATCCTTTTCATAAGCCAAATGCAGTTAACCAAATCGCCATCAGGAAAAAAAGTTGATCTTCCGGAAATCGGGACAGTAACCTTCAAAAAAACAGCAAAATCCAGACGGTTGACGATTAGGATTAAGCCAAAAGATGGGATTATTGTTACCTATCCGCACTTTACGACCCTCGAAACTGCAGAAAAGTTCGTTTCCGAAAAAAAAGCCTGGATCCTGAAACATCTGAACGGCCTAAAAAAAATCGAAGAAAAAGCGACTCAGTTTGATTTTGATCTGGATTACAAAACCCGTCAGCACAGCCTTAAACTTTCACAGGCACTTACTGACGACATCTGGATTCAGGTAAAAAATGGCCTGATTTCAGTAGAATTTCCTCTTTATCTGACCCCGCAGGATGAACTTGTAAAGTCAGCTATAAAAAAAGGTATCGAGGAAGCCTGGAGAATTGAAGCCAGACATTTTCTACCGAAAAGAACTGAAGAACTTGCCCGATTGCACGGGTTTTCTTACACAAAAACCGGAATCAGAAACTCAAAAACACGTTGGGGAAGCTGTTCGGCAAAAAACTCAATTTCCCTTTCCCTTCACCTGATGCGATTACCCGATTATCTGATTGATCACGTGATCCTTCATGAATTAACACACACAATTCATAAAAATCACGGTGACAAATTCTGGAAAAAACTTGGTGAAGTTGACCCGAATACTCCCAAACATGACAAAGAATTGAACTCTTACAGAATCACCATTTATTAAACATGGCCTTACTTCAAATTGATCCAAGCGAAAAACCGGACATTCTGACTTTGCTTGAAAGCCAGAATCTGCCTGTTTCTGATGTTTCAGATCAGATTCTTTTCTATAAGTGGATGGATGAAAATATCGTGTCAGGATATGCCGGAACAGAAGTTTTTGGAAAAACAGCCCTTCTTCGTTCAGTTGTGATCCTTCCGGAAAAACAAAAATCGGGAACCGGTAGAAAAATGATAACCGACCTTCTTGATCATCTGAAAAAGTCGGGAATTTCTGAAGTTTATCTGCTTACGACAACCGCAGAAGGTTTTTTTTCAAAACTGGGATTTTCAATCATCAACAGATCAAACGCACCCGAAGACATTCAGGCAACAAGTGAATTCAAATCAGTTTGTCCGTCATCAGCAATTTTCATGGTAAAAGAACTTAAATGAATAACGAATTCAGTAAAACGGTTTCACCTGAAGGTTTGGAAGTGATCGTCATTCAGGTTGCAGCCGGGAAAAAACCCCAACGAATTGACGTTTACCTTGCAAATTCCATCGAAAATGCAACCCGGAATAAAGTTCAGTCCGGAATTGAAGCCGGTGCAGTTCTTGTAAATGGAAAAACAACCAAATCAAGTTATAAAGTGGCTCCTTTTGATGAAATCAGAGTCACACTTCCCCATCCACCAGCTCCTGATGCTGAACCGGAAGATCTGCCGATTGACATTGTTTACGAAGATGACGACCTGTTGATAATCAACAAAGCACCCGGAATGGTGGTTCATCCTGCCCTTTCAAACTGGACAGGAACTCTCGTCAATGCGTTACTTCATCACGTTGGTAAACTTTCTGATCACCATGATGACCCTATCCGCCCGGGAATTGTTCACCGGATTGATAAAGACACATCGGGGCTTTTGGTTATTGCAAAAAATGCAGCCGTTCACGCAAAAATTGCGAAGGATTTTGCCCGCCATGCCATAGAACGGGAATATTGGGCTATTTGTCTGGGTGTTCCGAAAGAACCAAAAGGAACTGTGGCCGGGTTCATTGCCCGTGATCCAAGAAACCGGAAACGATTTGCCCCGCATCCTTCAGACGGTAAATGGGCCGTCACTCATTATGAAGTTATTGAAGAATTTGGAATTGCCAGCCTGGTTCGGTGTCATCTTGAAACCGGACGGACTCACCAGATCAGGGTTCATTTGAATTCTATCGGAATGCCGATTTTAGGCGATAATACTTATGGCGGAACTTCACCTCATAACGCATTGAAGACTTCAAAACAAAAACAACTTTTCAATAACCTTCTTGAACTGATGCCCAGGCAGGCACTCCATGCGAAAACATTGGGTTTTCACCATCCTGGTAAAGCTGAATTTGTAAGGTTTGAATCTGAACTTCCACCCGATTTTACCGAAACAATCGCTAAATTGCGGTCTTTGAAAGGAAATCTCCTGGATGACTAAATTTTTTAAACGTGGTTTTGATTATTTAAAGAACTGGTCGGCCCCGGGAGCTTATCAGCATGATGATGATCAGGAAGCAATTCCAAAGCCAAAATACTGGCTTCACACCGTCCTGTTGCTTGCTACATTTTTTACCACAACTTTAGCCGGTTTATTCTGGCTGAACATTTGGCGGATAGGAAATCCAATTGATTTCCTTATGCTTTTTATGGGATTCCCATTCTCTGTTTCTCTGTTAACTATTTTGGGCTGTCATGAATTCGGACATTATTTTGCTGCCATTTACCACCGGATAAAAACGTCTCTTCCCTATTTCATTCCTGCCCCACCCATTCCGGGAATTCTCAATTTTGGTACATTTGGTGCTGTAATCCGGCTTCATCAGGCATTCAAAAACAACCGCCAATTAATTGATGTGGGTGCTTATGGTCCGCTTGCCGGTTTTTTAGTCGCCATTCTCATTTTACTGATGGCTGCATCAACTTTGCCTTCTATTGATTATATCTATACGATCCACCCAAATTATCGTTTTCTCCATGAAATTCCCGAACCGGTTAAGATGGTGGGCAATGACCCTCTGATTTTTGGTGATAATATTATATTTTACCTGTTAACGACTTACGTTCTGCCCTATAAAATTCCGATGCATGAAATGTATCACTACCCGCTTCTGCTTGCAGGTTGGTTGGGTTTGTTTATCACTGCATTGAATTTGCTCCCCTTTGGGCAACTTGATGGCGGACATATTTTATATGCCGTAGCCGGTAAGAAAATTCACAAAATTGTGTCCTGGATTGTTGTAACGGCTTGTATTGGTTTGGGACTTACCGGTCTGATCAATGAAATCTTCCCATTTGCAACAAATTTAAAAATCTGGGGTGGCTGGCTGGTTTGGGGGATCGTATTGCTCTTTGTTGTGAAACCCTGGCATCCACCGTTGGACGAAACCGTTAAACTCAACAAACGCAGAATTATTCTGGCCTGGATCAGCCTGATTATCTTTATTCTGTGCTTTACTCCCATTCCGTTTGAATAGGTCGTGCAGGTACTTATTTTTGTCTTTTATTTATTCTCTTTTGTCCCTTTCTTTGTAAAATGAAATTAACCCCAATTATTATTCTGTTTTTTGCACTAAGTTCGTGTTCTGAAAAAACCAGTTTTCAGGATGGACAAAATCCGCTTGAGCCAAAATCTCTTGAACTTGGCTGGGTGACTTCAAATCCATCCGTTTTAAACCTGGATACTATTAGTTCCTTTCCCTTAAAAGTAAGACTTACCGGAAAGGTTTTTTCTGATGAAAGGACAAACACCATTCTCACTTTTGGCATCCTGTCAAAGAATGGGTACAGTGCCACAACTTCAGATACGTTTCTCATTACCCCAATGGTTCCTGAATTTATCTCAAATCTCAGCATGACCTTTGACAATTCACAGCTTGAAAAACCAGAATTTTTTATTTCCGTTTCAAAACCGGATGGTCGTCCTGTTTCAACCCAAACCGGAATTATTAAACTTGAAGGATATGAAAATTCAACATCGGCTATTGATTCAATCCGGTTTTCCCCTGCAGACGGAGTAAGAATAGGTGAAAGATTTTCGATGAGGGTTTACGTTTCTGATCAAAAGGGAACTGCAAATCTTGACAATGTTTTTGTGATCGGGAAACGACCAAACGGAACGCTTCAAAGTCCGTTTGATGTTCCGAAAACAACTATTCCCGGACTCTATTATATTGAAATTGATGTCCCGCAATCCGCACAAACCGGAACTTTTACCTGGACTTTTTATGCTCAGAACAAAGCGGGTGCACTATCAAAACCGGTTATTAAATTTTATCAGGTTCGGTCCTAATGAAATCATTTTATTTTTTGTTGCCTTCCCTTTTTGTTTCTCTTGGTGCCTTTGCACAGATTCTGCCCGATTTTACGATTAACAAAACAGGAAATTCCAGTAAAACACCACCTACCAATTCCATCTCAAACATGGATGACTACGCACCCCACGTCCTTCTCGGAACGTCAAAGGGACTTTATTTTTATGGACTCTCCGGCTTTCAGACTATTAAAACCGGCTTTTCTGATCTGGATACCAAAGGTGTTTACTCTGTTTCAGGGTCTGGAAATCTTGTCTTTTTTGCTACCGGAGAAATCAGACAAAAAGCAGATGCAGATGTGACCACCGGTGTTGCCTATGCTGTTTCTACAGATTCGATGAAAACCTGGACCAGAATTGAACTTCCACTCGATAAAAGAACAGATGATACTCTGTATTTTGGAAATGATACCATCCCAACTCTTCCCATTGTGGTTCCTGAACAATTTGTGACTTATGATTCTGAACTCAATGGTGACACAATCTGGGTTGCAACCTGGTCTGGCGGCATCAGAAAATCAACAGATGCAGGAAAAACCTGGAGCAGGGTTTTACTTCCGCCGGATAACAGAAATTATATCTCCCCGGATTCTTCATATTCCTTTTTCTACAGCCCGGTTGAAGAAAAATCTGGGTTGAACCGTGGTGGCGGTGATCTTAATTTTCTCGGGTTTTCAGTTCACAAAACAGCTTCTGGCGTTCTTTGGGCCGGAACCGCAGGTGGAATCAATAGAAGATATCAACCTGACGGATGGATTAAATACACGCATTCACCCGTAACTTCAACACTGCCCGGTAATTGGATTGTCGGTATTGGTTCACACACTTTCAAAACGAAAGAACGGGTTTGGGCAATTTGCTGGCGTGCTCTTGGCAGTTCTGAAAAATATGCACTTGCTTTTACTGAAGATAACGGTGAAACCTGGTCAAGAACCCTGACCGGTGAAAAAATTTACGACATTGCATTCAATGGTGACTCTGTTCTTGCAGCCGGCCAAAGTGGTGTTTTTTATTCAGTTGATGGGTTAAAATGGGGTTTCAAATCCAATTTTTCTGATCCGGAAAGTAAAAATATCATTCCCTATACTCAGTTTTATTCTGCTTCATTCAGCAAAGGAACCAATAGCTGGCTGGTTGGTTCGGGTCAGGGGCTGATTGAAAGTAAATCATCAGACTTTTTTTCAGGCAACGGCTGGTCAATTCTGAGAAAAGATGTTCAGGAATCTGAATCAGGTTCATTTGCCTACCCAAATCCGTTCAGTCCGGATGATGACCGGTATTGCCGTTTTTCTTTTCCGTCATCTTCATCAGCTACGGTCAGCATTCTTTCAAATGATCATCTGCTGGTCAGAAAACTTGAACCGGTATTTTCAGGAAATTCAACTGAAATTCTCTGGGACGGACGTGACAGTTTTGGAAACCGTCTCAGCAATGGTCTTTATCTTTATCATATTCAAACCTCTGGAAATGAATTTTGGGGAAAATTACTCATTTTGGAATAACCGGATTTTTCTGGTTTGCCCTTTTTTCTGTTTCATCTGCACAAACTCCGCTTGCCGGATCACCCGGTGGATATACCAGACTGGGTTCTGACGGATTTGCTGCTTCTTCAGGGAATGCTGTTGTTGCACTTCCGGGTCTTTACAGTTCTGGTTTTGAAAATCCGGCACTTCCCGGTGCTGACCGTAAATCGTTCTTTAATGCTTCAACCTTTTCGCTGGGACTTGAAAGAAAACTTTTCTCAGTTTACGGAATGAATCCGATCGGACCTGCTGGTGCAGTTTCATACGGAATCCAATATTTCACTTCCGGTGATATTGATGCCAGAAACAACAATGGTGAAAAACTTGAGGCATTCAGCACAAAAGAAATTACCGGGCTTTTTGGGTTTTCATTGGCCTTAAAAAACACACCCCTGATTTTGGGTGTAAATCTGAAATACCGGTTTGCCAGTCTTTATAAAGAAATACCCTCAACATCCTCTTTTGGTATTGATGCTGGTTTCCTCTGGAAAACACGGCTTCCCAACCTTTTAATCGGGGGGTCTGTTCAGGATATTAATTCACAATACCGCTGGGATACAAAAGACATTTACAAAGAAGAAGCCAATACAACCATTGATAACTTCCCGGTCAGGTATCGTCTTGGGGTTAGTTACAAGGTTGAAGCTATTTCATCCACTTTTTCGGTTGAAGCCGAACACTGGACGTACAAGACTGAACACCGTGAATTTTACTATACAGAGCCACCTTATCCAACTCTCCAGATCAAAAAAACACCCGAACAGGAAAATGCTGGTGATTTTTTACGGATTGGTGGAATTTGGGAAGCAACGGAATCGCTTTCTTTCCGTGCCGGAATTGACCGGATCGATTTAACTTATGACAACACTGACCCCAGAATTGGTTTGGGATTCAGGTTTAACCACTCACTCGGCAAATTTTCTCCGCTCATTGATTTCAGTTATTTATTTGAACCAAACGGACCACAAAATATATGGGTTATTTCAACCGGTTTTTCTTACTGATTTTCTTTTTGCTGATCCCGGTTTTCGGTTTTTCACAAACCACAAATTCCGGTTTTCAGAATCTGCTTATTTCATCTGATGCCACCTATCTTGGCTCTGCTCAGTCAAATTCTGCGCTTATAACCAATTCACAAAGTTTGTTTCTTCACAGTTACATTCCCCGTGCACTTGCAGAAAACCAGGATATCTCAGTTGGTTATCAGAATTACATCGGTGACCTTAAAAATATTTCGTTATCTACCAGACTTTTACTTTGGAATCAACCCATTCAGCTGGGATGGCAGAAACTGAGTGCCGATGATCTTGAATACCGAGACAAACCCGGTGAATCAAAAGGCTCGTTTGAAGTTTACTGGATGACCTTTGCAGCCGGAACCTCATTCCAATGGGATAAAACCGACATCGGTGTTTCCCTGAAATACAGTCATCAACGATTATTTCTGGATGAAAACTCAGCATTGGTTGGTGATATTTCAGTGTCTCATCCCGTTATGCGTGACTATTCTCTTTATTATGTTACACTTCAAAATATTGGCATTGCTTCGAAAATCGGATCTCAAACACCAAATCTCCCTGTTTTATTAAAATCGGGCTGGATTTTCTACGATTTCACTCCGTTAAATCAGGTCAGAGTTCAGGTTGTGAATGAAATGTCATGGTTGTTTCATGAAAACCGGTTTGTATCAAATCTTGGCGCCGAGACAACCATTTTTGAAAATTTTATGATCAGAGGCGGTTACCGGATTAATCATGATACCAATCCGTTCAGTCTGGGAACGTCATTTTCATTTGGTTCGATGAAAGTAGCATATAGCTTCAGTTATTACACAACCGGTCTCAATTCAGGCCATGCATTTGGCTTTTCCTGGCAGCCATAACCGGTGAAAGTGCTTCTTCTCTTCGTTGGAAATACGAAATTTGATTCCCGTTCTCAAAAATATCTGGCAGCCTTACAACGTTTGCCAGTTCAAATTTCAGTTTGTGAATTGTCACAAACCCAATCTGCTCTCCCTTTTCTTATAAAATGGCCTCTTTTTTTATTTAAAAGCCTCATTTTTAGGTTATTTACCAATTATTCACTGATTATTTGTCTTGATGTCTTTTCCATACCGGCAATATTCCTGACGAAAACAAAACTGGTCTTTGATGCCCGTGAGTTGAATGACCGGGTTCATGCCGTTCAGCAGTCAATAATCAAAGCAAAACTATCTGCTTTTCTTGAGTCAGCCGGTTTCAGAAAAGCCCGGTTGGTAACGACGGTGAATGATTATCTTGCAGAATCATTTAAAAACCGGTACCAGGTTGACTGTTCAATACTTTTAAACTTGCCTTTTACACTTCCACTTCTTTCCCAAAAGGAATCCCGGGAAAAACTGGAATTACCTTTAAACCTGTTTATTTGGGTTTTTCAGGGAAATTTGCAAAAAGGAAGAGGTGTAGAAGCTGCCCTGGAATTCATCAGAAAGCGACCTGACGATGAAGGAATTCTATTCATTGGTTCAGATCTTGGCGGATATCAGGCACAGGTTGAATCAGAGAATTTACCCCGTGTTTTTTTTACAGGTCAGGTTCCGGCTCAGGATGTTTTAAATTTTACGGTTGCCGGTGATGCGGGTCTGATGCTAATTGAAACTTCTTCTGAAAGTTATCTGAATTCCCTTCCTAATAAATTTTTCGAATATGTAACGGCCCAACTTCCCGTGCTCACAACACCCCTTCCCCATGTTGAAAAGTTTATGACCAAATACAATTGCGGTCTTGCAGCAGAACCTGGTGAAATTCAGTCTAAGGCAGATTTCATTCGGAATCAGCATCCAGCGTTCAGAGAAGGGTGCAAGAAACTATTGAGTGAACTAAATGGTTTAGATCAGATCAAACTTCTCAGTGAAAAACTTGAAGTATTGCTGAAGTGACACTTTCAGACTGATTATCAATCATACAGCTACTCATTTTTTTGGAATCCACATGATACTTTCTTTTATTCTGCAACTTTTCCTTTTAACCGGTTTAAGCGGTGATCAACAGACATCAACTCTCAAATGGCATGATTTTAACGAAGGACTTGAACTTGCAAAAAAGCAAAAAAAATATGTCCTTATTGATTTTTATACCGATTGGTGCGGATGGTGCAAAAAAATGGATAAAGAAACCTACACCAATCCATCAGTGATTCAGATTTTAACAAAAAACTTTATTCTGATTAAAGTAAACGCTGAAGATGCTGCCAAATCAGCCCAGTATAAACAATATAAGGTTACCTACCCGGAGCTTAGCCAGGGATTTGGCGTTACTGGTTTTCCTGCAACTGTGTTCCTCAATTCTGCGGCTGACTATGTTACCCTTGTTCCGGGTTATCTCCCCTCAGATGAAATGATCACGATCCTTAAATTTATTCACACCAATGCCTATGAAAAAGTGACTTACCCTGATTTCAAAAAATCACTTTCTTCAAAATAATCCCGCCTCCTAAATTTAAATTTTTGGCTTAATCTTTGCTGTTCTGCAGTCCGTTACGGGTTTCGTGACGGATTTGCAGTATTTTTGTCATTTTTAACCCTCAAACCAGTTTTGAACGAATCAAATACACGGAATTTATGTCAACAAAAAAAGTTCAACCAGACAAACAGGCGGAAGTTAAACCCGATCTGAAAACTGACACCACCCCGGAAGTGAATTCAGAATCAGTAAAACCACCACTTTCTGAAACATCAGAAACAGAAGAACTAAAAAAACTTCTTGCCGAAAAAGAATCGGCTGTTAAAATCCTGGAAGCACAGATTCAAACCTTGCGTGATCAGTTACTTCGAACAGCTGCCGAATTTGATAATTTCAGAAGAAGAACTGAGCAGGAACGGTCTGACCTGAGAAAATATGAAGGAGAATCAGTCATTAAAGGGTTACTTACCATCAGCGATGATTTTGAAAGATCGTTTGCGGCCCTTGAGAAAACACCTGACCAGGCGTCTTTTGTTGAAGGTGTGAGACTTATCTCAGGAAACCTTGCAAAATTGCTTGAACAAAAAGGTGTTAAGCCCATTGAGTGCATAGGTCAGACATTTGATGTAAACCTGCACGATGCCCTGATGCACATGGAAAAAGAAGGCGTTGAACCTGACACCATTATTGATGAAGTCATGAAAGGCTACACTTTTAATGGTAAGGTGATCAGACATTCAAAAGTTTTGGTGGCCAGATAGGAGGATTTTTTGGCAAAGCGAGATTATTACGAAGTATTGGGTATTACCAAAACTGCCAGTCAGGATGAGCTGAAAAAATCATACAGAAAACTGGCCATGCAATTTCACCCAGACCGAAATCCCGGCAATAAGGAAGCAGAAGATAAATTTAAAGAAGCAGCCGAAGCCTACGAAGTTCTTTCTGACCCTGATAAACGGGCAAAATATGATCGTTTTGGACATCAGGCGTTCCAGGCAGGCGGTGGCAGTGGATTTGGTCCGCAGGGATTCTCAGATATCAATGATATTTTCTCTGCATTTGGTGATATTTTTGGTGGAGGTAACTCCCCATTTGATGACTTCTTTGGTGGTGGTGGCCGGCAGCGTGGCGGACGGTCGAGATCAACCGGTGAACCTGGTTCTGATCTCAAGTTACGTTTGTCACTTACTCTTGAAGAAGTTGCAACCGGTGTTGAGAAAAAACTCAAACTCAAAAAATTCATCCGTTGTGAACCCTGCTCGGGTAACGGCGCTGAAAAAGGGTCTGATCATTCAACCTGCACAACCTGTAACGGTGCCGGGGAAGTCAGACAGGTTCAGAAAAGTGTTTTCGGTCAATTCGTAAACATTACAGCCTGCTCTACCTGCTCAGGTACAGGCAAAACCATCAAGAATCCGTGTAAATCATGTAAAGGCGAAGGTCGCATTCAGGGTGAAACAACCGTGAAGGTGAACATTCCGGCGGGAGTTTCCAACGGAAATTATCTGACACTCAGAAACCAGGGTAATTCTGGCAGAAGAGGTGGCGCTGATGGTGACCTTATTATTCTGATTGAGGAAGAACGCCATTCCATTTTTACCAGAGAAGGAAATGACATCCTTTGTGATGTTGAAATCAGCATACCTGAAGCCATTCTTGGAACTGAAATTGAGATTTCAACACTCACAGGAAAAGCCAAACTCAAAATTGATTCAGGAACCCAATCTGGTAAATTGCTCCGTTTCCGCCAAAAAGGAATTCCAGAGTATGGATCAAACCGTGTTGGTGACCAGATCATCAGAGTAAATGTTTTTATCCCCAAAACGCTTGATTCTAAAGAAAAAGACCTGATCAAACAGATGGAACATCTTGACGGATTCTTACCCGAACAGGCAAGGCCAGGTAAGCCAGGGCTATTTTCCCGGATGAAAAATGTCTTTTCCTGATGAAACTGTTTAAGAAACTTTCTTCACTTTTTATCCGCCTTTCCTTCAAAATGGGATTAAGCAGAGAGGAATTCAGGTTCCTTTCTGCTCTTTTTCTGATTGGTCTGTTTTCGATTCTTATCTACCACACCTGGAAGACAGACAAAAACACCAAAATTCAGTCTGAGTTTGACCGGATTGATTCAATATTCAATCAAACCCGCATTTCACCCCTTGCAGAAGACACAATTTCTGTCAAAAAAAACACATCCCGTTCCAAACCAATTATAAAACCATTAAATTTAAACCGTGCCGGGATTGACGAATTCAGCAATTTGCCTGGAATTGGGGAAAAAACAGCACAAAAGATCATAGAATACCGTTCAGAAAATGGAAAATTCAAATCTTCTGACGAACTTTTAAATGTAAAAGGGATTGGCTTGAAAAAATTGGAGCAAATTAAACCCTTTCTTGTCGCTGATTCTTTATTGTCTGAATAATTGGTTTGCATTTTTCTATGAATCCAAGTATTTTCGGTACCGTTATTTAGAACATTTAATTTGAGATTGGAGTACAGTTATATGGCTGATGAACGCGATGGAAAAGGTAATATTTTCCTCAAAATTTTGATTGTAATTCTTTCGGTAGTCCTTATTTATATAATTGTAACTCCATGGCAGCAAAAAGTCGCGGCGGATCGTCTTAAGTTAAGCTCCCGCGAACGCATGGATTACATTCGCAGTGGTCTTCTTTATTACATCGGAAAAACAGGCACCTATGCTCCAACATTGGAGTCATTGGTATCAGACCTGAAAAATGACCCATTTGCTATTTCCAAGCAGGATTCAATTTTCAAGCTAAAAGCCGGTAAACTTGTTTATCTTGACTCCCTGTTGGTAAGTCCGGTAACAAAATCCCCTTATCTGTACCAGCTAAACGATACTGCCGCAGTTAAAAAGTATCTGTTGAAATGCCCGGGTGGTTCTGGTTCAATCGGAAGCTTAAATGTTGACGATTCAACCAATAAAGCATCCTGGGAATAACATAAGTGTCAACCCAGTCTCTTAACACAGGGGTGAGCTTTTCGGGTCAAAAGGCCTACGTAGCCACCTCTAATCTGCTCATGCAGGATAAAGTTGCTGTAACTTTGTCCTGTTCTGAATTTGATTTCGATCTGAATAAAGACCTGATTTTAAAGGGCAACGATCCGCTCATCAATCAGGTTTTGGCAGAATTGAGCAAATTCATCACCAATCAGACAGCGCCTCACCTGTCAGTTGCAATTGATCCTACCCTGTTTCTCTATTCGGTCATTCCAGTAGGTCACTCTGACCTGGATGCAGATGCTCTTGAAAAAAGAGTTCACGAAGAATTTTCGCTAATTGCCGGTGAAAAACTATCGGCATATATTTATGAATGGATTCCACTTCAGAATGATAAAGTTCTGATACTTTGGGTTCCGGGCGTGGTGATTAATTTTCTTCAGATTCTGGCGACCCGGCTTTCAAAAAAACTTTCGATTGTTGATTTTGAACCGCTTGCGATCATGAATCTCATGAATGAAAAACAGATTGCACCTGTTTCGGGTAAATTCCATTTGGTTACTTCCTGCATCGAAAATGGCTTTACGTTTATGGGTTTTTCCGATAAAGAAGTTCTCTTTTATGAGCATTTTGTTTCCTACCCGCAGGATGATATTCCCTACTTTCTTCTTCAGGTTTTGAATCAGTATAAACTGAAGTTGTCTGATATGGAATCCTTATTCTGGTACGGAAAATTTTCCCAGCCTGTTCTGAGCGGCATCAAATCAACTCTCAATATGCAGCCTGAAAACTTGTTTGAAAAAATGAAAGTCCTTTACCACCGGCACCAGGAATCAGGTTCCTTTTTTCTTGAATCTGCACTTTCTGCCATTTCCGTGAGTTACCGGACAGAGGGCTAAACTTATTTCCGGAGAGTCAACTTGACGCATATTCTTCTGATATCTCCGGATGTTTTCATTGAAAGCAGACTGTCTGAGCTGTTTGATCATGATGAAATCAGAATCCTGACTGAGCGGTCTGTTCCCACTCATTCCAATCATTTTCCAATCCCGCCGGATATTATTCTTCTTGACCGGTCTGTCCTGAAAAATCAGGTTAGTGGTTACATTAATCTGCTTGGCACATTCTTCATCGAAACTCCAATTTTACTTTTAATTCCCAAAAATGCAGAAGAAGATATTGCAACTGCATTTCGTGCGGGTATTTTTGATATTGTTGACCCGGATGTTACCGATGTTTATTTGCTCACACAAGTTCAGAGGGCAATCAATAAACGCAGGGAATGGCAGGGTGTAAGACAGCACATTGAACAACTCAAATTGTTCAACGTCAACCTGCAGAAAAAAATTGATGATCTTAGAAATGAAGTAAAGGATACAGAAAGCTTTACAGAATCTATAATGATGGCGCTTGGCGCTGGTTTGATTACCTTCGACATGTCAGGTAAGATAAATTATGCGAATCCGTCTGCAGCCAATATATTTGGATGGTCAGTCATCAATCTGCTCGGGATGGAGGTCAATTCCATCATGCCGATTGAAGCAAATATTGGTCAGATTCTTGATGGAAGCGAGTTTGAAAAACAGTACGAATGTGATGCAATCAGAAGTGACGGCAAGAAATTAAAAATCGGGTATACCCTCTTCCCCAGAAAAAATGACCACAATGACGTGGTTGAAATGATTTGCATTTTCCGCGATTTGTTTGAACTTGAAAAAGTAAGGGAAGAAAACCGGCGCCTTGAAAAAATCTCGACGCTGGGTCAGATTGCTGCAGGAATTGCCCATGAGGTTAAAAATCCGCTCGCAGGAATTCAAAGTATTGTAAGTGCAATCATTCTTGATTTTCAGGATGATGACATCAGAAAGTCACAGATAGAGCAAATCGGGAAGGAAGTAGCCCGGATTAATCAGCTTCTTGAAAATTCATTTGCCTTTGCCCGAACCAAAAAGCCACAGTTTACCCAGTCTGACCTGAACGAAGTTGTGAAATCAGTAATCAATCTTCTCAGTATAGACTTTCAGAAAAAGGGAATTATCTGCCGGTATGAAGTAGGTTCAGATGTTCCGAAGTTCAGATTTGATCCAACCCAGATTCATCAGGTTGTACTGAATCTCGTCATGAATGCTGTTGATTCAATGACAAGCGGTGGTACATTATTTATCAATCTGGTTCACAAAGTTGCACCAAGGCATGTGAAGGGATTTGTGATCCTTGAAATTACCGATACCGGCTCAGGTATCCATCCAGATAACCTCCGACGAATATTTGATCCGTTTTATACGACAAAACCGTTAGGAACCGGACTTGGCTTGCCAATCACCTATAAAATCATTCAGGATCACATGGGAAAGATAGATGTTGAATCAGAGATTGGCAGAGGAACAAAATTTACTTTATATTTACCCGATTGATTTTTATTTTACTACATTTACATCATTTTTGCAGATGTAACTTATGGTTTTACAAAATTTTAAATTGATTTTTTGATATCTTTTTGTATCTTGTTTAAATAATATTTATTGACCTTGCCCGGTCAGGGGCTGATTCTTATGAGTTTTGCAGGTAATTTGAGGGGATGGGGCATTACAGAAATGCTCCAGTTAATCAGGAACGGTAAAAAAACCGGTGCGTTGGTTGTTTCCACATCGAGCGGAAATATTACCATTTATTTCAAAGCCGGAATGGCTGTTGCTGTTGATACAGGCGTTGGCGAAGTTGTAGGTTCAATCATGCTTCAGGAAGGTTATATCACGGTTGCAGACCTTGATGAAGCCATTCAGTTGCAGAAAACTCAGTACCGTGGAAAACGGATTGAGCAAATTCTGATTGCACTGAAAAAAATAGAAATGCCTGCTCTTGCCAAAACAATCAGGAAGCAAATTGAGAGCACTGTAACTGATTTAATTCAGCTTAAGGGCGGAAGTGTAAATTTTGAAGTTGATGCCCTGCCGAAATATAATGCGCTAAGTACAGGGGTTGATGTTCAGGGTATGCTTCTTGGAGCTGCCGTTGTCGGTGACGAAATGTCAGTTATCCGTGAAAATATTGCAAACAGCTCAGTCATCCCCAAAAAGACAAAAAAAGGGGAAGATCAGCAAGAAGAAATTTCACTCAAATTAAAAGAGTGGAAAATTTATCTTGCCATTGATGGTATAAAAGATATCAAGGCACTTTCGACCAAACTCAAACTTGACGAATTTTCTGTGATGAAAATTGTCAATTTTTTTGTTACTGAAAAATGGGTTGAAATTCTTAAAGTTGAAGACAAACGCAAGAAAATTCTGGTTGTCGACGATAGTTTGACTATTCAAAAAATGATTGAACTTGCCCTTGCAGATTCTGGTTTTAACCTGATTACGGCCACGACAGGTGATGCCGCAATTAAAGCAGCAACAGAGTCAATTCCTGATTTGATTCTTCTTGATGTCATGTTACCGGATATTACGGGTTACAAGGTTTGTCGCTCACTTCGTGATATGGGAGATGCCTATAAAAGGGTACCCATTCTCATGTTGTCAGGAAAAGATGCAGAAATTGATAAAAACCTCGGTAAATATGCCGGGGCAGACGCGTACATGACAAAACCATTTGAAGCATCAGATCTGCTTTCTAAAGTAAAAGAGCATCTTGGATTAGGATCATAAAAAAGACTATGGCACACATTCTTGTAATTGACGATTCGATGGTAGACAGGCAGATTATTGCCAACGCACTTATTTCTGCCGGACATACTGTAACAGAAGCCTCTGATGGTGAAGATGGTGAGAAAAAAGCTGTGAGCCTTCAACCAAACCTGATTGTACTTGACGTGATTATGCCAAGAAAAAATGGGTTTGAGGTTTGCAGAACTTTAAAAAATACTCCGGAAACTGCTGCTATCCCAGTGGTAATGCTAACATCAAAAAATCAGGATTCAGACAAATTCTGGGGGATGAAACAAGGAGCCGTCGAATATATAACCAAACCTTTCAGCGATGAAGCCCTTCAAAACGTAATAAAGAAATACGTCTGAAAATATGGCAAAATTTGAATCATTTAAACCAACCGATACACTTGCAGCTCTGATTGCACTGCAGCAATCTGAAAGTTCACAGGATTTTCAGAAAGAAAAGAGTGTAACCCAGTGTATTGTTGTGTTATTGGGCCGGGAACAGGTTGCAATCCCGATTCGTTCTATCAAAGAAATTATTGAAGTTCCTAAAGTTACTTTTTTACCCAATGTCCCAAATTATATTTTAGGTATTTGTTCTGTTCGTGGTGAAATTATTTCTATTACCGATATCAGACTTATGCTCGGACTCAAGTTACTTGATTCAAAAACAAGAAAAGAACTTCAGAAGGAGCGCGTAATTCTTCTTGAAGGAGACAGGTTTGTAACAGGAATTGTAGTTGATACCGTTGTTGAAGTTATAGAAATCCCCTTTGAAGATGTTGAAAGCAGTAAAAATACACTAACCGGTCGTCTGGCCGATTTCAGTGAAGGTATTTATAAAGAAGGTGGGAGGATTTTAGTTGTGCTTAATGTGAATGCCCTTCTAAACAGTAACGAACTGGCCCAGTTTAATTTTTAATGCGTCTAAGGAAGCCCTATGCCTGATTTAAAAGATGAAGAAAACAAAAAAGACAAGTTACCGGATAGTCAAGCAGATCAACCTTTCAAAAATGATTCGAACGATGACTTTTTAAGTTCACTTGGTCTAGACATCGGGGAATTTGCTGAGGGGATTGGAGATTTTATCTCTGACCAGCCTCAGGTTTCTGAAACTGATGAACGTGGTGCGAATGTCAGACAGACTGATTCAGGGATTGAGCTTACCATCGATGAGGAATTGGATTCCCAGATCGATGAAGAAGCAAAAATGTTTCTTGCTGACAAGCACTTCAGGGCAAATGAATTTTATGAAGCATTAATTCCTGCTCTTGAATTGAACATCCGTGTTCGTCAGGGCCGGTCTAAACGGGATGACGTTCTTGTAAAGAGACAGGATGAGATTCTTTTTGAATCTAATTTCCAGCTTGGAAAACAACATCTTGCCAGCACAAAAAAAGCATCGGGTGAAATGGCACTTCACCATCGTCTTATGGCATTGATGCATTTATATGGTGCAATTGATCAGAGTTTCCAAATTGGTCAGGAATCAAAAAGAAAAGAAATCGGGCTTCTTTGGAAAGACCTGATTTACGGGTACAGATTTGGTCAATATTATATGAAATCAGGATTGTTTTCAAAGATCACCGTTCCTGGTCCTGAAGATAATTCATCAAAGGCTGAATTCTGGTCGTTTTTGGGCGTTAATGAGCACGAAAAGCTTGCAAAAGAAATGTACATGCTCATGGCTTACAGCTATGACCTTTCGTACTACCGGTATCAGGTTCGCCTTGCCAACCATTACCTTGAGAATAACCGTGTCAGGGAGGGTACAAAGTATATTCAGCTCTCGATTCCCCAGATTGAGGATGACGGGATGAAATTTCTTCAGACCCTTCAGAAGAAAAATCAGGCTGAGTTTGATTTATTTGTAAATAAAGAGTTTACCCGGGATATTAAGAAGCTTACAACTTTTGAATCAGAAAAAAATTACAAAAAGTTGTTTGATTATATGAATGAATGGCGGTTCAGATTGACCGGTATGACCGCTGATGCACCCTTCAAAACTTCAACTGTCCGCTTGGAATATCTTAAAGCATTCCAACGCCTTATTGATGAAATGATGAGAGTAAACCCCAACATTTTCATTGATCAAACCCTCTCAGAATACAAATCAAGCAATCTAGCAAACAAAGTTCCTTTTATACAGGAATTTGTTTATGCCCAGCTCTTTTATTCACTTGAAATGAATGAGAAAGCAAAAACAGGGATGAATGTTTTTGATATTGATACAGAAGGGTTTATGGCTTTAGTCTATGCGACCGAAGATTTTTTCAGATGGGAAACTTACCCAACACTTAGAGATAAAAGCAATTCGATAGATTCAATAAAAAACACGATCAGAAAATCTTTTGGTAAACTTCAGTCGTCTCTTCAGTCTAAGGGATACAAACTGGTAAAAGAACCAAGGTTGACTTACTAAATTTTCACTTCATCCAGAAAGTAATTTCAATGGGAAACAGCCTGAAAGCAATGTTGCTCATAGTTGGGGCTGCCATCATCACCGCTTTGGCAGCTTATTTCATTTACAGTGGCATTGCCGAAAATGAAGCCAAACAAAGGTTGATGAGTGATCAAAGAAATCTTGCCATCAGTTTAGATGAAACCTGGCAATCGGTCTCAAATGGTTTTGTAATTCCCGAAAAAGGGATTAAAACCGATGACCAGTTATCAGCTGTCCATCCGTTACCCTCTTCATTTTCTGCCGATTCCTCTGGCAGAAAAACAACAGGGAAACCTGTTGTAAAGGTTGGTCTGGTTTCTTCAGGAACTTATTCAGTTCTCGATTCTGTTGCGATAGCAAGAGTATTCAATAAGTTATCTTCAGATACGGTTGTCTCAGGTACAGAAATATCATTGATAGATGGTACCGCGCAATATTTCAGTACATCCCCCACCGGAAATGTGCTTACAACAATAACCCCTCTTACTGCAAATCCATCCTGTTTGAATTGTCATGGCCAAACCAATCCTAAAAATGGATTTCAGGCGGTTTCTGCTGATTTTAATGAAGGTGATCTGATTGGTTTTATTTCAGTTTCAGCAACCCAACCACAAAGTGGCTCTTCGTTGCTCTGGATCATTCTATTTTCATCACTTATACTAGCTGTGATTGCAATTCTTGTTACCAGAAGTCTGATCAGGTCTTCGGTTGAAGGACCTCTGCAGGCAGCAACCCGTGCCGTTGAAGCCATTGCATCCGGTGGTTCATTTTCTACCGGTGATTATCAGGAACTGAGTTCATTTTATGCATCGGTGCAAACCATTTCAAACCGGTATCGCAGCCTGATTGATGATGCCAGTTCAATGACCTACAAAGTTAATTCGGTTGTTTCGACTATTGAATCACGGATCAGCGCCGTTTCAAGGGCTGCAGAAGACCAATTAAGTCAATCACGTGATGCATCAACGAACATTCAGGATCTCAGTTCAGGAATTGCCACTATTGCTCAGGACGGGCAAACTCTGACTTATTCAGTTTCTGAGACTACCAGTAGTATTCAACAGCTCATTTCGAATATTCAGGAAGCATCAAAGAATATTCAGGATTCATCTGGTATCATTAATAACATTATTAACGATGTTCAGGAAGGCCGGTTTGCCATTGATCAGATTAACAATGGTATGCAGGAAGTAAATCACCAGATGGAACAAATGGTGACTACAATCAAGAAACTTGAAAGCAGTTCACGTGATATCGGTAAGGTAACTGAAGTTATTAATAAAATTGCAAAACAAACCAACCTTCTTGCCGTGAATGCAGCTATCGAATCTGCACTTGCCGGTCAGGCTGGCCGTGGTTTTGCGGTTGTTGCCGAGGAAGTACGGAAACTTGCATCCCGCTCCACTGAAGCTACACGGGAAATTGAGGAACTTGTATTTAGTATCCGTGAAGAAACATCACGTGCGGTTCAGGCTGCTTTATCAGCAACGCAGACCACTCAGGAAGGTGTTGAACTTATCAGAAATGCAGAAGTTGTTCTTGAACGGATTACCCAGCACGCAAACAGAACTTCTGTAATCATGAGCCGTTTATCCCAGATGATGGATTTTCAGATTAAAAACTCACAACAGGTTGTTCTAAAGGCATCTGAAATGACTGCCAAAGCTTCCAAAGTTTCAACTACGACCGGAAGTTACGTTCAGACTGGTGAAAAAATTGCAGTTTCAATTCAAAACATCAGTTCAACTGCCAATCAGAATAAAGAAGCTGCTGTCGAAATTTACCAGCTTACCAGACAACTTGCAGCTGAATCGAGCAATCTAAAATCGTCCATTGAGAAATCCTGATAGTTTTCAACACTTATCAGTAAAACAAAAAAGCCAGTTTCAAAACTGGCTTTTTTGTTTTACTGAATTTAAATCTGGTGAATTGTTTAGCTATTTTCCAGAGATGCTTTCAAATCTGCAATGATGTCTGCATGGTATTCAAGGCCGATACTTAACCTGATGCCACCGGGTTCCATACCATGTTTAACCTGTTCTTCAGCAGGTATTGCTGAATGGGTCATGCTGCCCGGATGCTCAATCAGGGTTCTGATGTTACCCAAACTCACAGCTAAAGTAACTGTGTACGCATTTGAAGCAAGGGAATTCATCATGTTCTTCCCTTTCTCACGCTTATCGCCCGGTGAATTTCCTTTCAGCACAAAATAAATCATGTTCCCTGGAGCAAAATTCCCGGATGGATCCTTCATTTGTTTCCGTGCAAGAGCATAACCGGGAAATGATGGAAGACCGGGATAGTTAACATATTCGACGGAAGGGTGACTTGCGAGAAATTCGGCTACCATAATGGCCGTTCTCTCTTGCTGGCGTACACGAAGATTCAGTGACGGAAGCCCATATACCAAATGAGTCCATGCTGAGTGAAAACTCAGAGTATTGCCAAAATCCTTGCGGTATAAAAGCAGTAAGTCGTAAATAAACTTTTTACCAATCACTGCCCCGCCCATATCAGTTCCAAAACCTCCGATATTTTTTGTCAGGCTATGAACAACAAAATCTGCACCCAGGGTCAATGGTTGCTGGCAAACCGGAGTTGCAAAAGTATTGTCTACCACCATATAGAGTTTTCGGCCATCCCCTCTTTTTAAATTTTCATCACGGATTATTCCGGCAACTGCCTCAATATCAATTAATTCAAGGGTAGGGTTTACCGGAGATTCAAAATATAATACTCTTGTTTTGGGAGTTATTGCAGCCCTTAGTTCGTCAAGATCATAAAAACCAACACCTTTTGCCTTAATTCCAAGTCGTGGCATCCAGTTAACAAGAAGAGAATAAGTACACCCATAAAGAGTATGATGGTGCAATATTTCATCACCGGCAACAGAAAGGGTACATAAAATTCCAGAGATTGCGGCCATACCGGTTGCAAAAGTTAAAGCCATTTCTCCAGATTCGGCCAGTGTGAGGTTTTCTTCCAGAATATTTTTATTGGGTTCACCCAGGCGTTCATAAATGTAGATTGGCCTGTGATCAGCCCCTTCCGGATTTTCATTATTGGCAAATTCAATAAAACCCTGTGCACCGCGCTCAACTGAATCAAGTTTAAATGTAGCACTTGCTGAAACGGGTGGCACCAGGTGATGAGAATAATCCCAGTTTTCTGAATTGGTTTTTCCGTGAATGAGAAGAGATTCAAGATGATAATTGGTCAGATTATCTTTGGTCTTCATGGTTTGCCTTCCGGTCTTTAGCGTTCAATTTTATAACGATAGCTTTTTTTCATATTTCTGAGTACAAAAGCTGTATTCAGGCGGTCAATCCCGATCACTTTTGTCAGTTTCTCACGAAGAAACTTTTCATATTCAGGAATATCTCTGACAGCGACTTTGAGCATGTAATCAGATTGCCCGCTGATGTGATAACATTCAAGTACATCTTCAATTTCATCAACGGCTTTGGCGAATCCTTCAATTATATCAGCATGATGGGCTTCCAGAGTGACGAAAACAAAGGCGTGAACTGACTTGTGAATTTTTTCCGGGCTGACGATTGCAACATATTTTTCAATATAACCGGCATCCTCAAGACGTCTTACCCGTTCAGACGTGGCTGAAGGACTTAACCCGACACTTTGTGCCAGATTTGCATTGGTAATCCGTCCATTTTCCTGAAGCACATTCAGGATTTTTATATCCAGTTCATCCATAATTTCTCCTGGTTTTAGAGTAAACAAACTTACAAGTCTTCTTCGTATTTTTCAATAGTTTAACATATTTTATTCACACTTATTGGGTAAATTCAAAAACAAATTCTGATAAATCACGTTTTTTCAGGATAAACATTGAAATTCCATTTTTGATATAAAAAAAAACCCCGGGAATTACCGGGGTTTTTTAATGACCATTTTCAGGAAACTCAGGATATTGCCTGCGTGACCTTCTGTGCCGCATCTTTTAGTCCTTCTGCCGGAATCAGGTTTAACCCTGAAGCAGCCAGAATTTCCCTTGCTTCGACTGCATTTGTTCCTGCAAGGCGCACAATGATAGGCACTTTAATATCCATTGACTTTGCAGCCTCAATGACACCATTTGCCACACGATCACATCGGACGATTCCACCAAAAATATTAATCAGAATGGCTTTCACATTAGGGTCGGACAAGATAATGCGGAAACCATTTTTAACAGTTTCAACATTTGCTCCACCTCCAACATCAAGAAAATTAGCCGGTTCACCGCCTGCCAGCTTGATGATATCCATGGTTGCCATTGCCAAACCGGCACCATTTACCATACAACCCACATTGCCATCAAGTTTGACATAGTTCAAATTGCTTTTGCTGGCTTCAACTTCAAGCGGATCTTCTTCAGCTACATCACGCATGGAAAAAACATCAGGATGCCGGTAGAGGGCATTATCATCGAAATTAAGTTTGGCATCAAGAGCTAGAACCCGGTTGTCATCAGTAACGACAAGCGGATTAATTTCGGCTATTGAGCAATCCATTTCTTTATAGGCTTTGTAAAGCGCCATGAAAAACTTTACGCCATTTTTAAAAGCTTCACCTTCAAGACCGAGCGCATACGACAATTTTCTTGCCTGAAAACCTTGCAGTCCGACTCTTGGATCAACATGTTCTTTGACAATTTTTTCTGGCTGATGGGCAGCAACTTCTTCAATATCCATTCCGCCTTCAGTAGAAATCATGATGAGGTCTTTACTTGCAGCCCTATCCATTGTCACAGCTACATAAAGTTCACGAACGATTTTCATTCCTTCTTCGACGAGCAGAGTACTTACTTTTTTGCCCTCTTCACCGGTTTGAATAGTGACCAGAATATTACCCAGTAATTTCTCTGCAACTTCGCGTGCCTGCTCAGGTTTTACGACTTTAACGCCACCCTGAATAGCAACTTCTTTCCGGTTCGAAGCAAAATAAACAGTTCCCTTTCCACGGCCGCCGGCGTGAATCTGTGATTTTACCACCACAACCGGTGTCCCTAATTTTACTGCTGCTTCAGCAGCTTCTTCAGGTGTTCTGGCGACAAAACCAGACGGAACTGCAACCCCGTACCTTCTGAAAATTTCTTTACCCTGATACTCATGAATATTCATGTTCTTCCCTCTTGATTATAATTTGGTTGCTACTGATTTCGCCTGAAGGAACAGTAAAAGGTAATCCTTTCCTCCCGCCTTTGAATCAGTTCCTGACATGTTAAATCCGCCAAACGGATGAGAACCTACCATTGCACCTGTGCATTTCCTGTTAAGGTACAAGTTTCCGACAAAATATTCATTTCTTGCCCGTTCCAGAATTTCTGGATTTTTTGAATAAACAGCGCCGGTAAGTCCGTATTTGGTACCATTTGCAATTTCAAGTGCATGATCAAAACTATCGGCTTTAATCACTGCCAGAACCGGACCGAAAATCTCTTCCTGTTCAATAACAGCACCGGGTTTAATATCAGCAATAACTGTTGGGGCAATAAAATAGCCGGTTTCAGACGTTCTTACACCACCGGTCATTAAACGACCTTCAGTTTTTCCGATTTCAATATAGTTCAAAATTGCCTTCATTGCACGTTCTGATGAAACGGGTCCCATATTTGGGTTTTCTGCAGAGTTACCAATAGTCAATTTATTGGTAAGTTCAACAACTCTTGCAAGAACAGTATCATAGATATCTTTGTGGAGAATGGCACGTGAGCAGGCAGAACATTTTTGGCCCTGAAAACCGAATGCAGAAGCTACAATTCCCTGAGCAGCAGCTTCAAGGTCAGCATCATGATTCACGATTATCGCATCTTTTCCGCCCAGTTCAGCAATCAGACGTTTCAGCCAAATTTGTCCGGGATGAACTTTGGCAGCCATTTCGTTGATTCTGAGTCCAATATCCAACGAACCGGTAAAAGCAATCATTCTTGTTTTTGGATGAGAAACCAACGTATCCCCAATAGTACCGCCGGAACCAGCAAGAAAGTTAAGAACGCCGTGCGGGAAACCAGCTTCATACAATAATTCTGCAACCATATAACCAATTGCAGGTGTGTCAGAGGCTGGTTTAAGAACCACAGTATTTCCGGTTACCAAGGCAGCAACCGTCATACCAGCGAGGATCGCACAGGGGAAATTCCATGGCGGAATGACAATGACAACGCCAATCGGAATATAAAACATTTCATCTTTTTCACCCGGCATTTGATAAAGATTTGAAGGCTCAGCATACCGAAGCACTTCACGGGCATAAAATTCCATAAAATCAATAGCTTCAGCAGTATCAGCTTCAGCTTCAGCAAAATTCTTACCGGCTTCAAGAACCATCATGGCAGAAAATTCATGCCGGCGGGCTTTCATCAGACTTGCAGCCTTTAGCAGAATTCCGGCACGGTGTTCCGGTGTTGTTTTTGACCAGGATTGAAAAGCTTTCGAGGCACTTTCAACAGCCTCATTGGCCTGGTCTATTGTACCCAGCGGAAAACTACCAATAACTTCGGATGTTTTACTAGGATTCAGCGAATTAAAATATTTATCGGAATGAGCCGGCTTTCCGTCAATCCAATTTGAGTATTTGGTATTGAAGGTTGATCTGATTTTTGCAATGGCGGTCTCCATTGCCGTTTTATTTTCCAGTTTGGTGAAATCGTGATACGATTCCGGTGCATAAGCCGGAAGCTGGTCCTGAAGTTTCATATTTCTCCTTTTAAGGCATCATGGTCTTTGGTCAGTGGTCAAATTCATACGTTAAAAATAAATATCAAAATGTAAAAAGTAATGGCAGTCAGGGCCATAGCAAAAGGAATAGTAATGAACCAGGAAGCAAGTATATCACGGATAATCTTGCCGTTGATATTGGCCATTCCTCTTGCAAAACCAACACCAATCACTGCACCAACCAAAGTATGCGTGGTAGAAATTGGTAAACCCATCAATGAGCAAACAAGAACTGTGGTCGCGGTTCCAAATTCTGCACTGAACCCGCGGGTCGGCGTAAGTTCGGTAATTTTTTTTCCGATGGTATCAATTACTTTATAGCCATAAGTTGCAAGGCCCAGAACAATACCTGCACCTCCCAAAATCAATGCCCACATGGGAACAGTTGATTTTGCGGAAATAACACCGGTTTCGATGACTGAAATAATACCAGCCAGAGGTCCGACTGCATTGGCAACATCATTTGCCCCGTGAGCAAAAGCCACATAACAGGCAGTTAAAATCTGAAGGTACTTAAAAACGGTTTCGATTTGTTCAAATTGAGTTTTAATATTGAGGTTATTGCCTGCTTTGGAGATATAGCGGTCTACCAGCATTTTGGCAATCCATGCTGCGAGGAGTCCAAATCCTACAGAGATCAGCAGGACAACAGGAAATGAAATTTCCATTTTAACATTTTTCAGCCCCTTGTAAACGACAGAAAGTGCCAGAATCAAAACAACACTGAAAACCAGGTAAGGCGTATATTTTCTTAGATTTTCAGATGGAGTGTTGCTTTGGTAAAATGTTTTCTGGACCAAAAGGAAAACGAAGTAAGCCAAAAAAGCACCAGCTAGCGGAGAAACTATCCAGGACATTACAATAGGGATAAGCTGACCCCAGGATACCATTTGAAGACCATTACCACCAATCCAGAACCCAGCAACGATACCCGCACCTACAACAGAACCCACAATCGCATGTGTAGTAGAAACCGGCCAGCCAAAATAGGTTGCCAGGTTTAGCCAAAGAGCAGCCCCAACGAGTGCCGAAATCATTCCCCACATAAAAAGATGTTCATGCCCATCAAACATGTGAATGTCAATGATTCCCTTACTAATGGTTTCAGTAACCCGTCCGCCGACCAAAACTGCCCCGGCGAATTCAAAAACGGCAGCGATTAAAACCGCCACGGTAATTGTTATTGCTTTGGATCCGACTGAAGTACCAAATGCATTGGCAACATCATTTGCCCCAATGTTCCAGGCCATGTAAAGAGAAACGACGATGGCGATATAAAAAGCAATAGTCATAGTATCCATAAACAAAATCCAGATTGGTTATAGGAAAGATTTGAAAAGCAGAGTTTTCTCATGCTATTTCAGGTAGGAATAAGGAAAACACGGGTTCGTTTTGCCATCATTTCAGCAGAATCAGCAAGTTCACCCATATTTTTGAAAAGCTGGAACCACATAAAAATATCAACTGGGTTCATTTCTTTTTCATGGAGAAACATTTTTTGTCCGAGTTTATACTGCAATTTATCAGCTTCAAATTCAAGTTCTCCGGTACGATCACACAGTTCAAGAACCTTACGGGCTTCAAGTCCGCCAAAACTGGATTCAACCATTTCATCCAGTTCATCTACAATTTTTGAGGCCGTATTCGTTGCTTCAAGACACTTATCGAGGTAAGTGAAAATTTCATCTTTCAGAAAATCAGGAACGGTGGTATGCCGGATGGTGGTAAGTACTGCAACGTCTTCAGCGGCATCAGCAATATCATCCTGTGCACTTAACTGCCTGAGTAAATCTTTTTTATCAACCGGAAGAAACATGGAGTCGTGAATGCTGGTTCTTATTTTGTCTTTGATCAGGTCTGCTTCATGCTCAGCAAACATAATCTGCTTTGCAATGGCCTTCACTTCATCATGTTTACCCTCAGCCAGGGCATTAAACATCGGACGAATTAAGCCTGTACATTTGTCGACTTCAGCCATGTGAGCCTGAAGCTGATTAAACGGAGACTGAGTGAACAAACCAGACAAAATATTTTTCATGAAACCCTCCGGTAAAAGACTATAAAAGTAGCTTGAAACCCTATCAGAATCAAATTTCACAATTAACTGAAAATGATTTAAAGCCTATCTGATTAATCAGAGCACCTTCACAGCTAAATTAATTTAAAACCATATCAGAATGAGGGTCATCCGGGTTTGAAAATTCAATTTTTCTTGCTTATCTAAGTGATGTTAATTGAAAAGGGATAAAAATGAAATGGATCTGGATCCTGATAAGTTCTTTACCCGGGTTCCTTTTGGGAATTCTCTCAGCCTATGGTGTGACTGGCGAAAATGAGTTTTGGTATTGGGTCGCCCTGGCATTCCTGATTGCCTTTATTTTTAGTCATTACACTGAGGATTTCTGGTTCCGGAACGGATTTTCAGCCGCATTCCTTACCGGGATATGGAACAGTGTTACCCTGACCGTTCTCATGACGACTTACTTTGAATCAAACCCGGATACGGCTCAAATGTGGCTCGAAACAGCCGGTGATCTTGAACCTGACGGATTCATTTTTTTCAGCGGATTTCCGATTGGTGCCGCATACGGTTTAGCCGTAGGAATTCTTACCCTTCTCATGGCTAAATTTGTATTTGGAAAGAAACTCACAATTTCTACAAAATGAAAACTTCAAACAAAGACGGGCAAATCTTTAATGACCGTCTTTCAGGAAAAGGATGAGTTAAATTTTTGATTAACATGGCAGTAAAATCGTACAATACTATCATTCTGACTATACTTTCCAGTTACTTTTTAGCCTCATGTGCCTCACCTTTTTCTGTCCTGTTACCCCGTTCGATCCCAACCTCACTTACCGGAACATGGAGAACTGTGTCGCCCGATTCATCACGGTTTGAAACGTGGTATGTAAATTCTGACAGTTCATTTTCAGGCGTTGGCGGTTTGCTTGCAGGGAACGACACGCTTGTAACAGAATCCCTCCTTCTTATAAGACAATCTGGTAAATGGGTTTATTTTGCAACTGTTCATGGTCAGAATAACGGAAAACCCGTTGCGTTCAGACAAACCAGGCAAACAGAAACTTCTATTGAGTTTTCGAACCCGGACCATGATTTCCCCAAACGTTTGGTTTATTCCCTTTCTTCGGCTGATACGCTTCAGGTTGACATTTCTGGCGGTTCTGACTTTTTCTCTCTCAGATTTGTAAGACAACCGGTAAAACCCTGAGTTAAAAGCTAAACTCAGTATTTGACAATATCATTTAAAATAAATACTTTTACCGAATGACCATTCATTCACAATCAGATAAAAAACAAGCTATTCTTTCGGCGATGCTGAAACTCATCACCGAAAACGGCTTTCATGCAACACCAATGTCACTCGTTGCAACAGAAGCAGGTGTTGCTGCAGGTACAATTTACCATTATTTCGCAAACAAAGACCAACTCATCAGTGAACTTTATTCTCACCTCAAGCAAAAAATGGGAATTGCACTGCTCCAGGATGAAAATCTATCTCTCGCCTACCCTTACCGGTTTTCACTTTTCTGGAAGAATCTCTTCACATTTTTCATTGAAAATCCGGTCGAGTTCAAATTTTTGGAACAATATTCCAATTCACCGTTTATCAGTACAGAAACCCGGGATGACAACCAGGTATTCTACAAACCTGTTATTGATTTCCTGGCTGATGGGATCGCAGAAGGGCATCTCAGACCACTTCCTCTCGAATTTTTGGTTGAAAGCCTATTCGGACATGTTGTAACAGCAGCCAAATTTCATCTTGCCGGCACACAGGAAATCACAGGTGACCTGCTTGACTCTGTCGTAAAATCAAGTTGGGACAGTGTCAGGACTGAAGAATTTTCAGGTTACTTTTAATAAAAAATAAAAATTTTGCAAAATACCGAATGAATATTCATTTTATTAAATCAGAAAAAAGGAACATTATGAAAAAAACAGTATTAATAACCGGATCATCTACCGGAATTGGCCGGGCATCGGCCTTCTATTTTCAGAAAATGGGGTGGAATGTTGCCGCAACCATGAGAACACCTGAGAAAGAAACTGAACTTATCCACCTGGAAAATGTAAAAGTTTACAAACTTGATGTTTTGGATGAAACGGGAATTACCAACACCATTAAAAAGGTAATGGCAGATTTTGGAAATCTGGATGTTGTTGTGAATAATGCAGGATATGGTGCAGTTGGAGCCTTTGAAGCTGCATCTGAGGTTCAGATTAAACGTCAGTTTGATACAAATGTTTTTGGTGTGATGAATGTTACACGGTCAGTACTTCCCTACTTCCGTGAGAAAAAATCAGGCACAATTATAAATGTAACCTCTATGGGTGGACTGATAACCTTTCCGCTGTACAGCCTTTATCACGGTACAAAATGGGCAGTTGAAGGTTTTTCTGAATCGTTGCAATTTGAATTGAATCCGTTCAACATCAGAGTTAAACTGGTTGAACCGGGTGCCATCAAAACCGACTTCTACGACCGGTCAATGGATCTATTTAAAAAAGATGGACTCACTGCTTATGATTCATACACAGCATTGACGATGCCAAATATGCAGGCAGCGGGGGCAAACGGACCCGGACCGGAAGTTGTAGCAAAGACAATTTTTAAGGCTGCATCAGACGGAAAGAAAAAAATGAGGTATCCGGTTGGAAGTAATGCCCCTTTACTTTTAATGCTCAGACGGATTTTACCCAATTTCGTATTTTTCGGGATTGTAAAACTTGTTATTGAACGGAAATCAAAAAGTTAAGTGCCCCAATTTTTCAAGAATGATCCGGGCGTTTAAATCCGGGTCATTCTCAGCATCCAGCCAGTTAATCACAATGCCCTCCTTCTCCATTTTCCTGAACCAGGTCAACTGCCGTTTCGCAAACTTATGAATCGCCCGGGCAAGTTCGGTCTCAAGCACTTCACGGGAAATGATTCCAAGAATAAAATCAGTTATGAATCGGTACTCAAGTCCGTAAAATCTAAGTTGATCAGAAGTCAATCCTGAATCTAGCAGGGACTTAACTTCTTCAATTAATCCGTCATCCAGTCTCATTTTCAACCGCCGGTCAATCCGGTTGTAAAGTATCTCTCTTTTACAGTCAAGACCAAAGATGAGTGGGTCAAGTAAGGTTTCCGGCTTTCCACTTTTAATCGTTTTGTCACCTTCAGCAATTTCAATTGCCCTTATCAACCGGTTTCGGTCAGTCAGATCAGTTTTATTGTGAAGATGTTTTTTCCCGGTCAGAATCTGAATGAGTTCAGAATCAGAAAGTGGTTCCATTTTAGCTCTTAGAGTGGGGTTTACAGGAACTTCAGAAAACCGGTAATTTTGCAGAAGCGAACTCAAATAAAGCCCTGTACCCCCGCAAATAACCGGAAAACGGGATTGACTGCTGCAGGATTCAATTGCTTTCAGGGCTTCATTTCTAAACTCAAAAACATTGAATTCATAACCGGGATCACGGATATCAATCAGGTGGAAGGGAATTTTCCCGGAAGGTGTATTAAAATCATCGAGGTCTTTACCGGTACCGATGGTCATTCTACGGTAAACCTGTCGTGAATCTGCAGAAATGATTTCCCCGTTCAGCCGGGCGGCAACGTTTACTGCGAGTTTTGTTTTACCAATTGCGGTTGGGCCAAGAATGACAAGAACGGGAATGGGGTTCATGCATCTGGTGCTGAAACATCAACGACAGGGTCAACCGGAAGTTCACTGTTAGAAACATCACGCCCACGGGCAGGAAGCCCAAGTGTACGTTTTTCCATAGCTTTGATCAGGCCGGTAAACATTGCTGCCGTTTCTTCAATCTGAGGGTATAAGGGGTTTGTTTTTTTGGTATAACCGAGCTGGTCAGCAATCTTAAGCAGGTATTTCAATTCATCAAGTGCTTCGCTGGCCTTGAGATAATAATCGAGTTTTTCACGAAAATTGCGGCGTTTGAATCCTCTTTCAATCAGAACAGGAACATCAATTGCAATATTTTTTGTACGTTGAGCCAATCCACTCCATTCACTGATGGGATAGGCTTTAACAGATTTCAGGACATCCATGGTGATGATATGGACTTTTTGCCAGATATCAAGATCTTCAACATTTTCGAGTTTTTTATTCTGCTTCGGTTCACTATTTCCGGTAACCATTCAAACTCCTGGATCATCCCTGATTAACTGACTTCAATCGACATTTTCAGACAGTTTGGATACTGAAAATGACTAAGTTTCATTTTGCTTTAGTTAAAGTTAGAAATCCAGCAGACAAAAAGCCATCGGTATTCAGGTAATGTGAACCGGGTGATCTATTTTTTGGATTAAAAAGATGGCCTAATTTCAATTTTTTTCACTATTTGGAAAAAAAACATTCACATTTTTATCTGAATTTTATATCTTGACGAATTAGCAATCAAAAACAGAGCACATGCGCAAGTATTACCACGTTAATAGCTTTACAAGCCAACCTTTAAAAGGAAATCCGGCAGGCGTTGTTTTCAACACCGAAAATCTGACTGATGAAGATATGCAGGGAATTGCACGGGATCTGAACCTTCCGGAAACCGTCTTCATTTTGCCGGGAATTTCAGAAAAATCAATTTGTACACTCCGCTGGTTTACACCTTCTTTTGAAATTTCTCTGAGCGGACATTCGACACTTGCAGCACTTTTTGTTCTGATCAAAGAACGTGTTCTTCATGTGGTTGACGGGTTTGTAAGCCATCACCATCTTGATTACCAGAAGGGTATACTGCCCATCAGTATCGAACCTGGAACCAGTTCAAATCCGGTGATCTGGGTTGGACTTCCTGTTCCAGTATTTAAACCTTATGGTGGACCTCAGGAAGATATTTTCAGGTTTCTTGGCATTACAGACAATGACATTGATTCACGTCTGCCCATTTATATTACCGATTCCAGAATTTTTATGATCCCGGTTTTGGGTTTGCTTACCTTAAAGAAAATACTGCCAAATTTTGGACTGCTGCGAAAGATACTGATTGATGAAAATATTTCGGGAGTCTGTACTTTTTCAAGAGAAACCATAAAACCCTCCTCGAGTTTTCATTCCAGATATTTTTCACCCAATCTGGGAATCAATGAGGATCCCGTGACTGGTACAACCAATGCAGCACTTGCTGCATACTGGCTAAAATTTGTTTTTCCGGGGCTCGAAAACCGATCCTATCAGTTTACGGGTGAGCAGGGTTCTGCCATTAACCGTGAGGGAGAAGTCAAAATAAAAGCTGATGTTAAAGATCATCAGGTTTCCCGTCTTGAAATCAGTGGATCTGCAAGAATTTTCATGCAGGGTTATCTGGAAATTTAATTCCGGTCACTGTTATGCCTTCTGGACTGATTAGTTCAGATCAATAAAATAAATCAGAATCTTTATATCCGGAGTTTTTTATGGAGTGGATGCACGGTCTGGCATTTATTCTTGTTCTCGCTTCTGCGTTAACATTTTTTACCGTCAGTTGCCGGCGGTTATTGGTTGGACTTAGAATGGGCAAACCAGAAGACCGGTTTGGGAACGTTGGAACCCGACTTGGCAACATGTTAAAAATTGCTCTGGGTCAATCAAAAATCATGCGTGAGCCTGTTGCAGGATTGCTTCATGTTATGATTTTCTGGGGATTTCTGGTTCTGGGTTTCGGGCTGATTGAAGAAATTCTGAAAGGTGTTTTCAGGGGTTTATTTGAAGTCTCCTTTTCATTTTTAGGTCCGGTTTATACAGTTATTTCTTTTTCGCAGGATGTTTTTGCCTCGTTGGTAGCCCTGGCCGTCATTTCGTTACTGATCAGAAGATGGATTATCCGCCCGGCACGGTTATGGACCAGCGAAATGACGATTAAAGCCCAACTTGATGCAACATCAATTCTGCTTTTAATTTTGGGTGTTGTTGTTACTTATTTCCTCCAATATGCTTTCCATTCAGAATCGGTAAACTGGGAATACCGCCCAATCTCTGCCTTAATCGGAACAATCACGAATCAGTCTGAAACCGGATATTATGTGGCCTGGTGGCTGCACATGGTTATCATTTTCACCTTCCTGAATTACCTTCCCTATTCAAAACACCTTCATGTGTTAACCTCAGTTTTCAATGTCTATTTCAGTAATCTGGAACCTTCCGGAAAACTGAAGCCGATGCATATCATGGAAACCATGGCTAAAATGGAAGAAAATCCGGATATGGAAATGCCTTCGTTTGGGGCAAAGGATATTGAAGATCTGACCTGGAAACAGCTTTTTGACAGTTACACCTGTACAGAATGCGGAAGATGTACCTCAGTTTGTCCGGCTAATCTGACCGGGAAACCTCTTTCACCGAGAAAAATAATTGTCGACACCCGGCACCGACTCGCCGAAAGAATGGATGTGGCACAGGGAAAAATTGAAGCAGAATCTGAAGCTGGAAAAGGCATCCTCCAAAAACTTCTGGTTGGAGATTTCATTTCTGAGGAAGAAATCTGGTCATGTACGACCTGCCAGGCCTGTATGGAAGAATGCCCTGTCATGATTGAACATGTTCCACAGATTATTGATATGCGGCGACATCTGGTTTTAAATGAGTCGAAGGTTTCGCCTGAACTCAAAATCATGTTTGATAATCTTGAAACGAAGGGACTTCCCTGGGCATTTAACCCTCAGGATCGTGAAAAATGGACCGAAGGACTCAAGGTACCCCGAATTGACGAAAAAGGTGGTGCTGTTGATGTTCTTTTCTGGGTAGGTTGTGCGGGTGCATTCGATGACCGGTACACAAAAGTAACCCGTGCACTTACAACAATCTTAAATGAAGCCGGACTCGATTGGGCGATTGTTGGGAAAAAGGAAAAATGTACAGGCGACCCGGCAAGACGGGCAGGAAATGAAATGCTTGCTGAAACGCTGATTATTGAAAACGTTGAAATGCTCAGTCAGTACAAGTTCAAAAAAGTTGTGACAAGCTGTCCGCACTGTTTTAACATCCTCAAAAATGAATATGGTGATTTTGGCGGGCATTACGAAGTTATTCACCATACCGAACTGATCAAACAGCTTATCAGTGAAGGAAAGATCAAACTCGCACCTCAGGAACACTCCAAAGTAACTTTCCACGATTCCTGTTACCTGGGCCGGGCAAACGGAATTTATGATGCACCAAGGGAAATTCTGGACTTTCTTGACGGAATTGAAACAATTGAAATGAAGCGGTCAAAAGATAAAGGTCTTTGCTGCGGAGCCGGTGGTGCCAGAATGTTTATGGAGGAAAATACCGGCAAGAGAATAAATCAGGAAAGAGCAGAAGAAGCCGTTGCGACCGGTGCTGATACAGTTGCCACCGCCTGTCCATTTTGTATGACCATGATGTCGGATGGTGTGAAATCATCTGAAGGCGGTCAGGATGTGAAGGTAAAAGATATTGCCGAATTTGTTGCAGAGTCGATGGGGAAAAAATAGTTATAAGTTACAAGTGAGTGGTAAGTGGTAAGATTTAGGTGAAAAAAATTTCGCTCCAACATTTAACCAGCTTCTTTGCAGTCATTTTTATGTCTGCTGGGTTGATGGCCTGTTCATCTTCATCTGAAAAACAGGGACTATTTTCTTTATCGACAACAGACACTTACATGAATCAATATCCTCCGGATCTTGATTCAGATATGCTTGAAACGATTTCCCAATCTGTTATTCTTGTCAATTCAATGACCTATTACCGGGTTTATTATTTCCCGGAATCCAAAAACATTTCCCTTCCGGACATAAAAAGGCGATCTCCGGAGGCATATGCCACTGAATTGAAAATAAAAAATGAACCCTCAACCGGAACCGGACTTGTCCTCCAATTCAGGGAAGGCAAACTTGCTGTTCTTACCTGCCACCATGTTGTTGTTAAATCTGATTCTATTTGGCAGTTTTACACAGCAAAAAACCCTGCTGGCTACCCTTACGTCAGAACTCTGGCTGTTAAAATAAACACCGACTTATTTCTTCCTGAATATCCTGAACTTGACAAACTCACCATTCTCGCTTCCGATCAAAATCCAGACGTTGCCATTTTAGGTCAGACAATCAACAACGATTTATCATTAAAACTTGAAGAATTCAAAGGTCAGATCGGGAATTCAGAAAAGCTCAAACTCGGGTCACTTGCCTATCATTTCGGGTATCCGGCAGCACAAAAGCAACTGACAACAGGTTTGATAACGATCAGCAAAAAACGCCCTGATAGTTTTATTACTGATGCCGTCATCAACCGCGGATACAGTGGCGGACCGGTTTTTGCATATCGTTTTAATTCCACAGAGCCGGATTGGATTGGGATGACACGTTCAGCTCCGATCCATTATGAATGGGTGGTTGCACCAATGGAAGATTTTGATGAATCGGTAGAAGTCAGAGAATTCAGTGAAGGAAAGTTACTGATTAAACGCCAAACCATTCAGCATTATGGTACAGCTAATATTATTTCAATCAGGGCAATTCTTGATTTTTTAAATCAGAATCAGGAAAGGCTTCAAAAATTGGGATATAATTTAAAACTATTTAAAAGCAGTTATAAAAATAAGTGATTCCGGATTTATCTTTGTTACCTGATTTATTTTAGAAAAATTCGGAGAAGTATGAAAAGTTGGTTGTCAGTTCTGTTTATTTTTATTTCGTTTTCAACATTTGCCCAAAACCTGCCTTTAACCACCGCCGATATTTTCTCATCGCCTTATCTGACCGGAACCAGACCCGCTTCACCGGTTCTTTCCCCGGACGGCAAGTGGGTCGTTTATCAATGGAATGCACAGGGTTACGATACCCTCTATCTTTTTTTGACCAACACGATTACCCGAAAAACCAATCAGATTTCAAAACAGAAGCAAACACGTTTTCAAAACTGGCGGTCAGACAGTAACTCGTTTCTTTTCATTGAAAACGGAGAAATCTGGTCGTATTCAACTGAAACCGGAATCAGTGAAGTTATCACTGCAACGGAAGGTACGATCACTTCCCTTTCTGAAGGTGAAGATCTATCATCACTCAGCTTTTTAACCCGAAATACAGTTTCAACCATCCAAAAAGGCAGTCCTCTTTTCATCACAAAAAAACCTGCAGACGGTCAAACCCAGATTTCATTTACCGGTCGTTTGGCAAAAACCGGGAATCTGATTCTTCAACTCACTCAAACTGATTCTCTGATTGAAAATCCTGTTCCGCAATGGCTGAATCCAATTTTGGAAGTTCAGCAATCAGCACGATCCGGTTGGTATAAGTTCAGGTTTGTACAGATGTCTCCAGATTCAGTAAAACCCAAAACACCCGGTGGCGAAAACTGGACAGCAGGTTATGGAGGTTCAACAGCCATTTCCCGTGATGGCAGGTGGTTGGCCTGGTCCAATATCAGGATGGATCAGAAAAGCAGAGACTTCATGATCTGTGATCTGCAGTCAGGAAAAACAGATACATTTTTCACACAGACTGATACCGCCTGGATAAATCCGTTTGACGGATTTGGATTTTCACCTGATAGCAAAACTTTGGCATTTACTCATGAAATGACGGGTTGGAACCACGTTTATCTCTACGATCTTCAGAGTAAATCGATCAAACAGATGACCTCAGGAAAATATGAGGTTGATTTCTTCATCTGGAATCCGGGAAATAAGGATGAATTATTTCTGACTTCAACTGAGACCTCACCTTTCAACCGGCAAATCTGGAAACTGAATATTCGAACAGGTGAAAGAAAAAGTTTGACTGAAACTGACGGAGTACGAACAGAAATCAGTGTTTCTTCAGACGGGAAAACCCTGTCCTATTTAAAGACAAGCCTTTCAGAACCCAGTGACATATGGCTTCTTGATGTAAAAACTTTAAAAGAAACTCAACTCACACATTCGGTTCCGCCCCGTTTTTCATCCTTCAAAAAAACACTTCCGGAAATAAAATGGATAAAAAATAGAGAAACAAACACAGAATTCCCTGCTCAGGTTTTCCTTCCGGATCAGTATTCCCCTGATAAAACTTACCCGGCAGTTATTTTCGTTCACGGCGCCGGTTATCTGCAAAATGTTTTGAATCATTACGGATATTACTGGCGGGAAAATCTGTTTAATCAGTATCTGGCACAGCAGGGCTACATCGTTTTAAATATTGATTATTCAGGAAGTGCCGGTTATGGCAGAGACGTCAGGATTTCAATATACAAAGATATGGGTGGGGCTGACTGGAGTGATTGTGTAGCTGCTGCCAGATATTTAACACAAACAGGTTTGGCCGATTCCTCCCGAATCGGAATTTATGGCGGAAGTTACGGCGGATTTCTCACTTTAATGGGTTTGTTCAAGAGTCCGGATGTATTTAAAGCAGGGGCCGCACTGAGATCAGTTGCCAACTGGGAATTGTACAACCGCTGGTACACAGAACAACGTCTCGGGTCACTCAAACAGAATAAAGCAATTTATGAAAAAACATCACCGGTCACTTATGCCTCGGGTTTGAAAAACCATTTGTTAGTGCTTCACGGGATGGTTGATGACAATGTCTTATTTCAGGATGTAGTTCAGCTTTCTCAAAAACTCATCGAACTGAACAAAAAATTTGATGTGATGTACTACCCGGCAGAATCACACGGTTTTAAGGATCAAAAGGCCTGGCGTCATCAGTATGAGGAGATTGAAAATCACTTTAACCAATTCCTGAAGGAAAAGTTATAAGTGGTAAGTTATAAGTCGAGGTGCATGAGAAACAGGAAATCTGGATGAGCTTCGTAAAACTTACTTAGCCGGATCCCCGATCCCGATTCTCGGAACAGGGCAGGCTAATTCTACAGGTTCACTAGATCCGCGGTTCGTAAACGAACCTTGGAAGGGATGAAACAACGCTATTTATTCAATTCATGAACCCCTATTTCCCTGTTTTTAAACTGGCGAGCACCTGACTTTTCACTGATTCTGCATCAGGGAATTTGGGATCAATTTTCAGACAGGCTTCAATGATTTCGAGAGCTTTCAAATTATTCCGTTGAATCATCAGTGCCCCGGCGTAATTATACAGCATTTGGGTATCAGCGGGTTCTTTTACATACGATTGTTCAAAATAGGGAATGGATTGCCGGGCATCCCCTTTTGCAAGTAAAATGATTCCGAGCCATTTATTTGAAAATGCATCATTGGTCATTTCGTGTAATCTGACCAGATAGGGGTAAGCCTCACTAAAATCACCCCGGTTGATCAGAAGTTGGGAAATCATTCTCACCGGTGAATCGTTAAATCTGAAAAGTGACCACAAAACCCGCCATTGTTTAATTGCCTGTTCCTTCCCATCGGGGAAACCTTCGTAAATTTTTGCAAGCTGAACATGAGCTTCTTCCCAGCCCAGTTGATTATTCACAACCTTTGTTGCAAGAACATCAGCAGGATCTTTCGGGTTTTCAGGATCCATGCGAAGACCAGAATCGGGTGACTTTTTCACGAAAGGCCACGACATTTTGAGTTTCTTGATCTTATAGTAAGCAATGAGTGAATCCAGATTGCTTAACGGGTAGGCCCGGTCAGCTAAATTGTTAAATTCTGCTTGTGAAAATGCCCTTGGCGTAACTGGGGGCACTAATTTTTTTTCAAGTAAAATCCGGGTGAATTCTTCCCCTAAAAGCCGATATCCGCTGGCAATCGGGTGCAGGTGATCAACCATCAGAGAATTTCCGACAATTCCGTACTGACTTTTTGATGCAAACAGTGAGTCAGCCTGAACAACCGGATATCCGAATTCCTGACCAAGTTCAGAAATGATATCATTCACATCTTCAGATGCCCGGAATCTTAATAAATCAAGTTCTCTTGCCCTGATAAATTCTGTTTTTGCTTTAACTGAATCAGTTAGAAGCGTTTTGCCAGCCTGGAGAAAAACATCATTTGCTGCCGGAAGCGAATCAACCTTTTCAGAAATAAACGGTGGCATATCTTTCAGATTGGAAACCAGCCGGCTAAGGACAACGGGAATGCCAGCTTCCTTAAATTTTGAAAGAATATCTGTCATGTTACCCCGGAACTGATTAATACCGGTTTCATAAAGTGGAGAATGAAACGGAATGGATTGTTCTTTCACCATTTGTTCCATCAGTGTTCCCGTTTTCGCTTCCATTTCATCAACCCCGACCGACATGATCCAGGCCAGAAAATTACGAACAAGCTGAACCGTTCGGTATTGCTCAAGTTTAAGCGTCCACTTCACAATCCAGCGCATATTTCCTATTGAAATCGAGGACCCAACACCCAACGCACCATAATATTCATTGTGACCGGTGTAAATAAGAATGGCATCCGGTTTTTGTTCGATAATCGGGTCAGTCAGATCAAGAAGGGTGTATGAACTGATGGCCGACATACCGGTATTGACAACTTCAATATTCCAGCCCGGATATAACAGGGTAAGCCGTCTTTCTATTTCCTGTGAAAAAGTGGCATTCAAATCATACGGATAACCGGCCGCACTGCTTTCGCCAAGAACAAAAATCCGGAAAGTCTTATCCGTTTTTTCTTTCAGGAACGGATCTGGCCAGGGAGTAGGTCCGTTCGCCAGATTGTTGAAATATTTTTTTGAAATCTCGTCATTTAAAACCAGATATTCCTGGAAATCGGGAGACAAAGGTTCCCAGTAAGGAACCACTTCACCATAATTGGCAATCCTGAGAGAGAACTCAAGAATAAAAAAGAAAACAATAGGGATGGCAAGAGCAATCAGATTAAAGTAAAACGGATACGACTTTTTTTCTTCTGAATTTTCTTTGGAAGCAGAGGACACTTTAGACATAAATCAAAACTTTCTTATAAAAACACGGGTTGAATAATAAGCAGCACCACCACCTTCTCTGCTCATGAGAGGTTCAGTAATGGCATTTGGGCCCCAGCCGGTTTTCAGCCAGCCGCCCCTGAACAATAAAACAATATCTTTTCTCTGGCGAACATCATGACGGATGCAGATTTTCATTTTCCCGGCACGGGAAATCAGTTCAGCGGTTTCACCATCCTTCAAATCAGAACATGAATTATTATCCGGATGAACAAAAGCTTCAGGTAAACCCGTTTGAACAGATTCTTCCAACTGTGAATTGTGAGCTTTGCTGCCTGCAACAGTCATGAAAAACAACGGATATTCAGCTTCCTGAGCATACTGATAAGCATCGTACTTTTTCAAAAATTTAAATTTGCCGGTATCGGTAAAAAATTTTCCATCCTTAAACGGAACCGGATTTTCATTTGTTCTGAGAGTTACCGCCTCAGACAATGATTTTTGTGTTATGCCATGAGAATGCACCGGAGAAAGCAGTTTGTCGATCCATTCAGAGGCAGATCCTTCCATTCCTTTAACTTCCAGTTTTTCTGCAAGTAACTGTAGAATCTCTAAGTCAGTTTTTGACTCGCCAACCGGATCAATAACCGGCTGCATGTAAGTCAGGTAAGGATGTCCGTAGGAACCCATCACATCTTCTTCTTCTACAAAAGTTGTGGTTGGAAGAAAAATAGTGGCACAATCTGCAGTATCAGTCAGAAACGAATCAACTAAAATGACCTCATCCATCATTTTAAATGCACGGATTACCGATTGGGAATTTGGAGTTTGAGCAACCGGATTTCCCAGTTGGATAAAGGCAACTTTCACCGGCGGATTAACTTCCCTGAACAGATCTATTCCCAAAAGGGATTTCGATATTTTCCTTTTGTGGACAGCAGATTCAGAAGATTCCAGACTGGTATCAAAAAACCGCCACTCATCTGTCGAATGAGAAACACCACCACCCGGAAGAGAAATATTCCCGGTCATGGCACCCAAACAGTGAATCAGTTCAACGATTTCATTTCCATCAACATAACGCTGAACACCAAAACCCATCAGAATAGCACAGGGTTTTATTTTCCCGTAAAGATCAGTGATTTCATCTACTTCAGCTTCTGTAAGTCCTGATTTTTCAACCAGATCAACATTTTCATATTCTCTGAGAACAAGAGCAAGTTTATCAAAATCTTCAGTATGATTTTTAATAAATTTGCGATCGATCAGATTTCGCTCAATCAGACGTTTGGCAATGGCCAAAGCCAGATATCCATCTCCGTTTGGCCTGGGCTGATAGATTTTATCTGCGAATTTGGCGGAATCAGAATAAATCGGATCAATCAGTACAACCGGAACGCCTTTTTTTCTGAGTTCGGTCATGATGGGAAGCAGGTGAATGCTTGTATTGATGGGGTTCCGGCCCCAAATAATGACGCCTTTACTGTTCTTCAGATCGAGTGGATCCTGAATCACCGTTGCCCCTGTACATTTTAACCGTGCAGCAGAGGATGCCCCGCCACACAAACTGCCCCAGGTTGTGGTAACACCGCCAAGCAAATTAAAAAAACGGTGATGAAGAATTTTCAGTGCTGACATCGAACCGGCAGACTGATAAGATAAGATACTCAAAGGTCCGTACTGATCAATTGCTTTTTGCATTGCCCCGGCAGCAAGATCAATTGCTTCTGTCCAGGAAATTCTGACCCATTCGCCATTCACTTTTTTCATCGGATGGGTGATACGATTGGGCGAATAAACCCGTTCATCGTATTTTCTCACACGCTGGCAGATGATATTGGCCGTATAGGGATTTCCAGGTCCGCCACACATTTTCTTTAAAACACCATCCTCAACGGTTGCATGAATTTCGCAGCCTTCATAGCAATCACGAGGACAGGCAGTTTGCCTGATTTCAGAACTCATTTACACTTCCCGGATAATTCATTTCCGTTAAAAATAAAAGAAGTTGACATGAAATTCAGTTTTTAAACCAATTCATTTATTAAAGGTGTGTTTTTACTTAACTTTATAGCTATGCTAAATCAAATTCACTTTATCGGATACGGACTAATCGGGGCATCTCTTTCGGCCGCAATCCGAAAATATTTCCCTTCCCTGACTCAAACCGGCGAATCGGCAGATGATGGTGCTGAATTTGGCGTTCAGTCTGGCTTTCTAAATCAAAACTGTACAATTGAAACACTTTCAGAAACGTCAAATTGTCTGATCATCATTGCCACACCGATGCTGACCATTCCAAAAATATTTGAACGAATCAGCAAATCTGATTTTAAGGGATGGATTACAGATGTTGGAAGTGTAAAGTCCGGGCTTCACCTTGAAGCTGAAAAGCTGGGAATCCGTTATTTTGGCGGTCATCCGATGGCAGGAAGTGAAAAGCAACTGGCAAGAAGTTTTAACCCCTTTCTTTTTGAAAATGCCGTTTTTGTTCTTACACATAAGGGAAATGAAAAACCCGATATTCTGAATGAGTATCAGCGAATTCTGGAAAGTATTGGTGCCCTTCCGCTTGATCTTGAACCCGCAATTCATGATGAAATTGCGGCCACGATTTCACACCTGCCGCAACTTTTGGCGGTTGCCCTTGTTGATTTTGTAAGGGAAAACAACACCCGTCATCCGGCATTTCTGCAACTGGCTGCCGGCGGATTCAGAGATATGACCCGGATTGCGTCGAGTCCGTCAGGAATGTGGAAAGATATTCTTGCCACCAATCGCAGTTTTGTTTCCGGAAAAATAAGAGAATTTATCAGTTTACTTACGTCAGTAGCCAATGAACTCGACAATGAAACGGAACTGACCGACCTTCTTGACCGGTTTAAACGATCGAAACAAACCCGGGACAGCATTCCAAGAAACACCAAAGGGTTTATCAGTCCGCTTTTTGATCTCCTTGTATTTGTTGAAGATCAGCCCGGTGTCATTTTTAATCTTTCAAAACTCCTTTTCGAAAAAGGAATAAACATCCGTGACATCGAGTTATTGAAAGTCAGAGAAGGACTTCAGGGTGCCTTCAGAATTTCCTTCCTTTCAGAAAAAGAATGGAAAGATGCGAACACGATTTTAAATCAGAACGGATTTCAGAGTCAGTTTATGGTGTGAAACAGCCGGGGACGAGGGACGAGTGACAAGGGACGAAATACTGGTTACAGCCTGCCCCGAAAGCTTTCGGGGGGTCACGGATCACGGTTCACAAAATTCTGGGGACATGGGACGGGTGACAAGGGACGGAAATACTGGTTACAGCCTGCCCCGAAAGCTTTCGGGGGGTCACGGATGACGGGTCACAAAATTCTGGGGACGAGGGACGGATGTTGAGTGACTAAGAGAAAGGGCACTTCGACTCCGCTCAGTGACCTTTCTCTTGGGACCAGGGACGAAATTCAAAAATAACTAAAAACAAATTACATACAGCGGAAAGCGTACGGCGTACCCCGTACAACGGACAGATTTTATGACAAAAAAAGTAAAAGATTCAATTGTGGAAATGACCGAACTGGTAACACCCCAGGATACCAATCACCACGGAAATATTTCGGGTGGAAGGCTCATGCACTGGATTGATATTGCTGCAGCTATGGCTGCCATGCGCCACGGAAACAGACCGGTTGTAACCCGTTCCATCGACTCCATTTCTTTTAATTACAGCATTAAACTGGGTCAGGCTGTTGTCATTAAAGCATCGGTCAACCGTGTATTTAACAGTTCAATGGAAGTTGGTGTTATTGTTTACAGTGAAAATCTGCTCACCGGTGACAGAAAACATACCAATTCAGCTTATCTCACTTTTGTAGCTCTTGACGCTGACAGCCATCCGGTTAAAGTAAACCAGATTGAACCGGAAACCGAAGATGAAAAAAGAAGATTTGCCGATGCATTAAAACGCCGTGAACTCAGACTTATTAAACCATGATTAAACTCATTTTTATATTTCTTTTCCTTCCTGCAGTTACCTTTGCCCAAAGTGGTGATACACTTGATTTCGGGAAGTGCCGGTTGATTAAAACACCCCGCCTGAATAAACCTGCTTCGGGTGCCCTTGCCGAAACTCAAGTCAGAGTGGTTTCCCCTTCCGGAAAATTCAGGTTTTACTATTACACCTCCGGTGTTGATTCTTTGGCTCCAGTTTCTGATGTAAACATGAATGGAATCAATGATTATATCGACACCATTGCAGTTGAAAGTGATGCGATTTACAAGAGACAGGTCACAGACACCGGGTTTGATGACAGAGGCCTCGATTCGATTCCGGTTTATTTTTTAAATCTCGGCGGTGGACTTTACGGGCAAACAGGTCCGGATGAAAATGGTGTAAGCATAATTGACATCAATTCAAAAATTATGGGCCCCAAGACCAAGGGCATGAACATGATCAGAGTCACCCTGGCCCATGAATTTCATCATGTTCTTCATTTCAGACAAAGGTTTTGGGAAGCAATAGATTTCCTTTATTACTATGAAATGAGTGCTACTTTTTTTGAAGAAGTCTGCTATGATTCAATCAATGATTACCGGTTTTACCTCCAAAACGGAATTTTTGCGAAAACCGATGTGCCTGCACTTCACAAATCGGGTGGAAATCTGATTTATGGTTATGCTATATTTTTTGAATTGATCAGAGATCAGTATGGCATCGAAACTGCAGTCAAAACTGCAATGGATTGTCTTGGTTTCCTTGATAATTATACCCCTGCTGTTGCATTATCCCAGGCTGTATATAAAAATCTGGGAATTCCCATTCAGCAATTTTTCAACGAATTTGCTATGGCAACCATGTATACCAAAACCAATTCAAAACCTGATTTATTCTTCGTGGAAGGTGAATTTTTCCCTGCTTACCGGATACTTCAAAACTATGACGATACACTGGTTGTCTCTGAGTTTGACCGGATGTCATACCTGATTCCTGTGGCTAAAACCGGGTTTAATGTCAGGTGGATAAAAACATCAGCAGGTGTCTATCCTCTGGTAATTTCAAACGGCGATTTTAATAGATTTTCAATTGAAAAAATGGATCGTCAGGATGATACGGTTCTTCTTGAAACCGGACCCGGCTTAGAAAACGGAACCCGCCTTGATCATAACTTATTTGTAAGGTTATCAACAAAAAGTTCTGAACATGGTTTGGCTGCAAGTGTAATGTTTCCTGGTTCATCTGAAATAAAACCACTTATGATTCCCGGAGCTACAGAACCTGAAAAAGTAACAGCTTTCTTATACCCGAATCCATTTAAATGGGATCAGACTGACATTTTGTGGGTTTCAGGATTACCTGATTACACTACTTTTAATTATCAGGTTTTGTCAGTCACCGGAGAATTGGTATTGGAAGGGAAAACGACATCTTTTTATAATTTGCTATCCATTCCGATCAAGTCTGTTCAAAATCCTGGGTCAGGGATTTTTATAGTAAATATTTTTAAAAACGACAACCTGGTTTCATCACAAAAACTGGCTCTCATCCGATGACACCAACCGTTAAACTTTCTGCAGAAAACCTGGGTCACCGGTTTGGGAGCCAACGGTTGTTCAAAACTGTTACTTTTCAGGTTTTGGAAGGTACCAGCCTGATTGTGCGGGGAAAAAACGGCAGCGGTAAATCAACATTACTCAGGCTGGCTGGTGATTTACTTCACCCAACAGAAGGATCAATTCACCTCGAACCTTTAGACCAGTACACAAAAATCAACCGGCACCGCTGGATGGGTTATCTGGCCCCGGCACTGAATCTCTATGGTGAACTTTCAGGTCGTGAGAACCTAAAACTTGCTCTTGATGCCCGGGGTTTAGCAGAATCTGATGAACTTTTATTCTGGATGGAAGGTGTCGGGTTTACCCAGAAAGACTGGAATAAATCTTTCAAATCTTATTCGTCGGGCATGAAACAGCGAATTAAATTCCTTGCCTCATGCCTGCATCACCCCCGGTTGCTTTTACTTGATGAACCTTTTTCGAATCTTGACCGCCAGGGGAAAAACTGGGTCAGAAGTATTCTGCCAGCTGTTCAGGAAAAGAGTATTATCCTCATTGCATCCAACGAAGAAGAAGATTTTGATCTTTCACCTGACCATATCAATCTTGATGAATTCAAATAAAATACATTTTTTCATCTGGACTCAGATCTTCTTCTCTGCCCTTTTCTTTTCCTGCTCAGGACCTGCTCTCAAATCCAATCCGGAAAATAATCCTGGTTATCTTGCCATTTCAGGTGATTCAGTTCTTTCACTTGCCGTCAAACTTTCCTCAGAACAATTCGCTGGCCGTGAAACCGGATCTGCAGAGTATGATTCTGCTGCGGTTTTGGTTCAGAAAAAACTGAAAAATGCTGGTTTAACACCCTTTTTAAATTCCTGGTATCACCCCTTCAGTGTTAAAATAAGTTACCCCGATCAGGATTCCTCTTTTCTTCTTACAGGTCAGAAAAATTTAAAATACGGAACGGATTATACGCCTTTTTATCAGGATCACAAGGTGAATTATACCTATCAGGGTGAACTGATTTTTGACGGATACGGGTCAAGGGAAAGCGGAATTCAGGCCAGTGAACTTTTAAACAGTCCGGTTAAAAATAAATGGGTTTTACTGGCACCGGGGTTTCCATCCGGGAATAAAAAGCCACGTTTTTCAGATCCGGGCGGACTGATAACCAAATTGACTGCCTACCAAACGTTAGGAGCAGCCGGTATTCTGATGCTTCCGGATTCAGCGTTAAATTCAGAATTTGAAGAAAGATCAAGATACCTGACTTCCAACCAGTATGAACTCAGTGACGATACGGTTTCATTTCCAGGATTCAGATCACTTCCGGTTTTTGTTTTATCAGAAGCAGCAGGTAAACACCTGGCCGATGATCTGTACGGTAACGAAAATAACCTTTCACTACTGATAAAGAAGGGTGCCGTTTTACCCAAAGCAGTCAGGTCCCTTTCGATTCAGACATCACTCAGACTGAAGACAAAAGAAGTCTCAATTTCAAATCTGATCGGGATGGTACCAGGAAAAAATAAAGATGAATTGATTTTGGTTGGTGCCCATCTTGATCATCTGGGAAAAAATAGTGATGGAACCATTTACTCTGGCGCTGATGACAATGCCTCTGGTGTTTCTGTTGTTGCTGAGCTTGCCAGAACTTTTCAAATCGCCGCAAAAGCAGGCATCCAACCAGAAAAAACCATTGTATTTGCCATCTTCAACGGTGAAGAAAAAGGATTACTGGGATCATCAGCCCTGGCTGGCCAGTTAAACGAATCTGGTATAAAAATTACAGCCATGGTTAATCTGGATATGGTTGGACGGGAAAACCAGGATTCAATCGAGATCGTTGGACATAACCGGTTCAGTACAAGATTTAAGAAACTGATTGAATCTCTTGACGGTAAAGCAGGTCTCACGTTAAATCAGAATCTGAACAAACCCGGTTTAACCGGAGATGTTTTTTACCGGAGTGATCATTATCCGTTTTCTTTAAGGGACATCCCGGTTCTCTTTCTGACAGATGCAATGGGTGAAAATCATAACCGGAACAGCCAAACAGATGATTACCACAGACTTTCTGATACCGGTGACAAACTCAATAAAGTCAAACTTGAAAGAGTAACCCGGCTTTGTTTTTTAATTCTGTCCAAACTGAGTGAGGAAAAAACGCCTTTCAAATCTGACCTATCCTACTAGCCCTAAAGTGTCTACAAATCTGTACAATTTCCATTAAAATCAAATCCCAATTAAAGTCTGATCCCTCTAACAAGACCGGTAATAAAAATTATTTTCCCGGTTTCCTATATTTTTATTCCGGCTTCGCCAAACACCTCTTAAAACCACGCCAATCAGGTCAGAATAGATTGGTTTCATAAAACTTCACTAAATTCACCGGGTTAAAACTTGTATTTTGAAGGATTTTCACGGGAAAAATGAACCCACTTTCGCAATTTCTAATGCCTAAAAATAAGACTCCGTTCGGGAGAATCCGGCTTTGGCATAAGATTTGTTTACTATCTGTTCAGAAATTGATAAATCTAAGGAAAACAATGAAATTTTTAACCGTAATTGCCGCTTTTGCCCTTATCATCGCTGGTTGTTCTTCAGAACCCAAAAATGTACAGGAATTTCAGGAGCTTGTTCAAAAGCTTGACTCGAAAAACGCTGAAATTCAGACCATCAACAGAGATATCTCAGGTCTGGTTAAACAATACAACCAAACCGTTGAACCAGGTCAGCAAATCAACTTTACCGGAGTTGATTCTCTCGGTTTTGATGAAGGTCAACAAAAAGTATTAAAAGAAATGCTCGATAAAGAAGAAAACGTTTCTTATCGTGGCATGCTCCAAAAAATCGTTGACAAAAACTCTGAAATTCAGTCTCTGAACGATCAGTTAACCGAACTGAAAGCCAAACTTCCTGCACCCCGCCGGGTAAAAGCAAATCAGACTCACATGCAGCTTGCACTTGATTATCTGATCAAAGAAAAATCACTTGACTCTAAAACTGCCCATGATCTGGTTGACAAAACCATGTTAATTGATGAACTCGTACCTGGTTTTGATGTGTGGATGTATTTTAACGAAGGTACTTTCGGAACCTTTATCACTCAGGGATCAGCACCGATTTCACCGAATAAATACAAATATTCAATTCGTAAAGAACAAATCGGGCGTGCAGCAGAAAAAGGTATTCAGGCCTATAAAGATTCTCTGGCAAATGCCAATGCTGATACCCTCAAACTTCAGGGTCAATAAGAAAATAGTTCAGTTGTGTGTGTGAGTGTGTAAAAGCCCGTCCCAAAAAGACGGGCTTTTTTTATTTTACCTGATAACAAACCAGCGTATTCTTTCCCTTAACTGCCAGCAAAAGCCCACCCTTCCATAAAAACAAATCACCTGCAAATCCGTTCAAATCATCACCCAGCAGAATGCTGAGTTTTACTTCTGCTGACTTGCTGTCTACAACTGCCATTGAGTAGCAAAGTTGATTTTGCTTTTTCCGGTGATGGTACCCAAAAATTACCGTTGATCCCAGATCAAGAACATCCAGACCGGGTGAAGGGTCAAGGTTAGGTTCAAATTTGGAAACCAGGGATGCCATGTCAAAAAACAAAGGGTCACCTTCAATCAGTTTATCTGTCCATTTTACATCTTCAAATCCTTCATTTTCAGATGATTGGTCACGCAAAGATTCTGCTTCACCCGGAAGCATTGGCTGATCACTTTTTCTTTTACCGGTGTCATGATCAAGCTGCCAGTAAGTACGGTCCTGACTCTCCTGTGAATAAGCAATAAGAAATTCATCTGTTGCCAGATAAAAAGCCATTGAGGGTTCATACCAGAGCAGATCACCGGTTTCGAGGGAAAGGGTATAAATTCCCAGGTGTTCGGGTAAATTCGGGTTTGCATAACCGTGAAGAAATACTTTTCCATTTCTCACATTTTCAAGCCCGGTAAACCATTTCTCTTCAAGGGTGAAATCACGCCAGACCGGAAGTCCGTTTCGGATATCCGCACAAAGAAAGCGGGTCTGTTTGGCTTCCTTTACCCGTTCTTCGATAATAATATGGGTTTGGGCTGAAAAGAGAAACCGCCAGATAACACCTTGTGTTTTCAATTCCCACAGCGGGCTTTGTTCTTTTTTCCTGAAAAATTTAAGCATGTAAATTCCTTATTTACTGTAAAAATGCTGGGTTAGAACTAAAATGTCTATTTGGAAACGGAAAAAAGGGTTTCGGGGGCGTGGTGTCATTCCCACGAAGGCGGGAAAACAAAGTCCTGCGAAGCTCATCCAGTATAAAAGGCATGGATTTGCTCTGCAGAATTATCATTTCCCGCCTTCGCGGGAATGACAACGGTTTGTCGCAAATGTCTCAGACTTTCTCGAAATGAATTAAATTAAACACCTGCATTAAATTGATTTAGAAGGTAGTCAATTCTATTTTTGCAGGTTTTACAGCAAATCCCCCGGAGTTCTGGTTGACTGATTTTGTGCTTCCTGAAAGATTGAAACTACCGGTTCAGATGGGTGTACTTTCACCTTCAGGTTTCATCAGAGATCAGACTCAGATTGAACTGTTCAAACGGCATTTTTCACAAATGGGTATAAAAACCACTCTGTCTTCCCATCTATCAGGTCAATATCTCTATTTTTCAGGAACTGACCCTGAACGTCTGACGGATATCAATCAAACTGCTCGCAATACTGAAATTAAACTGGTTATGGCGGCCCGTGGCGGATATGGGTTTTCAAGACTTATTGGTGAACTGGATACAGAAAAACTTGCAGCTTCCCGCCAAAACTGGGTTGGGTTCAGTGATTTTACTTTTCTGAACCTGTCTCTGCTGGCAAAAGAAAATTATGTAACGTTTCAGGGTCCGATGGCTGCAACTGATTTTGGGCGGACAGAAATCAGTTCATTTACCCGTGATCATTTCTGGTCAGTCATGACGAAGAAAAGTCACACCATTGAAAACATTCATTCACCTAATCCTTACCGAAATCAACTTGTGACCGGTACAATCTGGGGTGGATGTCTTTCCATTCTTGCTTCAGCAACCGGAACACCCGTTATGCCAGACATTCAGGATGGCATTTTATTTATAGAAGATATTCAGGAAGAGCCCTATAAGGTTGAAAGAATGATTTATCAGCTTTTTCACGCCGGAATTCTGAGCAAACAAAAGGCCCTGTTATTTGGTCAGTTCACCAATTGTGAACCAACGTCAACCTCTGCCTTTCCTTACACGATGGATCACGTTGTTCAGCATATCCGGCATTTGCTTGATATTCCTGTCTTAACCGGATTTCCCTTTGGTCACGTTGCAGATAAAATTACAATTCCGGTTGGTGGACAGGCTCATCTATCCATTCGAAAAAATGCTTTTTCCATTCGTTTTTCGGACTATAACTCATGAATCTCTGGAACGTTGAAACAGTAAACATCGCCTATTTTGTTTCGGGCAGCGGCAGCAACTTTCAAAATCTGGAAGAACATTTCCGGGAAAAATACCCAAAAGCTACCGGAAAGCTTGTTATTTCAAACAAATCCGGAATTGGTGCCCAGGATCGGGCGGAGAAACTCGGGATTCCCTTTATCATTCTCAAGTCTGAACTTTTCACTTCAACAGAAGCCTACGAACAACAGCTTATCAGTCTGTTAAATGACAACAACATTCATCTTATCTGTCTCGCCGGATATTTGAAAAAATTGCCGGAATCTTTAATTAATACCTTCAAAAATCGTATCGTCAACATTCATCCGGCCTTACTTCCCTCTTTTGGCGGAAAAGGAATGTGGGGCCATCACATCCATGAAGCTGTTCTTGAAAAAGGATGTAAACTCACCGGCGTGACGATTCATATTGTTACTGAAAACTATGACGAAGGTCCGATTGTACTTCAGGAAGCCGTTCCTGTCCTTCAGGATGATTCTGTTGAAGACCTTCAACGACGGGTCTTAACGATGGAACATGAACTGTACCCGATTGCGATTGAACTTCTCACCTCTCAGCCATGGGAAATTGCCGGAAACAAATTTAAATTGCTGGAAAACAATGAAGAAAATTGAACGTGCCCTGATTTCAGTTTCAGACAAACGGGGAATAATTGAATTTGCTGCAGGTCTGAATCAGCGTGGAGTTGAACTTTTATCAACCGGCGGAACTTACAAACTTCTGAAGGAAAATGGCATTCCTGTTACCGCCGTTGAAGAATATACCGGTTTTCCTGAAATGCTCGATGGCCGGGTAAAAACCCTTCACCCAAAAATCCACGGCGGAATCCTTGCAAGAAAAAACCGTCAGGAAGATCTTGAAATCATTGCCGAACACGGAATCAAAGTTATTGATCTGGTAATCGTGAATTTATATCCGTTTGAAGCAACGGTATCTAAACCAGGTGTACACCTTGAAGATGCCATTGAAAATATTGATATCGGCGGTCCTTCAATGCTCCGTGCTGCTGCGAAAAATTATCTATTCACGTCGCCGGTTGTAGATTCTGCAGATTATTCTGAGATTCTTTCTTTGATGGATCAGAACGGAAATGACCTTCCTGAAACCTACCGGTACAACCTGATGGTCAAGGTTTTTTCTCACACTGCCCATTACGACACGGCGATTGCCAATTATTTCAGAACGCACCACCAGCCTCAGGCAGGTTTTGCTCCGTTTCTGCAAATTTCACTTCCACTTTCTGAAAGCCTCAGATATGGTGAAAATGCGCATCAGGCGGCAGCAGTTTATGGAAAATTTGCAGACTCATTTACAAAACTTCATGGCAAAGAACTTTCATACAATAATTTGGTTGATGTTCAGGCTTCGGTTGAACTGATTGAAGAGTTTTCAGAACCTACACTTGCCATCATCAAACACACCAATCCGTGCGGGGTAGCAAGTGCTTCTTCCCTTTCTGAGGCGTGGGATCTGGCCTTTGAAACCGACAAACTTGCACCATTTGGCGGAATAATTGCAGTAAACAAGCCCCTTGATATGGCAACTGCTGAAAAAATAAACGATATTTTCACAGAAATTATTATTGCACCTGATTTTGAGCCCGGCGTTCTTGAGTTTTTGCAGAAAAAACGGGACAGACGTTTGCTCAGACAGATTAAAAAAGTTGCGGGAACCTATCCGTTTCAGATCAAATCAATTGCCGGTGGTTATCTGGTTCAAACTCCTGATAACCATCAGACAACACTTGAACATTTAAAAGTTGTGACCCAACGTCAGCCAACAGAGCAGGAACTTAAAAACCTGCTTTTCGCCTGGCGGGTTGTCAAACATGTGAAATCAAACGCCATCGTGTTTGGCGGAAATCAGAGAACACTGGGAGTTGGTGCCGGGCAAATGAGCCGGGTTGATTCCTCGAAAGTCGCTGTTTGGAAAGCACAGGAAGCCGGACTTTCATTAGCCGGGTCGGTTGTGGCTTCAGACGCCTTTTTCCCGTTCTCTGACGGTGTAATTGAAGCTGCAAAAGCTGGAGCGAAAGCAGTCATCCAACCGGGCGGAAGTGTACGTGATCAGGAAGTGATTGACGCTGCAGATGCAAACGGTTTAACTATGGTATTCACTGGAATCAGACATTTCAGACATTAAGGATTTACAATGGGATTTTTAGATTTTTTAGCCACCGAAATCGGGATTGATCTTGGAACTGCAAATACTCTTTTTTATGTAAGAGGCAAAGGAGTAGTTCTGAATGAACCGTCTATCGTGGCCATTGACCGGGTATCAAAAAATGTAGTTGCCATTGGTTCAGAAGCCCGGCAGATGCATGAAAAAACACACTCTGATATTGTTACAATCCGCCCGTTGAAAGATGGTGTGATTGCTGACTTTGAAATGACCGAAGAACTTATAAAAGGGTTCATCAGAAAAGTAAATACCTCCTGGTTCCCTTCCATCAGAAGAATGGTGGTTTGTGTTCCGTCTGGTGTAACTGAAGTTGAAAAACGGGCAGTTCGTGATTCAGCAGAACACGCCGGTGCCAAAGAAGTTTATCTGATTGCTGAGCCAATGGCTGCTGCAATTGGTATTGGTCTTGATGTTGAACAGCCGGTTGGCAATATGGTTGTTGATATCGGTGGCGGAACAACCGAAATCGCCGTTATCGCACTTTCAGGTATTGTGGTTGATGAATCCATCAGAATTGGTGGAGATGAAATGGATCAGGCCATTATCCAGTTCTTCCGCCGGAATCACAATTTACTTGTTGGCGAAAAGACAGCTGAAAATATCAAACAGCTCATCGGCAGTGCAACTCCGCTTGAAGAAGAACAATCTGTAACAGTTAAAGGCCGGGATCTTGTAACCGGAAATCCGAAAAACATTGAAGTAAACTCAATTGAAATCCGGGATTCACTGAATGAGCCCATTGAAGCAATCGTTGCTGCAGTTCGCCAGGCACTTGAAAAAACTCCTCCTGAACTTGCTGCCGATATTCTTGACCGTGGTATCATGTTAACCGGTGGTGGTGCACTCATCCGTGGACTTGACCAAAGAATCCGTGAAGAAACCGGACTTCCAGTCCACGTTGCAGACGATCCGCTGACGGCTGTCGTTCGTGGAACCGGACGGGTTCTTGAAGATATTGACCGTTATAAAGCCGTTCTGCTCAAAGCAAGACGTTACTGAAAATCTTCACCTCCATCGGTCAACTAACCTGATAGATATTTTCCCCCAGCCGGAGGATACCCCGTTTGCAGCGCCTTTTTGAATTTATACTTCGCTTCAAAGACCAGTTTGTTCTGATTCTTCTGGTCATTTTGTCGAATCTCATGATCCTTTCTAACCAAAATTCACAGATTAACTTTCTGAGGGCAGCTTCATTTGGTTTTTTT
>JAIUNL010000012.1 GCA_020161835.1 Bacteroidota bacterium | reverse complement strand
AATGGGGATGGAACATTTACCGCCATTGATACGCTGGCCATCAATAAGGATGGATCTCCTTCGGTTGGAGCCACCGCCGGCGATTTCAACAATGACGGTTTCCCCGACTTATTCGTTTCAACCTGGTACGGACTTAAAAACCATCTTTACCTGAACGATCAGGGAAAACGCTTCATTGAAGTGATCAGTTCGCCGGTCATGAAAGATTTTTCTTACGCTGAAACCGGTTCATTTGGCGATTATGACCGGGACGGATGGCTCGATTTATATGTGACCGTCAGCGCCGGGAATACCCGAAACTTTCTTTACCGGAATGATGGAACCGGAACCTTCACCAAACTTGCACAAACCGGAATATTAGGTCACCGATTTTCATCAAGAACTGCCGATTTTGTGGATATCAATTCAGACACCTACCCCGATATTTTTGTCACCAATGAAAATGGACAGGCTGAAAATCTGTATCTCGGAAGTGCAGCAGGGTCGTTTTCTTCAGCAGCACCAACCTCAATTTCGGGGTTAGCTGGAAACACAACCAGTGCCTCGTGGGAAGACCTCGACAATGATGATGATTTTGATCTGATTCTCACCAATTATGGGAATGAAAGGAATCATTTACTTTTCAACAAGGGTAATTTGCAATTCGAAAAATCGGATTTCACACCCTGGAGTTCTGATGTTAGCAATTCCTTCTCCAGCGCAACCGGCGACGTGGACAACGACGGCGATCTGGATGTTCTGATCACAAACGCCTTCAGTGCATCTGGCGGGAAACTTGTTAATTTCTTTTATCTGAATGATGGATCAGGTCAGTTCAGTGATGCTTCCAATTTATTACCGGCGGACTCTGGCTGGGTTTATGGTGCATCGTTTGCAGATTATGACGGCGATGGCCATCTGGATCTTGCTCTGGCTGCCTGTTTTGGCGAATCTGAAAACAACCGGCTTTACCGCAACAACGGAAACAGCAACAACTGGATCCAGTTTGATCTGGAAGGAGTAAAAAGCAACCGGTCAGGAATTGGCGCCATTCTTCATATTTTTTCTTCATCAAACGGAAAAATGCGCCACCAAACCCGGCGGATGAGTGGTCAGTCTGGTTACGGAAGTCAGACCTTGAGGATTCATGCCGGACTTGGAACATCTGAAGTTGCAGATTCTGTAGTCATTCTCTGGCCATCCGGGATCAGGCAAAAACTGGAAAACGTTCCGTCAAACCAACTTTATCCAGTTAAGGAAGATACTCTGGCTGCAGTTTCAGTGAAGGAAGAACCCGTTACTCCAAATCTTTTCAAACTTCACGGATCTTATCCGAATCCGTTCAATCCTGCTGCAACGATCACGTATTCCATTTCGGAACCTCTTAAAACCGGAAAACTTCAATTTACCATTTTCGATATTACAGGCAAACAGGTTGATTCCTACTCACCAACTGAAACTGCACCAGGCACCTACCGTTGGATGATACAATCTGCTGGCTGGTCATCCGGCCATTATCTGGTTCGGCTTTCAGACGGACTCAGGTCAGATTCAATTCTGATTACGCTGATTAAGTGATTGATTTTTATGATACCAGCAATGCTATTACACTTACGGATAATTTGGAATCACCACAATCCAAATCTGTCATTCTGAGTGACCGTAACGGCTCGCCGGGACGGTTTGCTTACAGTCCGGCCACCGACGGATATCGAAGAATGATCCTGTTTGCAGGCATTGCAGAAAATCATCTGGCTGCGAATGAATATCGAAGACTCTCAACTGTCTTTAATAATAAATGTAGAAACGAACCCTAACCAATCAACCGAAAAGAGAAAAAAATGAAAACAATAACCACCCTGATTTTAAGTACAATTTTGCTGATTTCCTGTACCAAACAAAATCCTGAAAGTCCAGCATCAAACGAGAACGAAAAAATCGTTAAGCAGTATTTTGAACATTTCAATCAGCACGATTGGAAAAAAATGGCAGAAATGTATACACCAGTCGCTGATTTTAAAGATCCGTCACTCGGACAAGGTATCGTCAAACAAACGAGACAGCAGATCATTGAAAAATATTCGGGATTTGGTGAACTGTTTCCTGATTTGAAAGCTGAAGTCGTTCAGGTTTACCCATCAGGAAATAACCATATTAGTGTTGAATTTATTACAACAGGGACAGCTCCTGACAGTTCTAAATTTGTACTTCCGATCTGTACGGTTTTCACTATTGAAAACGGACAAATCGCAAAAGACTTTTCATACTACGACAACGTTCAATAAGTAAAGGGCAACCTGAAAATTGAAAAATTTATTCACCTCATTTCCACTTCTTTTTGGGATGGAATACTCATCAATTATGAACCGAATTTTTCAATTATTTAGGTTGCCCCTTATTATTTTATATGGATTGACAGGATGCAATGCAATATGGATGTCCCCAATATCATACCCATCAAAAGAACAAAAAGAATTACAACCTCCTGTCATGTCGCTTGATATCTACACCCAAAGTGGCCTGATTGATTCTCACCCAAGACCTTACATTTATAAAATTGAAAGTAAGAATGCAAAGGGAGCTGTTCTTGTATTTGGCGCTGATCATACAAAAGATCCAACTGATCAACAACTTCCGTTGATAGAGAATGAATGGAACAATTTCAACCCGACTGTGGCTCTTGTTGAAGGTAGGTTGGGGTTCCTGTTTTCATGGACTCAGGATCCGGTTAAGACCTATGGTGAAAGCGGATTCGTTGCAGGACTGGCAAAATCAAATGGTGTAAAGTTATACTCATGGGAGCCTGACCGGGATCAGGAAATTGAAATGCTATTGAACAGTTTTGATCCTGCCCATATTGCAGCTTTTTATTGCCTGCGCCCCTTTCGTGGTAATTATTCAGGACTTTCTTTTGATGAGTCAAATGAAGTCATGAAAAGCCTGATTGCTGAAAGAACAAACCGTAAAGGCATTAAGGGTTTTATAAATTCTGTCGAACAAATCGATAGTTTGTGGAAATTTAATCATCCTGATTTGGGTGATTGGCGAACATACCAACATCCCCGAAATGGATGGCCGGAAGGAAAGTTTAAACAAATTGCTGAGGAGTCGAACTCAATACGGGATGCCTTTATGTGCAAATCAATCATTGAATTGGTAACCAATGGGGAACGGGTCTTTATAACAATGGGCTCAAGTCATGCACCCAGGATTGAAAATACACTACGGAAGAATTTAGGGTACTAGTTTGCCGTCCGAACGAATGGAAGTTGGTTAGTTAATTCTTCACCGGAAAGGGAAACATTCAAAATCATTAACCTATCATTATAAACGATTGACTCCTATTGTTTTTTTTCAGAGTTTAACCGAGCAATTCCGAATACTTTAAAACTTGTTTTTCGGTCTGAATTCTGAAAACAAATACAAGGGAAAAATCATAAAACTTGTTATCTCCGTTTTTCTGCTTTGTCTTCATGTGAGCCTTTTCGCACAACCCACCACTCTTCTTCAGGAAGATTTTGAAACCGGTGCACTCAACCCTGCATGGTCGATCAACAACACAGGTGACAACGGCTGGGTTATTGGCACGGATACTGCTTTAAATGGAAATTACAGTGCTTACATTTCCAATATTGCAAGTGAAGGACTTTACACTTATAATCCTAATGCACCCTCAACTGGATTATTGCTTGCACCAATAACCATCCCGGCTGGGCAACCGATTCTTAAAGTCTCACTCACCTGGAAAGGAAAGGGAGAACCCAGCTGGGATGATCTGAGAATTAAACTGCAGGCCATTGAGTTGGTTGAACCTGCAAAGGTTGCCAGGCTGTCTCCAAGTTTTATCACCTACAAGTGGCTTTCCGGCTCGGAAAAACCAAACAAAACAACCATTTACTTTAATACAGGCATTTCAGATTCAACGGTAAATCTGGTTTTTGAGTGGAGAAATGACGATTGCTGCTGGTTTGGTGAAACAGAAACCCAGGCTCCTCAACCTGCAATGATAGATGACATTTTAGTAGAATCTTTTGAAATCGTACCAATGTCAGGTACTTATACAGTTGGAGCTGAAGGTGATTTCCCGACTCTGGATGATGCATTCAGTGCACTTTATGCCTTCAAAGCCAGCTCTGATGTTACCCTTGAACTATTAGATAATGTCTATGACGGTCCCGTAAGAATTTATGGTTCATTCCAAAATGGTGAAACTGAAACCTGGGTTACGGTAATGCCTGCATTCGAAGTAAACCCGGTTTTCAAATTCACTTCACATTATTTTTATCAGGGTGAGCCGGGTGATTATCCATCTGTGATCATAATTGAAAACACTGACCATATTAATTTTGGGGGTATTTCAGTAGACTATATCCTTGGAGCCCCGGGCGGAATTCAAATTCTGAATTCTGATTTAATCTCGATTTCTGAATGCACTTTTTATGGACAGGAAGCAGTATATACCAATAAATATGTGTATTCATCAGGAATCCGGATAGGAGATTCAAACGGATATTTTGATGGAGGCATGGGTGGAGGTGGTGGTGAAGTACTTACTTTCAGTGGAAAACCAAACCTGAATAGTGAATTAAGACCCTACCTTCCAAGATTGGAAGCAACTTCCGCTTCACTTTATTATAACAATCTTTCAATTACCATGAATGAGTTCCATGGTGGAAATTTTGGAATTTATGCGGCAGGAAATCCAGTTATTCTTCCACCCGAAGTCGCCACCGGAAACCAATCTGGACTTGAGTATTCTTTAGCAGGACAAAGTCCGGAAATGTCGTATCTGAATACCAGTGTAAATTTGTTTCTTGGGCAGGTTATGGGCGGAATTCACGTTGAAAAGTATGAAAATCTGCAGATGAATTACAATGTGGTTTTTTCCGGATTTATGGAAGCTTCCTCCGGAACTTTTGGTGTATCTCTGGGAAATTCAAACGGGATTATTCTGCCTGTCCGTATAAATCCGGTTCAAAACAAATCCGGCACCATTCAGGGTTTATCCTCCAATGCGGGTGAAAGCAAACTGGGATCCTTTCTTCCAAAATATCAGGGATTGGTTGAAAAGATTAAATCAAACCCAAAAGCCTTCCTGAAACAACTGAAGGTTCTTGCTGAGAAATCTTCCGGTCTGAGAAAAATTCAGGAAGGAAACAGTAATCAGATGATCAACAACATTTTGCTGAATATTTCAACCGGATCCAATGGACTTGGCGCAAATATTTGGCTGAAATCAGTGTCCAACCTCGATATTTTTCACAATTCGATGGCATTTATGTCAGAGGATACAACCCGTGCAGCACTTTTAATTGAAGGAGAAACTTTCAGCTCGTCAATTAAAAACAATCTGTTCTATGGTGGACCCAATCCGTTGTTTAAATCTGTCTATCCACTTCCTGATATGGATTACAACGTATTTTTTAATGATTCCACTATTATTGGAATTGTGGGAGATTCTGCACTTGTCTCAATGGAAGATATTCAGAGCTACACAGCGACCAATCTGAATTCCCATTTCTTTGATCCTATGCTAACCGGTGAGGATTTAAGTCCGGATCCGTCCTTGTACGGGAATCCGAATATGATCGGCACACCGTTGGGAGTTGAAAGTGATTACTGGGGAAACCCGAGGAACGCTGAATTCCCAACAATTGGTGCACATGAACTTGCTGAAACAGTACCGGTTGAGTTGTTTTCATTTTCTGGAGTAAATCGTTCAGGCCAGATCCTTCTTTTCTGGGAAACCAAAACCGAAACCAATAATTACGGATGGGAGATTCAGATGTCGGTAGCGGGCACTTCGACTCCGCTCAGTGACCGCAATGCAGAATGGGAAACGATTGGTTTTGTTGCAGGAAAAGGCACAACAACTGAATCACATTCTTATTCGTTTTCCTCACCTGTCCCAAGTCCCTTGTCACCGGCTGTTTACCGTCTCAAACAAATTGATCTCGACGGAAAATATACTTACAGTCAAATTGTTGAAGTGAGTTCTGAACCGCTTGTATTTTCTGTGGAGCAGAATTATCCAAATCCCTTCAATCCGTCAACTTCGATCCGGTTTACCCTTCCTGTAAAATCGGATGTGACTTTGAAGGTTTACAATCTGGCCGGACAAGAAGTTTTAAAAGCCTTTTCCGGAAAACTGGAAGCAGGTGTTCATTCACTACCCGTAGATGGTTCTGGTTTATCTTCGGGACTTTACGTGTACAGAATTTCTGCCAACGGTAAAAACCTGAATGGTAAAATGATGCTGCTGAAGTAAATAAAAAATGTAAGTTCCCCTCCTTTTGTAAAGGAGGGGTTAGGGGGAGGTTTTTCAAACGTTTAAACAAACCACCCCGCCTACGGCACCCCTCCTTAAAAAGGAGGGGAATCATATCAGCCTTAAATCTGAATTAACCATTTACCATTGAACATTAACCATTTGCCTCAACCCATTTCCCTTCTTCTTTGATCAGGTCAATCAAGGTGGCATCGGCCATTTCCTGAGGGATCGATTTTCTCACGACCGTTTTGCCAACATACAAATCGATTTTCCCGGGTCCTGAACCTACATATCCGAAATCAGCATCAGCCATTTCACCGGGTCCGTTGACGATGCAGCCCATGATGGCAATTTTAACGCCTTTCAGATGGGACGTTTGAGACTTGATCCGTTCAGTCGTTTCCTGAAGATTAAAGAGAGTTCTTCCGCAGGACGGACACGAAATGTATTCCGTTTTGGTTGTTCTCTGCCGGGCTGCCTGTAAAATATTAAAAATCACACGGCGGCGATCATCAACCTTCCCATTTCCACCAACCAGAACAAGGTCACCAAATCCGTCTGCTAAAAGTCCGCCAAGTTCTACAGCAAGCCGGAGAACTGCATCATCAGAAAGAAGTTCAGGGGAAGATTGTAAAACCAGAGGAAAGGAATTCCCGGTTTGAGCCTTCCACTCTATGAGTTCACGGTAAAACGAAACCACTGAATCATCGGTAGTGCCCGAAATCAGAATATTTTCAATTCCGTTTTCTTTTAATAATGAAACGATTTCTTCAAGACGTTCATGCCAGTTCCAATTTCCCTGTTTCACCGTTAAAATCAGATTCCGGTCAGCAATCCGGTACCGCAGAATTTCTTCAAGTGTCGTTTGTTCGGTAATCAAAACTTCCACAAACCGGATCTGATAAGGCAAATGTGCCGGCACCAGATCAAAATTGGGGACAGAAATACAGAATTCAGGCACAAAAGCCTGTTTCCTGGATTCTGCAATAACCTGATAAAGAGCAACCACATCGAGTTCATCTTTGATTGAAAAGGAAATGAATTCTAGCTTTGGTTCTTCGGTAAACGTGATGGCGCCATGTTCTTCCAAAAGAGTCATAAATGCTTCGGGTTCCGGAACCGATTCGAGTTTAATACCGGCACGGATCAGTGTTTTTTCACCCAGATTCAGACGGTTTCCTTTGATTTGATCAGACTCTTTCCGGGTAAAATCCATGGCCGTCCGGAAGGTTTCAGACTCATAAACCGGTTCATATTTTTTTTCTGCAACTACATTATAAGGTGCTGCAATTGCTTTGGCAACGGGGATTTCATACCAGGCATCTTCCGTTAGACTCACCCGGATTGTGTCTCCAATTCCATCTTCAAGCAAAGAGCCGATTCCGATCGCAGATTTGATCCGGCCATCTTCACCATCACCTGCTTCGGTAACACCAAGATGCAGCGGGTAAGTCATGCCCAGTTCATTCATCCGGGAAACCAGAAGGCGGTAAGCCTGAATCATGACCTGAGTGTTGCTCGATTTCATTGAAATCAGAACCTGATTGTAGCTGTGCAGTTCACAAATCCGCAAAAATTCAAGAGCCGATTCTACCATTCCTTCAGGTGTATCGCCAAACCGGTTCATAATCCGGTCAGACAAACTGCCGTGATTCGTTCCGATCCGCATCGCAACGCCATTTTCCTTGCATTTCAGAACCAGCGGAGAAAGTTTTTCGTGGATGTAATCAAGCGCTTCCTGATATTCAGATTCGGTGTAATCACGGACTTCAAACTTTTTCCGGTCAGCATAATTACCCGGATTCACCCGTACTTTTTCAACAAATTCAGCAGCTTTCATGGCTGCATTCGGGGTAAAGTGGATGTCAGCAACCAGGGGAACGTGAAGTCCCTGACGTTTCATTTCATCTTTAATATTTTTCAGATTTTCGGCATCCTTGATGCTGGGAGCCGTAATTCTCACAATTTCGCAGCCCACATCAATCAGTTTTCTCACCTGATTTACGGTTGCAAGTGTGTCCATGGTATCTGAAGTGGTCATCGATTGGATCCGGATCGGATTATTTCCGCCGATGCCAACATCACCTACCTTAACTTCATGGGTTTTTCTGCGGGTTCTGATGAAAGAAGAAGGTGTATAAATCAGGGGTTGAGTGATCCCGTTCATGGTTTTTTCCAGGGAATAATTTCAAAACTTAAATCATCTTTTGCTGATGACGAGAGATGATGAGCCTCATCGCCAAGATATTTGTCAATATAATGATGTGCCAGGTAAATCAGCGGGGTGATTCCGAGAGCAATAATAAATTTGTAGATATAATTAGTGAGTCCGATGGTAGTAAGATCGGAAAAAGACATCTGCGTACCGAATGCAATGTACAGAACAATAACTGAATCGAGTAACTGACTGACGATAGTTGATCCGGTTGCCCGAAGCCAGATGTGCCGGTTTCCGGTTTTTCTTCTCAGCCAGTGAAAAATCTGAATGTCGATGAGCTGTCCGATCAGATAAGCAATCATGGATCCGATAATAACCATGCCTGAATTGGCAAAAACCATCCGGAAGGCATCATCTGAAACCGGGGAATTGGGTGCAGCGGGAATCGAAACATCAATCATGATCAGGATGTAAACCAAAACCAGCATTGCCATGCCCACCAAAGTCACAAATCTTACGCCCTTCCTGCCAAAATATTCATTCATCAGGTCGGTGATGATAAACGTGACGGGAAACGGAATCACACCCATGGTCATGGTGAAACCGAATAGCATGATAAATTTGGAAGAGGTCACTTCTGCCATCACCAGAAAGGTGAGAAACATCGCCATCAGCACAAGAAACAATCGTTGACCTCTGGTCACAAATCCTCCCATTTTGATAAGTTGCTTATCGAAACAATAAAATTAGGAAAAAAATTCTTTGATTCAGAAAGGGGGAGACCGCAAAGTCCCAAAGGCGCAAAGAAATTTCAAGGTTTTTGGATATAAATTCCCCTCCTTTTCCAAAGGAGGGGGAAATCCGGTCACTGAGCGGAGTCGAAGTGCCCGGATTGGGGTGGTTTTCTTGAATTGGAGGGCATTTTAAGAAATTACCAAACCACCCCTAACCCCTCCTTTGGAAAAGGAGGGGAATTTTATTCACTTTGAAATTTGGAAATAAATTCATCATGTCACCCTTTCAGGGTTTTTAATTGGTTGTATGTTATTGTTTTCTATAATCATTTCAACCCTGTGGGCATAAAAGGCAATTTTTAATTTTGATTTTTAAATTTTGAATGTGGGTATTAATTTACCAAGCTAAGTTGCCTATCCACGTACCACGTACCACGTACCACGTACCACGTACCACGTACCACGTACCACGTACCACGTACCACGTACCACGTACCACGTACCACGTACCACTTAAAACGTATCACCTGCTTTCCGGCATAAAACTTGTATTTAAACTGCACTCTCCAATAACTTTTTGGTTTAAACAGACTCTTTTGTACATTTGTAAATTATTAAAATCCATCCTAAAAAGGAGCCTTCCATGATCAATCCCGGAATCTTTCGTGAATACGACATCCGCGGTATCGTTGATAAAGATCTCACAAACGATACTGTTTCCCTGCTTGCCAAAGGTGCTGCTACCTATTTTATTAAGGCCGGTTGCAAAACTGTTTCTGTTGGACGTGATGTTCGCTTAAGCGGAAAACGCTTCAGTGACCTCGTTGTTCATGAGTTTGTGAATGCCGGACTTCATGTTCAGGATTTGGGAGAAATTACGTCCCCAATGTCTTATTGGTCAACTTTCAAGTTACCGATCGACGGTGCAATCATGATCACCGCCAGCCACAACCCGGCTGATTATAACGGATTCAAAATTTCAATCGGAACCAATTCAATTTATGGCTCTGATCTTCAGGATCTGCTGAAACTGATTCAATCAGGTAAATTTGCAACCGGCAAGGGAAGTTCAATAGAAGTTGATATCCGGGATGAATACCTGAAAGATATTACCAGCCGGATCAAACTGGGCAAAAAAATTAAAGTTGTTACTGACTGTGCAAACGCCACGGGCGGACTCATTGCCCCTGATTATTACCGGATGATTGGCTGTGAAGTCATCGAACTTTATTCTGAAATTGACGGTCGTTTTCCGAATCACCACCCAGACCCAACCGTAGACAAATATCTGGTTGATCTGATTGCAAAAGTGAAAGAAACCGGAGCAGATCTTGGTGTTGGTTTTGACGGCGACTCTGACCGGATCGGTGTTGTTGACAATCTCGGTCGTGTGATCCGTGGTGACGCATTATTAGCCATTTTAGCCCGTGATGTTCTGGCCCGTCATAAAGGTGCAGAAATTGTATTTGATGTGAAATGCAGCCAGGGATTGATCGAAGACATTGAAAACCATGGCGGAAAACCCATCATGTGGAAAACCGGTCACTCCCTCATTAAATCGAAAATGAAAGAAATCAACGGACTCATCGCCGGTGAAATGAGTGGTCACTTGTTTATTTCTGATGATTTTTATGGTTTTGATGATGCCATTTTTGATGGTGCCCGTCTGATTCAGCTGCTGTCAAGAACAGACGAAAAACTGTCTGCCATGCACGACTCATTCCCTAAATTCTTTTCAACACCAGAAACCCGTCTTGACGTCGCCAATGATGAAATCAAATTTCAAATGGTTGCCAAAGCCGTTGAATTCTTCAAAAAGAATTATGAAGTTATTGATATTGATGGTGTTCGGGTTCAGTTTGGTGACGGATGGGGTCTCATCCGGGCTTCAAATACCCAACCGGTAATCGTCGTTCGTTTCGAAGCTAAAACTCCTGAACGCCGTGACGAAATTATGAACATCATGCTCGGCAAGTTAAAAGAATACGGTGACTTCCACGAAGGTCATGGGCACTAAATACCAGTGACAGGGGACATGTGACTGGGGACAAGGAAATTCCCAAGGACACTGAGCGAAGTCGAAGTGAACTTGGGTCATATTGGGGCGCCCGATATTATCCTGGTAATTCAAATTTGAATCAAACAAAAAGCCGGACTTTGCGAAAAGTCCGGCTTTTTGTTTTTAAGGAACTGATACAATTAAAATTTAATCTTTACCAAACCTTTACCTGTATATTTTCCAGTGGGATTATTCTTAAATTTGAGAGAAATTTTTTACTCAGGATGATATGCGGTCTATATCAGGTTTACTGAAAACGATCCAGGCACTGCAATCAGATGGATCTGGTTTTTATGCCAGAGGTTTATTCCCTTCTCAACGTTACCATTACTTTCTGCCCTTTCAGCGTGAAGATGACAATCTCTATTTTACAGCCCTCATTGCGTTTACCCTTTTAGAATTACAAAACCTGATTCCTATTCAGGAGCAGGCAAGAACCCAGGACATTATTTCTTTGGCTTTACGTAATTACCACCGTTACAAAAGCCTGACAGGTGAAGATCTTTACAATTTTTACCAGACAAATCCACCCAAACCCTTCCCAAACGGACATTTATTAAAACGATTTGAACGCTCTCAGCTAGCCGATGATGCTGATTGTACCGTAATGGCTTACATGTCACGGCAGGCAACAAATAATGAAGCTCACTGGCTAAAAGATGTGCTCAACAGAAATGCAAACAGAAGTCAGCGTGAAATAAAAAACACTCTTGAAGAGCACCTGGGTTTGAGAGCTTACTCAGTTTGGATCGGACCAGCCTCAATTCCGGTAAATTTCGACTTTTGTGTGCTCTGTAATATTTTATACTTTGTACATAGTTATCAACTCCCTGTTTCCGTGCAGGATATGGATAGTATGCGGTACATCAGGTCGGTCTTAACCCGTGATGAACATTTTCAAAATACCTATCACACTGCAAACACCTACCCGAATACTGCAATTATTCTTTATCATATTGCCCGGTTTTTAGGTGCATTTCATATTTCATTTCTAGAAGATTTGCGTGAAAAGGTAATTCATGACTGCAAAAGTCTGATGGTAAAAACAACCTCATCCATGGAACAGGTTATTCTTGCATCTTCGCTTTTCAAGCTGAACGTGGAACCCCCATTTCTTATCAATCCTGATGAAGTTGACTGTGACTCTTTCTCCTTTTTTGTTGCACCGATGCTGGCTGGGAAAGAACTTCCTCTTTTGCCCAAACTTGCCAAAGTGAATTGGTTTCATATTCCTTTTCGAAGTAAAGCCTATAATTTAACCCTTCTTTTAGAATATCAATTGCTTAAAAACTCAAAATAATTGGCAATTTTAATGGATTTTGATTGACAGATACCGGCTTTTTCTGCGACCTTTCAAGAATGAATCCAGATAATCCGCCTCATATCCGCCATTCAATTGTCCTAACGTCAAAAAGGGTGACCTTAATACCCTCTTCGCCGGATCATGCCGATGTTTTTTTCAATCTGATAAAATCCAATAAAAACCGCCTTCTTGATTCATTCCCGATCCTGATTTCAAAAACACAAACTCCCGCTATGACCCAGGGTTTTCTGAAATCACGATTATTTGAGTGGGAAGAATCATCCATTTTCAGTTTTCTGGTGAAGCTTAATTCTGATCACAACCTGATTGGATATATTACAGTTAAATCAATAAACTGGAAATCAGGTCTCGCTGAACTTGCTTACTTTATTGACTCGAACCATGAAGGCAAAGGGTACATCAAAGAATCAATTAATTGCATTATAACGTGGTCTTTTAATGACTTAAACCTGAAAAGTCTTTATGTCAGAATTATACCCGGCAATGAACCCAGCAAGCAGGTGGCAATTCGCAACGGATTCAAGTGGAAAACCCGTCATGATTTTGAATTCAGAACTTCGACCGGTGAATTGGTCAATCTTGACTATTATTTTCCTGACCGGAAAGATTTCGATTCATCTCAAAAGTGACTGGGATATTCAACTTTTGCCTTCAAAACGCAGGTAGATGAAATGGTTACCAAACCTTTAGGGCTAACCATTCATTTCGACACTTCGACTCCGCTCAGTGACCAGAACCTCAATGACCACATCTATATTCTAACTCCTCTCTTCTTACTCCCGTATTCTGACTCCTGTCTTCTACCTTCTGTTTTCTTTTTTCCATTAGAGATTAATTAATTACCTGCTTTTTTGTTTAATCATTTTAGACAATTTTGTAAATTGCCAGAATCCAATTAAAATATTGAAGGAAAAGACATGGCAAGCGTTAAATCTAAGAAGGGCGTAATCGGAATTTTAACCGGTGGCGGAGACGTCCCCGGTCTCAATCCGGCAATCCGTGCAGTCACCATTCGTGCCATCCGTGAAGGATACCAGGTTTATGGTATCAGACGTGGCTGGGAAGGAATGATTACCATCGACCGGAATAAGAAAATTGAAGAACAGGATGATGCAATTCTTCTTACCGAGCAATTGGTAAACCGGATCGGCCGTACTGGCGGTACCTTTCTTCACACTTCCCGTACCCGTCCTGACAAAGTAAAAAAAGACAACGTTCCCGCTCTTTACAAAGATGTTTACAAAGAACCCATCAATGATCTTACCGGTGAAGTAAAGAAAAACATTGATTATCTCGGGTTGGATTATTTGATTCCGATCGGTGGCGATGATACACTGAGTTATGGCGTTCACATGCACAAACAAGGCATGAAGGTCATTGCTATTCCCAAAACTATGGATGGTGACGTCCCCGGAACTGATTATTGTATCGGATTCGGAACTTGTATTTCCCGTACCATTGAACTGACCCACGAGCTCAGAACTCCTGCCGGTTCACATGAGCGTTTTCTGGTTATTGAAGTTTTCGGCCGTTATGCAGGTTTTTCTGCTCTGTTGCCAACAATGGCTGGTGCTGCAAACCGGTGTCTGATTCCTGAATATGAATTCGACATGGAACACATTACCGAACTGATGGTAAAAGACCGGAATGATAATCCGTCCAAATATTCAGTTCTGCTGGTTTCTGAAGGCGCCAAAATCAAAGGTGGCGATATGATGTTCCAGGGTGAAGAGACTGATGCTTACGGACATAAAAAACTGGGTGGAATTGGTGATGTGGTTTCTGAACAACTCAAAAACATGTCAGCCAAGTACAACAACGGACGCAAGATTGATGTAATTAATCAGAGAATGGGTTATATCGTTCGTTCTGGTGCACCTGATGCGCTGGATTCAATCGTTCCGATGGCATTTGGCAACCTTGCACTTGACCTGGTACTTCAGGGAACCAGTGGCAGACTCGTGAGCCTAAGAAATGGTCGTTATGATAATGTTCCTATTGATGTTGTGACCAGCTACAAAAAAGTGGTTGACGTTAATAAGTTCTATGATACTGACCGTTACCGTCCGAAATATGAACACTTTTCTGATAAGCCACAGCTCATCATGACCAGTGATTTCTAATCAGTTCCACAACTGAAAAGTTAACAAAAAACCCGCTTCTGGCGGGTTTTTTGTTTTAAATGCAAATTGATAATTTTAAATTGAGTGTCTAATTTCCAAAGCTAAAATCCCTACTACCTACTACCTACTACCTACTACCTACTACCTACTACCTACTACCTACTACCTACTACCTACTACCTACTACCTTCTGACTTCTACCTTAGCGATTCATATTCAGAAAGGTGACTCGGATCAGCTTTTGCAAGAATATCATAAACAGCAGATTTAGTAACACCAGGAGCTTCTCTGAAAATATCTGCAATTTCTTTATACTTTGACTCAAAAAACCGGCGCCGCCACAATGAGTTCGGATATTTGATGTTCGTATCCCTGACAAGATTTAACCCGTCTACCACACCCTGAAGCCCCGTTGCCGGGTCAAAATGAATCACATCAAGTCCATCATAATGGTATTTAAAAAATGCATTCCGGTAGTTAATGTACTTCGGATCAAGAATTTCATCAACTGCAAGTTTCCGGCTTTCACCGGTCGCTTCATTAACCCAGCCCATATTTTCTGACGTACCAGGCATTGTTGCAATTTTATGAGCCCGTGAAAAATAAACCGTACCGGCTAACGGATCATAACTATCAGCATCAATACCCAGAATCAGATAAGCATAATAATTCAAAATAGAGGGCAATGGGTCAAAGGTCTGCTCATTATGCTGAAGCTGAATCCCGGGATAATACTCAAATTCGATGTTTTTATCAGAATACCTGAAAAGTGAAGTGGGCTTATCTGTTTTATAAATCAGACGTGATGCCCCAATAAATAGTTGTCCGGAGAATTTTCTGCCAATTGTTGAGTTTTCAATAATTAAACTGATAGTCAGGTCTATACGGGTATCCGGATTGAATGAAGGATCGTCAGTCCACCTGTACTTTTCAAAGTATTCCTTAATTGAACGATCAAGGTCCTTAAGAACGTCACGGTCAGACTGGTTGCTCAGCTTCTGGGCGTTGACCTGAACGTTTACAATAAATTCCTGTGAATAGACGTTAGCGACAAGGAAAAGAATAAGTATAGAAAAGAAAGATGTTTTTATCATAACTGTAAAAGTAAACATTGCAGACCACTCGTTCAATTTTTTTCCGTGACTCAGGCAGAAGATCATTTTTTTTACCTGACATCTTGTTATCTGTTATTATTGACAGTATATTTACATACAGTAAATAAATATACAGGAGTCTTCAATGGCTGAAGGACTAACCGACAGACAAAAACAGATCCTTGCCTATCTGCTCGAATATAAAAAGCAGTTTGGTTTTCCTCCCTCTTTTCAGGAAATCGCAGATAAATTCAAATTTGCTTCACTTACAGCAGTAAAAGATCACCTCAAAGCACTTGAGAAAAAAGGGTTTATCAAAAAGTCAGGGTTTAAAGCCCGGGCCATTGATATTATTATTCCCGAAGAGGAAATGGAAACCTTCAGTCCTGGCATTCCAATTATCGGAAAGGTTGCTGCCGGTTCACCCATTCTTGCACAGGAAAATATTCAGGGTTACCTGAATTTCGGAAATTATTTTGCTGATAACGGAAATGTGTTTGCCCTGAAAGTACAGGGTGATTCAATGAAAGATGATGGCATTCTGGATGGTGATGTTGTAATTATCAAACACCAGGCGACAGCCATTAATGGTGATATTGTTGTTGCCATTATTGATGAAGAAGCAACGGTAAAAACATTCTATAATGAAGGTGACCGCATCAGACTTCAACCACAGAATCCAAAATATCAGGCGATTTATGTTGATGACAGCCAAAGTTTCAGAATCGGCGGCAAAGTAATTGGTGTTGTCAGGAAACTTGGTGCAGGATATTCAAACCGGGCATCATGAGCCGGGTTATTCTTCATCTCGATCTGGACACTTTTTTTGTCTCCTGTGAACGGCTTCAACACCCCGAACTGATCGGGAAACCGGTAATTGTGGGTGGCCACGGAGATGAACGCGGAGTTGTGGCTGCATGCTCTTATGAAGCAAGAAAATTTGGCGTTCATTCTGCAATGCCACTCAGATGGGCGAAAAAAGCTTGTCCTGAAGCCATTTTTCTTCATGGCACAATGTCTCTTTATGCTGATTATTCACATCAGGTGACTGATATTGTCCGTGATTTTGCTCCGAGATTTGAAAAGGCCAGTGTTGATGAATTTTACATTGATATTTCTGGTCTCTACACCTATATTTTCCAAACTCCGGTTGAAGCTGCTTCCTGGCTTCGTGCAGAAATTGACAGAAAAACAGGATTGCCTTCCTCCTGTGGCATAGGCCAAAACCGACTGATGGCCAAAATCGGATCAAAGCTGGCGAAACCTGCCGGCATTTTTTTTATCCCTCCCGGGTCTGAACCTGAACTCCTTGCGCCACTTCCTGCTGACATCATTCCGGGTGTTGGTGATTCTATTCTTGAAGTTTTAAAAAAGTTTGGTGTAAAAACGGTAGGTGATATTCAGAAACTTTCGCAAACCCAGCTCGAGAAGTCTCTTGGTAAAGCCGGTCTTGATCTGTTTAAAAAGTCAAGGGGAATTGGAAGTGATGTCATTGAAACTGAATACGAACGAAAATCTGTCTCTTCAGAAAGAACCTTTGATGACGATACTTTCGATGTCGTGCGCATGAAAGACCAATTGGTCAAATGTGCTCAGGAAGTAGGTTTTTCACTGCGAAATCAAAAACTAAAAAGCTCGACCTTAACACTCAAGCTGCGTGACCGAGATTTTAAAACCCACACTTTTTCTGAAACTTATCCATTTCCGGTGAATGATGATCACAGCCTCATTAACCGTGCTATGGTTTTGTTTGAAAAAGCCTGGACGCCATCAACCAAAATCCGTCTGATCGGATTCGGATCTTCCAAACTTGAACCTGCTGACTCATCTCCGCAGGATTTGTTTGAATCAGAATCAACTGAAAAGGTTGACCGTTTATTTTCAAAAGTTGACGACCTAAAAAAACGGTTTGGAAAACATTCACTTGAAATTGCCGGTTTTTCAGTAAAAAAGAGCTGACTATTTCTTCCTCATGATGGTTAATCCGTCACCAACCGGAAGCAGAATCGTTTCAAATCCATCATGGCTGAAAGCCAATTCATTCCATTTTCTGATGGGTTCCGGGTTTTTCTTTTCACCTGGCCTGGTAACCCAACCTTTCCACAATACATTATCTGCAATCAGATACCCGCCTGTGTTTAACTTTTCCGGAAGGTGTAAAAACAGTTCCGGATAATACTTTTTATCAACATCAACAATAATCCAGTCATAAGTTTGATTCAGGGCAGGTAACAATTCAGTTACATTTCCGGTTAAAAAAGTAAACCGTTTACCGACTTCACTTTTATTGGTAAATTTTTTAAAGACCTCTTCATTTTTTCCATTGTAGTCAATCCCCGTTAAGGTTGATTCTGGTAGGACGGAAAGTAACCGATATGACATCAATCCAAAACCACACCCCAATTCCAGAATTCGTTTCGGCCGGGTTAACAGGCCCCAGGTTTCTAAAAATTGCAGTGTAGATTCTTCAATGACCGGATAGTTTAAATTTAAAGCATAGGAATACCAATCATCCTGAGGCCGCTGGCAAAAACCAGTCATTTTAAAAGTGAATTCAGATGAATGTATCATATCGGGAGGTAAATAAGTCCTTCATTGGCATCCCCGGTTGTTCTGAATTTTCCATCAAAAACTAACTTGGTCATCCAAAGTGCCAGCAGGGCGTCAATATCGTGGTGTTCTTTAATGTCATCTGAATTTACAGTGTATGGAAAAATCTGAAGTAACTCAGATTTAATTTTTCCAAATTCAACTGTCTTTTTTAACCCGGGAACAATATTAAACCGTTTTCTGAGACTGAACGGGTAAACTTCAATCGTTCTGATTCCGCTTTCGGAAAGAAGACTGACCAGGTGAATGGCCCTGAATGTAAGTGGAGCCAGTAATGAAGTCATTAAAACCGGAATGCCCTCTTTGATAAGCTCCCGTTCGCATTGCCTGCTTCCAAATTTGCCGTTTAAACCTTTTGGAATGGAAAGTGGTGCATCTAGACCAATAAAGTCCGGCTGATTGACCTTCGCCCATTCGGCAATTTCATGGTTTGAATTAAAAGCAAGAAGTGAAATTACCCCTTTGTTCCAGACAGCACAGGAACTTGGTTTTTCAAATGACGCAGAAAGATCAATTCCGGCCAGCATGTTTATGCTCACATCCTTCGACCCAAAATACACCCTCTGTTGTTATTTCTTTTTTCCAGATTGGTGCCCGGTGTTTCAATTCATCAATTATATATCGGCAGGCTTCAAATGCCTCTGACCGGTGAACGGTACTTACTGCTACAATTACAGCAACATCTCCAATATTCAACGCCCCTTTCCGGTGGTTGACATAAATTTTTTCAACCGGCCATTGAGCACTCGCCTCATCTATAATCTTATAAAATTCTTTGACTACCATATCATCATAAATATGGTATTCAAGACTTTCAACCTTTTTTCCCTCATTGTGATTTCTGATAGTTCCAACAAAAAAGTTGATACCACCCGCTGTTTCTGATTGAATAAATTGATAGGCATCACTGATTTCAATTGCTTTTTCTGAAACGCAGCAAAACACTGCTTCGCTTTTATGTGTTTCGTTCATAGTTATATTACTGTATTTGTTTAACTTACATGAAAGGTTCTGAATTAAGATTAAAATCCCTAACCAATATCTAACTCATACTTCTATTGCCAATACCAAAAACATTAAGTAATTTTATACCAAGTCTGAAATCAAAAGTTTACTTAGTCTTAACACACAGACTTTCAATCCCGAAAGTGAGTTGACCATGAAAATGTATATACTGCCAATCCTGATGCTGATTCAATCTCTGAGTATTTCAGCTCAAACCAAAAAAGAATTTGATTTAAACGCTCCGGAACCTGGTAAAACCCTTTTCAAAGGGCAATTATCGCAATTAGCAGGAAGAATAAAAAATCAGCAACTCGATTTGACTCTTCAACCTACCGGATTTTTTACACTTGGTACCAGCCTCGGCGCAAGTTCCTCAATTTTGGATGATGATTGTCAGATAACATACGGTCACCCATGGGCAAAGACTTCATTTCCAGGATTTGAACTTGATGGTGATCAATTCACTCTGGATAAACTTTCAAAACTGGTTTCTCCTCAGGTTACATTTGCAGAAGATTCAGTATCAGTCAGTTATCAAATTGAAGGTAAATTCAACGTTACCTTCACCCTGAAACTTTCAGGAAACATCGTTCAAAGCAAAAGTAGCATAACAAACCTCTCGACAGCAGCACAAACCCTGGCTCCTTTTCTTGTTTTGGATCCGGCTCTCGGCAAATGGGGAGATGGTTCGATTCTGGCCGACCAATTCTGGCTCGGAACAGAAACAGTTATTGGTCCGGATCTTCCTGAAAGTTTTAAATTATGGGAACGCAATAATGCACCCAAAGGCGTTTCACTTGGGATTTCCTTTCCCGCCGAAAAACCTGTAGAAATCGTTGCCCAAAACTGGCGGAATTTATACGAAAACAAGGGTTTGAATACTAATCTTGCCCTTTACGATCTCTGTTTAAAATTTAACTGGGGACTTTCACTCCTAAACCCGGCAGAAACCCGAACAGCATCTGTTTATTTTGAAATAAGCACTCCAGAATGGGGAAACAGTACCTTCACCCGATGGGATCTTGAACCTTTCGCATCAATTCAGGGTGGACTTTTATTCCCTTCATCGGTTAAAACTACCGTCGAAATTTCTAACGCCGGAAGTTCTCCTCTAAGCCAGATCTCACTTGGGTTAAACGGAAACAATTTATTTAATTCTGATACGGTCTCAACTCAATTCAATATCGCAACAGGAGCCCGGGTTTATAAAAATGTAACACTGACTATTCCTGAACTGTTTGAATCGGTTGTGGGAACTCCTGTTCTTTCAATTTATCAGACGGGAATTTTAAAGGAGCAAATTCAAAGAAACTATTTTATCCCTGGAATTCCTGTTTCCGAATCAGGATTGACAGTGACAATAGACACGGTTACACACCCCTCTGGAAACCTGCTCAACATTTATTTCCGCACAGAAATTACTGAAACCGGGCAAGTTCTGAATTCACTTAAACCTAAAAATATTCAGGTTTTCGGTGGACAGGATCGAATATCTACATTCAGCCTTGCCACTGATACTTCAAATGGTGCCAACCAGCTTGACCTGGTTTTTGTACTTGATGTAACCGGAAGTATGACTGATGAAATCGCTTCAGTAAGAAACAATATCATTGAGTTCACAGACAGTCTGAAAGCAAAAAACTCAGACTTCAGACTGGGCATGGTAACTTTTGGTGATGAAATACGGGGGGTTTACCCGTTTACACGTGATGTTGAAGCATTTAAAACACTTGTTGGAAACCAAACTGCAACCGGTGGTAATGACATTCCAGAAAACTCGTTGGGTGCTCTCGGACGGGCATCTGAGTTTCCGTTCAGACCTACGGCAAAACGGATGTTTATCTGGATTACCGATGCAAATTATCACAGTAATAACTCAGTCACTTCATTAACGATTCAACAGGTTGTTAACCAGCTTACCGCACAAACCATCCTTGTAAATTGCATTGGTTCTACCGGTTATCAAACCAATTATTATGACCCGATCACACTTCCTACAGGTGGTTCTTTCTATGATATCAATGGTAAATTCAGAGATATTCTTCTTGATATTGCAAGACTCACCACTTCCAGCCGGATGGTGATCAGTTTTAAATCACCCACACCAGTTTCAACTGGTTATACAGGTGAAATTAAAGTGTATTATGGCGGATTGGGCGGAAAAGCCACCTATTCTCTTGAAGGTTCCCAATCACTCGCAACACGGTCAAAAATAAGTTTATACCCAAATCCGTTTAACCCAACAACCACCATCCGTGTACTTAACCAGAATTCTTTCGGTGGCAGGTTGAAGATATTCAACATATTGGGGCAGCAGGTCAGATTATTCAATTTTGATCCTGGTCAGACCGGTGTTAACATTCAATGGAATGGATCAGGTGAAAACGGAGATATTCTTGCCAGTGGTATTTATTTCATACGGGCAGAGTTTTTGAATGCACGGAATCAGGTTGCTGACATCCAGACTGTAAAAGTTTACTTTCTGAAGTAAGGAGTTTAAAACACATGAAAAATCTAATACTACTATTTTCTTTAATCGTTACTTTTTCGGCTTCGTATTCATTTGCAGACGGACTCTTACTTCCATCAAATGAAAACTATCCGAAAGATTTGTTACGCAACCTCACGTCGAGAATTGAGGTTAAAATTAACGGACTGATTGCTGAAACCCAGGTTTATCAGGAGTTTCAGAATGAATGGAACCAGTCAACTGATGCAGTCTACAACTTTCCGTTACCGGCAGATGCAAGAGCCACTGAAATCATTTACTGGAAAAATGACATTGCCTACAAAGCAATTCTTGAGGTCAAACAACAGAATACAAATCCCGGAACAGGCGAAAAACCTTTCGTAGCAGCAGTCAACCGGTATATTGGAAAAAACGGAATCAGAATTCTGCTTAAAAACATTGGTCCGAATGAGATTCAAAGGATTCGCTTGAGCTATGTGTCACTGCTGGATTATCAGCAGGGACTCTGCTCTTACCGGTTTCCGCTGAAAAGTTCACCTTTTGTAAATACTTCAATTGAAGAACTCTCAATCAAAATTGATATCAAAAGCTTTGAACCTATTGTTTCAGCAGCTATGCCCTCTCATCCAGAGTTTACATCAACCGTAATTAGTCCTAACCATCAGATTTTGACCTTTACAGAACCCAAAGGTTATCTTTCTTCTGATATTAAAGTCAATTACGGAATTGGCGCTTCAAATTTTGGCATAAATGTTTACTCAAGATACGCAAACGATCAGTCAGGACATTACAATCTTGTTATCCGCCCACCTTATCCGGTACCATCAGAAACGGTAATAAAAAAACGTCTGATTTTATTGTTCAACGTTTCCAGTTCTCTGACTGCCGATCAGATTTCACAAAGCAAGAACGGAATGATTGGTCTTCTTGATCAGCTAAACAGCAACGATCAATTTAATATTATTGCCTACAGCGCCGGGGTTTCGAGGTGGCAAAGTTCACTTCAGAATGTAACTCCTTCTGGAATTTCAGCGGCAAAAACCTTTATTACAAATCTGGTTGCCTCAGGCGGATCACGTCTTGATCTTGCCCTCTCTGAATCGTTTAAACATTTTTCAGACACGTTGGGACAGAATATCATTCTGAACTTTACAAACGGAAAATCTTTAGCCGACCCTAAGGTTATCAAAAATCTTAACACGAAAAAAACAGGAATCTTCAGCATTGCCTTTGGCGATGATGTAGACAGAGAAAGACTTGAATATATTTCCGGGTTGAATTATGGTTTTGTGAGATATTTCACTGCTGAGGAAAATATTTCTGCCGGAATTTCTCAGGTTTACAATCAAATTAAAGACCCTGTTCTCGCAAGAATAAGAATCCAGACAGCGAAGGGAGATCTTTCAGGGTTAGGGGCAGTTAAAGAAAGAACGATTTATTCGAACTCCTTTTCACTGGTTACCGGAAGGTACAAAACTCCCGAAACCGGTTCACTCCAGTTAACAGGCACAAATAATTCTTTATCAAGTCAATCCTTCCCGTTTGAGGCAGCATTTTCTTCAGATACAACCACATCCGGTTTTGCACCTTCCCTTTATGCAAAAAGTCTCATTGATCTGCTTGAACAGGAAATTCTGGTAAGCGGAGAAACACCGGCTTTAAAAGACAGTTTGATCGATCTGAGTCTTACATATGGAATCAGGTGCCGGTATACTGCATATATTGCTGATTACAAAAATCTTGCAACATCAGTTGAAGATGAATTGCCGTTACCTCTGGTTGCCGGATTGAAATATAACTATCCAAACCCATTTAACCCGTCAACTACATTCAGAATTTTTATTTCTGCCGAATTGAAATCAAAAGTGAAATTACTGAAAGTATTTAACGTGATTGGGCAACTTGTTGCCGTTATTGATATTTCAAAACTGAGTGAAGGCTGGCAGGATGTAAGATTTACAGCTACAGGATTTGACGGCCAAGCACTTGCAAGTGGCGTTTATCTGGTTCAGTTCATTGCCGGAAATGAACTCATCAACACAATTCGAATTCAGCTTGTTAAATAGAACCAATTAAAAAATGAACCATCTCAGGACGGAATGCGGAAACAGAGAATGTACAAAAGCCTCTGTGAACGGATTCCCCCTGAGAAGGGTAATAACACCAAATAACAGCAAATAAATATAAAGCACTTTTTCAATCAGATTTCTTCCGCCACCAGATAAATACTGGTGTATTTTCCCTACCAGATACAACGATGGAATCGTTCCTGCACCAAAAAGTAAAATCATCAGATAGCCTTCAGCAGCGTTTGCCGCAAGCGGAAGTGCAATAAACAGCATATATACCAGTCCGCAGGGCATCAATCCATTAAAAAATCCAAAAAGAAATGGCGATTTAAGTGCTTTTTGGGGTCTTAACCAATCGGGAAGCTTCCCGGTAAAAGACCATGATTTCCCCATTAGTGCAAGAATTGCATAATGGACCATCAGATAACCACTGATCGTAGTGAGAAAGTATTGAGACCCGGTAACGCCGGCAGAACGTGTCAGGAGAAAGGAAAAGGCAAGAACAAGAGTACCAATCAAGGCATAACCAAAAGTTTTACCAGCCTGATAAGACCAATACCAGAGTGAACCGGTGTTATTTTGACCGAGAAGAACCACAAACCCGCCACACATTCCCATACAATGAAGAGAGCCCAGAAGTGCTATAACCAGCGGATATCCGATTGTTCCAATTTCAGGTACCACAACTTTTCCTTTTTCTCAATTATACCATTTTTTTAAATTTTATACAGATTTAAGAAGGGAATTTTAACTACCAATTATTGCATTATATTGAAATCGTTTCTATATTTGCAGTTCTTTAAAAATCATGCAATTCAATATTTATAATTTTAGTGTATCAGAGGTCAACCATGGCTAAACGTTGTGACATTTGCGGAAAAGGTCCTATTTACGGGAATAATGTAAGTCATGCGAACAATCGTACCCGTCGTCGCTGGGAACCAAATCTGCAAAAAGTTCGTGCAGTTGTAAGCGGTACCCCAACCCGTGTTAAAGTCTGCACAAATTGCATTAAATCTGGCCGGGTTATCAAGGCGGCCTAACAGGATTTTGGGATAAAAGGTCAGTTTAAATCTACTGACCTTTGCCCCTCCCTTACTCCTATGCAGGTCAATTCAGTATTTTCAATACCCAACCTTCTCACTTACCTGCGAATTCTGCTCGCCCCGGTTTTTTACTATCTTTTTTTTATCGAATCCCAGGTTGCAGCCATTGCCTGCGCTTTAGTTTTTACTATTGCTGCACTAACTGACTGGTATGATGGCTACCTTGCCCGGAAACTCGGTGAAGTAAGCCGTCTCGGAAAATTTCTTGACCCCCTTGCCGATAAAATACTGACAAGTGCTGCTTTTCTTGCTTTTTTTGTCGCCGGAATTATGTCCTGGTGGATGGTAACTATTATTATTATCAGAGACCTTTCACTCACATCTTACCGTATTTATGAAGAAATGAAAGGGAAATCCATTCCTGCCAATCTAATTGCAAAATGGAAAACTGCCTCTCAGATTGTGATTATTTTCCTTGTTCTTTTTGCGGTTCTGTATCCAAGGATAAGACCTGAAGGAAAAATTCTGACTCCCTTCCTTGAAAACTTCCTGACTTCATCCCTTCTTGAAATTTTGTTCTGGGGAATAACACTTTATACTCTTTTTAGTGGTTTGGTTTACCTTTACGAAGATTTTGCCCTGAATAAAAAAAATAAAAACTGAAATGACAGCCAAATCAGTCAGCAGACTTTTGGGATCCTGTTTTGGTGTTGGTAACCTTCCGGTTGCACCCGGAACCTGGGGTAGTCTGATTCCGATTTTTCCTTTCATTTTAATCCCTGGTTTTGATTCTCTTCTCATCCTGATCCCCATTTTCATTCTGATTACGATTTCAGGAATTCTTATTGGAAGCCAAACTGAGTTATATTTCAAAAAAGATCCGGAATGGTTTGTTCTGGATGAAGTAGCCGGTCAAATGATTCCACTTTTACTGCTTTCGTCGTCTGATTATCTTCTCATTGGACTTTCCTTCGTATTCTTTCGGTTTTTTGATATTACCAAAGTTCTTAAAATTAATCAGCTTCAAACTCTTCCCGGTGGTTGGGGAATCATGGTTGATGACCTTGCTGCCGGACTTTACACGCTTATCCTAATTGCAGGTTTAAAATGGATCGGGATTTAACTGCTGCTCTCATCACTATCGGCGATGAAATCCTCATTGGTCAGATTGTAAACACCAATGCAACTCACCTCAGCATCCGCCTGACTGAACTGGGTTATTCGGTTAAGAGGATTCTTTCAGTTAGTGATGACCCTGTTGACATCAAACGAACCGTTGACCAGTATCTAAACGAATTTGATGTGGTTATAACCACCGGTGGCCTTGGACCGACACATGATGATATCACCAAAGTCGTGCTGATGGATTTATTCGGTGGAGAATGGGTGAGATCAAATGAACAATTCTCTATTATCAGACAGATTTTTGAAAAACGGGGTCGAACCGTAACGAAAACGAATGAGATGCAGGCAGATATTCCATCAACCTCAAAAGCATTAATCAATGAGGTTGGAACAGCACCTGGTCTGTGGTTTAACAGAAACGGACATGACTTGTTTGTATTGCCGGGTGTTCCCAAAGAAATGAAATTTCTTATGGATGAACGGATCACACCCATTCTGAAAGAAAAAAACTCCGGCCGTTTTATTGTTCAAAGAACACTCAGAACAACCAATATTGCTGAATCAACACTGGCAGATCAGATCGGGCCGGTAGCAGAATTTCTTCCGTCACACGCAACACTAGCTTTTCTTCCATCCTTTTCAGGTGTTAGACTCAGAGTGATGTTGAAGGGAAATGACAAACTTACCCTTGAAAAAGAACTTGATCAGATTTGCAGCTTTCTCATTGAAAAATCGGGAACTCATTTCTACGGTACCGGTGATGAAGACCTCGAAGAAGCCGTTCTTGCACTGTTAAAGGCAAGCAATAAAACACTTTCAGTTGCCGAATCAATTACCGGCGGCCTGATCGGAGATAAAATCACCAATATATCAGGTGCTTCATCGGTATTTATGGCAGGCTTTATCACCTACTCAAATGCTTCAAAAACTCACTTTCTGGGTGTAAAACCCGAAACACTTGCAAGCAATGGAGCAGTCAGTGAACCGGTTGCAGCAGAAATGGCTGAAGGTGCGAGACAACGATCAGGAACCGATTACGCACTGTCTATAACTGGAATAGCAGGTCCCACAGGCGGTTCTGAAACCAAACCGGTCGGTTTGGTTTTTATCGGAGTTTCATCAGCCGAAAAAACAGAAGTCAGGAAGATTCACTTTTCAGGTGACCGGAAAATGATTAAAGAACGGGCTTCCTTTTCTGCACTTAACCTGCTGAGAGAATTTATTCAGCAGGATTTGAAACTGTAACCCTCATCACTTATTTTTACTGACGGAAAAAATACCTGTTCCCGGGATTTTCCGCAATTCACATACTACTGTTATTTTTTACAGCACTTCTGTTGATTTTTATCAAAACATCTTGCATGTTTGGTAAAAGTTAACCGGTTAGCGTTGTATTGAATTTGAAAGGATATCACCATGGCTGTTGAAATTAATGAGAACAAACTTAAAGCACTTGGCGTTGCAATAGAAACACTTGACCGGGCCTACGGCAAAGGTACCATCATGAGATTGGGAGAAAAACCTGCCGTTCCCATCCGGACGATTTCATCCGGATCAATTTCCCTCGACTTTAATCTTGGCGTTGGCGGGTTTCCCAGAGGCCGGATTATCGAAATTTACGGACCTGAATCATCAGGTAAAACAACTCTTGCAACCCACGTCATTGCAGAAGCACAAAAAGCCGGCGGACTTTGTGCTATTATTGATGCTGAACATGCTTTTGATCCACGTTATGCAGAAAAATTAGGCGTTGATACCAAAAACCTGCTGATTTCCCAACCGGATAATGCAGAACAGGCTCTTGAAATTGCTGAAACTCTGATCAGGTCAGGTGCACTTGATGTTCTGGTTATAGACTCTGTGGCAGCTCTTGTACCCAAGGCAGAAATTGAAGGAGAAATGGGTGACAGTCACATGGGTCTGCAAGCCAGACTGATGTCTCAGGCTCTCAGAAAACTTACCGGGACCATTTCAAAAACCGGATGTGTTGCCATCTTCATCAATCAGCTTCGTGATAAAATCGGTGTGATGTTCGGAAATCCTGAAACCACTACCGGTGGAAAGTCACTTAAATTTTACGCTTCTATCCGGGTGGACATCCGCAAAATCGGAACCATCAAGGAAGGCGATGTCGTTGTCGGAAACCGGACCAAAGTCAAAATCGTGAAAAACAAGGTTGCTCCACCCTTCATGGAATGTGAATTTGACATTAACTTTGGCGAAGGCATTTCCAAGATCGGCGAAATCATTGACCTTGGCGTTGAATACAAGATCATTGCCAAAAGTGGTTCATGGTTCAGTTACGGAGAAGAAAAACTGGGACAAGGCCGTGAATCGGTTAAAAGAATTCTGAATGAAAACCCTGAACTTGGCATCGAAATTGAAAATAAAATCAAGAAAGCCATGGGTTTTCCTGAACCTGAAGTAGTGGTTCCTGAAAATGGAAAAGCTAAATCAAAATAAGGTGATTTTAACTTCAGTTGAAATCCAGAAATCAGAACCTGAACGTGTTAATCTCTATCTCAACGGAAAGTTCTTTACCGGACTTTCCGTTGTTCGTTTTCAACAGCTCAACTTCTCAAAAGGCCAACATCTCTCACCGGCAGAACTCTCCGAACTTGAATCTGCCATCCAATCCGATAAAATCTGGTATTTTTTACTTGCCAGCCTGAATAAAACCCGTCAAACTGAATCCAGAATCCGGCAAAAATTACTTTCAAAGGGTTTTGATAAAGAAACCATTGAGACCTGCATTCAATCTGCCAGAGAAAAGGATTTTTTAAACGACCTGAAATATGCCGAGGTTTTTGTTTCAGATTGTCGCCTTCTAAAAAAATGGGGAGGAATCCGGATAAAAAATGAACTCAGAAAACGTGGTATTTCCCCAGAAATTATCAGTAAAGTGGTTTCGGATGATTCACCGGATGAAAAGGAAGTTACCAGTTTGCAGATTCTCGTTAAAAGAAAATACTCACCGCTAACAGATGTAAAGAATCAGCAGAAAGCAATCAGGTTTCTGCAATACAGGGGATATGGCTGGGAGGTTATTAAAAAGGTAATCAATATGCCGTCAGCTGAAGTGGAATCAGATGCTGATTAATCTGGCAGAATGAGTTCCTGCTTTGGTTTTGATCTCTCTTCTTCCTGTTTTTTCTTTTCAATGTTTTCAACGACCTGACTGAAAAGAAAAAATAAAAGAACAATCATGGAACCGATCAAAACCGTAAACAGGATGTTAAAGTATTCAAAATATCTGATAATCGGCCGGTTTCTGTCTCTTCTGATAAACTGAATCCGCCTGTTTAAATTCGTTTCAAATTCTTCACCGGGTTCAGCATCGGGCAAATTTTTAAGAATCCGCCTCATTCCCAACATATCATCGAGTGACTGACGGCAGATCAGACAGGTTCTGATGTGATCCTGAACTTCATTTTTCACAGCCAGTGAAGGATTATTCAGAAAATTCCCGACCTTTTTTTCCCAAAATTCCGAACAAAAAGCAGACATTTATTTTTTTAATTCCTGTTGAATGGCAAGCTTCAGCAATGCCCGGCCTCTGTTTATTTTACTTTTTACAGTTCCAAGATTCAGACTCATAATAACAGCAATTTCTTCGTAGGAAAGTCCGTCCATATCTCTGAGAATGACAGCTTCCCTGAATACCGGATTAATCTTTCCCAGAGCTTTTTCAATAACATCAAGCTGATGCTGATTGTCAATAAAAAACTCAGGCGAGAGAGACCAATCTGCGACCGATTCCATAAAATCCTGGTCATCATCATCCCGCTTCAGTGCAGAAGTTAAAATCAACCAGCGGTTTTTTCGTTTGTAAGACGATCTCGCCAGATTTAAAGCAATTGTATAAATCCAGGTTGAAGCACGGAAGGCAGGATCATACCGGTCAACATTCAAATATACCTTTACGAATGCATCCTGAACGATATCTTCTGCATCTTCACGGTTACCCAAATATCTGAAAATTGTATTAAACAGGGGCGATTTAAACCGTTTCACAAGAAACGGGAAGGCGTCTTCCTTCCCCAGGCGAAGTTCCAGAAGCAACTCTTCATTGGTCATGTCTGAAAACATCTTCCGCCGCCGGGTATAAGTGAATGATTCAGCGTTGTTTACAGGTAAGGAAATAACCATTTCGCTCATATCAGCCTCCCTCCTTTTACGATTATACAGGAGTTTAGCAACAAGGTTCCCGGCTACTCTTCCCTTCTTTCAAAATTACAGACATCCGCAACAAAAGTTCCGAACAATATTTCGGGTGGAAACGGGCTGAATCCTTTCAGATCGGCATCAAGCTGACATAACCGTTCAAGCAAATATTCAATTTTCCGTGATGCTTTCGGACCCATTGCTTTTACCAGATTAAACTCGATCAGCTCAGGGTATCTCTGGGGCGGTGGCATATTTTTATTGACAGCAAGCTGATAAGAACGATGCCACATTGATTTAAATGACATCGCCAAACTCGCAACCATTCCAACCGGATTTTCTCCGGCCTGAACCATCTTGGCCACAATCATCTGGGCTTTTTCTTCTTCATTTTTAACAATGGCATCTTTTAATTCCCAAGGGTTCCAATCACGGCGGATGCCCGTTAACTGAGCAACGATATCCAGATTAAGTTTTTTCCCAGGAATATCTGCCATTGAAATTTTCTCAAATTCGGCTGAAATAAACGAAATATTGGTACCCATATTGCTGAGTATAAACTCAACCGACTCTTCATCGATGGTTAATCCGTAAGACTTGGCAAGTTCGGGTATCCAGGGTCTGACGTGATTTTCGTAAATATTCGGGGTTTCGGCCAGCGACGTTTTTGGAACTGCCTTCCAGGGATTCATCGTGCGGTTAACTTTTGATGCGATAAAAAGCAGTAAGGTCGTCGGACTTGGATTTTTAAGATAGCCGGTTAGCGCCTCTTTTTCCTTGTTCAACTTTTCTGCTTCCCTCACCACCACAACCCGTAAATCAGCCATCATGGGGTAACTTGCAGCAAATGTCGCAACCTCAGAACCGGTTGTCTCAGATCCGTAAAGAACATTAAAATTAAAATCTTTTGCAGTACCGTCATAAAAACGATTTACCAGTAACTTTTCAGCCTGCTGCAAAATATAATGTTCATCAGAAACAACCATCAGAACCGGTGAAAACGGAACTGTGGTGCACCATTTAAAAACATCAGCGAACGTTTTGATTTCCATTTTCAGGTACTTAGATTAAATAGCGTAAAATAGGAAGTCAGTTAAAAAGAGTACAATTTTCACAGGCAATTCTTTCCAAAAAGAAAACCTTACCCATTCAACGTGCCGTATTCCCTTTTTTTCTTTATCTTCGTGGCAACCAAATCAGGAAATTACCATGGCTTTGATTGAAGAATTTGACAAAACCGGAAACTGGCTCTTCAGATACCGGACTTATCTCCCTCTTGTCCTGTACATTTTTGCAACACTCGTCATCTTTCTGGATAAAACTCCATCCTTTTCTCACCTTGACCCCGTTGCCATCGGATTCTGCCTTGCAGTATCTTTTCTCGGACTTGTTATCAGGTCGGTTGCAATCGGGTACGTTCCCCGGCTCACCAGCGGAAGAAATACAAAAAAACAGGTTGCTGAAGTTTTGAATACTGAAGGTATTTACTCCATTGTGCGGCATCCCTTATATCTGGGTAATTTTTTTATGTGGATGGGGATCGTTCTATATATCGGAAGCTGGTGGTTTTCTCTCACTATTGCCCTGGTTTTCTGGCTGTATTATGAGCGGATTATGTTCGCAGAAGAATATTTTCTCAGAAATAAATTTGGTGTAACTTATCTTGACTGGGCTGGAAAAACACCTGCTTTTATTCCAAGATTCAGACAATGGAGCCGTCCGGGAATGGAATTTTCTTTTAAGAATGTTCTTAAACGTGAAGAGAACGGATTTTTTGCTGCGGTGCTTTCTTTTGCCTATGTTGATTTTTTCAAAAATCTGGTTCTGTTTAACCAATTTAAACTGAGTCTGTTCTGGATTATTGTAACGGCTGTCAGTTTTGTCATTTTTCTTGTAATCAGGTTCATCAGAAAGAAAACAAGCCTTCTGAAAGTACAGGGAAGATAATATGAGTCACGTTAAAGGAATTGGCGGGATTTTTTTCAAATCCCCGGATCCGAAAGCACTTTCAGCCTGGTACGCCAGCACTTTTGATCTGAAACCATCTGAATATGGCGGAATCGAATTTCAATGGTCTGATTCTGATCAAAGTTCTCAGGTCAGATATTCAATCTGGACACCGTTCAAAGAAAACACCCCCTACCTGAATCCGTCAACAAAATCATTCATGATCAATTTCATTGTGGACGATCTTGATGCTTTGCTAGCTGACCTTGAACAAAAAGGGGTTAAGATTGAACCGGAGCGGGATAATGCAGATTACGGAAAATTTGCGTGGCTGATGGATCCGGATGGAAATAAAATCGAACTGTGGCAACCGCCGGAGAAAAAGTGATATGTGGTAAGTGGTAAGTAGTAAGTAGTAAGTGGTAAACAGATCATAATGAACGGTCTACTGTCTACTACCTACTGACTACTACCTACTTTCTCCTCCTGCAAGCAACTCCTCAATCTTTTCTTTTAGTTTTTCCGGCTTGGTAGATGGGGAGAATCTGCCAATTACTTTTCCATTACGGTCAACCAGAAATTTGGTAAAATTCCATTTGATTTTTTTTGTTCCGAGAAATCCTGGTGCTTCAGATTTAAGAATTTTGAAAAGCGGATTTTCATTCGCACCATTCACATCAATTTTGGCAAATAATGGAAAGGTGACGCCGAAGTTCACTTTGCAAAAATTTTCAATTTCTGAATCTGAACCTTTTTCCTGCTCACCAAACTGATTGCAGGGGAACCCGAGAATATCAAACCCATCTTCCCGTTTTTCCTCATATAATTTTTGGAGGCCTTCATATTGGGGTGTAAATCCGCACTGGCTGGCTACATTCACAATGAGCAGCACTTTTCCCTTATATTCTGCCAGATTATTTACCCGTCCTGAAATATCAGTAACCGGAATATCATATAAATTCATGGTGACTCCTTAATAAAAGATCAAACATGGATTTTGAATGAAAGAATTCCCGGGATGTGGGTGAATTCACTTTTTAAGATCAAGTGAATTGGGATGAGGAAATGATTCTGATTTAAGGGTGCTTCAAATTCCGACCGGACGAAGGTTTGGCACAATGTAGAATTATTTGCCCGGTCGGATTTTTCCTTGTTCATTACCCCGGGTTGGCACCCGGGGCTACAAACATATCACCCCTCCGGGGTTAAATTAATGCCAATCTCAATTTTATATATCGTGGTTTAAATCAAATTGACCAGTTTTCTGACCTGGCTTACTACCTACTTTCTACCGTATTCCCCTACTTCAGATAAATCATTTTGCCGGTAGCTGAGTGAATTCCGGTTGTAAACCGATAAAAATAAACACCGGATGTCAACTCTGCTCCTGATTGGGCGGGATTCCAGGTAACCGATTTTTGTCCAGCCGGGATGAATTCACTGGTGACTTTTTTACCGGTCAGGTCATAAACCTCAAACTGAATTTTATCAACAGAAGGTGAATTCAATGTAAAAACGGTTCCGCCATTGAATGGATTCGGATAATTCTGACTAACCGAAAAAGAGGAAGGTTTTTCCATATCATTTACACCAACCACAACGGAGTTGATTTCAGCCAGCAACCAGACATCCGGATCAGCTGTAAGAGATAGCACTTTAAATCCGACAGGAATTGAAAAGGTTTCTGATTTACCTGTAATTTCAAGGGTAACCACGGTATCTTTTGCACTTCCCTGAAGTTTTACATCCAGTAAAAAGCGATAATCCGTTCCGGACATTGAGCGCTGGTCAACCCGAAGATTTATCAGTCCTGTCTGATCTGCATTCCAGGTCAAATCTAGAACAGGATGACCTGCAACGAAAAGCCACTGATTAAAAAACCATGTATAATCTTTTCCGAGGTAAGTGTTGCACATGGCAATAAATTCTTCAGTTGAAATGGAAGAAAACCGACGGGTTTCAACATAATGCCGATTCAGTCCGAAAAAGGCATCGTCCCCGATTGTTTTCCGGAACATGTTCAAAATCCATCCGGCTTTTGAATAGGTTGTTGCATAATTAAAAATTAAATTTTCCGGCGGACCCCAAACCGGAATTGTATTATATCCGGCCAGATATCCATCCCGGTCTGCAGCCGAAACAGCTTTACGTGCCTGTGAACCATACATTTGTTCATTCCAGATGGCTTCGCCGTAGGTCGCAAATCCTTCATTCAGCCAGATATCATCAAAGGTTTTGCAGGTAATGAGATCACCAAACCACTGATGCATCAGTTCATGTGCAAATCCGTCATCATTTCCTCTCAGCCAACTCCGGTTTCCGGTTGTAATCGTCTGATGTTCCATTCCACCAAAATAAAACGGTGAAACAATGGTGTTTCCATATTTTTCAAAGGGATACTCACCGTAAACTGACGAGTAAACTTCCATCATTTTCGGAAGATTTTTCAACGCATTGACGGCATTGAAGGTACTTCCGTTCCGGTCGGTGGCCCAAAAGTAATTCAGGATGGGAATTGAGTCGTTCGGATTGGTAACCTTGTGATAAACCTGGTGAAAGGTGTCAAACTTTGAGGCATTGACAACAACGAGATAAGATGGCATCGGGTCAGCCGCTTTCCAGTGAAAGGTTTGGGTGTTGTCTCCATTGTCTTTTACCGACTGCAGAAGTCCGTTAGAGGTGACCGTATAGCCTGCAGGAACTCTCGTAACCGTTTCAACAGTTGCCCGGTCATCCGGATAGTCGTAACACGGGAACCAGTTCCGTCCTTCATAAGGTTCAGCCATGGTGTAAGCCATTTTTTCAGGGATTTTTACGGAAATGGTTGGCCGGTAATAGTACAAACCAAACTCATTCACATTCTGTCGTTTAAAATCAATTTTAATTTTCAGAGTATCCGAATGGGTAAAAAGCTGTCCGGATTTGACCAGAAACATACCTTCTGGTTCTGGTTTAATGGTTGCAGGCTGATCATTGATAGTTGCAGATAGCAAATCCATCGATCCATATTGCAAACGAACAAAGGATAACGTATCGTCAGGAACCAGCCAGAGGGTAGTTGAGCCCGGAACCCGCACATCGTTGCTGTTGAACAATCCAAACCAGTCCTGATCAATCCTGTAATGCAGAACATCGAAGTTCCTGCCCGGACTTTTGGGAGTCTGGGGTGCCTGTCGTTTATAAAAGGGTTTTCCTTCCTGAGCAAAGCCAATGGAAGCTGATAAGAAAAGAACTGTTAAAATCCTGAAAATCATAAACTCTCCGGTAAAAAGAGTAAGTTACGAATTTCCGGAGTGGATATCGAGGCAGGATAAGGATAATTTGGTCGGAATTGGGGTGATTCGCAAACCAGGTTTTGATGAGCAGTTAGTGTTCATTTTGTCGGGACAAATAAACATGGACGTTTGGGTTCTAAATGCCCACACCGGCGGGGGGTGGTGGTCTGAAATTTACTTTCAACCAGAACCCGATTGAAGGATTCTCACAGCCAGATTTCATCTTAGCAGGCAACTGAAGCAAGAGAAAAGAGAAATTTAAAATGACGAATTTTAAATTTTTAAAGGGTGGGGAAATACAATGTAACTCCGACCTCCGGGTCGGAGATTTTCTTTGTAAGCTTTCGATTTGGCGAACTTTGGAACTGTTATACCAGCCAAGACCGATATAAACTCCACCACTTGCAGAACCAGCTTTGCCCCAGGCTTTCAGGAAATAAGAATTTCCGGCAGTAACCCCTTTTTGTTACCGAAGCAATCTGAACATACTCATAGGGGTAGTAATTGGCAATGGTCGTCAGAGTTAATGATTTACCGCCCTGGGTTTCTGTTAAGGTTGCAACCCTGGCTAAATGGGAGTCGGAAAAAGGCTAATGGAACAACCACCGAATAAAAAATAAAATGACAAAAAACCTTTCCAATTGCTTTCACCTAAATATCTTTATCGCTTTCTGGAAACAGACCATATAAAAGGTATAATTCCGACTTCGATATCTTCTCAGTCATAAAATCCCGTTTATTGTAAGAATCCTCATCCATAAAATATTTGGCAACTTTTGTGTTCAATAAATGTTTTCTTTCCAAATATTTTTTTACTTCCGAGTTATAAGAACCGAAATAATTTGCAGAAATTAAATTGTAAATTTGTATCATTTCTGTATCGGATAAAGTAAGTTTTTCAATTTCAGCCAGAACATTTTTTCCTGGATTAAAAATCTGACTTTCAGAGAAAAAATGAAGATGAACCTCCCCAGTAATCTTAATCAGGTCAATTGTAAGATTTTCTCTTATTGAATCCGGTATTGGTATATCAATCAGGTTTAAAATGGTAGTATTATATTTCTGCCAACTCCATTGCCTATAATCTTTAAGGCAGGAAAACATTAAATTATAAAGCAAAGCCGAATTGTAATGTAAAGATTTTGTTTTAACGGAATCCCACTTAATTTCGGCGATTCTGTTCTGATAGGGGTTTATACTGTCACCCGGTTGATTGATTAAATCAACAAGAAAAGAAATTTCTTTTGAACGGGATTTAAAGGAATCTGGAATCGTTCCAAAAATTACTTGATTATCAGAAACGATAAAAAGCGGCATTGACACTTTAGTTGGACTTGATGGAATAGTCATTTTTTCTGAACAACCTGAAAAAGCTAAGCAAAGAATTAAGCCCATGTTCCTAAACCAGTAAGTTAAAGAAGTACTTTTTTTCAAAATATTTTCCCATTATAATATATTTGCATTAAGAACATCCGTACCTAAATAATCTTGTTTACCAGTATGCCCCATCCAAACCCCAATCAACAATCTTTTTACTTTTTTTTCCAGGTTTCGCCATACCACTGAAATTCATTCGGTTTCGAAAAATAAATAAATTGTTCTAATGGCATAAATGTAATAAAACATCTATCGAAAAAAGGTAAATTGATTGTGATGTAATTAGTCTTGCTCGATTTTATGTCTAATGTAAATATTTCGAAATATGTTCTGGCAACATAATTAAACTCTCCATCCAATGTTGGTCGTATTTCAAATTGTATTGTAGGGCCACTATATTGGTATTCCCAATGTTCTTTGACTTTAGGTATTCGTATAAAAGTGTCTCTTGTTGTATAAGTTCTTGAAGAGCTTCGGTAAGGTTCAAATGTAAAATACAGAGTCACCGGATGAAAATCAGTCGGAAATTTTATTTCAATATAAACACTATCATCCGATAATTTCCTCTCCTCTTTCAATTCATATTTATAACCATCTTCAGTCATGTAATAATTCTCACTGAGAAGTAAAGCAACGTTTTTGTCTACCTGTTTCCATTTTCCCTTCGATAAATAAGCACATTCCTCCACTGGCATGTGGCCAAAGTAACCCGAATTATGAATGATATATGTACTATCTGCCAAAAGTTCAATTGTTTTAGTAGTTTCGTTTGTTTCATAAACTCCCGCCTTACTTCCAAGTCTTTCAATTTCACTTGAACTTTGACAGGAGATTAGTAAAAGAGGTAATATAATTTGAATGTATTTCATTTTTTCTTCCCATTCCCTGAAAATAATTTCTCGTAAATCTTTTTATCATCTTCATCGGTAAGTTTGGATAACCACTTGGCGTTTATTTCACTTCTTTTCATATTCATTCCGTTGGGAGAATAAGAATAAGAAATATTATAAGTATCCAATTCGTTATCAATTTTTTGGTTAACATCCTTGCCCGGGTTTTGGAGTTGACTCGCAGAATAGAAAGTTAACCCACCACTTGCAGAACCAGCTTTGCCCAGGCTTTCAGGAAATAGGAAGTTCCGGCAGTAACCCCTTTTGTTACCGAAGAAATCTGAACATACTCATACGGGTAGTTATTGGCAATGGTCGTCAGAGTTAATGATTTCATTTTGAGCATCGGAAACTATTGCAGGTCGTAAAACGGAGGATATGTAATAAAGAACTAATCCAATCAAAGAAAATATTTGTAATTTATTAAGCCAAAAAAGTAGATTCTGAAAATTTTCGTTTTATCTATTTTACTATTTAAGTTCAAGAATGAAAATAATACATATTCGTTTTATTTTATTTTAATTGTATCGAGAACATTTCCTTTTTCATCTAATTTTAGCCAAGTCCCCTTTACATTCATTGAATCAAGTATGGTGGTCATTCTCATGACATAGTAATCGTCAATTAAAGTTGTATCAATGGCAGGTCGGTTGTGTTTCCAGTTAATGTAATCTTGAACAACAACATACTGATTAGGTTTAAAAACATTTTTAAAGACAATGTATCTGTCATATTTTGGCTCATAATCAATTTTTTCAATAGTATACTTCATAAAAAAAAGAGCAAGAATACCAGTTGGAATTCCAGCAGCGACAAAAATGACCTTTCCAATTTTAGAGTAACTGGTAAATAACAAACCAAATAGAATAATTCCAATTATCCAAATTCCCCAAATAAATATTCTCCAAAACTGGTTAAAATCAATACTAGAAAATTCAATTCTTGGTACGATCAAAATAATTGTTATGTTCAACAACACGATTGAAGTAAAAACAATTGCAAGATATTTAACACCTTTTGCCACTTTTTTATTCATTATCATAATAATCCATTCACATCAAACATCTGTAATTAAAAGAAATATTTTAAATAATTTCATTTTTTCATCCTGCTTTATAATATTGACTTCAGTTTAAATCGAGTGAAAAAAGAGTGAAATCAAAGTCATTATTTCCAGAAAACTCTTTAATCAGTCTGGAACCATCAGTTATTCTTTTATAAAAAGCATTTTTGAGTAATCCATTTTATGCCTTTTCTCGAAAAACTCTTCAATTTGTCGTTCAACCTGAAATAATAAAAAACCGGTATAGTTAAATTCAGGATGCTTCAAGTCACTTTCAACCTCACTGAATTTTCGCAATTCTAAATTATATTGTTGCCACTGAAATTTTTGGATAAAGAAATCGGCTAAATTGGAATCCAAAAAACAAAGCATCAACAGTCCTTCCTGAAGTTTTACACAAGATGCAGATGCTTTCCATTCACCATCCTCTTCATCTTTAATAAGAGAAAAATGAATAAAAAAGTCTTTCGTTTTTAATTCAACAATAGTCGACATTCATTCCCTCCAATCCTTCAATTTACTTACCTTTTCCCCAAAAACCGAACCCGACTTCTGCTTCACTATGTCCCGCCTTCTCCAGTAAAAGCGAGCCCAAAATCCAATTCTCCATTTCCCGTGCTTTTTTCGTATTTTTACACTTTTAAATTCAGGACTTCAATATGCCTTTAATGGTCAGCGTCTCCGGAATCCGGGGAATTGTGGGTGACGGACTCACTCCGCAGGTTATCGTCGATTTTTCTTCTGCTTACGCCACCTGGGTCAGGCAATCTTTTCCAAAAGCAACTATCGTTCTCGGCCGGGATTCCCGCATCACCGGAAAAATGGTTTCCGAACTGGTAAGCTCAACTCTAAACTGGTGCGGATGCGATGTTATCGATCTTGGCGTGGTGCCAACTCCGACCGTTCAGATTGGTGTTGAACAATTTGGCGCACAAGGTGGCATTATTGTCTCAGCTTCCCACAATCCGGCAGAATGGAATGCCCTGAAACTCCTGAATCATACCGGCGAATTTATGTCGCCCGAAGAAGGTGAAGCCCTCCTGAAAATCAAAGAATCGGGCAAATTCATTTCCGTCAGCTATAATAAAACCGGTTCTTTCAAAAAGATCAGAGACTACCACAAAACCCACATCAGCATGATGATGGAATTTGATTTTATCGATTATACATCCATCCAAAAAAGAAAACCCAAAGTGGTTCTAGATGCAGTTGAAGGCGCCGGTTCAGTTGCCCTTCCTGAATTGCTTGAAAAACTGGGTTGTGAAGTTATCAGGATGAACTGTGGTGCGAACGGACTTTTCCCACACGTTCCTGAACCGCTTCCGCACAACCTGACCGATTTAATGGCCCGGGTGAAACTCGAAAAAGCGGATCTCGGACTTGCCGTTGACCCGGATGCTGACCGTCTGGCGGTGATACTCGAAAATGGCGAGCCCATGGGCGAAGAATACACGATTACGGCAGCCGTTGATTACATCCTTAAACGGAAAACGGGTGACGTTGTTGTCAATCTTTCGACCACACAGGCAGTTGAAGAAGTTGCCAAACGGTATGGTGTGACCTGTCACCGGTCAAAAGTCGGTGAAATCAATGTGGTGAAAATGATGCAGGAAAAAGGGGCCGTCATCGGCGGTGAAGGCTCCGGCGGTGTGATTCTTCCGGCATCTCATTATGGCCGGGATTCCCTGGTTGCCGCGTTGCTGATTGTGGCCTGGTTTGTTGAAGGAAATAAACCCATTTCCGTTCTTCGTGCCGCACTTCCCAATTTTGAAATGGGAAAAAAGAAAGTCGATCTCGGGAAAAACAATCCGGATGACATCATTGCCAAACTGTCTGCTTCAGAAAAAGAAGGAAAGATTGATCTTCGTGACGGATTGAAAATCAGTTTGCCGGACCGTTGGGTTCACCTGAGAAAATCGAACACAGAACCGATCATCCGTATTTACACAGAAGCACCCACCCAATCTGAGGCCGATACCCTCGGGGAAACGTACGTGGCGAAAATCCGTGCGATGATGACACCATGATTTTAGCCAAAGTAACCGGAACGGTTGTAGCCCCGGTTAAGAACAACAATCTTGATTCCAGCAAATTGCTTATCGTTCAACCTATCGGACTTGACGGCAAACCGGATGGATCAGATCTTCTCGCCATTGATTTTTCGTCTGCAGGCGTCGGTGATACAGTTTTGGTTGCTCAGGAAGGTGACGTGGTGAAGCAAATGACCGGTTCAGACAAAATGCCCGCCAACGCCATCATCATGGGTGTTGTTGACGGGATGGATATAAAAGAAGAGTGATTTAGACAACCCGTTCAGGTTAATTACTTTTGTCCAATCAATATGTTCTTATTATTGTTAAGTTTAAGTTTGATGTAGGCTTTTAATTCTTCAAATGACATATTCTGGGTTTCGTTGCTGATTTTATCCCGGCTTTCCCGCATCATCTTTACTGCATCAAAATCTTTTTTCTTTTTTTCAGCCATTATAATCCACCAATTCTTTTGGGCTTCTGATTTCTATTATGGAATAACCTAATTTTAGGTTTACAGAATTATAACCCTTAATTCTGTTTAAATTTACAATATGTTTAAAATTCCAGCTAGCAAGAACATCAACTTTGTTAATTGTAGCAAGAGCGATGTGCCTGCAATCTTCCAGACTTGTTTTTCCAACAACTTTTTCAACAATATATTGGTCGGCAAGTTGAATTGCTTCTTCTGTCAGTTCAACACGCTGAAATTTTTCAGGAGAATAATTCTGAAGAAGTTCCCTTACTTTTATTGGGGCATTTAATAATTCAAGATCAAGTAAATCGGAAACAACAAACAGAATTTCGTTGCTTTCAAGTTTTTTAAAAAGCAAAGTTGTGGTTTCCTTAAATTCCGAGTCAAAGAAACCCCCAACAATTGATGTATCAATATAAATGCGTTGTTTCATATTATTTCCTGAAACAAATATAAGAAAAAAGAAAATTTAATTGCACAATTCAACCTTTCCTAACGTGATTTACATCCTGTGACTTTTGAAAATTTTTCATTACCTTTGATTTAAATGGAAGCCCTTTCATTAAATCGCCACAGGTAAGGAATTATGCAAAACCCGGTATCCGCCAGAATCCTTTTTCTGGCTGTCAGTCTGCTCGCATTTACTGCCCAACTTTCCGCCCAGAAAAAAGAAACTGCCAATCCACCCATCCAGATTGCTTTTCTCTGGCACATGCACCAACCCATTTACTGGCCGTACGAATCCATCATCCAAACTGAAAATCGTGCAGCCTATTCCTATTCCGTTGTCAACATTCACACCAGCCGGACAGGTCCGTACACAAGCTGGCCAAAGGATGCTGTGGCTAAAGGGGCTTCCCTTCCCAATTTCGGTGCACAGGTTAGTCTGACCGGATCTCTCATCGAAAACCTGAACACTCTTGAAACTGCAGGAAAAGGTTTCCAAAACTGGAAACAAAACTGGATCGATGCGAAAAAAAGTCTGACAACAAAGGGAAACCCAAGAACTGATCTGATCGGATTTGGCTACCATCACCCGCTGATGGGACTCATCCGGTACGAGGACATCAGAAAACAGATCAAACTTCATAAAGATGTGATTTCAACCAATTTTGGTGGTGCCTATTCAAAAGGGATTTTTCCGCCGGAAAATGCTTTTGCTGACCGGATAGTTCCGGCACTTGCTGACGAAAATATCGAATGGGCTTTGGTTGACAACATTCACTTCGACCGGGCAGCCGGTGGTTATCCCTGGAATAAAGGCGGAAGTGTCGTCGAACCGAATAAAGCTGACCAAATCAATTCAAATCCGAACGATTGGGTTCAGTTAAACGGACTCTGGGCACCGACCAAAAACTCTGCAAAATGGGGACGGCAGCCACACTTTGTTGCCTACACCAATCCTGAAACCGGTGAAACCAAAAAGATTATTGCCGTTCCAACCGACCGGTATCTGGGAAATGAAGATGGCCGTGGCGGATTTGGTGCACTGAATTATGAAACGGTGATGAGTCAGCTTGAGAGTTACAATACCGATCCTGCACATCCGATCCTGATCGTGCTTCATCATGACGGAGATAATTTCGGCGGTGGCGCTGATTATTATTATCAAAGTAATTTTCAGGCATTTGTTGACTGGGTGAAGGCAAATCCGACCCGGTTTAATTGCACAACCGTTCAGGATTATCTGGATACATATCCGCCAGATCCGAATGACGTCATTCACGTTGAATCTGGCAGTTGGGCCGGCGCCGATGCAGGCGATCCGGAATTTAAGAAATGGCTGGGTGATCCGGGTACAGATGGATACAGTCCAGACAGAAACAGTTGGGCAGCGGTAACTGCAGCACAGAATCTGGTTTCGATGGCACAGCAGCAAAATCCGGCAAGTTCAGAAACCGAAGCAGGCTGGAAGTATTTGATGAATGCACAGGCTTCTGATTATTGGTACTGGGATGGCACTGAAATGTGGGATTCACATCCGACCCGGGGTTCAAATCTTGCGGTTCAAAGTGTGCTGCCGGTTATCAATAAAGCAACTGATCAGACAGCCCCAACCATTTTCGTCCCTCAGCGGGAGCCGTACAATCCGGGCGGAACTGAGTGGGAAATTACCCAACCCAAAGATTTCACTGTCTGGACCTATGCTTTTGATTTCAATGGATTATCATCTGTCATCCTGAAAATCCGGACAGATAATGACGGAATGAATTCACCCTCTTCAACTGATAATGAAACTTACTCGGGTGGTTCAGACGTTTCTGAGTGGATTTCACTTCCGATGACTTCAACCACCTGGACACCAAAAACGAACCCCATGCCGGTTAAAATTGCAAAGGAATATTCGGCAAAGGTGACCGGTTATTCTGAAAAACTGCTCGACTATTATGTAGAAGCAATTGACAGTCTTGGCAATACGGAAAAATCGGTTATTCTTCATGTTTGGGTCGGAAATAATTCGGGCGGAGGCGGTGGTGGTGGCGATGAATCTGTGGTTATTTCCCCGCTTGAACCAACTATTGATGACACGGTTACGGTCACAGTAAAAGGGGCAACTCAGGGCGGAAAACTCCACTGGGGTGTAAATAATGTGGGTGGAACCTGGCAAACACCAAATGCCGTTTATCAGCCGGCTGGTTCTGTTTTATTCGGATCAGGTCCGGCCGTTCAGACGCCTTTTGCAGGGCCCAATGATTCAAGCTGGCTCACGATTAAAATTGGTCCGTTTAACAAACCGGCGCAAAAAGTGACCAAGGTGGCATTTGTAATCAATTACAATGACAATTCCTGGGATAACAATGGTGGGAAAAATTACGGATTCAACGTTTCGGGCAATGACACCTCAGTGACGCCAACCGGCGATTCCCTGACGGTTCACTTTTATAAACCTGCCAATTATACCAATCCGCATATTTACTGGTGGAATGCCGGAAATGCACCCGCAACGTCCTGGCCTGGGGTTCTAATGACAAACGAAGGAAATGGCTGGTACACATACACCTTGAACGGGACGAAGTCAGCCAACCTCATTTTCAACAATGGCGGACAGCCACAAACTGCAGATTTGACACGGGATAAAGAAGGCTGGTATTACAATTCTGTCTGGTACGACACCAAACCAAATGTCGTTTCTGTTGATGGAAAGAATAATCCGGTCGGATTTGTGCTTGAACAGAATTATCCGAATCCGTTCAATCCGACAACGGTAATCAGGTATTCCCTTTCCAATTCAGGATTGGTTTCACTTCAGGTTTTTGATATTCTTGGCCGGTTGATTCAAACAGAAGTCAATGAATTTCAACCTGCAGGCAATTATAGAATTGATGTAAACGGAAGGAATCTGCCAAGCGGAATTTATTATTACACCTTAAAATCAGGTTCATTTTCCTCAACAAAGAAAATGACGGTCGTGAAATAAACCCATTTCGAAAAAACCGGATTTTATATCCGGCTTTTTCCCAATTTTGAAATCGCCATCACCCCGCCCAAAACGACAAACCCGACCAAAATCCCGAAAAGCGCATTCCCGGTCATTTCAATCAGACTTGAGAAAAGTGGAATATGATTAGCAGTATCTGTTAAAAGATGATGAATGAACGGTATTCCGTGAACTATAATTTGTCCGCCCACCAGAAACATGGCAATCGTTCCGGCGATTGAAAGTCCCTTCATCAGCCAGGGCGCCAGTTTTAAAATCCCGGCACCCATTTTCCTGAACACTTTATTAAACTCAGGTTTTAACAACCACAACCCAAGATCATCCAGTTTTACAATTCCGGCAACCAGGCCATAAACGCCAATAGTCATAACCAGAGCAATTCCGGATAAAACAGTAACCTGGATACCAAATGAAGCCCCGGCAACCGTTCCCAAAGCAATCACAATAATTTCCGCTGAAAGAATAAAATCTGTCCGGATTGCTCCTTTAATTTTTTCTTTTTCTGTCGTCTCAGGAATAACAACAGCCGGTTCATTTGTTGGTTCGTGTTTTTTGTGGAAAAAAGTGTGAACTACTTTTTCAACGCCTTCAAAACATAAATAGGCACCACCGATCATCAGCAACGGAATGACAGCCCAGGGCAAAAAGGTGCTTATCAGAAGTGCCGCCGGCACCAGAATCACCTTATTCAGCAATGATCCTTTCGCAACCGCCCACACAACCGGCAATTCCCTGTCTGCATTCACCCCACTGACCTGCTGTGCGTTCAAAGCAAGATCATCGCCCAGCACACCGGCAGTTTTCTTTGCAGCCACCTTGGTCATGACAGAGACGTCATCCAGGATGGTTGTAATATCATCGAGTAAAGCTAATAAACTTCCGCCAGCCATTTCATTTCCTTTTTGAATATAATTTTATTGTGCGTTTACGAGACCAGACAACATTTCATTTTAAGATCGCCCAATTTCGCCCGGAAGCAAGATTCCTGCATTTAATAAAAAACAAGCCGGGCGATAAAGAAATTACTAATATTCAACCCCGGGTTTTGACCCGGGGCTACCAGGATTTCGCTCCTCCGGAGCGATAAAAGTAATAATCCATGTTAGGAATTTTGTATTTCCTATAAAAAATCCCACCGCTTAGCGTTTTCTTAGCGCCCTTGCGCCTTTGCGTGCAAATTGAATTTTCCCGCAAAAAAAAGTCCGGGAAAACCGGACTTTAAAATTTAAAACGGGACAATCCCGGCTGGAGGTGCACCGAAATCTTCAGGATTCAGCGGTGCTTCAGGTCCGGAAGGACCACTGTATCCGCCACCCGAACCTGCACGGTTATCGAAAGCAGCAAACATTTTATTAAATTGAAGAATTACCGTTCCGGTTGGTCCGTTACGCTGTTTACCGATGATGATTTCTGCCAATCCTTCTGCCGGTGCACCATCTTCGGTTTCTTTTTCACCGTAAAACTCTGGCCGATAAATAAAAATAACAACGTCAGCATCCTGTTCAATCGCACCCGATTCACGCAAATCTGAAAGCATGGGTCGCTTCGGATTTCTGCTTTCAACCGCACGTGAAAGCTGAGATAAAGCCAAAACCGGAACGTCAAGTTCTTTTGCAAGCATTTTCAACGACCGGCTGATGGCAGAAATTTCCTGTTCCCGTGACTGGCTGGCTTTGGGTCCGTGCACCAGTTGAAGGTAATCGACAATAATCATGTCAATTCCCTTTTCAAATTTCAACCGACGGGCTTTGGCTCTGATTTCCATGACTGACATCCCGGGGGAATCATCAATGTAAATTTTCGCCTCGTTCAGTTTACCGGCAGCCTTTGAAATTTTAGGCCAGTCATCATGCGGAAGCCGGCCATTTCTTGCCAGGTGGGCATCCACTTTTGCTGTCGAATACAATAAACGTTCAACCAAGGCCTGTGCCGACATTTCAAGAGAAAAAACAAGAACTGCTTTTTTGGATTTCAAAGCTGCATTAATAGCAGCTGTCATTGCAAAAGCAGTTTTCCCCATGGAAGGACGTGCGGCAATGATAACCAAATCGGTTGGCTGAAATCCGCCAGTCATTTTATCAAGATCAACAAAATTGGAAGGAACGCCAGAAACGCCACCCGGATTTTCATGGATGTGTTGAAGTTTCTCAATGGCGTTGGTTAAAATCTCGGAAATCGAAAGAGCACCTTTTCTCAGGCGTTCCGCACTGATCTGGAACAATTCTTTTTCGGCTTTGTCCAGAATTTCAAAGGCGTCGTCTTCACCGTCAAATGCCTCTGAGGCCAGATTTCCAGAAATGGAAATAACCCGGCGAAGGATAAATTTTTCGAGAACAATCCGGGCATGATATTCAATATTTGCTGAAGTAGAAACTTTGGTCGTCAGCTCAGAAATATAGTGGGCTCCCCCAACTTCTTCGAGCATATTATTCCGGCGAAGTTCTTCAACCAGCGTCACCAAATCGATAGCTTCATTTTTTTCCACCATTTTCATGATGGTTGCCATGAGCATCCGGTGTGAAGGTTTATAGAAACAGGAATCGTCAATCAGATCGACTGCTTTAAAAATTGCATCCGGATCAATTAAAATTGCACCCAGAACAGCCTGTTCAACATCAACAGCCTGCGGGGGAGTCCGCCCTTCCATTAATAACGGAGAAGCTGACTTGTTTTTCCGGTTTAGAAAATCATCGATCGGGAATTTGTCACCAGACGAATCCCCAAATACTTTTGCCATAATTTTATCTTACTGAACGAGAGAATCGTACTGTTTTCGCAGAAATTGAACATCCTGCCAGGTTTCGGGTTTGTAATTCGGGTTGCGAAGCAAGGCTGCCGGATGATAAGTCACGACCAAAGGGGTGTTTTCAAAAGTGTGGATCCGGCCCCTCATCGAACCGAGAGAATCGGCATTTGCGAGTAAGGTGTTGGCTGCGGTTGCACCCAAAGCCAGAATAATGGCCGGGCGGATAATTTCAATTTGCTTTTTCAGATGAGGCATACATTCAGTCACTTCATCAGGTTCCGGCTTCCGGTTTTGCGGCGGACGGCATTTTACAATATTGGCAATGTAAACATCCTGACGGGTAAAGTTGATGGCTTTTAGAATGGCTGTCAGCAACTGACCGGCACGACCTACAAACGGGTAACCGGTTTCATCTTCATCTGCACCCGGACCTTCGCCGATCACAAGTAATTTTGCATCCGGATTTCCACTGCCAAAAACCAGATTTTTACGGGTTTTTCCAAGTTTGCAGTTCTGACAATTGGCAATCTGTTTGTAATAGGAATCGAGCAATTCTGCCTTTTTCCTGGCGTCAACTGTAATCTCAGGGGAAGTAATCAAATCAGGCAGTGACGGACCAAAAAGATCATGCTGCTGATCAAGGTAAACACGGGTAAAAGCAAACAGTTTCCGGATTTCTTCAATAGGAAGGTCAGACATGGTTCTTTTCGGATAAGGTTAAGCAGAAATCGAGGATACGGTCTGCAAGTTCAGTTTTAAGTGCCTTCGGAAACTCAATAATGCCGCCGGTTGCCGGTAAAATCCGGATAATGTTGGTATCAACTTCAAACCCTGCCCCTGGCTCATTGGCTTTATTCAGAACAATCGCATCCAGATTTTTGGATACCAGCTTTTGACGGGCATGTTCAATTTCGTTGTCGGTTTCAAGAGCAAAACCAATCAGGATTTGCTTCTTTTTCTTCTTTCCAAGGGTTTGCAAAATATCCGGATTTTTCACCAGTTCCAATTCAAATCCGGCAGAAGATTCTTTTTTAATTTTGGATCCGGAAACTGATTTCACCCGGTAATCTGCAACAGCAGCAGCCATGATGACCACATCAGCTTTTGCAAACCGGTTTTCAATTTCTGATTGCATATCAAGTGCGGATTCAACAGAAATCAGTTCAACGCCAACGGGTGGGGAAAGATGAACGGGGCCGCTGATGAGCTGAACGGTTGCTCCCCGTTTTTGGGCTGCGGATGCAAGGGCAAAGCCCATTTTCCCGCTTGAATAATTCGAAATATATCTTACCGGATCAATGGCTTCACGGGTTGGTCCGGCAGATATCAGAATCGTTTTGCCTGATAAATCACCTTTTACTCCGGCAACGACTTCATTTACTTTGTCTACAATTGCAGTAAGTTCAGGCAATCGGCCGATTCCGGTCAGTCCGGAGGCTAATGGACCCGAATCCGGTGGAAGAATGACATGTCCACGCTGGCGTAAAATTTCCAGATTGGCCAGTGTTGCCGGATGGACGAACATATCGGTATCCATGGCAGGGGCGATGATGACGGGAACCGTTGGCGGAAGTGCGAGATAAATATTGGTAAGAATATTATCGGCGAGACCGTGGGCAAGCTTTGCAATTGTGTTAGCTGTGGCCGGGGCAACCAGAAAAACGGAAGCTTTTCTGGCCAGATGGATGTGAACCGTCCAGGAACCCTGAACATCTTTTGGAAAAATGTCGGTTAAAACCGGGTTTTCAGAGACGGTTCCAAGTGCAGTCGGGGTAACAAATTGTTTTGCTGAGTCAGTAAGCAAAACCTGAACGTTGGCACCTGCCTTTTTCAGCAGGCGGACAAGTTCGGGGGTTTTATAGGCAGCAATGCCGCCTGTAATCCCCAGAACAACTGTCTTACCATTCAGGACGGATTTCATTGTGCGTAATGAAATTCCATATCATTTTTGCTTTTTTCTTTGATGGATTGAATGGTTGGCTTGTCACGCAATTCATATTCAATCGAGATACGGGCTTGTTCGTGATTCACTTCTTGTTCTTCATCGCTTTCAACGAGTTCACTGAACAGGGAAAGTTTATCATGAAGTTCAGCACGGACTTCGTCATTGATGTGGCGTGCACGTTTCCCGAGCACATTGATGGCTTCGTAAACGTTTTCGTTGGCACCCTGAACAATTTTCAGATCAACAGGATTAATAGGCATTGCAGTTCTCCTTGGTTTTTACTTTTTTAAAAATTCTGTGACCAGAGCAGAGACCTGGTCAATTGCCTTTTTCAGATCGTCATTAACAACCTGGGCATCAAATTGTTTGCCAAGCTCCATCTCCATTGGCACACGGGCCAAACGGAGTTTAAGCGTTTCGTTGCTTTCAGATTGTCTCGATTTCAAACGTTCTTCAAGTGCTTTTACATCCGGCGGAAGGATAAATAGGGTCAGCGATTGATCCCCGAATATTTTCTTGATGTTCAGACCGCCTTTAACATCAATATCCAGAATAACGTTTTTCCCCTGTTCCATCATTTCATGAACATGAGAAACCAAGGTACCATAATAATTGCCAAAAACCTCTTCCCATTCAATAAACTCATCCTTCTCAACCCGGTCAAGAAACTCTGGTTTAGAGATGAAAAAATAGTCAACACCATCAGATTCATTCTGTCTGGGTTGACGGGTAGTTGCAGAAACAGAAAAATGAAGGTTGTCAACCAATTGCTGAAGTGCACGGGCAATAGTCGTTTTGCCTGCTCCGCTTGGTGCACAAAATACAATCACTTTTCCGGGTTTGGTCATGATTTATTCTAGGTTTTGAATTTGTTCTCTGATCCGTTCCAGCTCTTCTTTCATCTGAACCACAATACGGGCAATATCGGCATGATTTGATTTTGACCCGATAGTATTGATTTCACGGTTCATTTCCTGCACAAGAAAGTTCAGTTTACGCCCGACTGATTCAGAGCCATCAAGGGCTTCGAGAAAATAATCAAGGTGGCTGTTCAGCCGTGTAATTTCTTCAGTGATATCCAGACGTTCAGAAAGCAGAACAATTTCAAGTTCAAGGCGGTCAGTATTGATTTTCTCATCACTGATCAGTTCTGCAACTTTATTTCTGAGTTTGATCCGTTCCTGAGGAATTCTATCTTCGCTCATTTTCCGAACCAGATCACCATTCACCTGAAGAATTTTAATCCGCTCACGAAGATCTTTTGAGAGTACATCACCCTCACGTTTTCTCATATCTTTGAGTTGAATGATAGCAAGATTCAAGGCTTCGGTTGTAAGCGTCCATTCTTCAGTTTCAAAATCTGAAATTTCGGAAGCTTCAAAAACATCACCAAATTTTAGAATATGTTCAAGACGAACGGTATCTTTTATACCGGATACAGAAAGAACCTTTTCAAGCAGTGACGTGTACTTTTTTACAGCTTCTTCATTGATGCGAAGACCCGGATCTGCTTCAGAATCACGGTCAAGCTGAACCAAAATGTTAATTTTACCACGCTGAAGCTCACGACGGAGAATTTCTTTGATGTCATTTTCACGGCTCTGCAGCGATTTTGGAAGCCTTGAATTCAGCTCGACAAACCGGCTGTTCAGCGATCTGAGCTCAACTGAGGCGGTTATTCCGTCAGCAGTGGCCGTTCCGGCACCAAAGCCGGTCATGGATTCGATCATAGGGTATATAAAGTAAAACTTGCAAAAATAATTGAATTTTTCATAACTATCAACGAATTTCCGAAATGAATCGATTTTACCAAAACGGCGACGGGTTTTTCACTACCCTTTTAAGGTGGAATGAACAATTTTGCGGATTAAATCTGCACTTCGAACGTCTTCTCCGGCAATCCGAAATTTTTGGACTTGATTTGCCGTTCAAATCTGAAGATGATCTCAAAACCTGGCTTTACGAACACGATATACCTGACTCTGTTGCAGTCAGAGTTATTGTTTCTGCATCAGAAACCGACCGGCTATATAAACGGAAAAGTTCTAAAAGTGAAGCATCAATCGAACTCCGGAATCTGAATCCGGAACTTGACTTATTGCGTGAAGACGGAATTTCACTTGCTCTTTCAAGTCTAGATTTCCAAACCCCATTTCCGGGCCTGACTGCATTGAAATGGAGTCATTTTCAACCCTGGGCCTTAATCCGGAATCACGATCCGGAAGGATATGATACAATCATCCGGAACAAAGATGAAATTCTTGAAGCCACAACAGCCTCTCTGGTGGGGCGGATGGCCGACGGCACCTGGGTTCTCAATTCTCAAACCGGAGAGGTGCTCGACTCAGTCATCATCAGGGTTTTAAGAAAGTATTGTTCAGAAACCGGACAGTCAATCATCAATGCCCCCTTTTCAGTTCAGAATCTGGCAACTTTCAGAAATTGGTTTTATGCCAACTCCACTCATGGCCTCATTCCTGTCCACCTTGTTACCGGTGACGGAAAAAACTGGCACATTTCGTGTGATTCTGAACCTGCAAAAGCTTTCTGGAGTTATTACGTCAGTCAATAACTGATTGAATAAGACACGAAAGATGCCTGGCTTGAAACCACTAATTCAACTTATCCTTCCTGAATCAATTACCTGGCAACACATCCAGTATTTTGTCCAAAAACAGAATCCTGGTTTTATTCTGGCTTCACCACTTAAAAATGATTCAAGAAGTCAGTTTCAATTTGCCGGGATTTTCCCGAAAACCTTTATTAAAGTTTTTGAGGACCGGCTTGAAGTTTCAAATTCTGGAAACATCAGGATCGTTTCTCTTTCCGGGAAAAACCCGCTTGAGGAAATCGAAAAGATAGTAAACCTTAAAAATACTGGGCAACCCGAACTTCCGTTCAGATCAGATGGATGGTTTTTTTCCTTTTCCTATGAATTTTCTGATTTGCTGAATGATCCTTTGATCACGGTACCATCAAAATCTTTGCTTGCAGCAGGATTTAAACCCAGTGTTCTTTTCCGTCATGAACTCCATTCCGGTAAAATTGAACTGGTTACCGATTCAACAACAGATATCAAAAACCTGATTGAAGATCTGGCAAAACAATCCAACTTATTCAATTCAGAAGTTGTTTCTAAAGACGTTGAACTGACCGAAAATTTCCAGACCTATCAATCAAATGTGGAGTCCATCAGACAACACATCAAAAATGGTGATACCTACGAAGTAAATTACGTTCACCAATTAACAGGACGGCTCGAATCGGGAACACCTGTGCAGGTTTGGGATTCACTTGTAGCCCAATCAGCTTCTTCCTTTTTTACCTGGTTCAAACTGGATGACTTTACTTTGGTAAGTTCATCTCCTGAGCGATTTTTCAAAACTTCTTCACGACAAATCATTGTTCAGCCAATGAAAGGAACCCGACGAAGAGATTCTGATCCTGAAAAAGATAAAAGATTGAAGGCTGAATTAATTAAGTCTGAAAAAGATCAGGCTGAAAACCTGATGATCGTTGATTTAATGAGAAATGATTTGGGTAAAATCTGCGAGACTGGTTCAGTTTCTGTTTCCTCATTGTTTGAAGTAGAATCTTATCAAACCGTTCACCAGATGATTTCTACCATCACAGGCAAGTTGCCAGAAAATCTTTCCATTTTTAAAATCATTGAAGCTTTGTTTCCACCAGGTTCAATGACCGGAGCACCAAAAAAACGAACAATGGAACTAATCAGGCAATACGAGGGTGGTAAACGTGGATTTTATTCAGGGATTTCAGGGTATTTTGATGAAAAAGGTAACTCTGAATGGTCGGTTTTAATCAGATGTATTGAATTTGACCGCCAGAACTATTCTGCAAAAGCCGGGGGAGCTATTACTTCAGATTCTACAGCCGAACAGGAATATGCAGAAACGATAACTAAATTGAGAGGGATACTCAGAAGTTTAAACATCAGTCCGGAATCCATTCGAAATCTGGATTCCGGACTGATCAAAGAAGGATTTTAATTTTCTGATTTTTTTGTCCAGGATTTAATCAGAATCCAGAGTCCGATCAGAATCAGAACCGCCGGCCACCAGGTAAACAGGTTATCCCAAATAAAATCCCAGTCAATCTGATCAACAATTGCCGGAAAGAAAAACAGAACACCGGCACCAGATAAAATCACACCAGAAACCGTTTTAGAATTGTTTTTATCCCGGATCCCGTAGATCAGAAACAACACACCCTGAACCATCAGAATGGTACCCAGCAGTTCATACCAGGTTGTGTATAAAAGATTTAGCCGGTCAAAAAGGAGATCGCCGCCGATAATAATCAGCAAAATGCTGATAAAGGGGATTGTTGGAAATCGGTTCATTTTACAGTCCGTTATCTTTGGGTATGACAAGTGCAAGAATCAGATACACCAAAAGTGTTGCTCCAAAGCTTACGAAAACGCTGATAACGAAGAGTATTCTGACCAGAACCGGATCCACCTTGAAGTAATATCCAAGACCGGAACAAACACCTGCGATCATTCTTTCTTTCATTACACGAAAAAGTCTGCGGGGTTCTTCAGTTTGTGCCATTTCAAAGTCCTCCTTTGGTTTTCTGAGAGAAAAATACAAAACGCCAAGGCCCGAAAGTATCAGCAGTGATGGAAATGCAAAATCTTCAACAGATTCAATAAACGTATCAAACCAGTAAAATTCAAGATTATCCATCAGCCAGTATCCACCAATCAGCATCAAACCTACACCCAAAAAACGATGAACGTAGGAGGTTGACTGAGCATTTAGTTTTGGCTCACCTGCAACCACAGAAATATGCGTACTTACCGGCATAAAAATCCAAAGTAAGATATAGGCAAGAATTCCAAAACCGGAAAATGCAGTGATGATAAAAAGGATTCTGATTAAAACAGGATCGATTGCAAAATAATTGGCGAGCCCTGAAGCGACACCTCCAAAGACCCGGTTGTTCATATCACGTGAAAGGCGTTTTGGCATTTCAGTTTCATTTGGCATAGTCATGTTTTCCATTTTGCTGTCTCCGGTTTAATCTTTAAAAGTCATACGGAGGTCAATCAGCAAAGGTTGCAAAAACTCAATGGCTGTGAAACATCTGAACAATAAGCCAATAGAGAAACATACCTGCAAAAAGGGTAACAGGAACAAGTCTCTTTTTTGATTTATTCACTTCCGGAATCAGATCAGCCGTGCAGATATAAAGTGCAATTCCACCAGCAAAACCTAGCAATCCGCCAGACAATTCCGGACTGATCTTTTCAAGAAAAAAGACGATAAACAAACCAATAAAACTACCCGATGCCAGCATGAGAACAACTTTGTGCCCCGAAGACTGTTTCATGTTTGCAGCAATGGTAACAGAGGCAATTGTGAGTCCTTCTGGTAGTTTATGAAGCATCAGACCCAGAAAGACCAGCACACCCAAAGACCATTCATGAAGGAAAACAGCAGAAAGTGCAATTCCGTCAAAAATCGTGTGGATAAACAGACCGGCAAAAGTTGGCAAAACAAAGGAGAGTTTTTTAACATCATGGAAGTGTTTTTCTTCACCAAAATGCATGTGCCTGAACACCGTATGTTCGAAAAGATGAAGAATTCCGAAGCCGAGAATGACATAAAAAGGTGCCATTTCAGAGAGCTCAATAGCTTCAGGAATGAGATTGACAAGTGCGAGGGAAAGCAAAAACCCGGCTGACAGGGCTAAAAAATATTCCTGAGAAGATTTGATCCAGCCGGTTCCTTTTAAAACCAGCATTCCGCCAATGTACTGTGCCACTGATATAGAAACCAGCATGAGCAGCAGATAAAAAATATCCATAAATTCTTTCCAGTTGATTGACCCGAACTATCCGAGTCGTTTCAGCCCTTCACGGGCTCTTTGATGCCAGTTGAACTGATTGGGAAATTTCAGCACCAGATTAAAATTCTGACGGGCTTTAGTTTTCTTATCTGTTCTGAGATAAAGACTTCCGGCTTCAAGCAGAGATTCAATATAATAACTCTGCTGAGACTTTTTAGGTGATTTTCCATAATTTTCAATTGCAGCTTCATAAAAGGCAAGCGCCTGTTCAGGCTTTTTTTCTCTTTGAATGATAGCACCGAGAAAGTAAGAACATTGCACACGCTGATAGGGCCAAAAATAAGGTTTTCCTGCCTCAATGGACGTTAAATAGTTCTCAAAAACCTCTTTAGCCTGATCAACTTTTCCGGTTCTGAACAAAGCATTTCCATAGTTCAGCTGAATTGCAGGGTTTTTGGGAAACTGATTATATAATCTCTCACCGATAATCCGGGCTTTTTCAAAATCTGATTCAAAATTGAGGTAAATCTGCATGAGAAACCATGCCGCCTCATATTTTGTGAAATAGCCGGTATTCATGACTTCTTCAAGCTGAGACAATCCTTTTAACCGGTCACCATCCGGAAAAAAGACCATGATTGGTTTAATAATCGGATATTTTTCAGGAACCCGTTCAGCATAGTACAGATATATTCCCGTTCCAAACTTCCCATCAACAAATCCATAATCTCCGGCAAGACCTTTGGCCAGAACCGGATAAGACAACCGCCCGTTGTTTGCTGCACCTAACCACTTTTCACGAATGGCGAGCAGCCTTGCCTTAAAACCGTAAGAACCTGCGATATAATAATCTGCCACCTGACGGTTTCTGTTTGCGTTTGACAACTCTTCAAGTCTGGCGATTGTTTTATCAATTGAGCTATAAAACTGAGAATCGGCCTGTTCTGAATCAACTTGAAGCAAGACCTTCCACCAAACGACCATTGATTCAAGAAAGTATCCTTCAGGCCGGTTTGGAAATCGTTTTTGGTACGTTTTAAAAACAGTTGTTGCTTCTGTAAAGTTGGTTTGGTAAATCTGTTCAATACCTTTTTTTAACCCATCTGTATCTGGCGGGATAAAAAGTGAAGAACCTGTAAAAAGAAAAAGAAAAGTTAGAAGAGTCATGAAATCCGAAATTTTTCAGTCAGAATAAAAAGTCCGATTAAGCCAATGGTTACAAGACCATTTTCAAGTCCGTGTGAGTTTCCGATCAGGAAAGGATTGCTTTCAACGGGAAAGGAAACAGTGAAAACAGACTGACCGGGAATACCCATTTCTTTTGCAGACAAGCCAAATATGGCAGTTTGCATATAATTCCATCCAAAATGTAATCCTGTTGAATACCAAACCGTTCCTTCAGCCAGATTTCCCATCGAAAACCAGACACCTAAAAGGAAAAACGAGAGATAACTCAGCGGGGTAACGCCTGAAACACTGAAATGCAGCAAGCTAAAAATAGCAGAGAGCAAGACAATGCGGTACAGCCGATCATTCCGGGTTAAATTAACCTGAAGCGGAAAACCTCTGAACATCAATTCTTCAGTTATCGTTGGTATTAAGGTAAGAAAAACCAGGGTACCTGTTCCCTGTACCATCAAACCGAACGGAACAAGATTCCATTGTGGTACAATATCAACCCAGCCAAGTCCCCAACCAATTGAAAAAAGAAGAAGAACGGCCAGACTGCTGACAATAAATCCCTTCAACAGTTTTAACCATTTCCAGTTGGTCAAGCCAAGATTAATTGTTAATTCTGTTTTTTTAGAGAAAAAATACCAGGCTGCGAATGTACCCGATAAAAACCCAAGCAAAATACTTTGAAAAATAATCAGTTTTTTCATCAGTACACTGTCTGACAGGAAGAAAACAACTGAAAAAAGGAGAACAAATACCATTGAAAGCAGAATACTTCCGAGCCAGAAAGCAACCAAAATGGTTTCATATCTAAAATCACCCTCTTTATCGAGGATAAGTCTTGAAATAAAAGAAGGGATTTTCATTTCTGAATGACCAGAAGAAAACAAGGCAGGAAAGATAATTGTGGTACTGTCATGGTGTAAAAATAGAATTATTCTCAGCTTATCAAAAATTCATATCCGGTTAAAAAGAGGAAAATGACATTTATGTTACTGAACTGACAGAAAACCCGGAACCAGAAACTTTTTCATTTCTCTGATTATATCCTCCGGAATCGTGGCAGTCTCTTTAAAATTCACACTTTCTTTCCATTTTACAGCCAGTCTTTTTAACCTGGCAATTTCTTGCGGATGAAAGGTTTCAGGCAGACTGTTTAATTTATCTGAGGCCTTTTTTGCAAGTCCAACAGCACCTTTCCGGTTTTCTGATGAAAAGTGGTAAAATGAAACGGTGAGCTGAATAATAGCCTGCCAGACAATTTTATCTGAACCGGTCATCTCCTGCCAGGCTTCCTCAAAAAAGTCATGGGCTTCGAAATACTCTTGATTCTGAAAAGCGGATATTCCTTTCAGAATAAAATCATCTTTTGTAATTGGTGCCTTATTCAGAACCTGATTGTTGCTGTCATTTTCGTTCAAATCAGACTATTTCTTTCTAGAAAAAACAGCAAGGAAAAATCCGTCAGAATCTGGTTCGTCTGCAAAACCCAATCTGAGGGGGTTGATATCAGGCAGGGCAAGATGATAGTAATTCAGTCCCTGAGCAAACGAACCCAGGCTCATATCGTCCTGATGCTCTGCTTTGAAATCCTGAATAACTGCTTCATTTTCGTTTTGGAAAACTGAACAGGTCGAGTAAACCAATCTTCCGCCAGGTTTTACATATTGAGAATAATGATTCAACAGAATGAGTTGCTCTTCTTCCATTTTCCTGATTACAGTTTCACTCAGCCGGTAAATGACTTCGGGGTTACGCCTGATCACACCTGAACCTGTACAAGGAGCATCAACCCAAACAATATCCATCGTTCCTTTTAATGCTTCAAGTGCGGGTGAATCCAGTTTCATTGGTGAAATAGTGCCAATGCCATGTTTTCGGGCACGAAGTTTAAGAGTTTGCATCTCTGCATCAGACACGTGGATGGTTACAATTTTCCCCTTCCCTTTCATCAGTCCGGCAAGAGCAATCGTCTTTCCGCCATGACCGGCACAGGCATCCATCACCTTTTCATTTGGTTTTGGGTTAACCATAAGAGAGGCAAGCTGGCCGGAAAGATCCTGAATTTCAAACTGACCCGATTGAAACCAGTCATCGGCAAAATCCAGAATGGGGTTATTCAGTTTCCAAGCACCGGGAATGCCATAAACCGGTTCAAGATCAGGATCAACCTGAACCTGATCTGCAATTTCACGAAGATAAACCGGACGTGTCATGACCGATTTTTTCAGAAAGTTCAAAACCTGAGAATCAGGTACACTTTCACCAATCCAGGAACGAAATAAAACCGGTAGTCCAAATTCAGATAAAAGTGCGGGTGTGATTTTGGTTTTATTTGGGAGGTTGATCAGTTTTTCAGCATGAGCTTCCCAGTCAAAATCTTTTATGGCTTTTAGGATAGTTGTCCATTCTGCTTCGTCAATGGGCTTACCGGGTTCATTTACGGCCATCCATGCGGGAAAAAGACGAATAAAGCCGGTTACTTCATAATATATAATCCGTTTTTCTTTCGGATTAACTCTCTTTTCTTTAAAAACCTGACGGAATAAACTGTCGAGGCGTCTTCCTTCAGGAAAAAACCGTTTAAATATTTCGAATGATAATGGATGGTAAGTCATGGGTTAGGTTCCCGTAAGAGATGAGTGTCTCCGGTTAGCCGGAGGTGGACAAGGGTTTTAATAACCGCTACAAGTTCTCCCTGGTCTGTCAGAATCGGGATTTCATGCCACTTTTCAAACCGGCCTGTTTCATTAAGTGCCAGTTTTGCTTCTGCAATATCCGTTTCTGTGAGATTAAATTCCAGTCGGAGGTTGGCAAAGGCTGGTTGCCGGTAGGTAATCTGAGCTTTTTTAAGCCAAGCCTGAACATGAATGTTATTGTGGGCAAAATATTGCCAGTACATAATTGCCTGGAACGGATCACCGGCACTAAAAATCGTACCGCCAAAAATCGATTTCTGAAGATTGGTATTCAGAAAAGATTTTTTGACCTGAACCAAACAATAGGTAAAATCGGGAGACAGCGTATTTATCCTGATCCGGTTAAAAAACAAAGGAGGAAACAGATTCAGCATCCAACGGGTAACAAACGGACTTAATTTCATTTCAATTCATCCGGAAAAATCAGATAATCCGGGAATAATCCTCCCGGTTCAGTCTCCACACTTTTATTCCGCAGAAACGATCGCCCTCAGGGCAAATTGGCCGGGTTCCGCTCATGGATCGCTGACTGCAGGGCGGAAGTAAAAAACGACCGATGTTCGGATGAACTTCAGAAATCTGCAATGCCTCATCAAGTGATGCCCGCCAGATTTCTTCCTGAGCATTGTAACACAACCGCATCTGATGCTTATGGTGAAGATTCAGCAAATCCCCCGACTCGGTAAACCGAACGGAAACTGCATTTGGAAGCAGAAAATTTGCGTATTCTTCAGAAACGCCCAAGAGTTTTAATTTTCTGATGGCATCCCAGGCCACTGACATCGCCTCATCGTACAATCGTTTCGATTTTTCATCCAGATTGACCACAACCGGCGTGATATAATCCGGATCATCAGTAATATGAGTAGATAGAATTGGCCGGCTTCCGGGTGTCATCCGGTGACGCTGATCCTGAGAATCGGCAGCATGGCTTAATTTTTTACGGAAGGAATAGTGGGCATGAACCATTGCCCGTGACAATTTTGAATGAGTTGTCAGGTTCAGGTTTTCACCGAAGATTTTATTTTCTGCAGGATTCAAAAGCTTGTTGATTGCCTCAACATCAGAAAGCTCTGATGAGGCTAAGCCATAAACTTCCCTGACAGCAGAAGCCACCGTTGATTCTGCCTGATCAGACCAGCCGATCAGTTTAGAAACCCGTCCATCAAGACTTTGATCAAATTCATTTATAAATGCTTTGGATGGATTTTTCCCTTGCCAGAATTGCTGAAACTGGGCGAATTCAGGAGTTTCTTCAAGGGTTAAGGGTTCCTGAATGATTTCACCAAATTCCGGATCGTGATCGAGCATAAGGCGAACCATAGCTTCAATCAGGTCTCGGGTTTCCTGTGGTGTTTCATACTGACGGCAATACCGCCAGTAACGAAGTAAAGTAATACCTGAAATCGTGTGATATAAATAGGCAAAAGTCGAAACCGGAAGTACGTACCGGGCAACTTCCTGAGTTTTCTTCTTAACGTCCCGGTCAATTTTTTTCTGATCACTTTTTCTCGCCGGAAACCGGTCAAGATATGCTGAAGTCGTAACACCCAGCAAGGATTCATTTAATTGATGGTAATAATCCATCAGCTTGTTTTGCGTGGCCAGATAAAGCTCAAGAGCCTGACCTGAGATTGGCGGAACGTAAAATGTACCGGGTTTAACTTCCACGTAACGCTGACTGACCTGTTCAGAATTGTAAAACGGGTGACTGTGCAGGAAGCTCCAGATGGTATGCCGGGAAACATCAGTTATGGCAAACTGGAAATGTGCATGTTGAAGCGTTGTATGATGCCCCGCCTGATAGGTTGAATGGGCGATATGAAAATGTTTTTCGTTTACATCCTGATCCGTTATTATCCCTTTGGATGAATAACAGGTTCGTGCCGTGGCAATGGCATTTCTGAACGGATTTGTAAACGATTTTACTAAACTTACTTTGGGGGTTGTGGCTGAAATCATGGAATCCTGCAGTTATTTCATGAGCAGTCTGTCGACAATGATACCATTATCGATATGAGAGTTGACAATTTCAACAACATCGTCACTTGTTTTTGGAGAATACCACACGGCTTCAGGGTAAATCACCACCACGGGACCTTTTTCACAAAAATCCAGACAGCCCGATTTATTTGAACGAACGATTCCCTTCAGCTTTCTTTTAGCAAGTTCGGCTTTAAAGGTTGCAGTAAGGTCTGCCGAACCCTTCGCAGCACAACTTCCCCTTGGGTTATCAGCGGGACGTTCATTTTCACAAATAAAGATGTGGTGTTTGTACATGGAATCAGTGGTAAGTTATAAGTTATAAGTTATAAGTGATAAGTCGAGCGAAGCAAAGACCCCGAACACTTTCGTGGTGGTCAGTGAAACGGGGTACGGTTAAGCTGTAAATTCCCCTCCTTTTCAAGGAGAGCCTGCCCCGAACGCTTTCGGGGGGTGGCGAAGCCGGGGTGGTTTTGATATTTTCTCAAAACAAAAAACCACATTAAATTCCGGGCACTTCGACTCCGCTCAGTGTCCGGATTTAAAGGTAACCATTCTAATTTCGTTTTCCGGGAGTAATGGTTCCCTTCACTTCTTTCCCTTCACGCTGGTAAACCAAAACTTCTTCTTTTCCGGCTTTCAGAGAAGAAAGTGCATCGGTGTAATCATAAATGTTATCAATTTTGGATGATCCGATCTGTGTAATTACGTCTCCGCCTTTCAACCCGGCTTTATCAGCAGGAGATCCCGGATTTACACCGGTGATCTTTAATCCTTTGCCATTGTAGGCATAATCAGGAATGGTGCCGATATACACATTAAAGGCCATAGAACGACCGGCTGACTGTGATTTCACTTTGATAAAATCAGGTTTGACTTGCTGATTAATTACCGTTCCCACGATCTCAGAAGCATAATCCAAAACTTTTTTGGTTCCGGGGTAGTTGATTTTATCTGCATCATCACTTGGCCGATGATAGTCTGAATGAAGTCCGGTATGAAAAAACATGACCGGAATATTTTTTGAATAAAAACTCGAATGATCACTGGGTCCGTAACCTTCATCTTTAAATGAAAGATTAAACTTGTAAGGTTTATTGAGTGAATCAGCCAGAGTTTTAAATGAAGAGGATGTACCCATTCCGTAAATAACGAGTTGACTTACAGAATCCAACCGGCCAATCATGTCAAAATTAAACATTGCCACAACCTGTTCAATCGGAACCGGAAACTGATTAACAAGTGCAGAAGAGCCCAGCAGTCCCAATTCTTCACCAGAAAAGGCAGCCACAATCAGTGATCTTTTTGGTGGATTTTTCTTTCCGACAAGAGATTGGGCAAGTTCAACAATTCCAGCAGTTCCGCTGGCGTTATCATCAGCACCATTGTGAATCTGGGGTTCTTCGCCCCGGTATAAAGAACCCGATCCGCCCATTCCCCAATGGTCATAATGAGCTCCGATAACAACAATTTCGTCTTTCAGCTTTGCATCAGCACCGGGAAAATATCCCACAACATTATATGCTGGCTTTTTAATGAGATGCAGACCTGTGTGAAGTGAAATTTTGACACTTTCAATCAGTTTTGAACTTTGACGCTTTTTCGCTTGAATATCTTTCTCGAGTTCAGTCAGAGATTGAAGTCCGGCCGATTTTAACCATCCATCAACGACTGATCTTTTAACCTGAATAGCAGGAAGTGCCTGCGTACCGCCCCGGTCATATTCAAGTTTCAGCAGCAAATCATCTGGTTCTTCTTCTTTACTATTTACAAACAGAATGGCAGCCGCACCTTTTTCTTTTGCCAGTTTTGCTTTTGCCCTGAAAGAGGAAGTCGAGTTGTAAACCGAATGAGGGTTGTCACCATCCGGATTGTAACGAATAACAACTACAACTTTTCCTGAAACATCAATATCAGCATAATCATCATATTTCAATGAATCAGAACGAACTCCAAACCCGGCAAAAACCACTTCAGCGTCTTTTAAATCGGCAGAGCCGGTAAACCCTTTAAAGGTAAACTCATTTCCATAAGTCAGACGTTTTCCGTTTACTGAAAGAAAGGAAGCAGAGTCTGGTTCTGCACCAGCAATAAACTCATAATACCTGAAATATCCACCAGAATCACCCATCGGATGAAGACCCATTTCTTTGTACCGTTCAGCAAGAAAATTGGCAGCCTGGCGGATGCCTTCTGAACCTGTCATCCGGCCTTTGAGTGAATCAGAAGCAAGATACCCTAGTGAAGATTTAAGTTCATTTTCGGTTATTGCTGCATCGTAACTGACACAACCTGAAGCAAATGCCCCGGAAAGAAGAATTAACAGTAATTTTTTCATTTTTGAGTTCCAGTCCAGTAGGCTTTTGATTTATTCAGGCGGTCAACTTTCCAGTCAGAAATCAGGTACACTTTTTCAGAACCTGACCGGGTAACAGCATATTCCATTCGTTCGGGGATTTTATAAAACTTGAGTTCATGTTTCTGCTTTCCTGCAGTTACAGAAACCAGCAGAGATTGGGGGTAATTCATTGATTTTGCTGACAAAGAATCTGCAATATAATCGGCATCAAGCCGGTTCAATGAAGATTCAAAGGGCGTTACCTTCTCCGCTTCAATTATTGTACCTTCTATCAGCCACTGTGTTGAATCTTTTAACATGACAAAATTTTCTGAAGTGGATATAATCTCTACTTTCGAAATCGAATCAGATTGAAGTCTCAATAAACTTCTATCCCTGAAATCACCTGCCGGGGTAAAAAGTGTCCCCAGATTCCCTGAAAAAATAACAACATCGTTTTGTCCGTCTTGCCGGATGTAAACAGAACTGAAATCAGGACCTGGATTTCCGACAAAATAAGTGACCCTGTCATTTCCGGTTGTTAAAATTAATCTCTTCCCCGTACTGTCAACACCAAAAATGTGTTGTTTTTCCGGATTATCTGAAATGGGAGCTACCATAACCGATTCGGTTATCAGCCCAATTATGTCTTTCATCTTTTCCTGGTCTGCAGCCTCTGAAAAAGGTGAGATGATCATCCAGATTGAATCTTTCTTTTCAAATACAATTTTTTCTGACTGGGTTTGCAGTTCAATTGCAGTCAACTTATCAGGTTCAACGCCTAGTCTGCTGCCAACATCAAACGTCCCGGAAACGGAAAGATAAGATCGGTAAACCAGAAACCCGATAATGATCAGCAAAACCAGGGTAAGCGTGTAAAAAAGTATTTTATTTGACTTCATTGTTTTGACTTGAGATAAAGTTTTAATTGGATTCTGATGCCCGTTTCCGGTTTCTCCATCTGACGATTCCCCAGATTAAAATCAGGACCGGGGGTAATATCAGATTTGTATATTTAACAGACTGTTTTGCTGCCGGAGCCATTTCGGGAAGGGGAACCATGAAATCTTTTTTGGATGGAATGGCAAGCAAGCCTTTATCATCAGAAATAAAATAAAGAACATTCATAAAAAAAGGAATACTGGCCCCATTCTGAATAAAATCATCGTTGACAACTTCCCCATCAGTCATTAAAAATAACCGGCCATTTTTTGCATTTTTGCCGAATTTACCTTCAACAGTTACAGCAATTGACAGATTTTTCTCAATAAATGTTGGTTCAGCCCATTCCTGAAACGGATCAAGAACGTAAAATCCACTTGCCCGCTTTGATTTTTCACTGGTGGTAAGAACAGAAGTTACAACAAGTGAATCGGGTACTTTCCCAACTGAAATTTCAGAGGCAAAAATTGGCGTTACGACAGAAATGCCACGTGAGAGTTCACTTTCAGGGTTGACGGCTGAAATAACCGGCAGGAACGGATATTGAACCTGATTGTTGAACTGAAACATACCCACCTGTTGCGGAACACTGATGGCCGCACATTGCAAATCTAAAACCAGGTTGTCTGAAATCGTGATACCAAATTCAGAGAAAAGTGAATCCAAACCGTTATTGAGACCGGTAGCCTGCTGATTTTGAATATTTACAGAAACCCGGTCAAATAACCAGGCCAGTTTACCGCCACGGTTCAGATATGATTTGATATTGGTTTTTGCGAAATCAGAAAGATTTTCTGTGGGTGTAAACAAAATCAGACTTGAAATTGAATCGGGTATTCCCGCTTCTTCAGAAATTGAAATTGTTTCCAACCGAAACTGTTTTTCAAGATACTGCTGAATACTTTTTTTCCCTTCCCAACCCTGCATTCCAAAATCAGCGGATGTTGCCAGAACCGGTAATTTTTTATTGACCATTCTGTTGAGGGTAGTTGCAAATTCAAACTCGAAATTTTCGAGCTGTTGAAGCACAGGCAAAGTCTCCTTTTTATCCTCATAGAGAATTTCGAGACCCATGTAAGCTTTTTTTGCTTCCATTTTATCATTGTCAATCACCTGAATCTGCAATTCAGGAATTTGGGCTGATTCGACCTGTTTTTCAAGTTCAGGACTTCCAGCCGGGTCAATCATCTGAAAATTGAGTTTCCCATCAGAATAACTTCTCAATTCTTCAAGCTGATCTTCGAGGTACCGTCTGTTTGTTGAATACGGCGCAGGCAAATTATCGGTAAAATAAACTTTAACCGTCACCTTATCATCAAGACTTCCCATCAAACCACGGGTTGCTTTTGAAATGGTGTACAACTCATTTCTAGTCAGATCAAGTCTGAAGAAAAAGACATAGGAAATCAGATTCAGAATCACAATCAGCAGAATAACCAAACCCGATTTCTGTTTTGGAGAAAGAGATTTCAGAAAGTTCATTTCAGTTCTCCTTTCTCTTTAAAAGAATCAGGTAAGAAAATGTTAAAAACAAAATCATCATACTGAAAGAATAAACCAGATCACGTGAATCAATTACTCCCCTTGAAATCGCAGTAAAGTGCACATTCACAGATAAATACTGGAAAAACGGACTTATTGCTGAAGGGACAAACATGCCAATCCGGTCGGCAGTGTAAAGAACAAAACACAGAACAAAACCTGAAATGAAGGCAACAATCTGGTTTTCAGTGAGGGTTGAAGTAAAAATTCCGACTGAGGTATAAATTCCGCCAATCAGAATCAGCCCCAAATATCCACCAATGACTGTTCCCCAGTCGAGCGGAGCAAGTGAACCAATTGTGACAGCATACATCAGTGTGGGTGCCAGAAATACAGAAATGACCGCCATGGTAGCCAGAAATTTACCTGTAATCACCTGAGGTAACGTGACGGGTTTAGAAACCAGCAAATCGTAGGTTCCTGATTTCAATTCTTCAGAAAACAACTTCATGGTTAATGCCGGAATAAAAAACAGAAACGCAAAAGGGGCAACCGTGAAAAGGGTTCTCATCGAAGCAACATTTTCAAGAAACAGGGTTGAATTAAAAAACCAACCCACGAAAACCAGAAAAATAACTGTGGCGATAAAGGCCACCGGCGTGTTAAAAAATAATTTTAACTCTTTGCGGAATACAGCCGCCAGAGAGGGATTCATAGCAGATTCTCCATTAAATTCAGTTTGAGCGGGATTCTGTGGTAATGGTCAGCCTTCTGAAAATATCTTCCAGATTGCTTTCTTCTTTATATAGCTGAAGAAGATCGACCTGATGGTCAATACAAAACCGGACTAGTTTCCGGTTAAGGTGATCATCCTGAAGGGTTGTAAATTTGACAAGATTTTTTTCGTTACTCATTGCAACGACTTCCATCATCATTTCGGGATATTGTTTTCTGATTTCTTCCTGAAAAATCACCAGATCGTTTGCAAACTCAAGATACCAGGCAACACCACCTTTAAATTGATTTTGAAGATCAGCAGGTGTTCCGTCTGCAACAAGTTCGCCTTCGTTGATGATCAGAACCCGGTTGCAGATTGCTTCAACTTCCTGAAGAATATGGGTTGAAAGCAAAACTGTTTTCTCCTTGCCCAGATTTAAAATCAAATCTCTGATTTCAAGAATCTGGTTGGGGTCAAGCCCGGTGGTGGGTTCATCAAGAATGAGAACAGAGGGATCATGAATCAGCGCCTGGGCAAGTCCCACTCGCTGGCGGTAACCTTTCGAGAGGGTTCCGATAATTTTTTTATTGACCGATTCAAGTCCGCAAAGCTGAATCATTTTATCCAGATTTGCAGCAACATCCCCAGATTTTACGCCACTGATTCTTGCACTGTAACTTAGATACTCATTCACAGTCAAATCGGGGTATAATGGGTTATTTTCGGGAAGGAAACCTATTACCTTTTTAACTGATTCGGGCGATGAAATTACATCAAACCCATTGATTTCAGCCGTACCTGAAGTTGGATTCAGAATACCGGTAAGCATTTTCATTGTGGTGGTTTTTCCGGCACCGTTAGGGCCGAGGAACCCGACGATTTCGCCGGTTTGAATGGTAAATGAAGCAGATTGAACGGCAGTAAATGATCCGTACTTTTTTGTTAACTCTTTGGCAATAATACTCATGTTTTAGCACGCTGAAAGGTTAATTGGAAATAACACGCATCAGACGATGGAATAAACTTTAAGGTTCCGTTTGCACCGTCCATCATATTTTTTGCAAGTGTCAGGCCAATACCTTCATCTTTTCCTTTGCTTCTTGTTGTAAAAAACGGATCATACATTCTGGTACGGGTTTCAAAATTCGGTCCTGGTGCAGTTTGGAAAATCTTCACCCGAAGATAATCACCACGGGTTAATTCGAAATCTGGCAGGCAATGACTGGTGGGTTGGGTAAAAGGTTCAAAAACAAGTGATATCTGGTCATCTGGTTTGTTTTCCCAGGCATTTTTCAGAAAAACATGAATCAAATCTTTAAAAAACTCCTGATAAAATGCGATTTTGAAATCTTCTTCAATTGAAATTGAAACAGATAAACCCGGGTATTTTTCCTGAATTTCATTTTTGATTTCTGCCATCAGAGAAGTGATCGAAAAAAAGCGGATCATGGCTCTGGGTGACCGGCACAAAGTAGAGACCAGATTGGCATATGCGTTCAGATTATCCATTCCCTTCATTGAGGAAACCAGATATTTATAATTTTTCGCTTCCTGATTACTGAACATCTGGGCCGCTTCCATATTTGGCAGCAACACAGTCAGGTGATTGTTGAAATCATGAAGAAATGAACTGAGTGTTTTTTTAATCCCGGGTGTTTTGTAATCAATCGTGAGATACTCCTGATACTCAAAAAAGTTGATCAGAGGAGTAATGGTTACAGATTGTTCTTTCGGATAAAATGTGACATGGTAATATCTTGTTACCAGAGTCGTTGAGAACTTAACACACCAGTCAAATGGATTATTTTCATCCCATTTCGTTTCAAAAACATCAAAATCAGTAGAAGAAATCCAGGTTTGGATGTCTCTGCTTTTTTTGAATTCGTTTAAAATTTCGTCCCAGCCCTGATGAGCAGAAACAATCCGCTGGTCATCAAAGGTCAGATTGATTGATTGGTTACCTGACATCCCTTGTTCCTTCCTTATAAACGGCCGACATTTCATTGAATGCCCGTTCAAGTAAAGCTTCCCGGTCTTTGTAGGTTAATCCTTTGACCGGTATCGGAGGCAAGATTTTCACGTGGATGGGAAATTCCGGATAAATGCGGAGACTTCCATGTCTGACGACATCCCGGGTGCCAATAAGGACAATCGGGAGAATGGGCTTCTGATGTTCTATAGCCATCACGAAGGGACCTTTTTTAAACTTAAGAAAGTCACCGGTTTTTGACCGGGTTCCTTCTGGTGCCATAAAAAGTGAAAGTCCTTTTTGAAACAGTTCTTTTGATTGGTTCAGAGCTCTGATTGCTGCTGTGCTGTTCCCACGGTAAATAGGAATAAACCCGCCGTGTTTTAAAAAATAACCAAAAAGCGGAATTTGAAATAACTGGTGCTTGGCAGCCATTCGCATGGGAACCGGAATTGCTTCATACAAAACCGGGATATCCATCTGGCTCTGATGGTTTGCAATGATGATGTACTGTTCATTCTGATCTGCATGTTCAGCACCTTCAACGGTTATCTGAACTTTCCAGTATCTCACCAATTCTTTAAAGCAATCCCGGATGACCTGTTCCTGCTGTTTTGGATCCTTTTTTGAAATAAAAATGAAACCGAATTTTATGAGTTTGCAAATTCCAATGAAAACTGCCCAGTCTTGCTTAATTCTTTTCAGCATTCAGAACCGATAACTAAAATTGAGGTGATTGCGATAATTATGATAAAAATACAAAGTAATTTTATTTATTCTAAAAGAATCTTCAAAGTAAGCTGGTAACAGAAGTTTTAAACCAGTTGAGCACCTCTAAAAACCTTATTATTTTCCTTTTATTGGATGAGCTTCGCAGAACTGCGTTAACCCAATCAAGTTGAGGATGACATTGTTGAGGTTTATAGAGGTGTCCAATCGTTTTTGTGTTTGGCACTAACCAAATTAAGAAATAATCCGCCCAAAAAGGTCAAAATCTTCAGCATCAACAATTTCAACCTGAACAAAAGTGCCGGGAAGTGCATGTCCTTCCTGAATAATCACTTCATTATCAACTTCAGGTCCGTCTGCTTCTGTTCTCCCGACCAGCCAGTCTTCATCCTGCCGGTCAACAATAACTTTCAGGGTTTTACCAATCTTTGCTTCATTTTTTGTGCGGGAAATTTTTCCCTGAATTTCCATAATTGCCTTCTGACGGCGTTCTTTTTCTTCTTTTGGAACCGGGTCACCCAGCGGAACTGCGGTTGTATTTTCTTCTTGAGAATAAGTAAATGTACCTAACCGGTCAAATTTCAGTTCTTGTATGCCTTCAGCAAGTTCGTCAAACTCTTTTTCACCTTCTGATGGAAACCCGACAATCAATGTTGTTCTTAAGGTTATATCCGGAATAATTGACCGGATATCTTTTATCAGAGTTTCTGTACGTTCACGGGTAATTCCCCGCCGCATATCCTTCAAAACCTGACTTGACAGATGCTGAATCGGCATATCCAGGTAATTGCATATTTTAGATTCTGAAGCCATTACCTCAATCATTTCCATGGGGAAATTGTTGGGATAGGCATAGTTTAACCGGATCCACTCAATTCCATCTACCTGAGCAAGTTCGCGCAACATCGGGGCCAGAGTTCTTTTTCCGGTCTGATCCATACCATAATAGGTCAGATCCTGAGCAATCAGATTCAATTCTTTAACACCCTGACCGGCAAGAAACTGTGCTTCTTTGATAATTTGATCAATTGATTTTGAAACGTGTTTGCCCCGCATCAACGGAATGGCACAAAACGAACAGGGATGATCACATCCCTCACTGATTTTCATGTAGGCAAAATGTTTGGGAGTAGTAATCAGCCGTTCACCAACCAATTCTTTTTTATAAACGGCTCCCAATTCTTCAAGAACTGCATTTAACTGGTTTGTTCCGAAAAATTTATCAACCTCTGGTAATTCTCGTTCAAGATCTGATTTGAATCTTTCGATGAGACAACCGGTCACCAAAACTTTACTGACAGTTCCGTTTTCCTTCAGATCAACTGCATCCAGAATCGTGTTGATAGATTCTTCTTTTGCAGCATCGATAAAACCACAGGTATTGATAATGATGATATCGGCATCTTCAGGTTCCTGAGAAATTTTAAACTGGTTTCCCTGAAACTGTCTCATCATTTCTTCTGAATCAACCAGATTTTTTGAACAGCCCATGGTAATAATATTCACCGTTGGGAACTGTCCTTTTTTAATTTTTTTACTTATTGACCGAACACCAGTTAAACTCATGATTTCCCGACACCTTCAAACAATGCATCAACGAAAATATCCGGATCAAAAGGCCGGAGATCATCTATTTTTTCACCAATACCGATAAAACGGACCGGTGTTTTCATTTCATTACAAATTCCGAGTACAATGCCACCTTTTGCAGTTCCATCCAGTTTGGTAAGAACCAAACCAGAAATGGTAACCACTTTTGCAAATTCTCTGGCCTGAACCAGGGCGTTTTGTCCGGTTGAAGCATCCAAAACTAAAAAAACATCGTGCGGAGCGCCCGGAAGCACTTTTTCAACTGACCGCTGGATCTTGTTGAGTTCTTCCATCAGGTGCAGTTTATTGTGTAACCTGCCGGCCGTATCAATAATGACAATATCTTCTTTTCTTGCGATGGCAGACTGAACGGTATCAAAGGCGACAGACGCCGGATCTGCTCCATCCTGATGAATAACAATGCGGACACCCGCCCGTTGTGCCCAGATACCAAGCTGCTCAGAAGCAGCCGCACGAAATGTATCGGCAGCACCTAATACAACTTTTTTCCCGAGCGAATTGAATAAATGTGCAAGCTTACCAATTGTTGTGGTTTTCCCCACCCCATTCACGCCTACTACCAGCAGAACGTACGGTTTCTTTCCTTCGTTTTTATCCATAAAATGGTCAAAAGATTCAACGCCGTTCATTCCCGATTTCAGAATTTCAACAACAGTTGAATGAAGCTGGCCAACCAGTTCATCTTCTGAAGTAAAGGCTTCTTTTGCAACTTTATCACGAAGGCGATCAATAATTTCGAGAGTTGTTTTCACTCCGACATCACCGGTAATCAGAATATCTTCAAGATCATCCAGAAAGGCGTCATCAACTTTACGTTTTCCAAGGAAGAATTTGTGGAGGGTTCCGAAGATGGATTGTTTGGTCTTGTCGAGACCTTTTTCAATTCGGGCAGTTTCTTCCTGCCGGTTAAACCATTTTAGCATTTCAGGGGACTTTTTTTAATTCGCGACTCATTCTGACAGAATATTCACCGAACGAATATAACAGCAGAAGAACACTGAGGTAAAGGAAATAGTGATACCAGGGTTCGACATTCAGAATGGCGAACAAAAGTGTAAAACCTGTAAAAAAGACAGCAAATTTTCCGCTTGGAACACTCATAGGAATGTAGCCAACCCGTTTCTTGAAATAAATTCCACCAATAAAAATCAATACATCCCGCCCGGCAACCAGAACAACAAACCATAGAGGAAGAATATTCAGCCAGAGCAAAGCCACAATTACCGTGGTAATGCAGATTTTGTCTGAAAGCGGATCAAGTATTTTGCCCCAATCAGAAACCTGGTTAAATTTCCGGGCAATGTAACCATCCAGCCCATCAGTTATGGCTGCAATAACCAATAATACGGTAGCCCACAAATTTCCGGATGGTGTTTTTTCAAATAACATCCAAACAGCCGGCAGGACTATAAAAATCCGGGAAAGGCTGAATAAATTTGATATCGTCCAGAAACGATCAGTTGGGAAAATCATGAAGCAATTCTGTTTTTATTTTTCATTGTACAGGAGAGAAACTTGGATAATCAAGGCGAAACCTGAACCGGTAATATAACCGGCAAATTGCAAAGTTAACTGAATTCAGAAGAAAAAAAACCGGAATGAAGATTGATGAGCCTAAAAGGAGAATAACAAATGAAAGTTTCACCGGTAAAAAAACGCCTGAACCGTTTTCAGCTTTTAAAATTTGAAAATAGAACGGGAGTGAAACCAAACCCGCAAAAAGAAAAATGGGGTCACCATTAAAAGCTGAAATACCAACCGCCAAAATAGTACTAACAAAGGCAAACTGACGGGTAAAGGTTTCCCCCCTTGCAACTGTAAGTGTTTTTTTTCCGGTTTTCCGGTCACCAACCTGATCAGGAACAGTTACGAGTGCAAAAACTGCCCCCCAGGCGAGTCCGTAAGGAATTGCAGTTCCGATAAGACCCAACAATGAATCAGAAACAGTCACTGATCCGGCAAGAAAGCATAAAAATCCGCCAAGTGAATTAACAAGAATGGCAGAGTACGGATTATTTTTAAGAGAAAACGGATAGAAATTATACACCAGACCGAGGATGCCACAACCAATGTAAATATATAAAAGTGAAAGACTTACACTTGCGGCAAGAAACAAAGAAGCAGCAGCAATTCCATGACCGAACCACATTGCAACCTGTTCATTGACCAGATCGTTATTCAGGATCATGAGTTTCCCGTTGATCCGGTCAGTCTCAACATCTTCGATCTGATTGTAAATAAAAACGGCACCGCTGCCAAGTGAAACACTCAGCAGGGTTATCCAGAATTCATATGAAAAGTTTAAAGAAAACCAGGGTGCTGATTGAAGAGAAAGCTGCGGAACGAGAAAACCGGCAACCAAAGTTGCCCAAATCGGAAAAAACTGAGTCGGTCTCATCAAAAAAATCAAATCCAGAATCATCCAGCGATAATTTCTCACCGGCGAAAACACACCTGCCGGGCTTTCTTCATTATCACCTTCGAAAGGAATTGACAAACTTTTCTGATTTGGAGAAGCAGGATCAGTCATTTTCCTCTTTTCCGATGCCCTCTTCTATGCTAACCGGATATTTTCCGCTGAAACAAGCTGTGCAGAATCCTGATTTTTCAGGATCACCGTCAAAACCGCAGGCAGAAACCATACCTTCAAGTGATAAATATTCGAGTGTATCAACACCGATTTTCTCTGCAATTTTTTTAATGTCACCGCCACATTCATTGGCGATTAGTTTTTCAGGATCAGGAAAATCAAGGCCATAATAACACGGAAATTTAATTGGCGGAGATGAAACCCGGAAATGGATTTCTTTCGGATTTGCTTCTCTGATGAGCTTCATCAGGTTTTCTGAAGTGGTTCCACGAACGATTGAATCATCAACCACCACAATTTTACGTCCTTCAATCACCCCACGAACCGGATTGAATTTGGTACGGACTTTTAGCCCACGACCACTTTCTTCAGGATGGATGAATGTACGGCCAACATAATGGTTTCTGATCAGGCCAAGTTCATACCGGGCATTGATTCCCTGTTTCTGCGATTCAGTCACAAAACCAAGCGTTGCCGTGTTTGATGAATCGGGAACCGAAATAACGAATACTTTTTCGTCACCTTCCGTTTTTACCGGAGTTTCAAGAGCCAGATTTTTCCCGAGTTTCCGGCGGACTTTATCCACCGATTCTCCAAAGATTTTACTGTCAGGACGTGAAAAATAGACAAATTCAAAGATACATTTTGAAGTTCTTTCCGGGCGGGGAAGATAATAAGACTGCATTCTGACTTCATTATTTTCGTCACGGTCAATGACGAGCATTTCGCCATGTTCAATTTCCCTGATGTATTCTGCACCAATAATGTCAAATGCACATGTTTCACTGGCAACCACGTAAGCACCATCTTTAATTCCAAGACTCAATGGCCGGAAACCGTTCGGGTCACGAACTGCAATCAGTTTGTCTTCAGTGAGAATAACCAGACAATAGGCGCCTTTCACCTGCAGCAAGGCATGGCGGATTTGGGCAACCTGATCATGTTCGATCGATTTTGCGATCAGGTGAAGAAAAACTTCAGAATCGGTTGAAGATTGAAAAATGGTACCTTCTTCAATCAGCCGGTTTCTGATTTCACGGATGTTTGACAAATTTCCGTTGTGGCCAAGAGCAATGTTGCCACTTTTATAATGAACCTGAAACGGTTGAATATTGGCAATTTTATTCGATGAACCGGAAGTTGAATACCGGTTATGGCCAATAGCCATGTCTCCTTTAAGAATATCTTCCCATAATTTCGGATTTCTGAACACATCTGTTACCAATCCCAAACCCCGGTAAGCATTCATTTGCTTCTTTTTCTTTTCAGGATCTTTGCTTACGGTTACAATCCCGGCTGCTTCCTGGCCCCTATGCTGAAGTGCATGGAGTCCGTAATAAGTAAGAACAGCAGCATTCGGATGGTTGAAAATTCCAAAAATACCGCAATATTCCTGTGGCTTATCAAGAGACATCGGATTGTCATTTGTCTGGTTCGGAGAGTTGGAGGACATAATCTTCCGGATTAAATTGAACTGAGGGTCGCAGTTAAGAAATATCGTGCGAAAATACAATTTTTCGATGGAAAGAAAAAGGAAATGGTGTTTAGACCAACGTAATCGGATTGCTGTAAATCCAGCCGGTTTCTCCGAAAAAGAGTTCGGTACGGTAAACACCCGGTTCTGAAACCGGGAAAACGAGGTGATCGCTCTCCTGAGCGGTAAAAATAATCCGGCCATCTTTTAAAAGCCGGATTTGCCGTTTTTCAGGTGAAAATATTTTAGCTGTAAAAGTTCCGGCAGCATGCCGGTCACCCGGGAATAAAGAAGTTTTTGCACCTTCCAGCCAGAACCGAAATCCTTTACCTGCACCCCGGTAATGATTGACAATAAAACATCTGCCCTTTTTTAAAGCATCAACAATTAGTGCAATATTTGCTTCGATTGAATTTGCTTTTGAAAGTGGTTTTTCAAGAAGTAAGTGTGTTCTTACCGCTCTGAAGGCAACTTTGTAAGGGAAAACCTGAACGGTTACACCCATTACTTCCTGTTCGATGGCATGACAGTCTGAACCACCAATACCAACAACAAGACGTTCACGGTTGAGTTCATCCCACTTTGAAAGAGTTTCTGTTGGTGGAACCAAAAGGGAGCGAAGCGGGTGAATGAACCGCTGATATTTATTTTCGTCAGTCAGTCCTTCCATCCAGTCAGACATGTGATTCCAGATTTCGATGCCGGTAAAATCTTTAGAATCCCAGGCGGTCCAGGGGTATGGCGGATATTGGGGCAATGTCGATCTTTTTTCATGCGGATGTGCGAGGAAGCAAACGCCACCACCGTTAACTACTTCAGTGACATATTCTGGTGCTGATTTATTTTTATGGATGATGTCATCCACACCGACAACCAGAAGATGATTCTGATCATTTTTGTCGTTGAGTTCACATCCAAAAACCGCCAGAGAATTTCCGTACCAGCCTTCCCATCCATCTTTTTTGGGGCGAAGTGTGTTATGGTCGGTAAAAATGACGAAATCAAGCAGACTTTCCTGAGCATCTTTCATGATATCAGGTACTTCGCCCGAACCATCACTGTAACGGGAATGAAGGTGAATAATTCCTTCAACTTCAAAAAAAGGATGTTTCATTTTAATAATCCCACTGCAAGAGTCAAACCGGCAACATCCCAGATAAGATCTTTGAGGCAAAAATGGTTCCCCGGTGTAAGTCCATCTCTGATTTCTTTCCCGATGCCAAGAAGTAAAACTCCGGCAGCAGCAGGGATTTCAGGATGAGAAGACTGTGTCTCCTTTTTGATCACAACTGTTCCGGCAACTGTAAGAAAATAACTCAGAGTAAAATGTTTGACTTTATCACTACCAAACCAGGGGTCAGAAGTTGTTTTTACTGAATCTGGAACATCTTGTGCCAGAATTTGAAGGGGAAAAAGGAAAAATAACACGAGAAAACCAATGCGGTTAATCACGCAAAATAACCTTGATTTTAGCAATCCGCCGGCCTTCCATCTGTTCGACAATAAAATCAGCCGGGCCTTGTTTGTACATTGCTTTTTCTTTCGGAATTGTACCCGAAAGCGATAAAATAAAACCAGCGAGAGTTTCAAATCCATCATCATGGGTTTGAAGGCTTAACGCCAGAACTTCCTCAGCAATATCAACGGGAGTTTTACCGTCAAAAAGCCAGATATTGGGTGCAAGTTGTTTATACAAAGGTTGCTCAATGTCGTGCTCATCATGAATTTCACCAATAATTTCAGCGATCACATCATCAAGAGTTACGATACCTGCCGTACCGCCATATTCATCGACAACAATTGCAATGTGCATTTTTTTAAGCTGAAATTCCTTGAGCAGATCACTGACCTTTTTGCCTTCCGGAATAAAAAGGGGTTGCCTGATCAATTTTTCGATTTTAAATGATGTTGTTTCATTTTCGGCTGCGAGAAAAGGAATCAGGTCTTTTGCATACAGAATGCCATTGATGTTATCAAGAGATTCGGTAAAAACAGGAATCCGGGAGTGTCCGCTTTGCCTGACAGTTTCCATCACGGTCTGATAATCTGAATCAGACTCAACAGCAACCATATCCACACGTGAAATCATGATTTCGTTTACGGTTCTTTCAGAGAAACCGGCAAGAGATGAAATCATATTCTTTTCATCTTCTTCAATGCTTCCGTGTTCATGAACGACATCAGCTATGGTTTTGAGATCACTGTTTGAAATTTTTTCTGCAGACTGAAAGGGGAGGTGAACCCAGCGGGTTAAACGCATGATTAACCAGACAAACGGCGTAGAAAAAAACAAAATCACCAGCATGAGAGGGGCAGCAAATGCAGCATACCTGACTGAAAGCTGGGCACCCAGAATTTTTGGGGTAATTTCTGAGAGGATAAGCAAAATAAAAGTCATGATCACAACGTTAAAAATGATCACCAAAAACGGATCAACCAGAATTTCCTGAAGAAAGTCATAGGTAAGAGTGACGGCAATGATTGAAGCCAGCACGTTTACCACATTATTTGCGAGTAAAATCGTGACAAGAAGTTTTTGTGAATCAGACAGAATAAGAGAAATTGTTCTCTCACCTTGTTTTTCGCTTTTGCTGAGACGATTAACCTGATCAGACTTCAGTGAAAAGAAGGCAACTTCTGATCCGCTTAAAAAAAAGGAAAGGGCAATACAGAGGATGAATACTGCTAGAAGGATTAACTGATAACTATCCAAAAGGGAAAATTCCCAACTTAGTGAAACAACATTCAATAATAAGAAAAAAGCCGCAATCACCAAAATCCAGAGACCCCAGAACGGTGTTACGGCTTTAAATTTAATCAGATTTGATCAAAAAGGGAGATCATCATTATCAGAAAGAGTATCAGGAGCCGTTGGTAAAATATCTGCTCTCTGAGAACCCGAAGAAGAATGAGAAACGCCTTCGTATTCGCCACCGCCTGAACCTTTTGAAGTTAACATGAGCAGATCGCCCACCACAATCTCAGTAGAATACCGTTTTGCGCCAGTCTCTTTATCATCCCAGCTTCTGGTTTGAAGACGGCCTTCTACGTAAATTTTATGTCCTTTTTTCACATATTCCTGGCAAATTTCTGCCAATTTTCCCCAGACGACGAGATTATGCCATTCTGTTTTTTCAACCTGTTTTCCAGACTGATCCTTCCAGCTTTCAGAAGTTGCCAGCGAAAACTGGGCAACGGCCTGGTTACTTGGTGTATATCTTACTTCGGGGTCTTTACCGACGTTACCAACAAGGATAACTTTATTTACACTTCTTGCCATTTTAAATAACTCCTGTAATCAATTGAGTTGTATGCCTGTTTTTAAATGATAACCGTTGAGGAACTCTTGAACGGATAAACGCCTTTTACCCTCGAGCTGCACTTCACCAATCAGGATCATGCCATCAGAGACTTTTATTGAGATGTTCGATTTAGATAACCCGGTGATCAATCCGTTACTGATGTAAGGATACTGAGTTTCCTGAAAAAAGTCAACCTTAAATAACTTCAGCACTTTACCATCCAGATAACAAAAAGCACCCGGATAGTCATCGAAAGCCCTTATTTTATTACGAATTACAGCTCCCGGCAGGTTCCAGTCAATTCTGAAATCTTCCTTTGTTAATTTAGGTGCCCGGGTTGCAAGTGTATCATCCTGGATTTCTGTTTTTACAGTTCCATGATCAATTTTAATGACGGTTTCAAGAACAAGATCTGCACCCAGATTGCTTAATTGATCGTGAAGTTCGCTTCCGGTCATGGAATCTGAAACCAGCAATTTTTTCCTGCCGATAATGGTGCCGGTATCAACTGCCTTCTGAAGAAAAAAAGTGGTAACGCCGGTTTCTTTATCCCCATTTAATAAGGCCCACTGCATGGGGGCAGCACCCCGGTACTTCGGTAGTAAACTGCCATGAAGATTAAAAGTCCCTTTAGCGGGAAGTGAAAAAATCCGTTCAGGCAAAATCCTGAAAGCTACAACCACATAGCAATCTGCATCGATAGCCTTCATCTGATGGTAAAACTCATCACCTTTTAAATCTTCGGGTTCGAGAATGGTTTCAATACCATGTTTTTTCGCACATTGTTTAACCGGTGTTTCCTGCAACTGAAGACCACGACCCTGAGGTTTGTCTTTTCCGGTAACAATTGCAACGGGTTTATATCCGTTCAGGATGAGTTTTTCGAGGATGGGAACTGCAAAGTCTGGTGTTCCCATAAAGACGAGTTTAAGTGACATGAGAAAGAGTGGAAAATAGTATGCTTCCGTTTATTTTTCGGCCAGCAGATAATCTACCTCAACGGTTCCTTTCTGGATATCACGCATCCGGTTTTTAAGCAGAGTTTTTCTGAAAGCAGATAAATAATCAACAAAAAGGGTTCCCTGAAGGTGATCATATTCATGCTGAAGAACTCTGGCCAGCATACCATCAAAGGTTTCGGTTCGTTCATTGAACTTTTCATCCCTGAATTTCACAGTGATGATTTCAGGCCGGTCAACAAAATCATTAATTCCCGGAACAGAGAGACATCCTTCTTCCATTGAACATGAACCTTGTTTATCAATAAACTCTGGGTTTATAAACACCATGGGGAGTGTATCTCTGCCTTCTTTCATGACAGAAATATCAATAACAAGTAAATCAAGTGCCTGGCCAACCTGTGGAGCAGCAAGTCCGATTCCATCAGCCTGATACATGGTTTCGAACATATCTTTAATAAGCTTATCCAGGTTTTTGTCAACGCCGGTAAGAGTTTCGGCTTTTTGCCTGAGAACGGCATCGCCAAGTGTATAAATAGGTAAAATCATAGTCCGCTTTTATTTCTTCTGCACGATCAACAACATTCACAAAAATAAAAGAATTCCGGCAGGATAGAAAACGAAAGGATGATGTTTGGAAAGTTAAATATAAAACCGTGTTCTGCGCAACAAATTATTAATTTGGGAAGCAGGAAAAAGCCAGTAGAAAGAAGTCATTAAAAGGCTAAAGTTTTACACTATTCAATATCTTCACCCATTTAATTTACCATTGATCATTTATCATTTTTCATAATGATCCAAATCCTGAATAGCTGGGTTAAAACAGGGATACCGACCGGGAGGTCGGTGTTACAGCCCGGAAATCCAAACTGGAGGTCGGCGTTGCAGTTTGGATTTCCGACCGGGAGCCAGTGTTACCGTTCAGTGTTTAAAATCAGCACAAAACCCCAAAGATTGACTTTAACGAACCAAACCCCGGAAATCTATGTTCTGAATCAAAATTTAAATCAATGACTGGCGTTTATTCATGGCAAACTATTTCATTATAGGCGGTTCTTCCGGGATTGGAAAAAGACTCTCCAGTCAACTGGCAGAAGCAGGACACCAGGTTTTCTCTACCTATTTTAAGAACAGAGCCGAACCGGAACATCCTTCAATATCCTGCCATTATTTAAATGTCTTGGATGAAAACATTGATCTGGATTTTCTTCCGGAAACTTTAAACGGATTGATTTATTGTCCCGGCAGCATTAACCTCCGGCCGTTTGCAAGACTAAATCCTGCTGACTTTACAACAGATTTTAATTTACAGGTCGTGGGTGCTATTAAAGTAATTCAGGCTGCCTTACCCAAACTGAAAGCGTCAAGCAACTCATCAATCGTCCTTTTTTCAACCGTTGCAGTTCAATCCGGATTTAATTATCACTCTTTGGTTTCCACTTCAAAGGGAGCAATTGAAGGATTGACTAAAGCCTTGGCAGCTGAATTTGCTCCGACTATCAGAGTGAACTGTATTGCACCTTCCCTGACTGACACTCCCCTTGCTGCCAATTTTATCAATACCACCACAAAACTGGAAACAAACGCGCAAAGACATCCGCTCAAAAGAATAGGCACGACCGAAGATATTGCCAATATGGCTGAGTTTCTTCTTTCAGAAAAATCGGGATGGATAACCGGTCAGATTCTGCATGTGGATGGGGGAATTTCAACTTTAAAAATCTGAAAAAACCTTTTATAAGTCCGAAGTCAGGTAATCCGAAAAATTTACTATTACTCCGGCAGTTAAATAGAGATGAAAGTCTTCGATAAAATCCTGCAAGCAGGATCACTCAGACTGACAATTTTTGGTTTCCATGATATCTATTTATCCGCCGGAGCACTTCTATCAAAGAATTTGCCTTGTAAATGATTTTGTCGTGGAGTCCAGAAACCACAAAAAAACGGGGCGAATTCTGAAAAGCCATACGAGTAAGAAGATCAGGAACCTATTGTGTTAACATTTCTCTCCGCTGCACAACTTATCGTTGGACTCTCAGTTGCCTTTGTCTGGATTTTTAGATTTGACAATATTATCAGAGATTTCAAACAATTCGGCTTGTCTGATTTGACCCGAAGTGCAGTGGGTGCAAGCAAAATTGCGGTTGCAACTTTATTGGTTGCTGGTATCTGGTTTCACTCTCTGATTCTGATTCCTGCAGCTCTGATGGGCATGTTTATGTTGGTGGCTCAATATTTTCATAATAAAATCAACAACCCGATGATCAAACGCCTGCCTTCTCTGGTTTTATTTCTTTTAAGCCTTTTCATTGTGCTGGTTTCGTTGAATTACATTTCAATATGAGTTTTTTTACCCTTTGCCTCCTTATTTCGAGCATTTCGTTTTTCGCCTATGGTGCCTCCTGGTTTTCGTCTCCTCACATGAAAAGTGAATTCAGACGGTTTAATCTGGAAAAATTCGGGTTACTTACGGTTGTACTGGAGTTGCTGGGTGCAACCGGTCTGCTTCTGGGTTTGATTTATCATCCTTTCCTCCTGATTTCGTCGGGAGGACTTGCCTTGCTTATGTTTCTGGGGGTTTGGGTACGAATTAAAGTAAAGGACAGCTTGTGGGTTTCGTTGCCTGCAATTTTTTTTATGATTCTCAATTTTTATCTGTTCATGGTTTCGCTCCAACCATATTTGAATTGAACTCGACTTGCTGACTGAAAAATTTAACTTAACCGATCAGGTAAATATGGACCAACGGGACATCGACCGAATTATTGAAATGGCATGGGAAGACCGAACCCCGTTCGAAGCCATCAAACTCCAGTTTGGCTTTTCTGAGGCTGATGTCATTGAACTGATGCGAAGAGAATTAAAGCGAAGCAGTTTTGATTTATGGCGGAAAAGAGTAAACAGCGGAGCAAGTCATAAACATGCAAAGAAACGAAACCCGGAAATCAATCGGTTTAAAAGCACCATGCAACGAACCATTACATTAAATAAAATAAGCAAGCGCTGAATGTATACTTTTCTTCAGGCACATTCTCAATCCACTTTCATACTGTCACTATTTCCATGAAAATTCTGCTCACCGGTGTTACCGGCTATATTGCCCAACGACTCTTGCCCGTACTAATTGAAAACGGACATCAAGTCGTTTGCTGCGTGAGAGACCAAAACCGGTTCAACCGGAAAAATTACAGTTCAGAGGCTTTGACTGTCATTGAAGCTGATTTTCTGGATTCTTCAAGTCTCGCAACCATTCCTGATGATATTGATATTGCCTATTATCTGATCCATTCCATGTCAACTGAAATTGGTGATTTTGAATCGATGGAGCAGATTTGTGCACAAAACTTTAAAGACCGGATCAATCAAACAACGGCCAGGCAAGTTATTTATCTGAGTGGAATTGTAAATTCTGCCGAACTGTCAAAGCATTTATCATCCCGTAAAAATGTTGAAGCCATTTTATCCGGTGGCAATTTTGCTTTAACGACGTTGAGAGCCGGCATTATCATGGGATCGGGAAGTGCTTCCTTTGAAATCATCAGGGATTTGGTTGAAAAATTACCGTTCATGATTACGCCCAAATGGCTCGGCACGCAATGCCAGCCTATCGCCATCAGAAATGTGGTCGAATTTTTAACCGGCGTTATTGGCAAGGAGTTCACCTACAACAAAAGCTATGACATTGGTGGTCCTGATCTCTTATCCTACAAAGAGATGCTCCTCCGTTTTGCTTCCATCCGCGGACTTAAACGCCGGATTTTCATCGTTCCGATCATGACGCCAAAAATATCTTCCTACTGGTTGTATTTTTTAACCGCAACTTCTTTTCCGCTGGCCAAGAATTTGGTGAACAGTATGAAAACGGAGGTCACCTGTGAACCCAACGATCTTGCTGAAAACCTGGGCATTCACCTGATTGATTATGATACCTCCATTCGGTTTGCCTTTGATAAAATTGAACAAAATCAGGTTTTATCCAGCTGGAAGGATGCTCAAACCAGTGATTTGTTCAGAAAAGGATTATCAAAATTTATTGAAGTCCCTGTCAACGGATGTTTCAAAGATATCCGCAGGATAAAAATTGAAGATGCTCAGTTTTCTCTGGATAAAATCTGGTCGATCGGTGGAAAAACCGGCTGGTACTACGCCAATTGGCTGTGGAAAATCAGGGGGTTTTTAGATCAGGTGATTGGCGGAGTTGGCATGCGGAGAGGACGGAAAAGTGATACTGAAATTGCGCCCGGTGATGCTCTTGATTTTTGGCGGGTTTTACTTGCTGATAAAAGTGAAAAAAGATTGCTGCTCTTTGCCGAGATGAAATTACCCGGCGAGGCGTGGCTTGAGTTTAAAATTGATGACCAAAATATTCTGACTCAAACGGCAACCTTCAGACCATTGGGCGTTCTGGGTTTATTGTACTGGTATTCGGTTCTTCCCTTTCATGGGTATATTTTCAACGGAATGATAAAAAAAATAGCAGAATCCAGGCAGGATTGAGTTAGGATCGGTAACAGCTGAATGTCTGAATATAAATTTTAAATATGGGGATTTGTTCAGATTGTCTGAGATTTTTCAACCCTGTCCGGGGTTGATAGATTTTCTTCATATTCCACCACCGGATTGTCATCCGGGGCTATTCAAATTTCACCCTGTTAGGGTGACAATTTTGGTATTTACCATTCACCATTAACCATTGATCATTTAATCACCGGGCACTTCGAGAGCCTCAGTGACCGGTGATTGTACAAACTATTTGCTGTTCAGATAATCCTGCAAAATAATGGCTGCGGCCTGGCGGTCAACGAGACCTTTTTCCTGGCGGGCTTTTTTACCACGTCCGGAAGCCAGAATCTGTTGTTGGGCAATTCTGCTGGTAAACCGTTCATCCAGAGTCACGATGGGAAGATCGGGAAACTCACTCCGGATGGTCGATATCACTGTTTCAACAAATTTTGCCTTTTGCTCAACCTGTCCTTTTAGGTTAAATGGCATTCCGATCACCAAACCTTTACAGTCAGCAGAAACCAATTGCTTCAGTTCATCCAGTAAAGTACCGGCAGGAATGGTTTTGAGCGGCGTTGCCAGAATGCCAAGCGGATCCGATTTTGCAATTCCGGTTCTAACATCACCCAAATCAAGACCGAGAAAAAATCCGGTCATCTATTCTTCCATAATTTCTTTGATTTTTTCATCAGAAAGCGGTTGTTGGAGGGCTTCGCGAATGAGCTTGCTTGGCTTAAAGTGAGTTTTCTTTCTCCAGGGAATGTAAACCGTATCGCCGGTTTTGGGGTTGCGGGCTTTTGGTTTTGGCCGGGTAATTTTCACTTCAAAAACACCAAAATCACGAATTTCAATTCTGACTTCTTCGTCGGTTGTCAACATCAGTTCCCGAAGTGCAGCAAAGGTTGAATCCACCCATTTCGAGGTGTGATACAAACGCTCATCATGATCTTCTGCTACCTTTTTGGCAACATCCTTTTTCGTCAGAGTTTTGACTCTCGGTTTCATTTTCTTCCCTTTCGTGTGTAAAAGCTCACTCTTCCAGACGGGCTACCGACTTCACCCCTTCAATCCGCTTAATCCGGTCAATAATCCGCAATAAATGCTCAACATCATTCACAAAGACGATGATGGAACCATCAAAAATTCCATCTTTGGTGTTAAAATTTAAACCTCTGATATTGGTGTTCATGGTTTTTGAAATCACATTGGTAATATCAGAAACCAATCCCTTCCGGTCTTCACCCGAAAGCCGGATGCCAGCCATAAAATCTTCGTGGGCGCCTTTTGGCCAGTCAACATCTACCAGCCTGAGCACTTCACTGTTTGAGTAATTTACAATATTCCGGCAATTTTTACGGTGAACTTTAATTCCTTCACCAATCGTCACATATCCTACAATTTCATCACCGGGAACCGGATTGCAGCACTTGGCATAATTCATCTGGATGTTGGCATTTTTGCCTTCAACAACCAGGGTTTTCTGGCCGGACCGTGACGTCTTTACAAACTCTTCAAAGGTGCCGAATTCAGGTTTTTCATCCGCTTTAGGCTCTTTTTTGGCCGTCTGCCTGATAACATACTTTTCAAGAAACTCTTCATGGTTGAAAAGTCCGAAACCAACCGCATGAAAAAATGCTGACTGATTGGGGTACTTTAAATCCTGTATCAGTTTATTCAGTTCAAGATCAGTAAATTTAAGTTTTGACTTCCTGACCCTCTTTTCCCACATCTCACGGCCAAGTTCAGTAATCTTCCGTTTTTCTTCATTCAGGAAGGCTCTGATCTTGCTTTTTGCCTTGTGGGTAACAACAAACTTTTCCCAGTCGGGATTAGGTTTCTGGTTTTTGGATGTGATAATTTCTACCTGATTCCCGTTATCAATACGGGTATTCAGCGGAACAATTTTGCCGTTTATTTTGGCGCCGATACAGTGATTTCCAACGTTGGTATGAATTTCATAAGCAAAATCTACCGGCGTTGACCCTTTCGGAAGAATTTTCAAGTCCCCTTTGGGAGTAAAAATAAAAATTTCATCCTGAAACAGATTCAGCTTGAAATCTTCAATAAACTGATTCGGGTTATCTGAACTATCAGCCTGATCAAAAATTTCTCTGACCCAACTGATCCATTCATCACTTTGTTTATTGACCACCGATTCACCGGCTTCCTTGTAAGACCAGTGGGCGGCAACTCCCTTTTCAGCAATTTCATGCATTTTCCGGGTTCTGATCTGAACTTCTACCAACTTTCCGGCAGGACCAACTACGGTTGTGTGAATACTCTGATAGCCATTGTGCTTGGGAACAGAAATGTAATCCTTGAATCTTACGGGAACCGGAAAATAGATATCACTCACAATTCCATAAACTGTAAAACAATCATAAGCCTGCTGGGTATCCAGAATAATTCTGACGGCAAACAGGTCGTAGATTTCTTCAAAAGGTTTTCCCCGGTTCACCATTTTGTTGTAAATCGAATAAAAATGCTTGGGCCGGCCTGAAAGCTCAAAATGAAATCCGGCTGCTGTCAATCGTTCAGCAATTGGATCTGTGAACTGATTGATGTATCCCTCACGTTCTTCACGCCGGGCATTAACCTTCCTGAAAATATCTTCGTAAGATTCCGGATTCAGATATTTGAAACTCAGATCTTCAAGTTCCCATTTGATCTGCCACAGACCAAACCGGTGGGCCAAAGGTGCATAAATATCAAGGGTTTCGGTGGCAATTTTAATTTGTTTCGGATGGGGAAGAAATTGCAGGGTACGCATATTATGCAACCGGTCAGCAAATTTGACCAGAATCACCCTGATATCTTTGATCATGAACAGCATGAGTTTTCTGAAGGATTCAGCTTCAGTGACTTCATGACTTTTAAACATGTCGGTTATTTTTGTTGCACCATCAACAAGGTTTGCAACAGTAATCCCAAATTCCTTTTTCAGGAAATCAAATTCGTAATCGGTGTCTTCAATGATGTCGTGCAACAGGGCTGCTGCAACTGAGATATCGTCAAGGATTAATTCTTCTGCGAGAATGGTTGCTACAGCCAGCGGATGAATGAAATACGGTTCCCCACTCGCCCTTTTTATATTCTGATGGGCTGTGTAAGAAAACTGAAAGGCCTTTCTGATTAAACCGTCATCAACCGTTTTTAAATTCCGGTGACAGGTCTCCAAAAGACGGTTCAGATTCTGTTCCGCAATTTCATTTAGCAGTGAGACTGACATATCTTTTTTATTTTTCCGGACTTACCTACTGTAATTTACAAATAAATTATTTATTTGCAAATTAATTTTATCAGGCCAAAGTCTTTAAAAATCAGATAGTTGCGAACTTAAATGAATTTGGGGACAATAGGAGGGTGTAAAAATGGCAGAAATCAGGGCAGAATGAAATGATGTGTAAAAGTGAGGTTGCAGATTAGCTTTTCATTAATTTTAAAACAAAATCACGTGAAACTCTTAAAACAGGTTTTTTACCAGGCTGAAACAGAATCATTCCCCCGTGGATCAGCTCCACCCAGATACCATCCATTTTTTATTTCAATCGCTTCACAGCGACCCTGATAACCCGACCGCTGAACACACTTATACCCGAGTTTTTCGAGATTTTTGACAAGTTCTGAACTCAGTGTGTGCTTTTCATAAAATAAAATATCAGGAACCCATTGGTAATGAATCCGACCGGCATTCACGGCTTCCTGTACAGACATTTTAAAATGAAAAACATTGAGGAAAGTTTGTAAAACGGTAGTGGGGATTGTCGATCCGCCCGGACTTCCGATAATCAGCCAGGGTTTATTATCCCGAACTACAATTAAGGGTGTCATACTGCTCAGCATTCGTTTTCCAGGTTGGATTTCATTGGCACGACCACCGAATAGTCCGTAGGAATTGGGCACTCCGGGCTGAATACTAAAATCATCCATTTCGTTATTCAGTAAAAAACCAGCACCATCTACAACCAGAAATGAACCGAAAGCACCATTCAGGGTATAGGTAATGCTGACCGCATTTCCTTCTTTATCAATGATGGAATAGTGAGTCGTTTCTTCATGTTCAAAACCGGCGATATTTCCCGCCTGAATTTCAGATGAGGGAATTTTCTTCTCCGGATTGGTTTGACGAAAACGCCGTAACGCGTAGGGTTTCGAAATCAGAGTATCGAAGGGTACCGAAACAAAATCAGGATCACCCATGTATTGGGCACGGTCAGAATAGGCAAGCTGAAGAGCCCTTGAGAAATCATGAACAAACCGGGTTGATCTGAAATCGGTTGAATCAATCTGTTGATTTTCAAGCATGTTCAATGTTTGCAACAAAATAATGCCGCCGCTTGAAGGAAGTCCCATCGAAATCAGTTCCGATCCGTGGTAGGTGCCCTTTAGCGGATTACGCCATTTTGATTGGTAGGCATTAAGATCAGACGCGGAAATTACCCCGTTGTATTTTTTTACAGAGTTTACCAGCAGGCGTGATGTTTCTCCTGAATAAAACTCACTGGCGCCATTAACTGCAATTCTTTCGAGAGTTTTTGCAAGATCAGGCTGGAACAGTGTATCACCGGTTTCCCATTCAGAGCCATCTTTTTTCAGATAAATAGATGCAGTTTCTGGAAAACGGGACAGATCAGACCTGAATAAATTGAGAACTGATGCCGCTTTTTGGGAAAGGATATGAAATTTGGCAAGATGAACAGAAGGATTTACACAGGATTTCCAGGATAACTTTCCCCATTTTTTATGGAGCTGATATAACCCGTCAACGGTACCAGGAACACCTGCTGAAAGTGCACCAACGGTAGAAAGCTGGTTATCTGCTTTTCCATTTTTGATAAACATATCACGGGATGAGGAAAAAGGGGCGGTTTCTCTGAAATCAAGGGTATAAGAAGAGCCGTCCTGAAGCCGGATAACGGCAAAACCTCCGCCACCAATATTTCCGGCGGTAGGGTAAACAGATTGAAGGGCAAACCCAACGGCAACAGCAGCATCAAATGCATTCCCGCCAGCTTTCAGAACTGAAAGTCCTGCTTCACTGGCAAGCGGGTGAGCTGAAACGACCAGACCATTTTTACCAGAAACCGGTTCAAACCCCTGAGCCAGAACCAGTTTGGAGGAAAGAGAAAACAGAACAAAACAAACCGGAAAAAACCGGTATGCGAAACTCATTTGAAGTTCAGTGGCAGAATTTCAAAGCGTAATGGTTTCTCACCTTTCGGGAAAACCCAGTCTTTAACCTGAGAAATCATGCAATCTTCAACCTGGCTTGTAAGAGCAGAATCAAAAGTTGAAATCACGACCTTCTGGTTTTCAACTGTACCGTCAGGTTTGACAGTAAAATCAATGTAAAGTGTACCTTTGATATTTTCATCAAAACGTTTTGCACCTCTGAAACATTCGTACAATGTACGGTAATATTCCATTTCGATTTTAGTCAGAACATCATCTTTTCTAAGATCATCGGTGTATTTATCTGCAGTTACCAGATTGTAATTATAGGTTGCAATGCTGTAACCCATCCAGGAGTTCACGATGTCAGAAAAATTCACAACCACACCCATATTAACAAAATAGGGTGAATAATTTTTATCTTCTGTAAAAACTTTCGGGTACCCGATTGCCGTTGATGCCACATAATCTGTCTCATCTGTAAAACCCATAAGCTGAGCATCAACAGAAAGATTCAGCTCCCAATATGTATATTTATATTTAAAACCAGCGTTTAAATATGAATAGGATTCCCGGGAAAACATCACTTTATCTGGCTGCTTGTAAAACATTTCTCCCCAGATCTCCGAATAAAAATTCCAGCTTCCATAGGGGAACAAATAACCAAGTGCGTATTTAATACCAACCGCCCGGCCGGGAATTTCGTAGGTAACATTCGGGGTCTTTGACACTTCAAGCTGATTTTCATTGTGGTTCATCAGCATGGCATTAAAATGCAAACTCTGTCCCTGTTCAGGACTTTCGGCATCAAGGTACCAGGAGGTAATATTTCCGATACCAACTTCAACTGTTCCTGAATAATAGGGGTAAAATGGAACGTTATTCAAATCACCGATAGCAAAAGAAGACCCAATAATAAATCCTGTCTGGATTCTCCCGTTAAGAAAGGCAAGATTTCCAAGTTTCATTCCAATTGTAACCGGACCTGCATTAAATGTTGACTTGGCAGCAGAATGGTTCATTTGCATAACATTAAAAATGGCAGATAACTGAAAATTATCAGTGATACCATAATCAAATCCGATATAGTTCTGGCTTAACAGAGCACCAGAAGCAGACTGACCGGTAAAAGTTCCCGGAAGGAAGCTACCATAGGTATCAAAACTAATTTTATAACTGGCCAATTTCTGCATATCTGCCGTCATGGAGTGTGCAAGACGACCAGTTGCGGTATAAATCTGTGCAAAACCGGTTGAAAAGAAAGAAAGAAGAATTCCGGTTGCCAAAATTCGTACTGATATCATAGAAAGGCCTCCAATACTTGGGGATGAACTCAGTTTACTGCTGATAGTTACCATAAATCAATATCCAGTTTAACGGGTTTAGTCCGTATGTGGTTCATAAATAAATTAAGCGAATCAATTGTAGAATTAAATCTTGCTGCAAATTTTTCATCCGTCAGCATTTGGTTAGCCAAAGATTTGTTGTTGTTAAGCTTTGTGGCTAAATCATTGAATTGGGCAATTGTTTTATTCAGCTGAACCATGGTTTCTGAAGTTGAAGTCAGCATGGTTCCGGCTTTGGGCGTTAATTCCGTAATTGCAGAATTCATTGACAGAACAAGTCTGTTGATCCGGTTTGCCATTGAATCAAGTTTACTGCTGTTTTTATCAAGATTGGATGTCAGATGTGCAAGATTTTGACTGGTCTGTGCCAGATTCTCAAACAGTGTAAGGGTGTTGTTCTGAAATTGTTGGTTGGCAATAACCTTATTCAGTCCGTCAAGTGTGATATTTAAATTCCGGATGAGCATTTTAAGATCATCACTTACATCGTTAACCTGACTCAGCATCCGGGGAATATCAGCACCAAGAATTCCGGTTATAACCCCGCCATCAGGAAGCTGAACACCGGAGATGCCGGGTAAAACATCAATTTTCTTGCCAGCTAGGATTTCAAGCATTCCAATTTTTGCAACAGCATCGGTAAAAAGCACAATTTCTTCATCAAGAATGATTTTTACTGATACAAAATCACCCTCATTCGAAATAAGTTCAACCTTGCCTACATTGGTTCCTCTCACAAAAACCGGATCCCCCTCAAGCAAACCAATGGTATCGTCAAATTTTGCCACCACAACTTTATGTTTTTGGGAAAATGACCAGCCTTTCAGCCAAATCAATCCGGCAAATAAAACGACGAGGGAAAGGAAAACCGTTAAACCAACTTTGAAATCTTTTGTCATAGCCCCAGAATTCTGGTAATTAATCAGCTAAAATACGATTCAATCCTGCTAAAAAAAATAGAACCCAACCAAAGTGACCTGAATTTGTGAGGAATCAGGCATGTGAATTTCACTTTTTATTTCCGATTTTTACATTTAGGTCATTTTCTCATGAAGGAAGCATCATGCCGGTAATCACATTTGTTTTCTATTTTCTTATCGCTTTGGGTGGATTTTGTATTTTTATCAATCTTTTGCTCAGTTCTTTTTATGGAAATGCCGGGCTCGCAACCTCAGATTCAACTGATAACCAGTCTGCACCCACTGTTGTCAGGTTTCATTTATTTTCTTTTCCGGGAATCAGTCTGATCCTGTTTTTTTCAGGGTTAACAGGACTTTTGCTTCCCGATGTGATGACTGCTTCACCCCTTTTTATCGGAATAGGTTCAGCACTATCAGGAATTTTGCTTTCATGGATTACAGGTGAAACGGTAACAGGGATACTTGAGCGGATCAGGTCAAAAAATGAAGGGTTAGAGTCGGTGATCAGAGCCACCGGGACAGTTGTTGAGCCCATACAAGCAGGAACTGCCGGTAAAATCAGAGTTAAGCTGGATAAGATAGAACTTGTGGCAGATGCTTTTGAAATGTTGCACCGGTCTGTTGAAAAAGGAAAAAAAGTTAGAGTAACGGGTATTCACAGAAAAAATCTGATTGTTGAGGAAATAAAATAGCCAGAAACTCGATTTTTATTTTCGGGGATGAAATTGAAAATGAATTTCTTTCAGAAATTCACGATCAATATGTGTGTAAATCTGAGTTGTTGAAATATCTGCATGCCCCAACATTTCCTGAACCGCCCGTAAATCTGCCCCACCTTCAAGAAGATGAGTTGCAAAAGAGTGTCTGAAGGTGTGAGGAGTTACGTCCTTTTTTACACCTGCAAGTGAAGCACAGTTTTTTACAATCGTCAGAATAGCCATCCGGCTTAGTCCGGTTCCCCTCTGATTCAGAAAAAGGACGTCTGCACTTTTACCGGTAGAGGCCAAACCAGGCCGGGTTCCTGCCTGGTATTTTCTGATCATATTCATAGCACTCCCGCCAATGGGAACGATCCGTTCTTTTGATCCTTTCCCGAAAACCCTGATCAGATCAACATCAAAAAACAACTGTGATTGCCTTAAGGTTATCAGTTCACTTACTCTGATTCCGGTTGCATACAGGGTTTCAAGAATGGCACGGTCTCTTAATCCGATTCGGTCATTCGGGTCTGCAGCATCCAGAATTGAAAATACTTCCTGAACAGTGAGAACATCCGGGAGCTTTTTGGGAAGTTTAATTGAATCAATCAGTTCGGTGGGATCAGAAGATAAAATCCCTTCTGAAGAAATAAACCTGTGAAATCCTTTCAGACTTGAGATATTTCTGGCGATTGAGGAAGGCGCCAGACCGAGATCATATAACACCCTGAGGTAGGATTCAATCGTTTTAAGATCAATCTGAGAGAGAGATGTGATTTTATTGGTTTGAAGAAATGAAGCATATCTGACCAGATCAAGGCTGTAAGATTGAAGGGAATTACCGGCAAGATTTTTTTCAATTCTGACGAATTGCAGATAACGTTGAAAAACTGCCGGAAAAACATCAAAAATATATTTTTTCACTCGTTCAGCATCCGCCAACCGTGTTTGTCATAATCCAGTTTCAAAAGGGCAACGGCAAGGAGAACAATTCCGGTAAAGGTCAAAGCCAGATCAAGTCTGCTGAAAATCACTTCAGCAATGGCAAACAATGTAAAGTAAATCACCACGACACCATAAAACCATAATTTAAATAAGCGGGAAAGCGGAATACCTTTTCCTTCAAGCTGGAGTTCTTCACGAAACTTCCGCCATCCAGGTCCCATAGGTCTTGTTTTTTTGTAAAAAGCAGCCAGGTGTTCCTGACTTGTTGGTGAAGTGAGAAAAGTAACAGACAGCCAGACAACTGTTGTAACCGTAGTAATAATCAAAGTTGAATAAGGGAAAACCAGTTCAGGAAAATAAAGTACAATCACCGAATAGGTTATAATTGGAGCTACCATAGCTGAAATCTCAGACCAGGCGTTGATTCTCCACCAATACCAGCGGAGAATTAACACACCACCAATTCCAGCCCCGCAATTCAGAATAAATTCCCAGGCACCTTTGATTGTATCAAGCAGATAAAACGTAATGAAAAACGAAATGATCATGAGGGCAACGGTAACCATGCGGGATTCCCAAACCAGTTTTTTCTCTGTTTGTTTAAACATGAACCGTTTCATGACATCATTCACAACATAAGAAGCACCCCAGTTCAGGTGAGTTGAAATCGTACTCATGTAAGCAGCCAGAAAAGCAGCAATCAGGAATCCGTACCAACCGGCAGGCAGAACTTCCTTCATCACCATCACAAAACCCTGTCCCTGCTGATCAGGCGGCAGACCGGGGAATAAAACCAGTGAAACCAAAGCAACAATAATCCATGGCCAGGGTCTGAGGCAGTAATGGGCAATATTGAACCACAAAGTTGCAACCAAAGCATGGGTTTCATTTTTTGCAGACATCATTCGCTGAGCCACATATCCGCCGCCACCGGGCTCATTTCCCGGATACCAGCTGGCCCACCAGATCACCCCGACATAAGTCAAAAAGGCAGAGACACCCAACGAAAGAACCCCGAAAATCGACGTGTCACCTATTCGTGGGAAAAGCTCAAAAGTACTGCTTAGAAGGGATTTCTGAAGTCCGGCCATCCCATTTATTCCAGGATGGTCGAGAGCAAACCAGGCCAGAACCACACAGCCAATCATGGCAAAAGCAAACTGGAACGTATCAGTTATGGCAACACCCCATTGACCTGAAAGTGTAGAATATAATGCAACAAACATCATTGCACCCAGGATGAAAATCTGGGCATTCCAGTCTGGAAGCACAACCGAAACGATTTTTACCATGGCCAGGTTCACCCAGCCCATAATAATGGAATTCATGAATATACCGAGATACACGGCCCGGAATCCACGTAAAAAGGCTGCAGGTTTTCCAGCATAACGGATTTCAGTAAACTCGAGATCGGTTAAAACTCCCGCACGACGCCAAAGCGGAGCAAAAAAGAAAACCGTCATCATACCGCCGATGGCCATGCACCACCATAACCAGTTTCCCGAAATCCCGTTTTGAGCAACAAGTTCTGTCACGGCAAGTGGTGTATCTGCAGCAAATGTGGTGGCAACCATTGCTGTTCCGGCAATCCACCAGGGTAATTTCCGTCCGGAAAGAAAATATTCTTCGGTACTTTTTCCGGCACGTTTGGCAAACAATAACCCGATCACCAGAGAAATGAGCACATAAACAATGATAATCAGCCAGTCAACACCCAATAGAATACGGTCAGACATCACGAAAACCTCCGGAAGAGGAGAATTAAAATTAAGAAGAGCAGAGTTCCTGCCAGTGTAAATAAAGTCCAGGCCATTGATGAAAAGAAAACAAGCAGGATCATGCCGGCAAGAGAAAGTGCCAGAGCAGTTAGAATCTTCGGCCAGGGCATTTCAAACTTCAGGTTTCCAAGGATAAAAATTCCCAAAATTGGACCGTAAGTTACAGAGGCGATCTTTAAACCAACTTCAACGACCGATTTTTTGACCAGATCACCTGATGCAACAAGTGCAATGGCCACAACGGTAAGCAAAACACCCCAAAAAACCGACACAAGCCGGGAGAGAAGAAGTTCATTGATTTTCCAGTTATTCCGGGTAAAGTCAGTCATAGAAGATGAGGCAAGTGAATTCACAGAAGAACTCAAAGAACTCATTGCCGCTGCAATCACAGCAGCAAGAATTAACCCTGAAAAGCCGGATGGCATAAATTCAATGATAAAAGTGGAGAAGGCCTGGTCGGGTGCAAGATCCCGGCCGGAAAAGAAAGAAGAAAGAAGCCACCCGATTAAAAGGAACAGTGCAAACTGAACAAAAACAATAAATCCGGAAAGAACCAGAGCAATTTTCCCTTCCCGTTCAGATTTTGTACATAAAATCCGCTGAACGATAATCTGATCAGTTCCATGGCTGGCCATAGAAAGAACCATCCCGCCAATAATTGCATTCCAGGCTAAATACGATTCATCCCAGCTCCAGAATGAACCTGATTTTGTGGTCCAGTGAAGAATTGTTGTTTTTGAAAAATCGAGGGAATCAGAAGAAACCTGTCCGGCGAGAAGATAAAGCGCAATACCGCCGCCGGCAATATAAATCACCCATTGCAGAAAATCGGACCAGATCACAGCCTTTATTCCACCAAAAACAGTATAAAAAATGGTTACCACACCCAGAATGACAATAGCGCCAATATAAAGTTTGTTTTGAGAAAATTGGGTTCCGGTATAAAGGCCGAACAGAAGAGCAATGGGAATTGCTGTTGCATATAATCTGACGCCATCAGCAAAAAGCCGGGTTGACATGAAAACGACAGCCGTTGATTTCTGTGCCTGAACACCGAAACGGGTGCCGATCCATTGATAGGCAGTTACCAGATTTCCCGAAAAATATTTAGGAAGGAACCAGGACGCAATGAGAATCCGGCCAAGAATATAGCCGAAGGCAACCTGTAAAAACGAAAAATCCCCGGCGAAAGCAAGACCGGGGATACTCAAAAAGGTCAGGGCGGAGGTTTCAGTCGCCACAATTGAGATACAAACCGCCCACCAGGGAAGTGTACGGTCACCTGAAAAATAACCTGATGTTGAATTTAAACCCTTGCCGGCCAGCAATCCAATACCGATACTGACCAGCAGATAAACGGCTACAATCCAGATATCAATTGTTTGAAATCCCATAATCCGGAAGTTTATTTCCGTTTTCTGGGAGTCAGGTCATCATCATCAAAATCGGCGTCAAAACTATCATCACCATCCAGCAAATCATCAGGAAGTTCATCTGATTCTTCATCCAGAAAATCGTCATCATCGTCAGTTTTGCTCCGTTTTTTTGATCCAACAGCAGGGAACCCTTTTCCACCCTGGAAAGCATCAAGATCAGGATCGTAGTAAGGGTCTTTGGTTGGGTCATCTTCCGGTTCTTCATCTTCATCAACCGGAGGAAGAACATCTTCGAAATCTTCCATCTGGATTTCAAAATCAACCACCGCATCTTCCATTGTATCATACATCTGGATGACACGGTCAAGATGACTGATTCCTATCAGTTTTTCTACACCCGGCTGGCAACCAACCAAACCGAATAATCCGCCATTATTTGAGCAGATACGGTGGGCAACCAGGAGGCATGAAAGACCAGAAGAATCTGAAAAAGTAACTTCAGACATGTCAACGAGCAGATTCTGGATATCATCGGCAGAAAGCAGAGTTACAAATTCACCTTTAACCTGGGCGGCAATAGATGAATCCAGTCTGGTTTCTTTCAGTTTGAAGATGGCGAGGTTTTCCCGTTTGTCAAGTTCGAATTTCATAGTGAGTCGTTTTTAGTTGAGTGAATTTAAAACAGTTTGAATATGCTGCAACCGTTGCGGGAAACCTGTTTCGGGTTTGACCGGAAGTATAACGTCAAAATACTGGTCTTTGTCATAGTGATACATTCCCACACGGTATGCTTCAGGAAGACATGACCAAAGATATACCGAGTCAAGTTGAAAATCCATACTTAAATCGATAACAAGATTGGTTTTAGGGTCAAAGTGTTTCAGAACCTGATCTTTTTCAGGAATAAACCATCTGTTGTAAGTAAAATCTGCCGGCGTTATTACTTTTGAACCAGGAAATTCATATTTGAGCAGTTCAAGATGATTTGCTGTCGTCCAAAAATAAAGCGAGTAAGATTTTGGCAATTTTAAAATTTTGAGGAACCTTTTAAGTTCATCAACTGCATGAAATCCATCGGGGACAGCAATAAGCACAACCTGTATTCCCGCCCAGAAATCAGTTGAATGCAATAGCTTTCTGCGGTTTTTCTTTTCAGAACGGGTAGCAAGCCAGCGACCGGTTTTTTTTCTAAATGCATCAAACATAAGGTAAAATCATTTCACGAAATTGTGCTTCTGTGAGAATGGGAACACCCAGTTCACTTGCTTTGGCAGCTTTACTTCCGGCATCGGCGCCGGTAACTACAAAATGAGTTTTCTTTGACACTGAACCCGAAGATTTACCACCCAGTTTTTCAATCAGGGTTTCAGCTTCATCACGTTTCATGGTTTCCAGGGTTCCGGTAAAAACAACCGTTTTGCCAGTAAAGGGTGAACCTGCGACTGTTTCAGTTGAAGAGAAATCTTCAAACTGAAGTCCTGCATGGGTTAACCTGTTAATTATATTGCAATTATATTCATTTCCGAACCAGGAAACAATGCTGGCCGCAGTGGTTTCACCAATTTCATTGATGCGTGTAAGTTCTTCCTGTGTTGCATTTTGAATTGCCGATATTGTTTTCAGATTTCTGGCCAAAACTTTTGCACCGTTAGCACCAACATGCCTGATTCCCAAAGCAAAAAGTACTTTTGAAAAAGGTTGTTCTTTTGCAGCAGAAATTGAATTTACAAGATTGGAGGCTGATTTCTCCCCCATCCTTTCCAACGATGCAAGTTGTTCGGTTGTCAGTGAAAACAAATCGTCAACATCATGAACCAAACCTGAACTTACCAGCAAATCAACAACAGATTCCCCCAAACCTTCAATATTAAGTGCATCCCGGGAAGCAAAATGTTCGATCCGGCCCCGAATCTGGGGAGGGCAATCAGGGTTTGCACACCGGTAAACAGCGTCTTCACCTTCTTTAACCAACGTTGATTCACATTCGGGACAGGTGTCAGGCATTTTCCAGGGTGAATCAGATGGTTTTGATTTACTTTCATCGACAGAAACCACTTTAGGGATAACATCTCCCCCTTTTTCAATCAGAACAAATAAACCGGGAGCCAGTTTTTTTCTGCGGATTTCATCTTCATTGTGCAAAGTTGCCCGGCTAATGGTTGATCCGGCTAGAAAAACAGGTTCAAGAACAGCTACAGGTGTAACGGCACCTGTTCGTCCAACCTGAAGAATAATTTCTTTTAAAAGAGTTGAGGCCTGCCGGGCTGCAAATTTTCTTGCAATTGCCCAACGGGGAACCTTGGAGGTGAACCCTAATTCCTCCTGAAGGTTTATCTGATCCACCTTGATTACGACTCCATCAATTTCAAAAGGCAGGCTTTCCCGTTTTTCTTCCCACTCTGAAATAAATTTTTCTACTTCAGCCAGTGAATTGCAAACTTTCCTTGCGGAATAAACCGGGAAGCCAAGTGAACTGATAAAATCAAGATTTGCTGAATGTGTATTCAGGTTTTCTGTTTCTGACTCAAAATAATAGGCAAAAAACTGAAGATTCCGTTTGGCAACAATTTTGGAATCCTGAAGTTTCAGTGTGCCTGAAGTTGTATTTCTTGGATTTGCAAAGGTTTTATCTCCAGCTTCAGTCTGAGACTCGTTTAGTTTTCTGAATGCTTCAAGGGGCATCAGAATTTCACCACGAACTTCAAATTTTTCAGGAAATTTTTGCCCGGAAAGGGTTAGCGGTACATTCCGGATTGTTTTCACATTTTCTGTAATGTCATCACCTGAAACCCCGTCACCCCGGGTTGCTGCCAGTTTTAACCGCCCATTTTCATATTCCAACCGAACAGCAACGCCATCAAACTTAAGTTCACAATGATACTGAAAAGGTTTGTCACCCAAAGAATCACGAACCCGTTTATCAAAGTCTTCAATTTCAGCTTGGGAGTAGGTGTTTGCCAGAGACAGCATAGGTTTGGGATGATTTACTGTGACGAAACCTTTAACCGGTTCACCACCAACCCGACGGGTCGGACTCAACGGATCATCAAATTCAGGGTTTTCTTTTTCAAGAGATTCAAGTTCTTTTAAAAGAAAATCAAACTGCTCATCGCCGATTTCAGGTGTCGCTGCAACATAATACAAATAGGTATGCCGGTTTAGCTCTTCCCGAAGCTGCTCAATTCTTGATTTAATATCCGAACTCACTGAATTCCTCTTGATGCCTTTCTAAGCTGTTCCGGGTCAATCACATAGTTCAGAATTGAACCTTCATTTTTTGGAAATCTGAACGGTTTCTGGTTCACCATTACTTTAACAGCTTCCAATTTACCAATCGTAACTGTAAACTGGGTTGCTTTTCTGAGAACCGATTTCCCCGGCGCCAATGTAAATTCAATTTTTGGCTTATTTACAGGTTGAAGTGAAACCCATACTGAATCTTTAAGCGCAGTAATGCTCAGGCCATATTCAAAAGCAGAAGAGTCGAGTCGTGCTTCAGAAACAGGCCGACTTACTGACGTTGCAGACGTATCCGGTTGAACCGAAACGACGGGTTTAGAAACTTTTGAAAGGGTATCTTCTTCGATAAATGCAACTACCTGTTCAAACGTCAGAGGCTGGGCATTGGTTGGTTCTGCAACCCTTCCATCATTGATAAGTTGCCAGATTCCGAATACCAAAATCAGCAAACCCGCCCCACCTGCAACCATCCATTTATAGGAATGGAAGAACGTGTTAATGACGCTGGTTGAAATTTTTTCGCCGGAAGTCGGAAGGTCAGAACCTTTTTCCTCCGGTGAAACCGGTTGTAACTCAGGTCCTGAATTTTCCTGATCTTTTGATTCTGGTGGGGTCTCATCGTCATGGTGAGATGCTGAAATCGTTTTTGCATTGAGCTGATTGAAAAGAGTTTCAATGACCTGATCATTATCGATGGCCTGAAGACAATTTTTCAGAAAATCATCTTTCAGCCCAATTTCTTTTCCGAATGATTTGATAAAAGAACTCAGGTATGCCTGAGGGAGTAAATGAAACTCATTTTTCTCTATTTTTTCAAGAGTGGAAACAGGAACCCTGGATTTATTGTAAATAAACTCAAGCGGAATTCCCTTTTCCTCCCTTACTTTTTTGAGTTTGCTACCAAGTATTGACATTGTGTTTCCTTAAAAATTCGGGTTTCCCGCAAAGCCGCCAAAATCGCAAAGGTTATTCTAGGTTTTAAATGAATATTTCAGCTGAAATCAATTTCAAAGGTTGATTTAAGATGGCGGGCACTTCGACTCCGCTCAGTGACCGCATCACGAATTTTTTTCTGAGCCTATTTGAAGAATCGCCATGTGTTCTGATCAGAATCTTAATTATTTAACCTGTAATATGTGACCAGTAACCTGTAACCTTCCCTAAACAACCTGAAAGAGAAAAAACTTCAAATACCGGGTTTCAGGCATAGAATCGAGAACCGGATGATCGGGTGCTTGTCCGCCACGGTAAACCAACCTCAACTGACGGCCAAGTTTATTTGCTTCTTCCCTGATAATATCCAAAAAGGTATCTTCAAAAATATGCTGCGAGCAACTTGCCGTTGCCAAAAATCCACCCTGCGGAACCAGTTTCATTCCCAACCGGTTGATTTCTGCATACCCTTTTCTTGCTGCCGGAACGTTTTTCTTTGATTTGGTGAAGGATGGCGGATCAAGAATGACCAGATCAAATTGCTTTTTTTCACCAACTGATTCCTGCAAAAACCTAAACACATCCATAATCACAAATTCAGTTTGGGCGTAACCATTTAACTTTGCATTTGCCCGGCACGATTCAACAGCTGCAGCCGAAATATCAATTCCGGTAACTTTCTTTGCTCCGCCTTTTGCTGCATTGAGTGCAAACCCGCCCTGATTGGTAAAGCAATCTAAAACCGTCAGTCCGGAAGATAATTCGCCGATTATCCGTCTGTTCAGTTTCTGATCAAGAAAGTAACCGGTTTTTTGTCCGTCCAGAATTGAAATTTCATAGTTAATGTCATTTTCTCTTATTTGGATGGATGGGGGGATTTCGCCAAAAACTACGCCATCCCGCAAAGGAAGTCCTTCCAGATTTCTGAGATGTGAGCTGTTTTTTTCAGCAATTCCCTTTAACCCGGGAAATAATTCCTTTAAAACACTGATAATTTCATCGAGGTAAAGTTCAATTCCTGCTGAGAGGATCTGGATTGAAAAGTAATCGCCATACCGGTCGATGACCAAACCGGGAAGGAAATCCGATTCACCAAAACAAAGCCGATAGGCAGTTTTACCTGGTAAAATCCGTTCACGGTACTGTTTTGCCGTTGTTAACCGTTCAAGAAAAAAAGCACGGTCAATAACCTGAACATCAGTTTGAAGTAGTCTGACTGTAATTAAACTGTTCGGGTTGTAAAAACCCGTTCCGAAACTTTCTCCCCGGTATGATTTTACTTCAACTGCAGTTCCGGGTGGGATCGTGGTATCCAATTCCTGAAGTTCATTCGAAAATACCCAGAGATGTCCGTTTTTCAGACGGCGGTCATGACCTGACTTAAGGGAAACGGTTTTTAATTGAGTCATAATTTAAATAAAAAGGGAGACCACAAAGGCCCGAAGTCGCAAAGAAATCAGATATTCAGGAGTTAAAATCGGGAATTTGAAGAATAAAACAAAATTGAGATAAGGAATGAAGGCGGGGATGTTCTTTGATACATCCCGAAAGCGTTCGGGACACTCAGAATGACAGACACATTGGCCAGGTATTGTAACACCGACCTCCCGGTCGGTGTTACATCAATTCTAACTTGTAACTTATAACTTTTATAACTTGTAACTTGGTAACTTACCACTTATCACCCCGAAGTTAATTCGGGATCTTCGCTTCGCTCGACTTATCACTGACCACTGTTCCGTCCTCATCATCTTCATCGAGGATTGATCCTTTATTGATGAAAATAATCATCAGAACAACCCCAATTGAAACTGCCATATCCGCCAGATTAAATACCGGCCAACGGGTCATGTATATGCCGGCGAAATCAATGTCAGGGAAATCAAAATCAAGATAATCTACAACACGGCCATGAAACCACGTATCCATTTGAAACCAGACACCATAGAAAATCCGGTCAATCAAGTTTCCGAAGGCACCGCCCAAAATAATGGCGAGAGGAAGGCGTTGATAAAGGGAATCTTTTCTGATCTGAAACTGGTAGACAATCAGACCAATTACGATAAGAATAGTAAGAAGTGTAAAAAACATTTTATTGCCGGGTTGAATACCAAAAGCCATTCCCGGATTTTCAATGTAACTCAAACGAAAAAAACCGTCTCCAATAACAGAAACGGTTTCTCCAAGAAGAAATTGAGTGCGGATGATTTGTTTGATAACCTGGTCAGCAACTGCAATGACAAAGGAAAGCCAGAATATTTTCAAAAAGCTCAGACCTGTTTCTGTTTGCAGGGAACGCAAATTTGTGAATGGGGAACTGCTTCAAGACGGCCTTTTTCCATTGGTTTCATGCAAACTTTGCAGTAACCGTAGGTTCCGTTTTCGAGCCGTTGAATTGCACGTTCCAGATAATCAAGGATTTTACCTTCACGTGACGCAAAAAGAAATGTTTTTTCTCTCTCCATAGCATCAGTTCCCTGATCTGCCATGTGAAGAGAGTACGTTTTGTTTTCAAAAGACCCGTCTGCAGAAGATTCAGCAAGGGTATCACGAAGCATATTAAGGTCTTCGAGAATTTCTTCCTTCTTCTTCAGAATGATTGAAAAGAAATGCTGATAATCTTCAGGTGTCCAATGACCCTTGATGTCTGGTTTAAAAGTTGGTGTCGACATCTTGTTTCCCCTTTTCAGGTCTTTAAATTTTTCGAAGCGCAAGTTTACAGGATTCGTCGTTAATTTGCAACTCTTTTAATGCTTCTTGCTGCGATTCAGCACCAAGCACTTGAACTGCAAGTGTTTCACGCATGATATAGTCCTGCATGATTTTCAAAGCAGCCTCCAAACGGGGTGTTGCTTCTACAAAAATCTGAATCCGGTCGGTAACCTCAAAACCAGATTCTTTTCTAAGATTCTGAACCCGGTTTACAAATTCCCGGGCAAGTCCTTCATTAATCAGTTCTTCATTCAGCTCAGTATCAAGTGCAACAGTCAGACGGCCTTCAGATTCTACCAGCCAGCCTTCTACATCTTTACGGATAACTTCAATATCATCCCCGGTAAAAAGCTCTTCTGCCCCTGCAATGGTCAGGTTCAGTTCACCCTTGAGTTCGTACTGACTGAGCTGATCACTGGTCAGGGCTTTTACTGCTTCAGAAACTGCACCCATGTTTTTACCAAACCTGGAGCCAATTTTTTTGAAATTTGGCTTTGCCGATTTTTGAACTATTCCTGAATCATCATCAATATACTCAATACTTTTGACATTAATTTCGTCGACGATCACATCTTTTACTTTATCTATGGCACGGCGTTCTTTCGGATCACGAACCGGCAGCATAATTCGTTTCAATGGCTGGCGGACATTCAATCCAACTTTGTTTCTGATGCGCAACACAATGGAAGAAATCCCTCTTGCCATTGACATTCTGAACTCCAGATCCGTATTGATGAGTGTTTCATCAGCAACAGGAAAATCTGAAATATGAACGGAAAGCACTTTATTCCCTGATCCTGCCTGAAGGTTTTGATACAGCCAGTCGGATACGAACGGGGCAATCGGTGAAATCAGTTTTACCAGATTAACCAGGCATTCGTACAAGGTTTGGTAAGCAGCATTTTTATCTTTTGTCGATCCTTCTTTCCAGAACCGGCGACGGCTTCTTCTCACATACCAATTTGAAACTTCATCCATAAACTCTTCAAGCTCACGGGCAGCACGGGTTGGTTCATAATCGTTGAAATTCTCATCGGTAAATTTGATAATGGAATTCAGACGTGAAATAACCCACTGATCAAGTTCTGTACGTTCATTGATGGGAACCAGATTCTTTTCATCATAATGAAACCCGTCAATATTCGCATACATGGCAAAAAACTGATAGGTATTCAGTAACGTATTGAAAAACTTCCGCTGGGTTTCTTTCAATCCTTCCAGATTAAACTTGAGATTTTCCCACGGATTTGAATTGGAAATCATGTACCAGCGAAGGGAATCTGCACCGAACTGTTCAATAATTTCGAACGGATTGACGGTGTTCCCTTTTGTCTTCGACATTTTCTCGCCTTTGGCATCGAGAACAAGTCCGTTTGAAACCACATTTTTAAAAGCGTAATTATCAAACAGCATGGTTCCAAGTGCGTGGAGAGTATAAAACCAGCCACGGGTTTGGTCAACACCTTCGGCAATGAAATCTGCCGGGAAATTGGTTTTGAATTTTTCCTGTTTTTCAAACGGATAATGCCACTGTGAAAACGGCATGGCACCGGAATCAAACCAGACATCCAGAAGATCTGGAATCCGTTTCATGGTTGATCCGTCAGGACCTGCCCAGGTTATTTCATCGATGTAGGGGCGGTGCAGATCAAGTTCCTTATCAGCAGGAATACCGGCTTTGGCTTTCAGTTCAGCAACAGAACCGATCACTTCGATGTAACCGGGATCTTTATCGGATGCCCAGATTGGAATCGGTGTTCCCCAAAACCGCTGACGGGAAATCGCCCAGTCAACGTTATTTTCCAGCCAGCTTCCAAACCGTCCTGATCCGGTACTTGCCGGTTTCCAGTTGATCTGATTGTTCAGTTCAACCATCCGGTCTTTCACTGCTGTGGTTTTGATAAACCAGGAATCAACAGGATATGACATGAGGGGAGTTCCCTTCCGCCAGTCCATCGGATAGTTGTGAAGATACGTTTCGTGGCGGTACATGTGTCCGCGGTCTTTCAGATTCCGGGCGATTACTTTATCGGCGTTTTTGAACCAGAGTCCGGCTACGATGTCAATTTTATCCTCAAAACATCCGTCCCGGTTGATGGGATTGTAAAGCGGAATTCCGTTTTTCTGGGTGACGTCAAAGTCATCTGCACCATAAGCCGGGGCCTGGTGAACAATTCCGGTACCGTCTTCGGTGGTCACAAAATCAGCGGCGATAATCCGCCAGGCCTGATCTTTGGTAAAATCCTGCAGTGCATAATCAAACAGGGGCTGATAGGTTTTCCCGATCAGATCGGTTCCCTTGCAGGTTGCCACTTGTTCATATTCTTCTTTGATAACGGACAGACGGGCCTGAGCCAGCCAGGCAAACTTTCCGGTTTCTTTAAACTGAATTTTTACATAATCGAGTTTCGGATGAACGGCCAGAGCCATGTTCGAAATCAGCGTCCAGGGTGTCGTCGTCCAGGCAAGAAAACTGGTATCAGGATCTTCATCAGTTGTAAAAGAAATATAAACTGAAGGATCCTGAACTTCTTTGTAACCGAGAGAAACTTCGTGAGAACTCAGAACGGTAGCAGAACCCGGTGAATACCACTGGATTTTATAGCCTTTGTAGAGCAATCCTTTTTCATAAAGGGTCTTGAGAGCCCACCAATTGGATTCGATGTAATTATTTTCGAAGGTGATGTACGGATCGTTCAAATCCACCCAATATCCCATGATATTGGTGAGTGTATCCCACTGATCTTTGTACTTCAGGACGGATGAACGGCAGCGTTTATTGTATTCCGCAACACCATATTCTTCAACCTGGGAACGACCTTTTAAGCCAAGTTCTTTTTCAACTTCAATTTCGACGGGGAGTCCGTGTGTATCCCAGCCGGCTTTGCGGCCAACTTTGAACCCTTTGAGTGTTTTGTACCGGCAGAATAAATCTTTAACGGTTCTGCCCATCACGTGGTGAATGCCGGGGCGGCCGTTTGCTGTGGGCGGACCTTCATAAAAGGTGAAGTGCGGGCGGTCTTCATCCTGACGGAGGGAAGTTTCAAAAACCTTATTTTCCTGCCAATAGGCCTGGATTTCTTTTTCAATGGCGGTGAGTTGGGTTCCGCCGGCAAGTTCACGGTATTTCATAGATCGATCTGATTTTTTATAATAATATGTAGCCTGCAAAGGTAAGGAAAAGTTCTGAGAAACAGAAGGGAGCAGTTTTCTTTCCTTCCACTCATTTTCATGATCCGTTTTAATTTCTGAAAAATTTCATCTAAATTTTCGGAATTAAAATTCCGGAAACTCTTATGCCAACTCCCTCTTCCCTTCAAAACAGACTCAATGAAATCGGTCATTCTCTTTCAAAACGGCCTGATGCCCTTGCCCTTTTCGGCCTCGGTTCTGCCGGACCTGAACTTGACCGGATGGATGAATTTTCTGACCTCGATTTTTTTGCAATCGTCGCTCCTGGATCCAAACACCATTACATTCACAATTTAGACTGGCTGACTGATATCCACCCGGTTTCGTATGCCTTTTTAAACTCTCCGGATGGGTATAAGCTTCTTTTCGCCGACGGAATCTTTTGCGAATTCGCCGTTTTTGAAGAAAATGAACTGGCAGGAATTCCTTTTTCAGAAGGAAGGATGATTTGGAAACGGGACTGGATTGCGGATGAGATCAGGAAACCGGTCAGGAAGCCACAGCCTCAACAGCCATCACCAACTGACTGGTTGATCGGAGAAGCCATAACCAATTTATACGTGGGATTGTGTCGGTTTCGCAGAGGTGAAAAACTTTCTGCAATGAGATTTATTCAATGGTATGCGGTTGACCGGTTATTGGATTTGGCGTCAAGAATTGAAACTCCAAATCAAGTTTACTCTGATTCTTTTTCACCTGACAGGCGTTTTGAACAACGATTTCCCGGATTATCAGAAAAATTGGGTTCGTTCTGTCAGGGTTATGACCGTTCACCGGAATCTGCTTTGGCTTATCTTGAGTTTTTAGAGCAGCATTTTGAAGTGAATCTGGCAATGGCAGATGAGGTGAGGAAGCTGGCGGAGGGAAATGGTTAATGATGGGAAATTTTGAATTTTAAATTTTAAATTTTGAATTGACGTTCTGCAAAAAAGTTTGATTCTCTTTTTCACAAGTCATTCACTATTGACTTCATTCCCCTCACAGGTATTTTACCCTTCTCCTGTGGGAGAAGGTGGCTCCCGTTCACGGGAGACGGATGAGGTCATAAAGCCTGTGAGAAAAGGGGCATTTTTCCTTAACCACTTACCATTAATATAGCGAATTTCAATCCCGCCTCAATTTTAAAAATTACCTATCTCTGACAAGCCGAACAGAATAACCAGTTCCAAATGACATAGCTGCTCTTCCAATGCCTTTTTTATCATACCTTAAAATCCGTACCCAGGCATTAAATTCGGTGGCAGCTGTTGAACACCAATAATAACCGGACATTCCTTTTAAATCAAAAAAGCCCATAAAGCCAGCATCTCTGAACCCGCCTGGTAAACCATTAAAACCAAATTCATCTTTGCCTTTAACCAATTCATACGGCCAGGTCTCAGATTTCAGTTTTTCTCCCGCTAAGGAATCTTTTCCTGCAAAATCAATCAATTTCGTCCAGTCAGCATCTGTTGGAACCCGCCAGTTTCCGGTTGAGGGAGCAAGCTTTCCGGAGTTAACTGCGTGCCAGTTATACAAATAACCAAACTGGGTGACATTTGCTTCATCGTTTGAATACGCACAAAATGCTCCAGTTTTGTTTTCCGTCCAAAGCGTACCATCAACTACCTTGAGAATTGGTGACCCATCATTGTAAGCTGTCGTCCGTAAATTATCAACTGTCCACTCCTGATTACCGATAACAATCGTTCGATACACAAAACCATTATAATTCAACGAACCATAATTAAATTTTTCAGTCTTATTGTCATCATCTTCTTCCTTGCATCCATTAAAAACAATTACAATCAGGGAAAGGAACAGGAATTGAACAGATTTCATAAATACTCCGTTGTTGATTTATTTTAATGTTAATATATATTCAACATTAAACCAAGTTCATTAATCAGGTTTTATCAGTAAAAATTGCATTTTTTAATCTTAAAGGCCGTTTTCGTGATCTTGATAACAAAACCAGAAGTCTGATTTCACTCCCGAACACGAAAACACTATTGTGTCATGACTTTCAGATTTGATATGACCCTGTTCATCCTGAACATCCCTGTTTAAACGATTTTCCTCTTTTTCTAACCCGCCTCTAATTTGAAAAATCCAATTTCTGCAGGAACTTACCTTTTTTATTTAATGGAGCAAACATGGACAACAAAACCCAAATTCTCGAAACCATGAAAAAAGCAGGAAAACCCCTCAGTAACGGACAAATTGCTGAACTCTCTGGAATCGACAGAAAGGAAGTCGATAAACTGATGACCAAACTGAAAACAGAAGGAAGTATTGTTTCTCCTGTCCGTTGTTACTGGGAACCGGCGAAATAAACAGCGAAACGGAACCATTTCAGAAGATTTTTCCTTAATTTGAACAATAATCAAAACAAATCAGGAAAATAAATGGAATCCCTCTCTCTTTTTCTTACACTCAAGACCGTTCACATCGTTTCATTTGCAGTCTGGTTCGGACTTCCGCTTGCTCTTTCTGCAGAAATCAAAAAATCACTCACAGACCGTGGAACCAGTTTTAATCCGGACCGGATCGATGCGGTTCATAAAGTGCTCATGATTTTTGGTCTTGCAACTTTCGTCACCGGCTTTTTACTCATTTTCGCCAAAGGCGGATTCGCCATGGTTCACCCGAATATTCATATCGGTTTGGTTCTTACGATCATTCTTCTTGGAATCGAACACGGGATGACTTTCAGAATCTGGAAATCGGTAAAATCTGCTTTTTCTGCCGGAAATCTCCCTGAAGCTCAGCTTGCAGCTAAAAAATATGGCACTTTTTCAAGTGTAGAACATTTTCTGAAACTGGTTATTATTTTTCTGATGGTTTTTCGGTATTAAAACCGGTCACTTATTACGGGTTACGGGTCACGAATTACGGGTTACAGGTAATGAGAACTTAAATTTCTCCATTTTCTCCGTGAAACTCTGTGGTTAAGTTATTTATGAAAGGACGGTTACAAAACCGTCCTTTTTTTTTATCTTTACAATTTAATCTAAAGAACCATGGCAACATTACCTGAACTTATTGCTGAAGCCGGAGTTGTCGGTGCCGGTGGCGCCGGATTCCCGACCCATGTGAAAGCAACTTCCAAAGTTGATTACTTTCTGGTCAACGGTGCTGAATGTGAACCCCTGATTCACAAAGACTATGAACTGATGCTTCATCATGCCGAAGAAATCGTAAAAGGCTCCCTTCTGATGAAAAATCAGGTTGGCGCTGCGACCGGACTCATCTGCATCAAGTCGAAAAATAAAGCAGCCATTGATGCCATTTCCGCCTATCTACCAGGGACAGGACTCGCCATTTTTGAACTGGGCGATTTTTATCCTTCCGGCGATGAATATGAAATTGTACACTCTGCAACCGGTCGTCTGATGCCCCCGGGCGGAATTCCGCTTAATGTTGGATGTGTAGTCAACAATGTTGAATCGGTTCTGAATGTTTACCGGTCTTCAATCAACAAACCGGTGACTGAAAAATTTGTTTGTGTAACCGGCGCAGTCAAATCACCAAAATCCTTTTGGGTTCCGATCGGAACGACTTTTGGTGAACTGATTGATTTTTGTGGTGGCGTAACTGTTGAAAAATATGGGATTTACGTTGGCGGTGTGATGATGGGGAAACTCACCTTTGACCGTACCGAAGTTGTTACCAAAACCACCGGCGGACTCATCATCCTTCCTGAAGATCATAAACTCATCCAGCGGAAAAATCAGCCCGAAAAAAACTGGCACAAAATCGGAAAATCAGCCTGTGACCAGTGTTCTTACTGTACCGAATATTGCCCCAGATATTTGCTCGGTTATGACGTTCAGCCCCATAAAGTGATGAGATCACTTGGGTTTACCGGTCAGGATAATTCCATGTGGAATCTTTACGCTGATCTGTGCTGTTCATGCGGATTATGCACGTTGTACGCCTGTCCTGAAGATTTATTTCCGAAAGAAGCCTGTGATCAGAGCAAACGGGAAAATAAAGCTGCCGGAATCAAAATGCAGCAGAAAAAACCGGTTGAAGTCCACCCGTTTAAAGAAGGAAGACGTGTCCCGCTGAAACAACTGGTCAAACGTCTCGGATTGACGGAATTTGAATCACACACCCCATTTACTTCCGAAAAACCTGTGCCCAAATGGGTTAAAATAATGCTTCGTCAGCACGTAGGTGATGCAGCACTTTCTTCGGTAAAAGAGGGGACTTCTGTTAAAACAGGTGATAAACTTGCTGAACCTGCAACCGGGAAAATGGGTTCAATCATTCACGCCAGTATTTCCGGATTGGTCAGGGAAGTGAATCCGGCTTATGTGATTATTGAGGCAAGTGGTAAGTGATAAGTTAAAAGTTATAAGTGGTTAAACGGGAAACGAGGAAACCACTTCATTTAATTTTTAGAGATCATTTTATCAGACTGCCATTTATTTATTATTCAACTTGTCACTTATAACTTATAACTTACCACTTTTCTTATGCTAACCTATCCTGCTTCTTCGATCGGACTTATTGAACTTTCCAGCATTGCTGCCGGATATCAGGCCGCTGATGTGATGCTGAAATCAGCCAATGTCAACCTCATGCTCAGCAGAACGATTTGCTCAGGGAAATATATGGTTCTGATTTCCGGGGATGTTTCTGCTGTACAGTCGGCGGTTGAAAATGCCTGCGCGGAAGTAAAGTTTTCGCTGATTGATCATTTCGTCATTCCGAATGTGGATCCATCCGTTTTGAACGGCATTGCCGGACAAACTCATGTGGATTTTCTAGATGCGCTCGGGATTTGTGAATCATTCTCAATTGCAGCGTTAATTGAAGCGGCCGATGCTGCCGTGAAATCAGCCAATATTCAGCTAATTGAAGTGAGACTGGCAATGGCACTTGGGGGAAAAGCATTTTTCACCTGTACCGGTGATGTAGCTTCAGTGAAAACAGCAGTAGAAGCAGGTGCCGCCATCCTGACTGAAAAGGGTGTTTTGGTGAATAAAGTTGTCATTCCCCAACCCAGAAAAGAATTGCTCGGAGACATGATCTGATTCTTTGAATCAGAATGTTAAAGGTTGAGTGTTAAATTTTGAATTGGAAAGACATAAGTTCCTTCGATATCCGTATTTCGATAGAGACTCAGGGTGACTCAAATTGTTTAATTGCTAATTCTGATTTTAATTCAAAATTCAAAATCTAAAATTTATAATTTCCTGCAATTAACCATTAACCATTGACCATTTACCCTTCAACCTTAAACCCTTATCTCCCCCGAATCCATCCCATCGGCACATCAGATTCATATCCGTCATCAACAGATTTGATCCGGTACTCGAAATTGCCTTCTACTTTAAATCCAAGCGATTCATAAAGCCGGAGTGCATGTTCGTTACTTTCTCTAACGACCAATTCAACCCGTAAAATATCAGGGAATTCAGTTTCCACAATCCGAAGAAATTCCCGGAACATGTTCCGGCCGATTCCTTTTCCCTGATATTCAGGATCAACCACAATGGTCAGGTCACTGAAAGCATGGGCAAACACTTTAATTCCGGGCGGGTAGGCGTGAATTTCTCCTACAATCCTGCCAGATTCGGTTACCGCAACAACTTCAAGTCCCCGGTTTAGCGACTGCTGCATAAAGTGGGCGATATAACCCGGATCTACTTCATCTTCTTCACGGGCAATTCCGCCGGGAAGACGGGCTACATTTTTATAAAGCTGGAAAATTGCAGATTCATCTGAAAAAACCGCACGGCGAAAGGATATTGATGAACTCATTGGAGGTTCGTCAGATCTACCAGGATTTTCCATCCGCCGGTTTTATCCCTTTTCCAAATCCGGAGATACTGATACTTATCCAAATCTTTATATTTACTATCCCTGACTTGAATTTTCCCGAATGTATAGGCGAGATCTTTTGAAGAAGCAACCATTCCGGCAACTGGAATCACGGTTGTGTAACCTTCCATTTCTGAAATAATCCGACCCGGATCTTTTGCTGTTTTCGGGAAAAAGCGGTCAGCATAAAGAATTGCTTCTTTGTGAAGGGCAGCCTGGAATTTTCTGCTGTATCCCTTTTTAGACAAGGTATCGGTTAAAGCACGATCAATTGAAAGCAATGAATCCATTGTGTTTTCATCCGGATTCACCCGGAAAAGAAATTTAGAATTATCTATTTTTTTGACATTTTTCTTTTTAACCTGAACTTCCGGATGACGGGCACCAAAATCTATCATGATTTTCCATTGGCCTTCTGAGTTTTTTTTCCAGACAGTTAAATATCTGCCCCAACTGCATTTTCCAATCTTGCAGTCAAGTGTGTCAGGTTTGTAGGCAAAGGGTCCGGTTGTAAAACCAAAAGTACCAGAATTTGAAATTTCAGCATATTCGGGCTCCCAAACCAGGGTACCGGGTGTTTCACCTTTGGCCTCAAACCAGCCTAATCCGTTTACCGGATTTGGACGGAAAAGGACTCCGGAATCAGAAAGATTGGAAGTAAATGCAGTCTTAATTCCACTCTTTTGGGATAAAGCAGAAAACGCACGTTCAGCATTTACCAATTCCTGAAAAGCAGTAACCGGTTGTTCCTTTTTCTTTGGTTTCACCTTTTTTTGAGCAAATGTAGGTAAACCAATTACCAGGGATAGTGCAAGTATTGAAATTAAACGAAACATAAAAATCCTCCATGGGGCAAAAATACTTGATTTTACTTTCATCGGAAAGTAAAGAGTCTTGAATATCCTAATTCATTGACTGATCTGAATGCAGTTCAATATAAAAAGTCATAATTAAAAATTTTCATCAATCTTTCACTGACGAACCTAGCCGGGTAATGTTTCCTTTCCTTTTGCACAGCTCCCTGATTTAACTTTGAGTACTTTACGTTTAATGTATTGGTTTCTTTTTCGTAAATTTGTTGATTTTTCACGCAAAACACCCAAAATCCATGTCAGAACCAATCCAAAAAGCCAAAGTTTACGATCCGAAACAGGTTGAACTCACCCGGTATGCCAACTGGCTGAAAAACGGACATTTCCGTTCCAATCCGGAATCCCCCAAAAAGAAATTCGCCATCATGATTCCGCCGCCGAATGTGACCGGCGTTCTGCACATGGGACACGTTCTCAATCTCACCATTCAGGATATTCTCAGCCGCCGGGCAAGGATGCAGGGAAAAGATGTGCTCTGGCAGCCGGGAATGGATCATGCCGGAATTGCAACCCAAACCCGTGTCGAAAAAACCCTTAAAGCAGAAGAAGGAATATCACGCCATGACCTCGGCCGTGAAGCTTTCGTTGGACGTGTCTGGGAATGGAAGGAAAAATACGGCGGAATCATCTTCAACCAGTTTCAGAAACTCGGACTTTCATGCGACTGGGACCGTTCACGGTTTACGATGGACGACGGACTTTCCCTCGCTGTCAGAAAAACCTTTGTAGAGTGGTACAAAGCCGGTTTGATTTACCGCGGAACCCGGATTATCAACTGGTGCCCGGCGTCAATGACGGCACTTTCTGACGAAGAAGTGATTTACAAAGAGCAAAAGGGAAAACTGTACTATTTCAACTATCCGTTTGCTGACGGGTCAGGTCATATCACGGTTGCCACAACCCGACCGGAAACGATGCTCGGTGACGTTGCAGTTGCCGTAAATCCGACCGATGAACGGTATATTTCAAAACTCGGAAAGTTGCTGAACCTTCCGTTGACCGGCAGACAAATCCCTTTGATTTCTGATGATTATGTGGATGCAGCTTTTGGAACCGGTGCAGTAAAAATCACCCCGGCTCACGATCCGAACGATTATGAAATCGGGAAACGGCACAACCTGCCCATGATCAATATCATGAATCCAAATGCGTCACTGAATGAATCCGTTCCTGCTGACTATGTTGGGCTCGATCGTTTTGAAGCACGGAAAAAAATCATTGCCGATTTCGAAAAACTCGGACTTCTCAATAAAATCGAAGAGTACGAAAATAAAGTCGGTTATTCTGAACGGGCTGATGTGGTTGTTGAACCCCGCCTCTCCGATCAATGGTTTGTGAAAATGGAACCGCTGGCAAAACCGGCGCTTGACGCCGTCAGAAACGGAGAAATCAATTTTTATCCGGAACGGTGGACGAAAACTTACGAACACTGGATGACCAACATCCGCGACTGGTGTATCTCCCGTCAATTGTGGTGGGGACACCGTATTCCAGTCTGGTACTGTCAGGAGTGCGGTGAACTGATCTGTGAGCTTGAAGATCCGAAAACCTGCTCGAAATGCGGTTCTGCCAATCTGAAACAGGATGAAGATGTTCTTGATACGTGGTTTTCTTCCCAGCTCTGGCCGTTTTCTACGCTGGACTGGCCGAAAGATTCACTCCATCTGAAATCCTATTATCCGACTGATGATCTGGTTACCGGACCTGATATTATCTTTTTCTGGGTTGCCCGGATGATCATGTCGTCTCTTTATTTTACCGGAAAAGTTCCGTTTAAAAATGTGTATTTCACCGGCATTATCCGAGATAAACTGGGCCGGAAAATGTCTAAATCACTTGGCAATTCTCCTGAACCGCTTGATCTGATTGACCGGTATGGTACAGACGGACTCCGGGTCGGTATCATGATGGTGGCGCCTCAGGGAATGGATATCCATTTTGATGAAGAACGTCTGGAACAGGGACGGAATTTTTCCAATAAAATCTGGAATGCTTACCGGTTTCTTTCCATGTTTATCGAAGAAGGAAAATCCTATTCAACGGTTATTGATCCGGCAAAACTGGATCTGGCTGATAAGTGGATGCTTCACCGGCTTCAGGTTGCCATTGAGTCAACCAACGAAGGTTATGAAAAGTACCGGATGAACGATGTCATCAACGCCGTTTATGACGTCATCTGGAGTGATTTCTGTGACTGGTACATTGAGTTGATCAAACCAAGATTATACGGTGACGATCCGGCTGAAAAGGAAAGAACCCTGGCAATCGGACTTTTCCTTTTTGAAACGATGATGAAGCTGTTGCATCCGTACATGCCGTTTATCACAGAAGAAGTCTGGCATTCCCTTCGCCCGAGAAAAGACGCTGACACGATCATGTACGATTCGTATCCGGTTGTAAATGCTGAATTTAAGAATGAACCGGCAGCCCGTCAGATGGAATTTGTTCAGAAATGTATCAACTCCATCCGGAATGTCCGTGTTGAAATGAATGTGGCTCCGGGTAAAGCAATTTCCCTGATTGTGAAAACCACTTCACAGGAATACACTGATATTTTCAATCTGTACCGAAGTTACTTCGAAAAACAATCCAGGGTAACGGAAATTACTGCGGGTGAAAACGTTGAAAAGCCCAAAATGGCGGGCTCCATCGTTGTCGACGGACAGGAAATTTCCATCCCGACAGAAGGACTGATTGACGTTGAAGCTGAAAAAGCCCGGCTGCAGAAAGAAATTGACCGCCTGGAAGGCATTTTAAGAGCAACCTGGGGAAAACTGAACAATCCGGGATTTGTTGCCAAAGCACCGGAATCTGTTATCGTAGCTGAGAAAGAAAAAGCTGCAGCAATTGAGGAGAATCTCGGAAAATTGAAAACAGCAATAGCCCAGTTTGGGTGAGGTTGGTTGGTCATGCGATTGTCATCCCGGCCTACGAGCCGGGATCCATGAGTTTGAAATCGAATTACTGGATCCCGGCTCGTAGGCCGGGATGACAGCCAAAATTATTGTTCACTTACCACTGACCACCTATCACATACCACCAATTCCATGATTCTACGTCCCGACATACTAAAAATCCTGATCACCGGCCGGTACCGTCAGATGCGAAACCAGCTATTCGGACAAAATAAAATGGCGACGTTGTTTCACATTTTACTTTTTGCTGCGTTTTGGATTTTCGTTTTCTACAAGTCATTCATGGGTGGTTCAGATGATATGGTAGCCAACCGGGAACAATCAATTCCTTATTGGCATCTCCTGTTTGGGGCAACTTTCGTTTATTCAGTTTTGTACCCAATCCGGTTAATGAAAGCCGGGAAAACCGGACTTGGCCGCTTCCGTTTTTTACCCGTTTCGTATCCGGAGCTGGTCATTTACGACTGGGTTGAACGGCTGATGACGATTCAGAATTTTTTCATCCTTCTCTTTCTGTTTAAATTCGGTTACTCCTATTTCAATTTGGAAGAATTCCCTTTTGTTCTTGCCCATATTATCATCTGGATGCTGTTTCTGCAGACGGTGATCAGGGTGGTATCCGCCATCATGTTTAGCCTGAAGCAGAAAAAATGGTATTTCGCTCAGTTCTCAGTTGTTTTGTTTCTGATTCTTTATTTTCTGATCATCAAAATGGTGGGAACGGGTTCCGGACTTGAACTGCTTTCAACTCTGAACTCCTATTGGATTACCGGACTCATGGTAACCAACCTTTTTCATCCATCCCTTCAGAATTCCCTGCTTATTCTCGGAATTTTTGGTATAAGTCTGGTGGTGGATTTTTTCCTTTTCTGGTATCTCGAAAAAACGGAGGAACGGGTTTCTTCTTCCCTTTCAGAAAAAACTGAAAAAGTGAACTTGATTCAGAATCCCTGGTGGGCAGCCATTCGACGCCATCCAACGTTTGGGATTTTTCTTTTGATGGGTCCGTTTATCGGATTTTTCACCGGAAGTGTCAATTTTTCGGATAATCCCGCACAGCATTTGTTTGAAATGGACACCAAACTCACCTGGATGGTCATCGGAACGTCCTTTTGGTTTTATGCTGCCGGAATTTTGGGTCCGTTTATTTTACTTCATCTGACCCTTGATCGCCCGGTCACGAAACTCCTTTTTCAGTTAAAAACGGCCTATTCCATTTTTATCCTGGCATCCTTCCTGCTTTTGATGGGTTTCGACGGGTATCAACTTCATTCGACCCCGTTGTTCATGATCTGGGTAGTCAAAATGGCCTGGATTGTAACTTTTTGCCTGATATTTTCTGATCTGATGGTGCTTGCCAATGCCTGGGTGCTGATTAAAATTCCGGCTAAAGGCGGATTTAACGTCCCAACGACGCAGCGGCTTTGGCTTGCTGCTTTTATTTTAGGCGGAATGTTTCTGATGATGACCGCAACTGACTATATCATGAAACTGATTTTAACGTCCCCGGAAGTTCAATGGATTCTTTTGATCGGGTTTACCGGGGTGATTCTGGCAAGTTTATTTTATTCCCCGGTTTTGATATCCAGAATTTGGGTCAGCAGACGGGAAAAAATGGCAGATTTAGTGAAAGGAAACAGTTAATGTCTGTTCTTGAACTTCGGGGTTTATCAAAATCATTCGGGAAATTTACAGCCGTTGATACCATCAGCCTTTCTGTGGATGCAGGCAGAATTTATGGTTTTCTGGGCCCGAACGGTGCCGGAAAAACCACAACCATCAAACTGATCAGCAGAATCAGCGATGCAGATTCCGGAGAAATACGGTTGCTTGGCGATGTGATTTCTTCAACCTCGGTTGGTGCACTCAATAAACTTGGCGTTTTGTTTTCTGAACCCGCCATTTTTGACTTGATGACTTCCCTTGAAAATCTGGTTTATTTCGGAAAGTTGTATGGTCTGACAAAAGAAGAATCAGAACGGCGGGCGTTTATTCTGGCCAGAATGCTCGATCTGGATGTGGAATCAAAAAAACTGGTGACTGATTTTTCTTCCGGGATGAAAAAGAAACTCGGTTTTCTCTGTGCCCTGATCCATAAACCGGACTTACTCGTTCTGGATGAACCGTTTGAATCAGTTGATCCGTCATCTTCAAGAATGATGAAACGGATTCTGAAGGATTTTGCAGCCGCAGGTGGTTCTGTGTTTATTTCCAGTCACGTACTATCGCATCTGGAAGAAATTATCGACGATCTGGCGATTATCAACAAAGGTGAGATTGTACTCTCGGGAGATTTTGCTTCTATTCAGCAGGATCTGGCCGGACTTCAGCAGAAGTCCGACCTGGAATCCATTTTTCTGTCATCAATCGGTGAAACTGAGGAAAAACCTGTTGTTTTTCCCTGGTAATTTCATTTTTAACAGGGATGGACAGGATTAACAGGATAGGTTTTATACAAAAAGTCTAATTGATTTGTCCTGCTATATTGTCATCCTGAGTAATTTTTTGCTTTGCAAAAAATTGTATCGAAGGATACATACTGTCTTTTTGCTTATGCTTTAAGTTCAATTCAACTTGAACTTGATCGGAATAGTGATCTCTGCTTCAACGGGTATCCCGTTTTTGGTGGCCGGCTTAAATTTCGTTTGGAAAATGGCATCAAGAACTGCCTGATCCAAATCAGGATGAACTGATTTTATGATCTTTACACCAGTTGGCTTGCCTTTTTCAGAAATAATAGCTGATACCACCACAACTCCCTGAACACTATCCTTTATAGCTGAAGCCGGGTAAGCCAAAATTTTATAAATTGAACCGAATCCGCCTTCAATTTCAGCCTGCCCTTCCCCAGAAAGGTTTTCTTCAATCTTACCTGATTTCTGGTTATCAGGAATTTTAAATTTAATTGGAATTGTCACTTTTTGGGAAACTGCCTTTCCATCTTTTCTTCCGGGGATAAATTTGGTTTTAAAGACTGCCTCAAGAGCAGCCTCGTCAATCAAAGGGTGAACCGATTTCTCAAAATCAATATTTATAGGATTGCCGCTTTCATCAACAACAACAGTTAGAAGAACTGTTCCTTCAATCCCTTTTTTCAAGGCTTCTTCCGGGTAAACCAGATTTTTCATCAATTCACCGAATCCGCCTTTAATCTGGGGTCCTGAATTTAAAGATGATTCGTTGGAATTATCACCTAAAAGTTGACCACCCGGCTTAATTTGCTTCAGATCGATTGGAATTTCAACTTCCCCTGTAACTGATTTTCCATTGCGCCTTGCCGGTTTGAAGTCCAATCCTAAAGCGGATGTTCTGGCGTATTCATCAAGGTCTTTATACCCGGATGAACGTTTGATTTCTGCCTTTTCAGGTACTCCTGCTTCAGAAACATAAACATTAACTACAACCAACCCTTCTTTTCCATTAAAACTGCCAGTTTCAAGAGGAATTTCCAACTTTGTCAATTTTCCTTTACTTGAACCTTTAAAAAACAACTCTGCAGGGGCATTTTCCGGAACTGAAGCATTTTCTTCACTATTACCTTCTATTTTTTCGTTCTGAAGTTTAAACTTGATTGGGAAGGTGATTTCAGAAGCTTTGCCTTTTCCGTCTTTTAACGCCGGTTTGAATTTCAAATCCTGAGCCGCAACAACTGCCTGAGCATCCAGGGCAGTTGAACCGGTTGATTTAATGACCAATATATCTTCGATTTCCCCGGTTGCTGAGATTTTCAGGCTGAGCAAAATGGTGCCTTCTTTTCCCTGATTTCTAGCCAATTCGGGGTATTTCAGGTTTTTCATCAACTCAGAAATACTCTCCATTCCCCCAACCAATTCCGGGTAGTCTTTGTTGAGTGAATCCGGTTCTGAAGTTAGTTCCTGACCAGCTGTTCTCTTTTCCACAGCTTCCAGTCTGGCATTTGAAACCAGCAGGATGAATGTGATTGAAAAAACTGTTAAAACTCCCGCCAAAACTCCGGTGGCGATTTTATTTTCCTTTACTGCCTGATACGTTTTCATTTTAGATATCCTTTCCTTTAGATTCTCAGTTGAGTGAGACATAGCTGCCGCCACTCCGGTTGAGGCTGCCGGTTCTGAAAGGTGAGTGAGCAGCAGGGTTGCGTACTCCTTTTTCCAGTCAGGACAAACAGTCAGAACCTGAACATCGCACGCCATTTCCCGGTAGTTGCTGATTTGCCGGGTTAACAGATGCAGAAGCGGATTCCAGAAGAAAAGAAACTTGAGCGCTTGTTCTCCCATTTGTTTCAGGTAATCGTGATTCCGGATGTGAGAAACCTCATGACGGAGTATCAACTGAAACTGAACAGGATCTGAACAATATTTTTCGGGGATAATAATTTTGGGATGTGAAAACCCAAAGGTAAACGGAGTCACAAATCCGTTGGATTGATAAACTGTAACTTTGGAATTTAAATCATTTTCAAGCAGTATCAGTTTAATAACTTCATTTTCAGGGATTAAAATCAGGTACTGATGATATCTCGCCAGGCGGTGAAAAAGCAATAGATATCCGGTGAAATAAGAAAATCCGATCAGAATAGTCAGTCCGGATATCCAGCCGGTGATTGCCTTGATTTGTTCGAAAATATCCGGAGAAGGTTCAGAGATTTCTGCCGGAACGGGTTCACTGGTGTCAGGACTTAATATTAAAATGTTATCGGGAATGACAATAAAATCGGGTTTTGACTGAACAAACTGCGTGTTCAGAATAAAATTGATAAAAATGGCCGCAGGTAACGTCCAGAGCAGTAAAATACGGATCTGAGTCTGAAATCTGGGATTTTCAGCAAATAAAAAGTGAATGAAAAGAAAAACAAACCCAACAACGACTGACCAGGCAAGTGTGGGTAAAAACAGGTTTTCAAATAATGAAAGACCCGGGTCTATAAGTTGGAATCCGTTCATCAGAGATTCTCAATAAGTTTTTTAATTTCTTCAATTTCGGATAGGGTCAATTTTTCTTTTTTCACCAGCGTTTGCACCAGTTGAACCGGTGAATTCTGGAAAACACTCGAGACGAAGGAGTCGGCAAGCTCGCCTTTTACTTCCGCTTCAGACCGGACCGGAAAATACCGGTAAGTCAGGCCTTCTTTTTCAATGCGGAGCATATTTTTATCAGCCAGTTTTTTTAAAACTGTCATAATAGTGGTGTAGGCGACCTTCCGGTACCCATTTATCCGGGAATGAACATCGGCCACCGTTCCGGATCCAAGATCCCACAGGTGGTTCATAATTTCCATTTCAGTTTCTCCTAAACCGGAGACGGACCGCTTCTGCTTCATAAAACCTCTGGCAAATCAGCAACTATAACAATAATACTACTATATTAGTATGTTGTCAAGAGTAGGTGAATTATTTTTTTGAAAAGGGGGAAAAAGATGGACACTGAGCGGAGTCGAAGTGCCCATCTTTAGTTGGTGTTTTGTACGTTTTACGTGGTACGAGAAAGGCTGTTAAATACAAAATAACACGGGAGATTTTTAACCGCAGAAAGTACAGAAAAAACAGAAAAGTGAGAAAGTCTAAGGTAAAAGGGTAAATCGAGCGAAGCGAAGATCCCGTCCAAGGTTCGGTTCCGAACCGCGGATCCGGTGAAACTTGGAAACACTTTCGGGATGGTAAATGAAATTCCAATTCTTTTTTCCGTTTATTCTGTGTTTTCTGTGGTAGAAAAGGTTGTTGAATACAAAAGGGCGACCAGCCGGTCGCCCCTACAAAAATCGAATTTCATAAAATGCAGAGACGCCCCAGTGGGACGTCTCTACAAAAATCCAATTTTTAAAAGAATTCCCTCCGCTCAGCGTTCCCTGCGCCTCGGCGGTAGAATCCTCATTTCAGCAATTGTAATTTACCGGTTTTGACCTTTTCACCGATCTCTACCCGGTAGAAATACGTTCCTGAGGCCAGGGTTTTCCCGTCAAATGCATAATTGTGAACCCCTGCACCCAGATCTGCTTTCCCAAAATCGGAAACCAGTTGCCCCAGAATATTGAACACCATCACCTTAACACTTGCGGGTGTCTCAAGGGAAACTGAAATGCTGGTGTTCGGATTGAACGGATTCGGATAGACAGCAACGCCATTCTCGAGTTTTTTCAGCTTGACGGCATCTGCAGTTTCTTCATCTGGTTTGCTCAGACTGGTTCCGTTGAAATCATAAATTTCATAACCCCAGGAAGAAGCAACCGGGAATCCCAGTCTGAACACCAGCACATCACCATCCTGAACGTCTTCGAAGCTGTTGATGCTGAGTTCATCCCACAAAGAAGCAGAATATGACCGTACCGAAACACCATTTCTGATCAGATCAATGGCCAGCGCCGTTTTGATCGAATCCGGCTGACGGACGATGATGGTATTCTGATCAGGTGAAACCAGTTTTACCGCACAGATCGAGGAACCGTTTTCGAGAGAGTCAACAGGTTCAACCAAAGCACCGGCAAAATCAAGAATGACCGTTTTGGACTGACCGTTCAGAGTAGTGTAATTTCTGACAGAACGGACGTCTGCATAAAGAACCGATTCGCCTTTGTTGAGTACACCGGAACCGGAATATAAGACCAAAGAAGCTGGCGAGGCATTTGTTTTAACAAACACAGATTTCCGATCATTGGCGCCAACCTGCTCACGGGCGAAAATACCTGAAGTATTTGATCCGATCAGGGTCAAACTTGCACCTCCGGTTGCTTTATACCAGTTGGTTCCCTGTTGGAAATTGACTTCATAAACCGGTGACCCAAAGGCAGAAGTATTCTGTACCATGATTGCCGGTTTTGAGGCATTGGTGTAAATCTTATTCAGCGTTGGCAATCCGGTCATGTAAGTACTTTTTGTGTAGATTTCAGTACTGTTCACAGAATTAATCAATGCAGTTGCCGTGATAACATAATTTGCACTGGTTGGGTTTACACCACCAGCAAGACTTGAAAAGGTATATTCATTATTATTGACGGGAAATACAGTTGTTGCATCAGTGCTACGGTTATATTCCGCTATTCTCCTTCCCGAAGCATAACCGCCGGCAAGAAAATAAATGGCTTTTTTCTCTGGATATCCAAAGGCAGCAGGTTGGTTGATCAGAACAGGATACTGATCTGATGTATGGGTTGAAACCTGCGTTGAGTAGCCTAAAAAACCAAAAGAATGAAAAGTTGCAGTGCTAAAGGAATAATTACCGGTCGAGTTCACAAGATCCACAAGACCGGAAGTAATGCCGCTATTGTTTTTTTCAAATGCATACCAGATCTGAATATCACCATTTGCTGCCATGGTCAGGTTAGAAACCGGGCGGCTATCTGATCTTGGCGCACCGGCAACAGCCAATGTGGTAAAATCACGGGAAGGTGAACCGGGAGTATCATTCCAGGTCAACCGGAGTTCAGTGAACGTATTGCTCCATTCCAGTGGTTGAACAATGACATTGCCGCCTTCAATCCAGGTTGCAACTGCACGATTATCGTAGTAACTGTTATAGATATTGCTAAGACTTACATTTTTTGCATTTCCGTTACCGTTACTTAACCGAACTTCTGCTCTCCAGGTTGTACCATTATACCATGTTGCCCAGATTTCTCCCATGGATTCATACACCATCAACTGATAATAGCCGTCATAAACCAATCGTCTCTGATTGATTGGGTCGCCAAGTTCAGGTGCACCCGTACGGAGGTGGCCTTTGTAATTGGCTTTGATCACATCGTTTGCATTTTTAAAAATAACTGCAGTTTCAAGAGAAGTGGGTGAAGCAACACTTCCGGCAGGGCCCGACCAGTTCTTAAACCAGGCATCCGTTCCGGAAAGAGTGGTTTGGGAATAAGTTATGCGGGTTGAGTAAAAAGGGTAAATTGGATTATTTATATCAGTGCCACCTTCACCTAAAAATACCCCACCATTTGGCATGGTGGCTGGTGTGAAACCAGTGTTGTAAGGTTTCCAGTTTGCGGGTTGGGTACCATTTGCTTCAACTAACCAGGGGTCTTTAACTTCAACAGAACCGGTAACCGAAATGCCATCCAATGAGAGAGTAACTGTAGCCGGGTTTATTTCTTTGTATTTGGCAATTTGTTGTGTGTTGTTTGTATTTGCTACAAACGTCTTTTTTAACCTATAACTTGTTTTTACATCATTCCAGTTGTTTTGCTTAATTGAGCCGGAATTCCATGTCTCATTGTTTGTTTTAACTGAATCATTTGAATCTTTAATTAGTGGTCTGGACTCACCTGAATTTACGGTGTCAACAGAATTGACAATAAGTTTTGTACCTGTCAGGTTTTGACTATTATATTCGTTTTTAAAAGTAACAGAAACCCTTTGGTCGAAATTGGCGGTCCATGTTTCACTTTTGTTCACTGTTAGTGGAAAAATACGGCTATTATAAACAACCCCCGCAGAATTGGTCCAACTGCTGAAAACGTAGGAAACACCTCCAAAAGTTGTGTCGTTATTTGCCTTTACTGAAATTGATTTTTGAGCAATATAATCCTTTTCAATGCCCGAACTGTAACCCACATATCCTGTCCCGGAATAATCATCAATATAAACTTTCCCTTTATTAAATGAATTTTTAATTATGACATGGTAATGGGGTTCATAAGTCACTTCAAGTGCTACTGAAAAATTGGTGTGTCGATTAAGGCTGTCTTCATCATTATTCAGAGTAATACCATAAGCGACCCAGCGGTCTAAAATATTGGTTTTAGCAAAGGCCTGTTTGACCTGATCAAATAGCACTTCCCCGATTTGATTTGAAACAATAGATGTCGTTGTTCCATTTGGTGTATCTGATTTAACAGTTTTTGTGCCCGATTTGATTTTAGTATACCAATCTTTGTAGGTAAAGCCATACCCATCATATTTATCAAGTGTAACAATATTTGTTTTTTGTGCACTTTGATACCCCCAATAGGTTAATTTGACCGATTTAATCACTGAGTAGTCTGGAATTTCATCTAATTTGAAATATATTACACTGCGAGCTACTTCTTTGGTTGAATCTGAAGTTTTCCAATTTCCTATTTCAGAAACTGGTTGGTTTCCCCAGTACAAGGTATCACTGACCCATTTTCCCTTTTTCATGTCCTTTTCAACTCCGCTCCCATAATTTGAAACCGGTGTGACTGTACGGTTAACAGATTGTGCATTAACAATTGAAAACATGCTCAGTAAACTTATTATGAATCCAATTGTCAATATTCGTATATTTAACATGGTTTTTCTCCTATGTATGAATCCCTGGGAGAAATAATCAACCAGACCATCCCGCTAGCTTTCTCAGGGCACAATGCGGTTTGATCTGTAATTGACCCTGCTGCATCCCAGTATGCAGCAGGGGTTTTTAATATCTTCTGCCAATAGCAACAATTCCAACGTTTTGCTCATCAGGAAATGAACGCCCTAACCGCTCACCGCCGGCACAAACCACATTTCCTTTTACATGTAAGGACATGAACTCACCGTATGGTTCTGTTTGCATTGTTTCTCTGTAAAGCCATAAGGATTTTCCGTTGTAGTGTGCAATTTGGCCGGTATTTCCAAAGGCAAACCAATCGTTTTCACTGTTCCCTTTGATTCTGAACAATTCAATGGCAATGCCATTGTTGTACTCGTGTGAACTGAATACTTTTCTGGATGAACCACCCTGAAACCGGAAAATTCCGTCATCAGCTCCAACCCAAAACCCATCTGTTTTATCCCACCAGATCGAATAGACATAGTCAGGTTGATCCGGCTTGGTACGGTCAGGAAAGTTGATTGACCAGAGAACTTTTACTCCGGTAGTTGTCAGTTCAACAATATCCGATCTGTTTCCGGGACTCGGTGTATTTAAATTGTTTGCCACTGCTCTCACAACCCCAGTCTCATCTCCCCAGACATCTATAAAATCCACCGACTCGTCATAGGGAATTCTGGTAAATGTGGTGCCGTTGAAAAATAGAATTGTACCGTTATTACCAACAAACCAAATATGAGTATCGTCCAATCCCCAAATTTTTATTATAATATTATTCGAAATCCCGGCCATACTATAAGCCTGCCATTTTTCATTTCCTAATCGAATTGGAGTTGCGCCACTTGCCCCCCAAACAGTCGAATTGTTTAAAACAAAAACGGCATTAATTTCGAATGGAAAAGGTTCCGAATAAGTACCAAAATCGAAAGGGAGCCTTTTCAACTCCCACCTAACCCCATTCCAATGGGCAGCATTGTATTGATCCTTCGTGGTTGAATCGAACGTTGAATGCTTTTTATAAAATTCGCCTACAGCCCAAATGTTGTTTCCATCCACAATGGCGACATCACGCACCAGACTGAGGTAGGTTCCGATCGTATCAACCCGCCACACAAAATTGTGACTCGTCGTATCAGGTCCTGGGGTATCTTTGGGTTCGGTAGGTGAATTGCAGGAAATTCCGGTAAATAACAGTATGGGAAGGAATAAAGTGAGAATAAATTTAATTTTCATGGGAATTTTCGGGATTGGGTATTGTCTTAATTTTTACTTAACAAAACTATCAGAATATTTCACCAATTGCAATACCATACCCCCCCCCCATTACATATATTGACATTCATTAACACCGTTGGGCTGAATTTGTGATATTTTCCACTTGGGTCCGCTGTAAGTTGTACAGGGTAAACAACGTTGGGTCTCTTCCACTTTTTCGATTTGGTTATTGTGTTCTTTGTATAAAGCTCCATCGTCAGTCTTTCGTTGTGGAAGTGAGGTGGAAGACGGGTGGTAGTTGGGGCGAAAGATGTTTCGCCCTTACGGTTCAAGGATGGCAACCAACGGAAAAGCAGATGCCAATAAAAAATCAATCAATCCCCTGTCAGAATCAGGATATACAGGATTATGGGATGAGCAGGATCAAATCCATTCATGCAATGGAAAAAGCAGAAATATCAGGATTTGAAATTCCCATCCCGAAAATCCTCCAATCCTGAAAATCCTGATTCTGACAATTGACCATTACTCCCCTCTATTTCAGCAAAATTCCTTTTTTCACTGCCCGGTTTGATCCCTGAGTCACTTCAAATAAATACAATCCCGTTGCTGCTATTGAACCATTCTGGTGACGGCCGTTCCAGGTAAACAGGGGTGAACTGGTATTTGGCAACATAGTATCCGTATAAATCTGTTGTCCGAGGATGGAGTAAACTTTTAAAACAACAGGTTCGGTAAGTGACGCCGGAGTGAATTGAATCTGAGTTTCCGGATTGAACGGATTTGGGTAAGGATAAAACACTTTAAACGTGACTGGTTTTTGCTCGAAGTTTTTACCGGAAACAGAAATGAGCATTGGATTTCTTGGTACTCTCAGAAAATCAACTTTGGCAGAGTCTACTGTCCCGCCATTTCCAAAATTTTTGTTTGTAAAATATACATAGTTTGCAAAACGGTAATGGGTTGAATCAATTCCCCAGTGAATGGAATCTGAAACTGAAACGACATCCTGGTCAACATATAATAAAATCATGTACTCATCTTCATTGAGTTCGCCGTTTTTATTCCGGTCACCAAAAATAAACGGAATTGAGGTTCTGGTTACCGGATCCAGAAGTTTAAACGTTGTAATTGCCGTCTTAACCCCGCCAAACGGCCAGGCAACAGACTGACCCGCTCCCTGAACTAAATGAAACGCAATGAGTGAATCCCCCTCCGTTCTTGTCCGGTTGCCTCCGCTTAACTGATACCGAAACCGGTCTGTGCGAACGGTTAATGAATCAGGAAATACTTTAAAGTTGAGGGATTTTGGTGTATCAATTCTTAACAAATTATTGATTCTGAGAGAATACCCCTCACTGCCCAGGGTTTGAAACCCGTTAATACTTTGTACATTTGGGACATTTTCTTTCAGCAGTAAACCATTTTCATCCAGAAGATCGGCAGAAACGGTTCCCCAAAACGCTCCTTTGCCAGTTCCATTCCATTTTAAGCGGAATTGAAAGTGGTCTGAAAGTTTAATCAGATCAGGATTTGCAAGCACTTCAATGTTGTTGAAATTAACCTCAGAACTGCCAACCGGATAGGAGATCCAGGAATCCTGAATTGAAATTGAAATCTGATCATATGGACCGTCACCTGATACCGGTGTAAGTTTAATCAGGTAGTCACCTGCAGGAAGGATTGAAAAGTCAAGGTCAACTACCGTTTTTGCTGACAGGTCAAAGGTCTGTTCAATAGAAAATGAAACCTCTTTATTGATGACCTGAAACGAATAAGATTGAACGGCATCCAGTTTGGATTGAATGGTTAATTTCTGTCCTGACCGGTTAACTAACTGACCTGGTTTGGAAATGGAAACAAATTCACCGGTTTCAGAAAACCCCGAATCCCATCCCAATTTTGCATTGATAAGATTTCGAGTCATATCTGTTTTGTTTCGCCCAAAACCAGCAACTGTTACGTATCTGGCAGTTTCACCGGGCTTCAATGAAATCTCTCCCGAAGTAGCAAGTCCGTCACTATCCTGTCCAGAAACCGGATTTTCAACAGGAGGAATATTTTCACGAAGTTGACGGAACAAGCTTTCATCGTTTATCAGTGAAATAGCACTGCTTGGGATGATTTCTGAAACCGATTGCCAGTTTTTGTTGTCAGGTGAACTGATTAATTTGAAACCTAAGTATCCAAAATCAGTTCCAAACCAATCTGAATTTCTTTTTGGCTCCTCCTGAAAATCCCAGGTATAAAAAATTCCATTTTCCTGATCATACCCATAGGCGTCATCGTCATATTCTGAGGGAGAATCGTCTGATCCTGTCAGTCCGATGTATGCACCGATCAGCCAGGACAAGGCAAAGTTTTTAATTTCTGCATCCGAGTTATTTTTCACTTCATGAACGGTAAACAACACATTCTGATGGGGTTGAGTTTTAGATCCTTCAGGGGAAGCGAGCAAATACCAGGTTTTAACTTCAAGCCCGAGGCCTTTCAAATCTGAATTTTGTTGAGATGGACTGTAATTGAAGGGAGACAGGTTAAATTTATTTTTCCGTTCATCAGAAACGACAAAAAAAGTTTCATTGAACTGATTTTTCAATGATGACTTGTACCAGGGGAAGTCTGTCCAACCGGAAGGCCACGAATCTAAGTTGGTGGAAAGTGCGGGAAATCGTTGTTCCAGTTTTGCATATCCCGGCTTTGGCAGGAAGCTCCAGAATTCCTGGTCCCAGTACGGTTCAAAATGTGGCCTGGCTACATCAGAAATAACAGTAAAATGGAAAATGGAGTCGTTATTGGATTCAATCAGGGATTTAATAACCGGATTCGTAAAATCAGTTGTTTTTGGAAGGGGAAGAGTTCCTGAAACAATGATCGAAAGATTGCCCGCATAACCATTATTTGGGTGACCCCATGAGAATCTTGGTCCCCAATTTTCTGGCTGACCAATTACACCAGTATTGTTGAAGACTGTGGAAATCCGGCCATTTGAAAGAATCCCAACTTTTTTATACTCAGGGCCGGCAGGTTGTGAAAAAACACTCCCGGAAAATGTGAAAAGAAGAAGGAGGAAATGAGTAAATTTCATAAAAACTCCGGGATGGCCATTTGAATCAGACAAGTGAAATATAAGTGATAATTAAGAATAAGCAAAACCAACCCAATAAATAAACCGATTTTTTAGTCTGAATTGTTTTTCTGTTTTCCCTGATTTACTTTACCCTTTTTAAATAAAATTTATTCGGGATGTTCAAATGATCCGCACTTTTTTCCTTTTTCCTTTGCTTTTCGTTTCCTTTTTCCCTGTTAACTTAATTGCCCAACCCCAGCTTAAAACCGGAACCATCCCGCTTCAAAATAACTGGAAGGTCCAGTCGTCAGCAAAAACAACCGGATCAGGAGAATCATTATCTTCTACCGGATTTACTGAATCGGGCTGGTACACGACTTCCGTTCCGTCAACGGCCATGGCTGTTCTGATGTCAAATCAGGTTTATCCGGCTGATTTACTTTACGGAGATAAACTGAAACAGGTCGACAGGTCACAGTTTAATGGTGGGTGGTGGTACAAAACGTCCTTTCAGATTCAGAAACCTTCTGCCGGCCAAACGGTTTTTCTTCATTTTGACGGACTCAATTACCGGGCATCTATCTGGCTGAACGGAAAACTGCTTGCATCAAAAGATTCAATTTTTGGTGTTTACCGCCGGTTTGAGTTTGATGTGACTTCCATTCTTCAATCCGGTGAAAATTATCTTGCGGTTGAAGTTTTCAAGCAGAAACCCGGTGACCCTGCCCTCGGATTTGTAGATTGGAATCCGATTCCGCCCGATCAAAATATGGGAATCTGGCGACCTGTTTATCTGACCGCTTCCGGTAAAGTCCGGATGACAAAAACCCATGTTCAGTCGGAAGTAAATCTGAAAACACTCGATGAGGCATGGCTGACGGTTTCAACAACTTTGCAGAATTTTTCATCAGAATTCGTTTCAGGTAAATTGACCGGAATAATTGAAAACCAACCTTTTTCCTTCCCGGTTTTGCTTCTTCCCAACGAAACCAGAAAAATCATACTTACCTCAGATCAGATCAAAAGCCTCCATATTCAAAATCCCCGATTGTGGTGGTGCAACGATCTTGGCACTCCCGAGCTCTATGAACTTGGGTTGCAGTTCGAGTCTGACAGTCAAGTTCAGGATGCGGATACAATTAAATTTGGCATCCGGACAATTGAAACTTACGTCAATGAAGACGGACACAAAGGCTTCAAACTGAACGGAAAACCTGTTTTGATCCGTGGTGGTGGCTGGGTTGATGATATTTTTCTTCGGGATACGCCCGAATCAAACGAAACTCAGGTTCAGTACGTGAAAGACATGCACCTGAACACAATCCGGTTGGAAGGCGTTTGGGGAACGTCTGAAAACCTGTATGATCTGTGCGACCGGTACGGAATTTTGCTGATGGTCGGATGGAGTTGTCAGTGGGAATGGGAATCTTACCTGGGGAAAGCCAGTACGGATGAATTCGGCGGCATTACCTCACCTGAAGATGTAAAACTGGTTTCACGCTACTTCGAAGATCAGGTCATCTGGCTCCGGAATCACCCGTCCCTTTTTGTCTGGATGGCGGGCAGTGATAAAATCCCGGTTCCGGAACTGGAGCAAAATTATATCCGCTTTCTGGAAAAAAATGACGACCGGCCTCTTTTGATTTCTGCCGGCGGCGGTGTGAGTAAACTCAGTGGTCCATCCGGAATGAAAATGAGAGGTCCGTATAACTTTGTCGGACCCAATTACTGGTATTTGGATACCGAACATGGTGGTGCATTTGGGTTTAACACGGAAACCGGACCGGGAGTCCAGATGCCGGTTCGTCAATCCGTCCAAAAAATGATTCCGGAAGCAAACCGCTGGCCGGTTGATTCGTTGTGGACTTATCACTGCAATCCATCTGAGGTTTTCAACAATCTGAGTCTGTTCACCTCTGCTTTGAATGGCCGTTTCGGTGAAAGTCAGTCCTTCGATGAATTTGTGAAAAGGTCGCAGTTTCTGACGTGGGAAACCATGAAACCCATGTTTGAATCATTTCGTGTGAATCAACCCAAAACAACCGGACTGATTCAGTGGATGCTGAATTCTGCCTGGCCATCCTTTTACTGGCAGCTTTACGATTATGATCTGATTCCGGCGGCAGCGTATTATTCAGCCAAACAAGCCAACCAGCCGCTGCAACTTGTTTATAATTATAAAGACAACGGCATTTATCTGGTCAACAATTCTGCCCAAAACTCAGGAAAGTTGACTGCCGTCATCCGTGGGTTTGAACTGAATTCCAAACTGATTTTGAACAAAGAACTTTCAGGAAGTTGTGAATCAGGGTCGTCACTGAAACTCACCATTCTGGATTCTATATCCCGGAATGAATTCCTGTTTCTTGAACTGAAAGATAAAACCGGGAAAATTGTTGCAGAAAATCAGTATTGTCTGTCTGCAAAACAGGATGATCACGATTTTGGGGCGTCTTCCTGGTATCACACGCCAATCAAATCGTATGCTGACTTCACCGGACTGAATTCGCTTTTACCTGCAACGGTTTCAGTAAAAACACAATTTTTGCTGGGAAAAGAAACTGGAAGTTATAAAGTCACCCTCACCAATTCAGGAAAAACGGTTGCTTTTTTTGCTGCCTGTCAATTGACTGATCTTTCGGGAAATATCATTAAACCCGTTTTCTGGAGTGATAATTATATCTCAATTCCACCGGGAGAATCCAGAATACTGACTTGCTCATTTAAAAGTGGATTGGTTGATCAGAAGGAGGTAAAAGTGGTTGTGGAAGGCTGGAATTTTTAACTTCAGGGGACGGGGAAGAGGCGTAAGGCATAAGGCGTAAGGTTAAAGGCAAATACTGGAAAAATCAGTTGTCATCCCGGACTTGATCCGGGATCTATGCCTTTTTAGAAACCTCAAACCAATTTCCTGAACCTAAAATCCTCACCCATAAAACCGGCAATTTTTGCATTTGAAATCTGTCGGTTTTCTTCCGGACCATCCGGTAAAGAATCAACCGAAGTTTGACCTGATTTTTTAAATTCTTCCAACAGGTTTTTCCAGAGATAGGGTTTTCCATCCGAAAGACAGAACATGTCGTTCCGGATATCTTTTTTCAGAATCTGAACGGCAAGTTCCGCAATATCATCCCGGTGAATCAGATTCAGCGTTTTATTCCCGTTTTTAATCAGCCCTTTATTTAACCAATTTACCGGCTGACGGTCTCCGCCCCAAAGACCTGAACACTGAAGCCAAACTGCACCATGATCGAATAGCAGTTTTTCGCCCTGAACCCGGGAACGGGAAAAATCCAATTCAGACTTTTCGTCGATTTGTCCGGTTTGAGCGAGGAAGGAGGACGTGGTTCCCAGGACAATCCTGCAAGAAATTTGATGTTGCTCAGCAAATCCAAGGAATGAATTGACCGCATCAATAGGTTCTGCAGGATAAAGCCAGATCAATTCAGAGTGACCGGGTAAATTTGTCCATGTTTCCCTGTTTAAAAGATCAAATTTTATTTTCTGGACGGACTCTGGCAGGTCCGGCAATTTTTCCGGATTCCGGCTGGTCACGGTCACTTGAAACCCTGCTTTTAAAAAAGCTGGCAGGATGGCTTCCCCGGTAAATCCGTATCCAAGCAAAACAAGATTCTTCATCAGATTTTCCGGGCTATCAGACGGACAACCGATCCGTCACCCTTGTGATGGCCTTCATCCAGATAAATGACTTTCTTTTCCAGCAGAAGGATTTCAAAATTGTCTGAGAAATCACGTTCAAACTCTTCCAAAGAAATCAGCATATCCGGGTCTTTGGGTCCGCCGGAAGTATAATTCAATTGTTCTTTCGAAAATTGTTCAGTGAGAAAAATCCCACCGGGTTTGAGTGATTTTGCAGCTTTTTCTGCAATTGTTTTTCGTCCTTCTGAGGTTACGTGGCAGAAAATATTGAGGATTCCGTCCCAGGTTTCATCGTCCCAGTTTCCCGAAACCACATTTTCAAGACGTTCTGAAACCTGGACATTCCGGGAATCAGCCAGTTTTTGCATTTTTTGAAAGCCCGCATGAGAGGTATCTGAGGCAGAAACTTTTAAACCAAGTTCAGCGAGAAAAACAGCATTACGGCCTTCCCCTTCACCCAAACTCAGAATTTTGCCACCCAGTAAAAAGTTGCCGGCCTGTTCTTTTAAAAATTGATTCGGTTCGGTGCCGTAAAAAAAGTGGTCGCCGCCAAATCGTTCGTTCCAGAAGTCAGTCATAGGAATAGTTATAAGTTATAAGTGGTAAGTTATAGGTCGAGCAAGGCGAAGATCCCGAACCCTTTCGGGATGGTAAGTATTTGTAAATATGGGTTGTGCAATCAAATGCAATTTTTTGCCTTTAACAATAAATCAGGGCACTTCGACTCCGCTCAGTGACCTGATTTAACAAAATTCCGAGTCCCGGATTATTAAAAAATGGGGAATGGGAAAAGCTGGTCACTGAGCGGAGTCGAAGTGTCCAGCTTTTTCCCACCCAAAGATATCAAACAAAACAATACCTTATTCAGATTCCCGGCAAAAACTTATTCCTTCTGAAATGTTCCGTATTTTTGTGAGACTAATTTTTGAACGAAAAAGGATTGCTGATGTCCGGATTAAAAAAGGCGCTGATACTGATTGGTTCGGTTTTGGGAATTGGACTTTTGATTCTCGTTTTTTCCTGGAATTCGATTGCAAAATATTTCATCGATAAGGAATTTAATCGGTTAGCCGACCGGTGGAACGGAAAAGTATCTTATCAGAACCTTGATGTATCTTTTCTGACTGTTCATTTCGATGGATTGTATTTATCCGGAAATGACACAACCAAAGCACCTCTGATTACGGCCAAAACCCTTGAAGTCAGTATTGGCTTGAAACAGATTTTTACCGGAAGCAAAATCCCGGCCAGTTTAATTCTGGATTCTGCCTCAGTTGCCCTTTACAAAAATGAAAACGGACTCTGGAATTTCAGCAGAAAGGCAGCAAAAATTGCAGAAGAAAACCCGGATACCACCATTGTCAGCTTCCCCAAAACCGTCAAACAAACTCAGTGGCTTCTGAACAGGATGCTCGACGGCAGTTTTCCAGACATTCAAATCAACCGGTTTTCTATGAAAGTGCTTTTTGAACAGGATTCTCTGATTTTGGATACGCTGAATCTAAAATCTGATGCAGAAAAATTATCTCTTTCCGTTCATGGCCCAACCACTTCTCTTCACCTGAACGGAACACTTTCCACCGATTCTCTTGTGTTCTGGTATCCGCAGCCATTCAAAGTTTCTGTTGCAGTAACGCCAACAAGTCCGTTTACCCTGAGTTCAGATTCCGGTTATTTTTCAGTATACAAAAACAACACTGACGAGTTTGAGTTTACCGGACTGTACCTGAATTTTACTGCCGAAAATAACGGACTTGCAACCGGACCTGTTAAAATTGATACGCTCAGAGGAAATTCCTCGGTTTTATTTAACCCTGAAAGTTCAACAGTGACCATCAGTACTGAACTGGGTTTGAATCAGTTTAAAATTGAAGACACTCTTCGGTACACCGAAACAGATGGACTTCCGAAAATTTACACCCGTTTATTTGTTCCCCCGGTCGGGTCAAAGATTTTTGTCAATGCGCTTCCTCCCGCCTTTTTAGGTCCGCTTGAAGGACTTTCCTGGAAGGGAAATCTGGGGTACGATCTTTCACTTGATGTTGATTTCAATCTGGTTGACAGTTTAAAATTAAAAGGTCAGGTTCTGAAGGATCATTTCAGTTTGATTTCGCCGGGTGTTTCCTTCGCAAAACTGGATTCCGTATTTTATCAGCCGGTTTATGACGGGATGGAAGTGAAACGTGAAGTTTTGGTTGGTCCGCCAAATCCATTTTTCACAAAGTGGGAAACCATCCCGGAGTATTTAAAAAAGGCCGTTTTGACCAACGAAGATGGTGCGTTCTTGTTTCATCGTGGATTTAATGAAGAAGCTTTTCAGGGCGCTTTCATCGAAAACATCAAATCGAAAAAATTCCGTCGTGGCGCTTCGACCATTTCGATGCAGTTTGTTAAAAATGTTTACCTGAACCGGAAAAAAACGCTGGCAAGAAAATTTCAGGAACTGATGATTACCTGGCTGCTTGAAAACAACCGGCCGGTAACTAAGGAAAGAATGCTTGAAATCTACTTCAATGTGATTGAATGGGGACCTGATGTGTACGGAATTGGAGAGGCTGCACCGTTCTATTTCAAAAAGAAACCGGTTCAGTTGACGCTGGAGGAAAGTTTGTATCTGGCAGCTTTGGTTCCGTCACCAAAACGGTTTTACAAACGGTTTGACGGCGAAACATTGAAACCATCCATTCTTGAAACCATGACCTTTATTGCCAGAAAAATGGAAGCCTATAAACATATTCCGGAAGGTTCAGTTGGAAACCTGAATTTCTCAGCTTTCAAACTAACAGGTCCGGCAGCAGGATTTTTACAGCCTGCCATTCAGGATACAATTTCAGTTCCGGAAGAAAGTGAAGAGGAAGGATTGTTGGAGTAAGGGGGATAGGTTGGGAGAGAGCCTAATGTTTTACCAAGAAGTAGTCATCAGGACTTTGAACCAAGTTAAACCCCTGTCTGAATCAGGATTAGCAGGATTAAAGGATGTGCAGGATTTTAAATTCCTATCCTAAATATCCCTGTTTGAAATGAATTTTTCTGCGTGTTCTGTATTTTCTGTGGTTGAAAAGCATTTTCAATTCAGAATTTCAAGGACTGGATGAAAGATTGTTTGCTCTTTTAACCGGCGAACAATGGTATTGACCTACAATATTGATATTGCCAATACGAATTCCATTGAGCTTCTGCAATTGTTCACTTACCACCTACCACTTGTAACTTGTAACTACTTTTCTCCATTCCCAACTCAACCGCCTCATCCTTCTCAGGAAGCCACCAGAAAATCTTTTTTGGTTTCGAGTGAAGGTCAGGATTCCAGTTCAGCACAATCTGATTTTCATCCCAGATTAACTCAAACGAGAGTTTCCCAAAAGGTGTTGCAGTATCTTTTATTTTAAGGTAACCGGGGGTTTCCAACCAAACCGGATTCAAAGCGGGCGTTACCCAAAGTTCACCGTTCCAGTCACAAACCAGTGCATCCCGGATGATCGAAGCCCATTCTGCATTTGCCCAACCGTGATGACCTTCACCCATCACACCACCCAATAATTGCGGATGAAGCGCCTCCGGCCAGGTTCCGGTCGGACTTGCCAATTTTGCTATTTTCTCCAGATCAACCCAGAAATCAGTCCGGCGCTGATAAATCTGACAATGAAGCAGTTGCAAAGTCAGGTAAATATTGATTCCGGTATGGGCTACCGGATGGTAAAACAACCCGTTCATTCCAAAATCAGCCAGTAATCTTTCTGAAGTTGAAAAAGCGGGTTCTTCAAATCCTTCAAGTTGAAGCGGATAGGCGGTGACCACATTTCCGATTGCACCGCCATCAAAACCACGTTTTGGTGACGCTGACAAAACGCCATCATTCGTTTTCATCGATTTTCTGACCAGATCGGAAAGTCGTTCCCGATAGGCGTTTTTTTCTGGTTCAAGCCAGGTTTTTGTATTCTTATAATTCAGATCGTATGCCAGTTCTGATAAAGCTTCCAGTCCCGCAAGACTCCAGAAATTATCCCAGAAATAGTAATCGTTTGCCCCAAAATGTTCTGCACTGAATCCGGCAGGAAGCATTCCCTTTACTTCAGAATCGGAATTCTGGTTTCGCTTTTTCTGGATCCATTTTGCACCGGCAACAAGCGACGGATAAAGTTCATGCAGCAAATTTTCATCCCGGGTATATTTCCAGTACTGATTCACGAGCCACAAAACCTGTCCGTTCGAATCCCACTCCCCTTCCTGACTCTGAAAAAATCCGTCGCCTTTCTGATGATCAGGAAAATGTCGGATGATTTCTCTGACGGATTCAAATTGCCCCGATTTTAAAAGCATGTGCCCTAAAAAGGCTGCATCACGGAACCAAAAATCATCATAAATAAGGTAGCCGGGAGAAAGACTTTTCCCAAGACAAAAGATGGATTGATTGGTCAGACAGGATGCTGTGAGTCTGTTTAATTCCTCATCAGGAATCTGGATATCCAGTTTTCTTTCCCACTTCCGGTTCCAGCGGTAATAAAACCGGCTTTTTGCCCTTCCATAATTGAAAAAAGCCTTGTCATTCCAGTCCAGGGTATTTAACTCTTTATCCTGATTAAGCGGAAACGAAAAATCCAGATTTTCTGTGGCTCCCGGTGCAATAGTCAGGTTAAAAACTGATGCTGATGAAGCAAGTCCGGCCGGACAACGGGTTTCTTCTACATTTTTTTTATGGCGGTTCATCAGCCAGACATCGCCTTCTTCTGCATTTCCGCAAAACACAGAGGCGGGTGATTGCAGCAAAACAGCAACAGGAGCATTTTCTGTCCACCAGGTTCTCTGATCAGGATTAAATTTTAAATGATGAACCGGTGCAATTCCTTCTGGATTGTAAGGTCGAATGGACATCCAGATTTTAACAGATTGTGATTTTGGTGAGGTATTCCTGATTTTGAGTCGTGTAAACCCGAAATCCAACCCAGAAAACGTACTCACAAAAATATTTTGGCGGATGGTAATTCCCGTTTCAAATTCAGCCTGACGCCTCAAAAATGGAAACCGGTTATGGACGAAATCTGCAGGATTTTCTTCCCCTTTGAAAATGGGAGATAACTCAATTCCTTCCTGAATCCAGAATTCAATGGAATATCCATCTTTCAACGGCGTGAGCATCATTGCCGGGTCAACGACCAGCCGGGATTCATGATCTGGCAGACCCAGTAAAGTCCAGTTTCTGAAAACCCGGTTTTGGTTGATCACCAGATGTGCAATCGATTGAAAAGCAGGATCATTCGGATTGGATTGGCGTTCAAGCCAGTAAGGCCATTTCCAGTTGGTTCGGGTTTGATAAATGAGTGATGTGTAAAGTCCGCGGGCAAACATTTTCAGGCCAAGACTCAGCAGTTCAGTCGGCATGGCCGATTCTGCCGGCTGACCATATTTTGCGGCCAGCTCTAGAAACGGACCCGATTGCTCGAGTTTGAGTCCCGGAGCAAACCATTTTGCCATTTGAATCAGGGTTGAAATTGGAAGCAAAGTAAGATTTTCCTGAAAATTTTCCTCAAAGTTAAGGAAAGGAAGGCAAATGGCAGAAACTCTGGGTGGAAATTAACGGAAAGATAACAAAAAGGCGGGACTGGAAGTTTAGCATATAGTAGACAGTAGGCAGTAGAATTGCGACGGAAATTATAAATTGTGCATTTTAAATTTTGAATTGTTGTTTCTAAATTTCATATCTAATTTTTACTACCTACTACCTACTACCTACTACCTACTACCTACTACCTACTACCTACTAATTCCTCAATTCTGCGAAATTTCCGGCAGCAAACTCTGACTGGTATGATGGAACGCAAGTTCATGAATGGTACAGGTCATCCAGGGAAAAAGGGGAAAGGTTTTTAAAATTACCCGGGCTTCTTCACGGGAATCTGCAGAAAGGGTAATCCATAATTTTGAACGGTCAGCAGCTAAACTGTAACCAAGCAATTTCCGATCAGACATTAATTGCCCGACCCGTGCCCGCTGAAACGGAATCAGAGAAAGAAAACCTTCCGACATTTCTTCCGGAAGGATGGCATCAATGATGTAGATATTCATTTTTCCTCTTAAGACGGGTTGTTTAGCTTGTAAACTTTTTTGTGAATGATGACAAATTCTCCAGAATTTCCCAGGCTTTCCCTTCTGAAATTGCCTGTTCAGCAAGTTCATAACCGGCAAAGTGGGTTTCTGCAAGTCCGCTAACATAAATTGCAGCACCGGCATTGACTGAAACAACAGCACGGGGTGCTCCGGTTTCCTTTCCTGAAAAAATATCCAGAATAATTTTGGCGTTTTCTTCAGGAGTACCACCCAGCAAATCTTCATGTTTTTGCTCACGGAGCCCAAATTCGATCGGATTCACCCGGTAAGTTCTGATATCTCCGTTTTTCAGTTCAGTTACCTGAGTGGCGCCCACGACCGAATATTCATCGTAGCCACCAATGCCATGAACAACCAGAACATGTTCAGAACCCATTTCCTTAAGAACTTCAGCAAATAATTCGGTCAGTCCCGGATGAAATACACCGATTACCTGACGCTTAGCTTTTGCAGGATTTGTGAGCGGACCCAGCATATTAAAAATGGTTCTGACTGCCAGTTCACGACGGGGTCCGATTGCATTTTTCATGGCCGGATGCAAAGTCTGTGCGAAAAGAAATCCGATTCCGACTTCATCAACACACGAAGCCATCTGATCAGCCGTCAATGAAATATTAATTCCCAAAGACTGAAGAACATCTGCACTTCCTGATTGGCTGGAAACTGCCCGATTCCCGTGTTTGGCAACTTTAACGCCGGCTGCCGCTGCAACAAAAGCTGCTGCGGTTGAAATATTGAACGTCCCAGATGCATCCCCACCGGTTCCGCAGGTATCGGTCAGGTTCAAAGAAGCCGGTTTGACGATGGTTGCAAAATCCCGCATCGCCTGGGCAGAACCCACAATTTCATCTACAACTTCACCCTTCATCCGAAGGGCAACGAGATACCCGGCAATTTGTGTTGGCAAGGCCTTTCCATCCATAATATCATGCATCACCTGATACGATTCTTCGCGGGTAAGATGGTGACCTTCAATTACTTTTTTCAATGCGGACTGAATCATTCAAAACTCCTCAGTGAACCTTCTGCAGATAGGTTTTATAATCAAAATTGGGACTCCGGTGTGACGTGTGGCAAGTTGCACAATCTTTTTCTGTATTCTTTGATGCCGTCACGATACACTTTTTCGCACCGGGTTCAACATGGGCGGTGTGACACTGCTGACAGTTTACCGTTGCCCATTTCATCGTAAAATTTGTGGCTCTGAATCCGACTGTTTCGCCATAATTTGTCGAGTGACACGGCTGACAATCCGGATCTTTTTCAATTCCTGCCTGAACCAGGGTTTCCCATGCGTGTGCGTGGGGTGTTTTCAGCCACCGGTCATATACATCCTGATGACAACTCATACATTCTGTTTTTGACGGATTATCCGGCAGGATTTTCGTTTCAACCTGACCAAATGTTGAATCAGTTTCAGCATGATACCTCCTGATTTTGGCATAAATCAGAGAATCTGCAAGAATCGTCGAATCCAGCAAAATGCGGTTAAACTGTTTGATCACATATTTTCCTGAAAGAAACTTCCCTTCCAGAATCCCAACCCGTTCACCATCAGGTCCGGCCTGAACAATTGGCGTTTCATTCACAACCCATAGGGAGTCTTTCGGATCCTGATCATGCCCCGATATAATCAGAGACAGTTCCGGAAATTCAGCGGCAAGTTCTTTGTCTTTTTCAAGGCCAAGTTGTGAAAGCAAAACGATATTCGGAATATTCTCAAGTTTGAATTTTTCGATCAGTTGCTTCAGAACAATTTTTGGCGGAATGATATCCAGTGAAAATTGAATGGAATCAGCAAGTGAAGTTGTAAAAGCAGGATTCAGCAGACTGATAATGGCAATCTGAACATTTTTTCGTTTGATGATTTCACCCGATTTCCCCGCATCAGGCATGTTGCTGCTGATCATGGGTAAACCTTTGAAATGATCCTCATAAAACTGAAATCCGTTCACAAACTCCTGATCACCTACACCAATTGCGGTGTATCTGAGACGTTTCATGATTTCAGTTACATACTGATCTTTCAAAGGAAAACGGGAATAAGTCGAAATCACATCACCTGCATCGAGATATAACGCCTCCGGATCATTTTCGGCAACCGTTGTAAAAACTGCTGACCGGCGGTGAAGTCCACCATATTTATGTCCGGAACAACCACAATCTTCGAGAAATCCGTTGGTATTGTGGGTAAAAACGATGGTAATAGAAGGTTCAAACCAGGAACACCCCTGAACCATCAGCAAACTTACAGCTAGCAACAAAGAGATTTTTTTCATAATGGCTTTAAAAGTAAAGGACTTAAAGTTACGGGCAGGGCAACTTAAACTCAACCTGACGACCAAATCCATCTGCTGCTTCCCTTTCAGCAAAACCGTTTCAATTGGTTCTGAAGAATTGTTTCCTTAGTTTTGTGCCCTTAAAAACAGGATTTTTCATGCTGAAAGCAATTATTTTCGATCTCGGTGGAGTTATTGTCAATATTGATTATAACGAAACGGTGAAAACCTTTCATGAGTACGGTTTCGACCAGTTCAAAGATCACTTTTCATTCCACTCTCAAATGGATATTTTCGATCAATATGAAATGGGTTTGATAGCAGACAGTGAATTTCGGAACCAGATCAGAGAAAGACTCAACCATTGGGTTTCAGATACAGAGTTTGATCATGCATGGAACATTATGATCAAGGATATTCCGCCTGAAAGAATCCCCCTGCTTGAAAAAGTAAAATCCTTTTATCCGACTTTTTTACTCAGTAACACCAACTCAATTCACATTGAATTTTTCAACCGGTATGTTCATGATACATTTGGTTTGAAGGATCTTTCGGTTCTTTTTAATAAAATGTATTACTCATTTGAGGTACATTTGCGAAAACCGGACGTTGCAATTTATGAACACGTACTCGCAGATCAGAATCTGAAACCGGACGAAGTCATTTTTATTGATGACAACCCAAATAATGTAAAAGGATCACGTCTCGCCGGAATCCCAACCGTTCATCTGACCAACGGACTCGAAATCACCGACATTTTCAATATCGAAACCGGCGAATTCACCGGCTGGAAGTGGGTGGAAAAGTAAAGGGCACTCCTAAAAACCTCAACAATGTCATCCTCAACTTGATTGGGTTAACGCAGTTCTGCGAAGCTCATCCATTATAAGGAAAATAAGAAGGTTTTTAGTGGTGCCCTAAAATTAGACCTTTTTGACAAATTCGGCCTTCAACTGCATGGCACCAAATCCTTCAATTTTGCAATCTATCGGGTGATCCCCTTCGGTCAGCCTGATATTTTTAACTTTTGTCCCTGCTTTGATTGCAGTAGCATAACCTTTTACCTTCAGATCTTTGATCACCGAAACGGTATCGCCGGTTGCTAAAACCGTCCCGAAACAGTCACGGACACCACCAGTTTCGGTGGCTTCTGTTTTTTCTCCCGCTTCAGGCCATTCATTCCCGCATTCGGGGCAGACCAGCATCATGCCATCGTGGTAAGTATGTTCAGATTTGCATTTCGGACAATTTGGATATAAACTCAAAAAATACCTCAAAAAATTATAAATGAATAACCCAGCTTCAAGCAACGGGGTATCTGATTAAAAAAGAAAAAAGATGTCATCCCGGACTTAGCCTGCCCCGACCACCGTCGGGGATCCGGCTAACGAAGTTCTGCGAAGCTCATCCATGGTTTTTAGTTAGAATTAAAACAACTTTGTTTTTATACCGACTTCCCAGATTCCTTCAAGAACAAGATCGGGCCGAAGATTAAAAGTAAGTGACGAATGTTCCTGTACAAATTTCCCGAATCCGCCTGTGAGGGTGAGAACGGTCTTTTTACCAAGTTCATTTTCAATTTTTGAAATAATACCTTCCATGGATGCCAAAGCTCCGAGCAAAATTCCAATCTGCATACTGGCGGTTGTATTGGTAGCAATTACTTTATCAGGTAAGGTCAGTTCAATTCTTGGCAACTTGGCTGCACGGCGGTGAAGTGCCATGGCACTGGTTTCAATCCCCGGCGTGATCACACCACCCAGATAGTTACATGACTCATCATAAACATCAAAAGTAGTCGCAGTTCCAAAATCAATCACAATTCCAGGTCCGCCATAACGTGAAAAAGCTGCAATTACATTTGCCAAACGATCTGCACCAACGGCATTCGGATCCTCATATAAAATCTTGATTCCCAGATTCAAATTTGACCCAATAGTAAACGGTTCTTTGTGGAAATATTTACGTGAAATGTTCTGATAAATAATGGTGACATCAGGAACAACAGAGCAAATCCCAATCGATTTTATATCATGAATCGGGAAGCCCGAGTTTTGCAGAAACGAAAGAATCAGCATTCCCAGTTCATCTTCTGTCTGCAGATTGCCCGTTGTCACCCGCCAGCTGACGAGAACCCGTCCTTCATCCATGACGCCAACAACTGTGTTTGTGTTTCCGATGTCGATTGCAAGTAAATAATTCATGATTGATTCCTGATATGCGAGATTTCATTCCCCTGAAAAGAGAGTATTTCACCGTTTACGTTGATACGCAAAGATCCATCCTGAGCAATATCAACTGCAAGTCCTGAATGAAATTCATCTTTTAAGTTGAAACTGATTTGTTTGCCAAGGGTGTCACAACATTGACGGTAACGAACCAGCAAATCGGAGGTCTTATTTATTCTGAGTCGGGTCAGATACTCCTGCAATTTATTCATTACCGAAGCAAGAACCCATTCACGCGAAACGGTTTTGCCTGTCTGGAGGCGAAGACTTGAGACCGGAATATCGAGCCAGGATGGGAATTCAGTCTGGTTGATGTTTAACCCGACGCCAATAATCAGATTCATCTGGTCACCTGTCGTCCGGGCTTCGACCAGAATTCCCCCTGATTTCTTACCGTCAAGCAACAAATCATTCGGCCATTTAATTTTCATGTCTGTGGTCAGAGGCTGAACGGCATCTCTGATTGCCAGTGCTGTGATCAGAGGCGTTAAAGGAATTGAAACAGAACCTGTCTGGACTTTCCATCCGATGCTGAATAACAGGTTTGAACCTTTTTCATCTGCCCATTTACGGCCAAGACGACCTCTGCCGGCTGTTTGGGTCTCAGCCAGAATTACGGTGCCAGAATTAAAGTCGGGCAGGTTTTTCAGATGGTTGCTGGTAGAATCCAACTCATCAAAAATCAAAATTTCAGTTCCCCAGGATGAGTTCAAAAAGGAACGATATTCTGAAAGGCTGAATGGTGTAAATAACTCCGTCATTCTGTTACAAAATAATCAAAACCAAACGGTGGAATCGTTAACTGCTTTCCATCACCGGTAAGTCCGTTTAACCTGCCAGGCCCGGCTATTTTGAACGGAATCGTTTTCAGCTCTTTTGAAAAATTCATCACTGCAATGACTTTCTGATCGGTCCACGGATTTTTTCTGCTGAAACATAAAACCTGAGTATCACCTGTGGGAATCCCAACGACGGGTACCGTTTCAAGATAGGGAAATTCTTTTCTGACGGACTTCAGATTTTTGTATAAGACCGAAAAAGGATGAAGTGACGGTTCATTTCCCCAGTTTACGGGTATTTTTTCAAATAAATCGAGCCGGGTTGTGTTCCCAACTTCCATTCCATTATAAATCATGGGTATTCCCGGAAGCATCCAGGTTAAAAACGTAGCAACCTGACTTTCCCGTTCTCCAAAAACGGTCTGCTGCGGATATTTGTCATGATTTTCACTGAACCGGAGTCGCAAAGCCTGCTTTGGATATTCAAGTTTCTCATTACTCAGCATTCTGTAAATCACACCTGCTGAATCTTTTCCTGTGAAAATGGGTAGCAATTTATCATAAACCGTCCATGAATAAGTTGCATGAAAACCCGCCATGTGAAGATCAGGTGTAGACCCTTCTGCCAGCCAGAAAGTTGGTTTTATTTTTTGAACTTCGCTGATTGCTGATGACCAGAAACTGTTTGGAACCATTTCGGCCACATCACACCTGAATCCGTCAAGATCATATTCTTTTATCCACCACGAAAGCATGGTCGTCATATAGTTCTGCACCTCCGGCAAATCATAATTCAAGTCGGCGACATCCCACCAGTCAGCTACCGGAGGTAATATTTTTCCGGTTGAGTCTTGAGAAAACCACTCAGGATGTTCCAGAATCAACTTCGAATCCCAGCTCGTGTGGTTAACCACAATGTCAATGATCACCTTCATATTCAGTTTATGAGCAGCATTCACCAAAGATTTCAGGTCTTCTGCAGTGCCAAAATCTTTATTGATACTGTAATAATCCTTAACTGAATACGGACTTCCAAACTTTCCTTTTCTCTTTTGTAAACCGATTTCATGAATGGGCATCAGCCATAAAATATCAGCACCCAGTTCTTTTAATCTTGGCAATCCGGCTTCAACACCTTTAAAGGTTCCTTCCTTGCTGAAATCCCGTACAAATATTTCGTAAATAACAGCATTTTTAGCCCAATCCGGTGGTTTTGGCGCCAATGAATCCGCAAGCGGACCTTTCATCAGGTCAGCATCATTTTCATAAGAACGAATAAAAACTGGTTTATTGATGCCGCCGGGACCTTCAATATCATTCACTCTGACTGCAATCGTGTTCAAGCCGGGTTTTACAACAGATGAAATATCAAAATAAAATTTACGTCCCCATCCGTCATGACTTCCAATTTTTGTCCCGTTGATAAAAACTACCGCATCATCATCGACCGCATCAAATACAATGGCAAGTTTTTCTTTGGTTTCAGGAAGGGTAAATTCCCGCCAGAACCAGGCAACTCCATCATAGGTCTCAATTCCGTAGGAATCCCAATTCTCAGGAACCTTTACTGAATCCCATTTCGAATGATCAGTTTCAGGAAGATGCCAGTTTTTCTGCTCACCCGTTCCGGTTGAATAAATTTTAAATTTCCATGTTCCGCCAAGATCCAGAGTAATCATTTCTCTTTTCTCCTTCATACATCCTGCCATCAGGACAAGGCTTAATAAAAAGTTCATCAGAATTGTGATTTTTTTCATCTGTCTTCCTTTGATCTGTTATTAATTTTGATTTTCGGTTTCATGTTTAAAAAACCTGGTTTTATTTCCAAATAATGATATTCACACGTATAGCCTACCACGTACCACGTATCACCTACCACCAATTCATCTTTTCCCTGCCCGATTTTGCAGAACTTCTTTTAATACAACCGCAAAAGGTTCACTTGTTTTTGCAGAAAGGAATTGAATTCCGTTATTTCTAAAAAAAGTTGTCAGATCAGATTGCCATTTGGTAACTGCAGTTGAGTAAGATTGCCTGATTTGCTGGAAATTGGTTTCAAGTCGATCACCGGTTTCGCTGTCTTCAAGTAAAACGTCTGTAACAGCTTTAAGTGATAATTCCCGGTCGTGAAGGATCTGAAGGGCTATGATATCATTTTTCTGAGAGGATAGTAATCTGAAACCTGACATCCACTCATCCATATCCTGCATAAAATCAGAAATGACAATGACCAACCCCCGACGTGAATGAATACTGGCGGCCAGTTCGAGCCCAGTATTCAACTTTGTCTTTGAGTTTTGAGACAATTTTTCCAATTGGTTAAAAAGATCACTTTCATACCAGGAAACACCCCGTGGAACTCGATGAAGGACAACTTCATCTGAAACCGCAATCAAACCGGCTGCATCACGCTGCCTGATCAGAAGATGAATTAAACTAGCTGCTAAAACCCTGGCAAATTCCCATTTGGAAGGATGCTCTTCCGGGAAACCCATACTTGAAGAACAATCCAGAACAATGGAGCACCTGAGATTGGTCTCTTCAGAATATTGACGGATGACCTTTTTTTCATTCTTTGCCCACACCTTCCAGTCAAAATATCTGAGATCATCTCCATGCTGGTAGGTTCGGTATTGTTCAAATTCGGCTGAAAATCCTCTGAAAGGTGAAGAATGGATTCCGGTAATGTACCCTTCAACAACTTTGGCTGCCTTCAATTTAAGTGGAAGTTGTGGAATCAGATCTGTTAATCTGGGTTGGGTTGGCATAAAGTGTTAGTCTTTTCCTGTTGAAACTCTGAAAGAATAAAAACCGCCTGGAGTGAACCCTGAAATCAAGACCCGGTTTAGTAAAATGAAAAGGATGACAACCGGAACTGTAACAATAACTGAGCCGGCAGCAAACAGTCCGATATCATCAGGTGAACCGGTTTGGATTGATTTCAAGCCAAGTGGTAAGGTGTATAAATCAGGATTCTGGATGATGACCGAAGCCATCATGATTTCTCCCCAGGCCGAAATAAAACTGAAAAGCCCCACAACAACAAGAGCCGGGGTTATCTGGGGCAATACAATCCGGTAAAAAGTGACCCAATGTGATGAACCATCAATCCAGGCAGCTTCTTCCATTGAACGTGGTACGGTGTCGTAATAAGTTTTCATTTGCCAGATACAAAATGGCAAAACCAGAGCTGAGTAACCGATAGATAATGCAAAAAAAGTATCGTTCAGATTTAGTTTAACCAGCAAAACAAAAAGTGGAAGCAAAATCAAAGTAACAGGAAACATTTGAGTTGCTATCATCCCAAAAAGAAGACTTTTCCGCCACTTGAATTTGAACCGGCTGAATCCATAACCTGCAAATGAAGCCAATGACAAACCGGTTAACGTGACAGTTGATGAAACCAGAAGTGAATTCCCAATCCACTGAAGAAAGGGAACTTCAATGAAAATATTCCGGTATGATTTTAACGACCAGGCAGAGGGGAAAAAACTAAGATCAGTAGTAAAATTGAGATCGGCCTGCCCCACTGATAATTTAAAAATATGCCAGAGTGGGAAAACAGTCCAAAATGAGAATAGAAAAAGTATCAGGTAGATACCTATTGTTTTTATACTTTTCTGTTTTTTTACCGATCTATCGTTACTCAAAGACGTTCTCAAGTGTTTTTGATTTGTATATATATTGCCATGAAAAGAATAATAAAACCAGCATAATGATGATTCCATAAGCTGCAGCATAGCCTATCCTGAAATAGCTTAGTCCGGCTTTATAAACCCAGCTTACCAGAATATGAGTTTGATCTGAGGGGTAACCACCGTCTGTAACCAACCAAATTACATTGAGATTATTGAAAGTCCAGATACCAGAAAGCATAATTGCAGGAACCAAGACCGGTTTAAGCAGTGGAAGTGTAACTTTTCTGAACAAAAACCAGAAACCGGCGCCATCAAGTTCTGCCGCCTCATATAAATTTCGTGGAATAGTTTGAAGTCCGGCCAGAACGACAACAATAAAAAACGGCAGACCCAACCACACATTGGTCACCAATGTTGCCCAGAATGCTCCCCACTCACTTCCGAGCCACATCACAGGTTCAATGCCCAGCTTTCCAAGAAATAAATTGACCGGACCTGTTTCATAATTAAAAATTCCCTTCCAAACCAGAGCCGTCAGGTATTGCGGAACTGCCCACGGTAAAATGAACAGAATTTTGAAAAATGCACTTCCAGGTAATTTTTCATTAAGCAGAACAGCCAGCAATATACCGGCAGTTACTAAAATAACAAGATTAATACTGGTCCAGAGAAGGGTTTTCAGTAATAAATACCAAAAAAAGGAATCGGAAAATATGTCAAAATAATTGGTGAACCCCAGCATTTTCCAACGATAAAAGGTCGAGAGATTCATGTCTGAAAAACTGATGATAATGTTGTACAAAAACGGTATCAGAATTACAGCCAGTGTAACAAGAAGAGCCGGGGCAACAAACCGCCAGGCTTCGTTTTCAGTCCTGCCAGGAGAATAGTTTAGTTTTTTCATTTTCTGATGTTTCTGATTTGATTCAGCGCTTCAGTCTGCATTTCCCTGGCTGCTTTTTCAGGGGAAAGGGTTCTATCCTTTAAAAATTCCTGGTAACCTGAGGACAACACCTGCAGAGTCAGTTTTGATTCAGGCGTTGAAGGTTGGGGTGTACCATCCAAAACCTGGCTTAGTAAATTTTTGAAAAGCTGATTATTCTGAACTGAAGAATCAGTTAACGCATCAGTTCGCAAAGGCAAATTAAAACTGATTCTGACACGTTCAAGCTGATTTTTTTTCGTGCAAAGGTATGTGATAAGTTTCGAGGCCATCTTCTTTTGTGTGGCAGATAAAACTGGATTTATTGAGTAACCGTTGCCGGAAACAAAGGGTTTTGGCATCCCCGATCGTGAACCAAGAGCAGGAATTCTTGCAATACCAATTTTCAATCCGGCATTTTCAAATTCCTTCACTTTAAAAAGCCCGTCAATAAGCATAGGCGCCTTTTGGTGGCGAAATAAAAGACGTGCCTGTTCATTGTTACTTTCTAAGGGAAGGTTCAATCCCTTTTCAGTTAATTCTCTGAGTGAACTTAGCATCGCAACAGCAGCCGGAGAATCTAATTGGGGCTGATTATACTGATCTATTAACTGACCACCAAACCCTGATAAAAAATGGTAATAGACAATTGGGTTGTTATAATCCCAAACCAGATCGTAATCGATACTGTCGGATTTTGAAAGATAAATTTCATTAAAATAGGAAATTGAAAATCGTTTTGGGTGGTTGGCTGAATCTTCAGGCATTGAAATCAATTCTTTATTGTATAAAATAAAAACCTGATTAACAATCTGATCTGTAACTTGATACAAATGAATTTGACCAGTGGTCTGATTTTTCAGTGGTTCAACCGGATTCAGTGACAGGTTTGTAAAACCAGCAAGAAAAGTTGAATCAAACAGGGTCTCAAGCGGTTCAAGAACATTGAGTTCAGACAATTGTCCGGTTTCAGTTGTTGATCCGTACAAAATTGAAGGTCCGCTTCCACCAATAACAGCAAGAGGGTAAAGAGTTTTTATTTCCTGCGCCGAAAAGGTCATCAATTTGAAATCCCAATCAGGGTTTTCCGCAGCAAACTGATTAATTTGTTTTTGTACGAGTTTTTTTTCGGGAGGATCAAAATGTGCCCAAATCGTAATGGTGTGATCTGAACGGGACGAACAGGAAAGAAAAAAGAAGGCAGGCAGCAGCAAATTCAGAAGGAATCTGACCATAAAAACCCAGTTCCGGTTTTACGAAAAAAAAAGGGTTGGCAGTAACGCCAACCCTTTTCGGATATAATCCAAATGAAGCTGATTACTTCATGAATACCATTTTAATGGTCTTCGTGTTGGAACCGGCAGTCATTTTAACCAGATAAGTTCCAGTAGCTAAGTTATCAGCACTGAAATTAACCTGATGCAGACCAGCAGCGTGAGCTGTGTATGAGAATGAAGAAACTTCCTGACCCATGATATTGTAAACAGCAAAGTTTACATTACCAGCAGCAGCTACAGTGAAAGGAATCATTGTAGATGGGTTGAATGGGTTCGGATAGTTTTGCAACAATGCGAAAGTAGCAGCTTTGCTTCCATCAACACTGAGGGCAGTCCAAGGAAGACCGTTTTTGTAACCGGTTTGGGTTGCAAAATTCCAGTAGTTGTTTTCGTCAACTTTGTAACGGGATGGTTGGATGTCACCAAACTGTACAGATGTATTATTGGTTGCAGTTGGGAACAAGTTGGCCATGTGGTTGTTACCGAAGCCAGCTTCGTTATCAGCACCACCAATACCCAATTTGAATTCCTGACTGATGATAGCATCAGCGGTATAATCAACTGTCCAGGTATATAATCCCTGACCTTTATAGGTTGCTTTGCGGGTTTCGCCAAGACCTACAGCATTCCAAGGACCCCAGCTACCAGTTGCAGGACCGTTAACATACAGATCAAGAGTTCTGATGTTAGAAGCATCAACGATTAAAGCACCACCCTGAATATCGTTCAATGAACCACCGAGGTGTTCAACGAGCAGGTAAGCAGGTAACAGGTTAACTTCAAGAGTGAAGGTAGTTGCAACACCAAGTTTGCTTGTATTTTTGAAGAAAGGCTGACGGTGTGTAGAAACAGCATCGTTCAGAATATCTTCTGTAGAAACAGTATTTCCTGAAGCAGGAATAGTCAGTTTACGGAATTTAGGAGCAGAAGCACCTTCAGCGGTATTGAAGTTATCAAAATAGAATTCTTCAAATTCACCGTCAGCATTTTTCTTGTAATATTGATACATTACAACTCTGTTAAATTCAGTTTTCAAGCTATCCAAACCTGTTTCACCAGTAAATTCAGTTCCTGCGAACGGAGTTTCCAGCTTGGCATCAACAGTCGTAAATCCTGTTCCCATAAAGCCGATACGGGCAATAAGGGTATCTTTTGATTTATCAAAACCATTGGTATTGATTGCTTTTTCCATGTCAACTGTAAAGGAAACTTTGAAAGGTTTGTCACCAGTTCCTTTTGGAGGAACTACGTTGTCGAACCAAACCCAACCAAGTGTAGTATCAGCAGCAAGAGTGAAAGGTCTGTCACTGATCTTATCTTCCCAGTTAGTGGAAACTCCACCAGCATCACTCCATACAAATTTGTATTTCAGAACACCAGCAGATGCCTTAGGAATCAGAACAGTCTTGCTGAAGAAGTATTTTTCTGCTTCGTAAGGAGTTTGTCCGATATCATCATGGCGGGATTCAGCTTTCAAAGTATCTGCAGCAGACCAGCCATTAAAGCCACCACGTACAGTTACTGTATGGTTTTCAGGTTTGAATGCGGTTACTCCTTGCATGTTAACACGGAAGTGAACTGCATATACATCTGTAGCACCTTTTTTAGCGATTTCAAGCGGATCCCAGTCATCAGCACGGGTTACTGAAGCACCGGTAAACGGATCGATGTAGGTTTCAGGAAGACCAGTTGTATAGATGAGGTAGGTATCATCACCGGTAATTTGAGCTGCACCGATCTGATGACGATCCCAGCCTGTACCAGTTGGAGAAGAGGTAACGACTTTGAAACCGCCGCCACTGCTTGTTCCGATTGGCCACATAACTTCACCTTGCCAGTAATCACCAGCTACATGTGACAGCTTAACTGACTTGTCATAGGACCAGTCACCACCAAAAGCAGTACCACGTAATGATACAGTGTGGTTTGCAGAAAGGGTATCCTGAACAAATGCTGTGTTGACAACGAAGGTCAGTTTAGCATCAGTAGGAGTTGAACCGCCTGTATATTCAGCAACATCAAGAGTTGGTCCGTTATAGTAAACGTTTGCAGCGGCAGTACCTGCAGCAGGAGTTCCGCCGTACTCAACCCATGAAGAGTGGATCTGGAACTTAGCAGTTCCGGCAACATCTCCAGCGCCTTTAGCAGAAACACGGGGTGCAGCTTGTGAAAAATACTGAACTGCAAGATCGTTATCGTTTGTAGCAATTGGAGTAACAAATGCTTCGCTGGAAATAGCACGGCCACTTACAAAAACTTCTGTTGAAGTTTCAGGTGCATCGGTCGGATCCCAGTCAAGATATTTCACAAATACATACTTGCCTTCAGCATCACGTGAAGCATGAATATCTGCAAGGGTTGTGAGAGCATCAGTTCCGTAATCAAAAGAAAGCAAAGTTATATCTGCAACTTTTTTGATTCCGAGATCAGTCAGACCAGGTGTTTTTGAATATAATTCATAGATACCCAGGTTGGTAGCTTCTGTTCCGTCAAGATAAC